>NZ_JCBAJY010000005.1:0-362967 GCF_059766615.1 Nocardioides sp. Z43_10 | reverse complement strand
ACAAGCGACCACGACCTACCCTCGAGCTACGGACCCCAGCCCAAGCGCTGGCCGCGCTGCTGACAACAACGCCAGCAACCTGACCCGTTGCTTCCACCGATGGACCCAGCCCGCCGTGGGAGTGGGCATAACCCCGCGTTACATGGGGGCGGCGAGCGGCACGTACGGCGCGGCGGCCGAGGCGTTGACGGCGCTGAGCGGCGGGCGCCGGGAGCTGACCAGGTTCAGGGTGGACCAGGTGCGCGAGGGGATCCGCGACATCGCCGGGGTCAGGGTGGTGTGCAGCTTCACCACCGACGTGTACCGGGCGCAGGAGATGCTCGGCAGCCAGGCCGACCTCCGGCTACTCCCGCTCCAGGACTAGATCACCGTTCCCAAGTACGACCAGGCGGTACCGGCGGAGCTGAGCGCCCGCCTGCACGCGGCCGCGACCACGGCGACCGACCTGGACCGTGGGATGGAGCGGCTCGCCGTCGAGGTGCACGAGCTCGAGGACGTCGGGGTCGCCGAGGCGCGCATCACCCACCAGACCGTGGCCGATTTCCTGAACTTCCTCGACTCCGCGCCGGGCCACGACAGCGCCGGCTGAACCGCGCGCCGCGGTTGCTCACTCGCGCCAGAACAGGTGGTGGACCACGCCGTGGGGGCTCGGTACGACGTCGCGGCGATAGCGGTCGAGCAGGTCGTCGGGGGACTCCCAGAGCCGAGAGCCGGCGCCGAGCCGCACCGGCGCGACGGCGACGTGCAGCGTGTCGACGAGACTCGCGTCCAGGAACTGGCGCACGGTGTCGGCGCCACCACCGAGCCGGACGTCCTTGCCGTCGGCTGCCTGGAGGGCGAGCTCCAGCACGGCCGCGGGGTCCCCGCCCACGAAGTGGAAGGTCGTGTCGGACAGCGTGAAGGAGGGCCGCGCGTGATGGGTCATCACGAACACCGGGGTGTGGAACGGCGGTTCGGCTCCCCACCAGCCACGCCACTCCTCGTCAGCCCAGGGGCCGCGCTGGGGGCCGAACTTGTTGCGGCCCATGATCTCGGCGCCGATGTTGCGGTGGAAGTCGCGGACCAGGTAGTCGTCCAGGCCGCGGCTGCCCCCGGGATCGGTGCGGTTGGGCCAGCTCGCCGTGGCCCCGGCCCAGCCGAAGAACTCGCCGGGGTCGGCATGGCCGAACGGACGCTCGAGGCTCTGTCCCTGCCCGGCGGCGTACCCGTCGGAGGACACGGTGAGGTTGTGGACCCTGACCATCTGCGTCACTGCTGCTCCTCGTCGTACCACCTGCGCTGCGGCTTGTTCTGGCCAGCGTCACCAGGCGCGTCAGCGAGCGCCTGGTCCGGCTCAGGATCCTTCACCTCCCGGCAGCGGGACCGGACGACCCAGGCGGACGTGCTGCACGCCGGGGGAGTAGGTCACCAGCTCGGGCTGGCCCAGGCCGCCCAGGCCCACGGAGTCGGTGAGGTTCTGCTCGAGCGACTCCAGGGTGGCCGCTTGCAACGGCCACGGCTCGTGCTCCACCGGCGTGACCAGCAGCCGACCGAAGTGCCTGGTGTACGCACGCCAGCGTCCGGTCAGCCAGTTCTCCAGGTCCGAGGAGGCGACCGTGTCCAGCGGGCGAACCTGCATCCGGTAGGACTCGCCGGATCCCTTCCGCGCGCCGGTGTAGCTGAGGACGCCGCCGTCGTCGCGCACGGTCAGGTCCGCCGCGTGGTACGGCGCGCCGACGGCAGCCCTGATGCCCGCGGCGAGGGCGGCGCTGCCGACGTCGATGGTCAGGAACCACAAGCCGTCCCGGCCGTCGGGGCCCCGCACGTAGGTCCGCAGGTTCGTCTCCGGGGTGCTGGACAGCTGCGCCAGCACGGACGACCCGCGCACGAAGCCGGGCACGGCTCGGTGGAGGAGGCCGGGCACGTCCAGAGGGCGCATGTCCGCCATCACGAACGGCGTCAGCCCCACCCAGGCGGAGCCGTCGTACACGTCCACCGTCAACCCGTCCGGAAGCAACGACTGGACCCGCTGCGGCTTCACCCGCCAGTGCAGGAACGTCATCCGCTGCCAGGACGCCCGAAGCAGCGGGATCGAGATGTGCTGCTCCGCGGTGACATCGACCATGCCGGTGCGCCCCCCTAGTGGCTGGCGAGGCCGCGACGCGACTGCAGCCGCGGTGCGATCCACCGGTCGGCGACGACGCCGGTGACGAAGGAGTACATCGCCTTGTGGGCGACGTCGACCCGGCGCTCGAAGCTCGGCCAGCTGGACGGCGGGGCGCCCACCCCGGTGGCGTTCTCCACCGTTTGGTCGAAGGCGAGCCGCACCACCGTGTGCCAGGCGTGCGCCTCGGCGCCCCGGATGCCGGTGACCGCCCACACACCTCGCAGCGCACCGAGCACGGCTCCGGTTCCCCAGTGCATCGCGTGGTTCCAGCCGACGGGCGTGTCGTCGTCGGACGGGCGCCTGCCCACCAGGGTCAGCAGCGCGCGGGCCGGGACGTAGGAGTTCGGCCGGTGGGTCAGCTTCTGCTCCACCTTCTCCGCCGCGGTCATCACGGCCACCCCGACCAGACCGGCTGCCGCGCCTTTCGCCGCGGCGGAGCGCAGCGTCGCGGCCCTGCCGGCGCGCATCCCAGTGGGTCTCATCCGGCTCCCTTCTCCGGCCACGCTGTGCCCAGAAACACCCTGCGTGATGCCACCGGAGCGTGCCGGAGTGCGGTTAGCCTTCGGGCGTCCGGGGATGACACGAGGGGAAGCGGGGCACGGCTGCGGTGGGACGGTTCACGACACTCCCGCCGCTGCGTCGCAGGCCTGGCTCGCTGATCGCCGGGGCCGCCGTCGCGGTGCTGCTGCTCTCGGGGTGCCTGCCTGTCGAGGAGGCCACCGACGGGGCCACCCCCGAGGCGCCGGCCACATCGCTCGAGCCGCGCACGGACTCCGCACGGGCGGTGCTGTCCACGCTGCCGGTCAAGGGCCGTGCCCCGATGACCGGCTACCAGCGCGAAAGGTTCGGCCAGGCCTGGCTGGACGCCGACCGCAACGGGTGCGACACCCGCAACGACATCCTCGCCCGGGACCTCGTCGACGTCGTCTACGCGCCCGGCACCGGCGAGTGCAAGGTCAGCCTCGGGGCGCTCACGGACCCGTACACCGCCCGGCAGATCCGGTTCCGCTACGGCGACGGGACCCTGGTCGACATCGACCACGTCGTGGCGCTCGGCAACGTGTGGGCCACCGGCGGCCTCTCGTGGCGCGTCGAGAGGCGGGCGGCGGTCGCGAACGATCCGCTGAACCTGCTCAGCGTCGACGCCTCGGCCAACCGGCAGAAGGGCGACGGCGACGCGGCCACCTGGCTGCCGCCGAACAAGCGCTACCGCTGCTCCTACGTCGCCCGGCAGGTGGCGGTGAAGGCCAAGTACGGGCTGTGGGTCACCCCGGCCGAGCGCGACGCGATCGCGCGGGTGCTGGACACCTGCCCCGAGCAGCCGCTCCCCGCCGACTCCGGCGCACCGGTGGAGGTGGACCAGAACATCGCCGACGCAGCCCCCGAGCCCGCGGACGGGGCCGGCGACGACGGGGCGGCGTACTACGAGAACTGTGACGCCGCACGCGCCGCCGGCGCCGCGCCGGTACGCCGCGGTGACCCCGGGTACGGCGCGCACCTGGACCGTGACGGCGACGGCAGTGCCTGCGAGTAGCCGATGCAGCAGGCGCGGTTCTGATGGTGCCGGTCGAGCTGTTCGCCCCGACCCTCAGCCGCGAGGGAGGGGGGAGGCCGGCCGGGTCCTGTGCAGGGCGACCGCGAGGGCGATGGCGGCGATGATGCCGATCAGCGGCGGGATGCCGAACTCCGCCTCCTTCGACCAGTAGGCCAGCGCACTGGCCACGACGTACGTCGCGATGTTGCGCCAGTCGAGGGCCGGTGTCGCCAGCCCGGCCGGGATGCCGCGGCGCCACCGCAGGAAGAAGTCGGCGATGATCACTCCGCCGAGCGGGGGGATGAACGTGCCGAGCAGCCCCAGGTAGTCGATGAGGTTGTTCTGCACCCCGGTCAGGGCGAGCACCGTGCCGATGATCGATCCGCCGATCACGAAGGGGGTCTTCGTGGGCTTCTCGAAGAGCTCCGCGCCGGCGACGCCGAACGCGTAGGCGGTGTCTGCGTTGGACTTCCACAGGTTGCCGAAGAGCAGGAACACACCCCAGCCGACGAGCCCCAGGTTGTAGAGCACCAGCACGAAGTCGCCCTCGCCGAAGGTGATGGCGCCGATCGCGCCGAACAGGATCATCAGTCCGTTGCCGATCAGGAAGCCGATCATGCACGCCCAGACGGCTTGCGATCCCGAGCGCCCGAACCGGGTCCAGTTGGGTGCCTGGGTTCCGGCGGAGACGAAGGTGCCGACCACGGTGGTGATGGCAACCGACATCACCATGGTGGTGGTCGGCTCGACCCCGAACAGGCCGTCGAGGCCGCCGACCTCGTCGAGGGACCGCGACACCACCCAGAAGGCGAGAAGCAGGATGAGGGGCGTCGAGATCACCGAGACCCAGTACATCCCGCGGTAGCCGTAGCAGGCGGTGACGCACATGAGGATGCTGGTCGCGACCATGATCGCGGCCTTGGCCGCGAAGGACTCCCAGCCCGCTGCCTCGGCGGTCAGGTCGCCGATGGTGCCGACGATGACCCCGTACCAACCGATCTGAGTGCCGCCGAGCAGGATCGAGGCGAGCTTCGAACCACGGTTGCCGAAGCTGTAGCGGGCCATCACGACCGTCGTCAGGCCGGTCTGGGCGCCGACGTACCCCATCAGCGCGACGTAGGTGCCCAGGATGGCCGAGCCGGCGAGGATCACCAACAGGAGGTCCGCGAACTCGAAGGCCGGCCCCAGCTGGGCGCCGGCCAGCATGGTCGGGGTGAAGACGGTGAAGCCGAGGAGCACCACCACCAGCGACACGAACGACTTGCGGGCATGCGCAGGGACCGGGGTGACCGGGTAGTCGGCGTCGACCGGCTCCACCGTGGCCGCACTCCGCTCCGAGTCGGCGCCGTGGATGGCGTCCGGTCCGGCCGTCTGGCCGGCACCCGCGGAGATCACGCCTCCTCCCCGATGTCCTCGGCCCACAGCGCCGGCCGCTCGGCCAGCATCCGGTCCATCAGCTGCTTGCAGTCGGGGTCGTCGAGCACGTCGACGACCACCCCGCGACTGCGCAGCCAGCTCTCGGAGGCCTCGAAGCTACGGTTCTCGCCGACCACGATCCGCGGGATGTCGTAGAGGACCGACGCGCCGGCGCACATGAAGCAGGGCGACAGGGTCGTGTAGAGCACGCTGCTGCGGTAGACGGCGGCGGGCAGGCGCCCGGCCTGCTCCAGGCAGTCGGTCTCGCCGTGACGGATGGCGCTGCCGAGCTGCATGCGTCGGTTGCGGCCGACGGCGAGGACCTCGCCCTGGTTGGTCACCAGGGCAGCACCGATGGGGACGCCACCCTCGTTCCAACCAATCGCGGCCTGTTCGATCGCAAGTCTGAGGAAGTGCCTGTCGTCCAGCGGTGCAGGGGTGGTCATGCGGGGCTCCTGGGTGACGGTCGTGGATCCACGGGAGGGGGGGGTGGCGTGCGTCTCAGCCACATGCACACCCGACCAGAGCACGGCGAGGACGACAACGGACGATCTGCCCACTGAGTGGGCGCGTTGACTGACACTTCGCAGCCACTCGCGATCATGGGCGCGTGATGGCGACCCTGGGCGATGTGCTCGCCCTGCCCTCGTTCCGGTCCGCCTCGGTCGAGCTGGTCACCGGCGATCCGGACGCGGTGGTGCGCTGGGTGCACTCCTCGGAGGTCTACGAGATGGGGGGACTGCTGGCCGGCGGCGAGGTGCTGCTGACCACCGGCCTCGGGCTGCACGGGCGCACCGCCGCCCAGCTCGCCGCGTACGTCGACCAGCTCGCCGACGCCGGGTGCGTCGCGCTGGGCATGGAGGTCGGTCGTTCCTTCTTCGAGGTGCCGGCCGAGCTCGTCGATACCGCGCGGCGTCGAGGGATGGCGTTCCTGACTCTGAACGCGATGGTGCCCTTCGAGCGGATGGTCGAGGACTTCCACGACCTTCTCCTACGCCGCAAGATGGGTTCGGCCCGCGGTGGCGAGGCGATCTGGCAGGAGCTGTTGGCGCCGGTGACGCTGGGGCAGGGCATGACGGCCCTGCTCGACGCCGTGGCCCGGCTCGCCGGTTGCCGTGCCGAGCTCGTGGATACCGACGGCCGGGTGGTCGAGCGCAGCCGGGTGGCGGCGCCCTCGAGCGCCACCGAGCAGGTGGTGGCGGACGTGCGGGTGCCAACCGGCACGGCCGGGCGGGTGGTCCTGCGCGGCCGGAGCACGGTCCGCCGAGACGCGGTGGCGCACAGGGCGTCGGTCGCCGTGGCCCTCGAGCTCGGGAGGCACCCGGGCGTGGGCAGGCGCCCGTCCCTGGCGCAGGCGGTCTTCACCGACCTGGTCACCGGCTCGCTGGTCTCCAGCGCACACCTGCAGGAGCGGTTGACCGCGATCGGGTGGACGCCGGCTCAGGACCGCCACATCCTGGTCGCCGCCGTCGACGTCGACCAGCGGGTCCCGGCGCAGGATCTGCTCGGGCACGTGCGTGACTCGGTGCAGCAGGTGCTGGGCCCGTGCGTGACCGGACTCGTCGGAAGCCAGGTCCTCGTGCTCGCGCAGGGTTGGCAGCGTGCGGCTCCCCAGCGTTCGCGCGCCGCGTTCACCGAGGTCTACCAGGCGGTGCTGGCGGCGTCGGGGGAGCTGGCCGGGGAGCTGCGTACGTTGGGCGTGGCCTCGCCCGTGGCCGACCTGGCCGACCTGGGTGCCGCGGTGGGCCAAGCGCGGGAGGTGGTGCAGATCGCCCGACGCTTCGGCACGCGCACCGGCGTCGTCATGGCCCGCGACGTCGGGGTGCAGCGGCTCCTGGCGACTGAGGCGGAGCCGGCGGTGACCGCGTTCGTGACCGAGCAGCTGGGTCCCCTGATCGCCTACGACCGGGAGGCCTCCGCGGACCTCGTACGGACGCTCGACGCGTTCATCGCCCACGGTGCCGGCAAGACCGCCACCGCGCAGGCACTCGGCATCCGACGGCAGTCGCTGTATGCCCGGCTGTCTCGGATCGAACGGCTGCTGGGAGTCTCGCTGGACGCGGCGGACCAGGTGAGCTGCCTCGCCGTGGCGCTCACGGCTTGGCGGATGCGCACCGGACTCGACCTGCAGGCGGCCTTCGACCGCAAGCTGATGTGAGCGACCTGCGTGGGAGGTCGCCCAACGTCCGACTCAGCCCTGAGCGACGGCCGAGGGGTCGGAGGTCGCTCGAGGCTGCTCGATCTCGCCGTGGCGCGCCAGGCTGACGGCCCCGGCCACGGCCAGGACGAACCCGACGCCGGCGACGACGCCCCATCCGGGACGGGTGTGATCGCCGAGCAGCAACAGCCCCACCAGGGCAGGGGCGACGGTCTCCCCGACGACCAGCGGTGCCGTCGCCTCGGTGACGCTGCCGCGCTGCAACGCGATCGAGTAGGTGAGCATCGCGACCACGCCGGCGACCGCGAGGGCGTAGGTGGCCGGGCTGCGCAGCAGCGGGCCCACCTCCGCCAGCAGGTGGTCGGGGGACAGGTCGCCGGGCAGCATCCGGGAGGCGACCGCGGTGGCGCCGAAGGCCAGACCGGCGACGGTCCCCAGCGCCCGGGCGCCGGCAGCCCCCGCCAGCCTCCCGAGCGGGATCGCGGCGACGGCCAGCAGCACGGTCGCCGCCAGCAGGCCCCACTGCTCGGCGTCGCTGACCTCGACGCTGCGGTCCTCGGTGGCCGACGCCCCGACCAGCACCAGCCCGGCCACCACCACGGTGATGCCGATCCGGTCCCTCCGGCTCAGCGGCATCCGCAGGAAGAGGGCGCCCAGGACGGCCGTGATCGCCAGGAAGCTGGCCACCACCGACTGCACCACGAACAGCGGCAGGCTGCGCACCGCGACGAGGCTGAGCAGGAACCCGAGTCCGTCCAGGCAGACCCCGGCCAGGTACGTCCAGGAGCGGAGCAGCCGCACCAGCAGCCGGGGATCGAGCCCCTGCACCGAGGCGGTGCGTCGCGCCGCGGCAGCCTCCAGGATCGAGCTCACGCCGTAGCAGAGCGCGGCCCCCGCGGCAGCCACCAGCCCGACGAGCATCGTCGCATGCTACGCCGACTGTGTTGCAGAACACACTCGTGCACACTGGCTCCATGTGGCCCAGTCGCCCGCGGGACCCCACACGCTCGTGGAGCGACGTGCTCGACGGCTGGTTCTTCGCGCTCTCGGGGGTCACCGGGGTCTGGTTCGCCTACGTGCTGCTGCGCGACGGGGTCCGGCCGGGCTGGCCGACGCTGCTGCTGGTCGTGTTCTGGCTCTTCGTCAGCTACCTGGTGCTGCCGCGCCTGCACCGGATCCTCACCTCGATCTACCTGCCCGGCTACTTCGTCGGGCGCACCCGCACCAGCGACGGGCTGCTCGGCGACCCCGTCAACCTCGGGTTCCTGGGCGAGGAGGAGCAGATCCACGAGGCGATGACCCTGGCCGGTTGGACGCGCGCGGACGATCTCGACGCGCGGAGCGCCGCCGGCATCGTGCGCAGCGTGCTGCGCGGCAGCAGCTACGCCGGCGCCCCGGTGAGCCCGCTGCACCTCTTCGACCGCAGACAGGACTTCGCCTACGAGCAGGAGGTCTCCGGCAGTCCGTCGCAGCGCCACCACATCAGGTTCTGGCGCTGTCCGGACGGCTGGCTGCTGCCCGGCGGCTTCCGGGCCGACTGGCTGGCAGCGGCCACCTTCGACCGGGGCGTCGGGCTGTCGTTGTTCACCCTGCAGTTCACCCACCGCGTCGAGGAGGACACCGACGTCGAGCGCGACTACGTCGTCACCACGGTCTGTACGACGACGCCCGGCGCGCGGGTCAGCGTGATCGAGAACTTCTCCTCCGGCTACCACCACCGCAACGGCGGCGGCGACCGGTTCCGCACCGACGGCGACCTGCCGATCCTGGACCTGCGCTGCGCGCCGGCCCGGGCCACGCTGCCCGCCCGGGTCACCCGGGAGGTGACGACGCCGTCGACGGGATCCGCGCTGGTGTCGGCGGTGCGTGCGGCGGACCCACCGCCGCCGGTGCTGCTGGGGACCGGGGTCGCCCTGGCCCGGTGCGCGACGTACGGCATCGGCGCGGTGCTGTACGCCGTCCGCGACTCCGCCACGGTGCTGGTGGTGGCGATCGCGATCCTCGCCGTGGTCGAGGGTGGCCTGGCCCTCGCCATCCTCGCGGGACGGAACTGGGCCCGGTTGCTGCTGGTCGCGGGCTGCTCGGTGACCGCGGTGACCGCGATGACCCTCTCCATCGTCGGGCACGAACGACCGGTGGGACTCGGTGAGCTGCTCGCCTCGGGCGGCAGCATCCTGGTGCTCCTGGCGCTGTCCAGCCAGGAGGCCCGCGACTACGCGACCGGCAGCCGGCCCGGGGCGACCGGTGCGGAGACGTCGCGATGAGCCGCCGTCGGCTGCGCAACCCGAGCGTCTCGACCGTCCTCGGCGCCGGCGCCGGCGTCCTCTACTCGAACTTCGTGCTCGACTGGGTACGACGCGGCTCGGCGAGCCTGGGCCACCAGGTGAGCGAGCTGGCGGCGCCAGGGGAGCCCCAGGCGTGGCTCTACCGCGCCGGCGAGGTGGGCTGCGCGGCGCTGGTCCTGCCGCTGCTCCCGGCCGTGCGCGCCGCCCTGCCCGCCGGTCCGAGCCGCGAGGTGGTGATCGGCGCCACGGGGATCTTCACCGCCGGCGCGGTCATGGCGGCCGTGGTGCCCACGCCGATGGGCCCGGGCGTCGTGCGCGACCTGGTCGACCGGCGCCCGCGCAGCGGCCTGCACGACGGCGCCAGCGTGGTCGCGGAGGCCGGGCTCTACCTCGGCGTGGCGGCGGCCTGGGTCAGCACCCGACGTCGCGGACCAGGGTGGCTCCACCGCACCGCTGGGTGGGTCTTCTGCCTCGGGTCGGCCAGCAGCCTGGTCTTCGGCTACGCCCGGCCCCGCGCAGACCGGCGCTGGGTGGGCGGGATCAGTCAGCGCGTCAACATCGTCACCGCCAGCGCCTGGCTGTGCTGCCTGGGGCTGCTCGCGGCCCAGGCGGAGCGCGACCCGGCCACGCGTCCACCGCGCGAAGGGACCACCCGATGACCGAGCCCTCGAACGACCCTTCGACCGAGCGCCGACTGCGTCTGCACTTGCCCGCGGACGACAGGTGGCCCGACCGGTTCACCGGCGTGCTGTTCGGGTTCGCCACGCTGGCCGCCGTGGTGGCGCTGGTGCCGCCGTGGCACCGCTACTTCGCGCAGTCCGCCGACCCGGTCTCCCTGCTCACCATCCCGGTCGTGCCCAGCCTGGTCTACGCCGCGCTGCTCCTGGTCACCGGCGTCGCGGTCCGGCGTCGGCTGCTCGCGGCCTGGTGGGTCGTCGTCGTGTGGTGGCTCGGCGTCCCGGAGCTCGGCCGGCTCCTCGCGCTCTCCCGCGGTGAGGACGTGGTGCTGAACGCGGTCGGCCTGGTGGTGGTCGGTGCGGTGATCGTGCTCGCGGTCCGGGTGCGCCGCCAGTTCGTCGCCCGCGGCGCCCCCGGCGACCTGTGGACGGCGCTGGCCGTCTTCGTGGTCGGTGGCCTGGTCATCCTGGCTCTCGGCGGGGCCCTCGTCAGCGCCTTCGGCCGCTCGCAGGGCTACCCCGACTCGCTCGGCTACGTCCTCGAGGCGATCCTCCTCGACGTCGGCCGGATCGGTCCCGAGCCGTCCGCGCACGCCCCGTGGTGGGTGCGGATGGTGATCGGCGTCCTCGGCGCCGTGGTGGTGCTGGGCGCCGCGCTGATCCTGTTCCAGGCGCCGCGCGACACCCGCACCCTCGGCATCGCCGACGAGGCCCGGGTCCGGGGGCTGCTGCGCGACTTCGGTGAGCACGACTCCCTGGGCTACTTCGCCACCCGGCGCGACAAGGCGGTGGTGTGGGACACCGGTGCCCCCGAGACCGCGCGGGCCGGGGTGTCCTACCGCATGGTCGGCTCGGTCAGCCTGGCCAGCGGCAACCCGGTCGGGGACCCGACGTACTGGCCCGAGGCCATCGGGCGCTGGCGTGACCAGGCCCGCGCCAAGGGCTGGTCGCTGGCGGTGATGGGCGCCGGCCACGAGGGCGCGCTGGCGTACGCCGATGCCGGTCTCTCGTTGCTCGACATCGGCGACGAGGCGATCGTGGACATGGCCGCCTTCTCGCTGAACGGGCCCGGCATGAAGTCCGTGCGCCAGTCGGTCTCTCGTCTGCACCGTCGCGGCTACACGACCCGGGTGCAGCGCCACGCGAGCCTGAGCGAGGCCGACTTCTCCGCGCTGGACGCGGCCGCCGGGTCCTGGCGCGGCGACGGCGGTGACGAGCGGGGCTTCTCGATGGCGCTGGGTCGGCTGGCCGACCCGCTCGACGGCGCCTGCATGCTGGTCGCGGCGTACGACGCCGACGGCGCCCTGCGCGGGTTCCTGAGCTTCGTGCCCTGGGGCCACACCGGCCTGTCGCTGGACCTGATGCGCCGCGATCCGGACGCCGACAACGGCCTGGTCGAGCTGATGATCGCCAGCCTCGCCGAGCATGCCTCGACGTTCGGGATCGGGCCGGTCTCGCTCAACTTCGCGATGTTCCGCGAGGCCTTCGAGCGCGGGGCCGAGATCGGCGCCGCCCCGGTCGCCCGGCTCTGGCGCCAGGGTCTGCTGCTGGCCAGCAGGAACTGGCAGCTCGAGTCGCTCTACCGCTCGAACGCCAAGTACCTGCCCGAGTGGCAGCCGCGCTACCTGGGCTACGAGTACACCTCCGACCTGCCCCGGGTCGGGATGGCGGCGGGCAGCGCCGAGGGGTTCCTGAACGCGCCCACGATCGCGAGGCTGCGCCGTCGCGCGAGTGACCGCGACGGACTGGCGACCGGAGGCGCCGACCACGCCGCCGCCGTCCTCGCCCGCATCCCGCCGGCACCCGACGTCGTCGCCGAGGCGGTCTCACCCGACCACCTGCCCGAGCAGATGCGGGTGCGCCGCGCGAAGCTCGACCGGATCCGGGCCAGCGGGATCGACCCCTACCCGGTCTCCGCGCCGCGGACCCACACCCTCGCCGAGGTGAGGGCCCTGGTCCCCGACGACCTCGCGCCCGGCACCGAGACCACGCTCACCGTCAGCGTCGTCGGCCGGGTCCTGCTCAAGCGGGACATGGGGCGGCTCAGCTTCGCCACGCTGCGCGACGGCAGCGGGGACCTCCAGGTGATGGTTGACGCGGGCCACGTGTCCGCCGGCGACCTGTCGTTCTGGGAGCACTCGATCGACCTCGGCGACCACGTCGGGGTGAGCGGTCAGGTGGTCACCACCGACAAGGGGGAGCTCTCCGTGCGGGCGCAGTCCGTGCTCCTCGCCAGCAAGGCGCTGCGCCCGCTGCCCGACAAGCACCGCGGACTCACCGACCCCGACGCCCGGGTGCGGATGCGCTACGTGGACCTGATCGTGCGTCCGGAGTCGCGCACCACCGCCTACCGGCGCGCGGCGGTGGTGCACAGCGTGCGGGACTCGCTGGCGGCGCGAGGCTTCACCGAGGTCGAGACCCCCGTCCTGCAGATCGTTCACGGCGGCGCCAACGCGCGCCCCTTCGAGACCCACATCAACGCCTACGACCTGGATCTCTACCTGCGCATCGCCACCGAGCTGCACCTCAAGCGATTGCTGGTCGGGGGGATGGAGCGGGTCTTCGAGGTCGGCCGGCAGTTCCGCAACGAGGGCGCCGACTTCAAGCACAACCCGGAGTTCACCTCGCTGGAGGTTTACCAGACCTACGGCGACTACGACACCATGCGGGTGCTGACCCAGGAGCTGATCCAGGAGGCGGCGACCGCGGTGTACGGCGCGCCGGTGGCCCGCCGCCCGGGGCCGGACGGGAAGGTCGTCGAGTACGACCTGTCGGGGCAGTGGCCGGTGAAGACCATCTGCCAGGCCGTCTCGGAGGCGCTCGGCGAGGAGGTCACCACCGAGACCCCGCTCAGCACGCTGCTCGTGCACGCCAAACGGATCGGCCTCGAGCTCGACCTCGATCCGTCCTGGGGCTTCGTCCTCGAGGAGATCTACGGCGAGCTGTGCGAGGGCCGGACCACCACGCCCGTCTTCTACACCGACTTCCCCAAGGAGAACGCGCCGCTGACCCGGCCGCACCGCCACGACCCCCGGCTCACCGAGAAGTGGGACCTGGTCATCTTCGGCGCCGAGCAGGGCACGGCGTACTCCGAGCTGATCGACCCCGTCGACCAGCGTGAGCGGTTGGTCGCGCAGTCGCTGCTCGCGGCCGCCGGCGACGCCGAGGCGATGCAGGTCGACGAGGACTTCCTCCGGGCCCTGGAGTACGGGATGCCTCCGACCGGCGGGATGGGGCTGGGCATCGACCGGCTGGTGATGAACCTGACCGGCCTCAGCATCCGCGACACCATCCTGTTCCCACTGGTCAAGCCGCAGCGCTGAGGTCGGTCGCCGGGCGCGGCGTCAGCGTGCGCGGCCTCAGCTGGCCGGCTTCCGGCTCCTGAGTAGGAGTGCCAGGGCCACGCCGGAGACGAGGAGCCCGACCGCGCCGGCGACCAGCAGCCCCGTGGCGGCCCAGGTGATCGACGGGAACTCGGCGCCGGTGGCGGCCTCGACGGCCACCCCCGGCGCGGCGTCGGCGTTCATCACCACCAGCGTCCAGTCGCCGTCGCGGATCTTCCAGGTCAGCGACTGCTCGCCGCTGCCGGTGGCCTCCTCCACCCAGAAGTCCTGCTGGTCGGGGGTGGCGGTGGGGGTGCCGGTGCCGCTGACCTCGTACTGCGGCCCGTCGTCCAGGTCGACGAGCCGGGCATGGCGCACGTCGCCCAGGTAGCCCTCGACGTCCGCGGTCCGCGCGAGCCCCACGAACACGTCCCCGCCGGCACCGTCGTCGGGGCGGATGCTGACCCGGACGTCGCCCAGCCACTGGTCGGGGACCAGGTCGTCCACGGCGTCGGAGTGAACCTTCAGGCTGGGCGTGGTCAGGGCGTAGGTGGAGGTCCCGAACCGCTCGTCGTCGCTCATCACGAACCCGGCGTCGTCGCGGATCACCTGGTCGACCACCAGCAGCGCCGCGCCGACGGCGAGCGCGCCGAGGGACGACACCACCACCAGGCTGGCCAGGACCACCCCGATCACCCGGCCCGCTCCCCAGTGACCACCGGACGGCGCGGTGGCGGCCACCGGCGGCGCCGCGGACGCCCCGTGGCTCGAGTCGGCGGGCGCAGGGTCGGGGGCGGGGTCGTCAGCTCCTTGGTCGAGGCGGAACGGGGGGTAGGCATCGGTCATCAACGCGGTGTAGGCAAGCACCCGCAGGCCCCACCGGTTCATGCCGAGCACGAAGTCGTAGATCGAGCGCGGGTAGCGGCCGGTGAACAGCAACACGACGGCCGCCACGAGGACCAGCACCCCGACCAGGCCGGAGCTGCCGATGAGGGTGAGGCCGGGGGAGTCGTCCCAGCTGCCGGCAACGTAGGACGCGCCGCCGAAGAAGGCGACCAGCACCACGTAGTGCGGGAGCACCAGCAGCCACCACTTGACCAGCACCAGGCCACGGGAGAGGCGCTCGGGGTAGTCGACCTCGAGGTGCGTCGGGTAGTCGGCTCGCTCGGCGAGGGTGAACGGCGGATACCGGTCGGTGCCCAGGGCGCTGTAGCCGTAGTAGGAGACGCGCCACGACCAGCGCATCACCCCGACGTTGAACTCGAAGATCGCCCGCGGGTAATGGGCGGTGAACAGGATCGCGAAGAACGCCACCAGGCTCAGCACCCCGAAGGCGACGCCCAGGAAGCCCAGGACGACGAGGTGGGGGATCAGCAGCAGCCACTTCACCAGCCACAGCCAGCGGCTCAACTGCGCGTCGGGCCGGGCGCTCACGTGCACCGGATAGACGGATGGGCTCATGCGTCCTCGCCCCCTCGTGGTCAGGCGTCGGCGACCGCGGCGATGCGCCGGATGGAGCCGGATGGAGCCGTCGAGCGTCTCGACGCCTCCAGTCTCGCACCGGGCGCCGGGAACGACCAGGTTCCTGTGAGCCGACCGCGGTGCGTCCCTGGCCGCGCCACCCTGGAGCCGTGAGGGCGGGGTGCATAGGTTCTGCCGCGGCCTGCCGTCCGCTCAGTAGTTCCGGGGCCGGCTGATCCCGGACTGGATCGCGAAGACGACCAGCTGGGCGCGGTCGCGCGCGTGCAGCTTGACCATCGTCCGCGACACGTGCGTGCGCACGGTGTCGGGGCTGAGCACGAGAGCAGCGGCGATCTCCTGGTTGGACGCACCCGTGGCGAAGTGCTTGAGATCGCTCGCGGACCCGACCCCCGGAGTGCTCGACACCCTGACCGGTCTGCAGGCGGCCGCCGTGCTCGCGGCGTACGTCCTGATGCTGCCGGTCGTGTCGCTGATCGTCGTCCGACGCCGCGACGTCACCTGAACCCCACGACCTCGCACGGTGCGGAGGGCCAGCGCATAGGTTGGCCCGGTCCGTCGACCGAGAACGAGGAGCGCCATCTGTGAAGCTGTCGATCGTCGACCTGGGCACCGTCGCGCCGGGCACCACGGAGAGCGACGCCCTGACCGACTCGCTGGCGACCGCCCGCCATGCGGAGGCGCTGGGGTACCACCGGATCTGGTTCGCCGAGCACCACCTGAGCCGATCCGGGGCCTCGCACCATCCCGAGCTGCTGATCGCCGCCGCGGCGACGCAGACCTCCGCGATCCGGCTCGGCTCCGGAGCGGTGCTGATGAACCACTACAGCCCGTTCAAGGTGGCCGAGCTGTTCCAGCAGCTCGAGGCGATGGCGCCCGGGCGGGTGGATCTGGGAATGGGACGGGCCACCGCAGGACCGGTGCTCGACCTGGCGCTGCAGCAGAACCGGCAGAGCCCCGCGCGGGTCGAGCACGGCCAGCAGGTGGCCGAGACGCTGGCCTGGCTCTACGACGGGTTCCCCGAGGACCACCCGTTCGCCGGGCACCCGCTGATGCCCAGCGTGGGCACGGTCCCGCAGACCTGGCTGCTGGGCTCGAGCCCGAGCGGGTCGAACCTCGCCGCGGCCCTGGGGATCGGGTACACCTTCGCCGGGTTCATCAACCCGGCCGGCGCGGCGCCCGCACTGCGCCACTACCGCCAGGAGTTCCAGGACCAGGGGTTCGGGCTCGCCTTGCCGCGCGCGATCCTCGCGGTCAACGTCGCCGTCGGCGAGGACGACGCCGACGGGCTGCGCCTGGTGAGCTCGGCGAAGGGGTTCTACGCCCGCCTGCGCCGGGCCGGTCGTCAGGCCGGCTCGGTCACGGTGCCCAGCCCGCAGGAGGCCACCGCCGAGCTGTCCGCCGCCGAGAGCGACGAGCCGACCTCGATCGTGGACGGGCGGTGGCCCCGCTTCGTGGCCGGCAGCCCCGAGAGGGTGCGCGCCACCCTGGAGCAGATGGTCGCCGAGAGCGGCGCCGACGAGGTGATGGTCCAGGACCTGATCGCCGAGCCCGGCGCCCGTCGGCGCTCCCACGAGCTTCTGGCCGGCGCCTTCGGCCTGGAGCGGCGGTCGGGGTCGGTGGCCGGGGTCGCGGCGGGGGCCTGGGACGGGGTGTCGACGGGGTCTCAGCCGGCGAAGTAGGTCCTGGGTGAGCGCCAGAGGCGAAGGTCAGGAGCGCGCCGCCCGGCGTGGCGCGCGTCGTACCTGCCGGGTCGCCGCCGTGACTCATGAGGCTGAGTGGACTGGCGGTGGTCCTGGGGTAGTGCGCGCTGTCAATCACTGATGTTGTCGGGCGAAGTTTCGGCCGACAGGGTCAGCGTTCCCCGGTCGACCGGGGAATCCGAGGGAGAGTCGGCCCCCAACCCCAGATCACCGGAGGACGGAGGCGACCCCGTCCGCAGTGAGGTTCGCGATCTCCTCCACACTCAGGCCGAGCTCGGCCAGCACCTCCTGGGTGTGCTCACCCTGGCGCGGCGCGGGACGCGGGTCGAGGGGAGGAACGCCCATGTCGATGGGGGAGCGTGCCAGGCGCACCTTCCCCAGCCCGGGCTGGTCGACGCATTGGAAGAAGTCGGTGGCCTCCAGGTGCGGATCCGAGAACAGGTCCTCGATGGAGTTGACGGGCCCGTTGGGGATGTCGGCCGCGTCGAGGAGCTCCATCCACTCGGCGGTGGACCGGTTGCGCATCTCGAGCTCGACGATCTCGTAGAGCGCGTTGACGTGGCGCGTGCGCGCGCCCAGACCGTGGAAGCGGACGTCGGAGGCGAGGTCGGGCCGCTCGATCAGTGCAAAGAACGCCCGCCACTGCTTGTCGCTGTAGACCATCACCGCGACATGGCCGTCCGCGGTGCGGTAGGGCCGTCGGAACGGGGAGTCGGTGCGGGCGTACCCGGTGGGCCCGGTGGGCGGGTCCTGGACCCAACCACCCTGCCGGTCGAGAAGCATGAAGGACGCCATCCCCTCGAACATCGGCACCTCGATGCCCCGCCCCTGGCCGGTCACATCGCGGGCCCGCAACGCGGCGCAGATCGCGGCAGCGCCGTAGAGCCCCATCACCTTGTCGGCTGCCGCCGACCTCCAATACGCCGGCTCGGAGCCACCCGCCGTCTGGGCGTCGGCCACCCCGGTGCCCGCCTGGATGACGTCGTCGTAGGCGGGCTTGTCGGCACTGGGGCCGCCGGCGCCGTACCCCCGGAAGCCGCAGTGCACCAGTCGCGGGTTGAGCTCTAGGAACGCCTCCGCGCCGATGCCGAGGCGACTGGCGGCGGGCGGCCTGACGTTGTGCACGAAGACGTCGGCGGTGGTGACCAGGGAGCGCAACAGATCCATGCCGCGCGGATCCTTCAGGTCCAGGGTGATCGCCTTCTTGCCGCGGTTGGCGTTGATGAAGACCGGTCCGAGCCCACTGTTGTCGCGCTCGCTGATCCGGCGCACCAGGTCTCCGTCGGGACTCTCCACCTTGATCACCTCCGCGCCCCAGTCCGCGAGGACCTGCGTGGAGTACGGCGCCATGAAGACGGTGCTCAGCTCGACGATCCTGACGCCGGCCAGCGGCAGCCCGAGGTCGCCGCTCATGCCAGCACCTGCGCGAGCTGCCGGCTCACGGCCCCGGCCGAGGGACCGGCCGTGATCAGGTCCCACACCGAGGCCTCGGGGTGGCGTACGGCGGACCCGACGATGCGATCCCAGTAGCCGACCGCCCCGAACTCGCGACGCCAGTCCAGCAGGGGCTGGGTGAAGAGTTGCAGCGGGTGCTCGATGGTGGTCCCGATCGCGCCGTGCACCTGGTGGGCGTTGCGCACGACCGTGCTCGTGGCGTGGCCGACGCACGACCTCGCCACCGCGACGCGGAGGGCGGACTGCTCGCCGGCGAGGCCGGTCAGGGCCGCGTCCGAGACGGCGCTGTCCACGGTCGCCCGGGCCAGCGCGACCTCGGCGGCGATGTCGGCGACCAGGTGCTGGACCGCCTGGAAGCGGGCCAGGGGGCGGCCGAACTGGTGCCGCATGGTGGCGTGCTCGACACAGAGCTCCAGCACCCGATCCATGGCGCCGACCGACTGCACCGCCCGGACCAGCGCCCCACGCAGCATCAGCCCGGTGCCCAGGGACGCGTCTCCGGGTGCGCCCTCGAGGCGAGCACCATCCACCACCGCGACGTCGAAGCGTGGCTGCCCCGAGAACGTCGCCACCGGCGTCACCTGCACCGACTCGGCAGGCAAGTCGCAGACTACGTACCCGCCCCGGTCGGGGGAGAGCGCGACTACTCGCTCGACGCCCTTGGCCCACGGCACACTCCGGGCCCGTCCTTGGGGGTCGAGGGTGGCCACCGTGCGGACGGCCGTGCCCGCCTCCAGCCCGACGTGGCCGAGCACCCAGCCAGCCAGCAGGTCGCTCTCGGCGAGCGGCAGATGAATACCCGCAGCCGCCGCCTCACCGTGCAGGGCGGCCGCCTCGAGCCAGGAGGCTCCACTGCCACCGGCCTCCTCGGGCAGGGTGAGCCGGGTCAAGCCGAGGTCGTCGAGCCGGCGCCACAGCGCGTGGTCCATCCCGACGCCGTCGACACCCTGTCCGAGCCTGTTGATGAGCTCCTCGGAGCGGAGCACGTCACGGATCATCGCGACCAGGTCCGGGTCGACCCTCGCCTCGTGCGTCGCGTCGAGCGGCGTGTCGTTCATCAGCGCATCCTCATTCCTCGTGCGATGACCCCGCGCAGGATCTCGTTCGTTCCTCCGCGCAGGGTGAATCCGGGGCGCTGCTGGACCGCCTCCCGGGCCAGTGCGACTGTGCGCTCCGCGGCATCGGGGGTGTCGGCCACGGCCAGGTCGATCCACTCCGCCAGGTCGCCCTCCAGGGAAGTGCCGAGCACCTTCACCAGCGCGGCGGGTACGTCGGCCTGCTCTCGGCGCTGCAGCGCTCCCGCGACGGACAGCGACATCTGGTGCAGGCCGGTGAGCCGCGCGACGTATCGGCCGACCTCGTCGGTGGGCAGGTGCTCGGCCACGGGCTCGTCGGCCATGGCCTGCTCGAGCAGCTGGAAGGTCGATAGGAAGCGCTCGGGTCCGCTGCGCTCGAAGGAGAGCTCGGAGGTCACCTGCGCCCAGCCGTCGCCGATCTCGCCGACGACCCGACGCTCGGGGACGAACACCTCGTCCAGCACGACCTCGTTGAAGTGGTGCCGACCGGTGGCGGAGACGACCGGTCGCACGTGCACACCCGGGTCCTGGAGCATCACCAGCAACTGGCTCAAGCCGGCGTGCCGGTCTGCGGGGTCCGGCACCGAGGTGCGCACCAGCGCGATGAAGGCGTCCGCCTCGTGTGCGCCGGAGGTCCACAGCTTGGTGCCGCTGACGCTCCAGCCGCCCTCGACCGGGACCGCACGAGTCCTGACGCTGGACAGGTCCGAACCGGAGTCCGGCTCGCTCATCCCGATGCCGAAGAAGCAGCGCCCGGCCGCGATCTCGGGCAGTAGCTCGCGCTTCAACTCCTCGGTGCCGTAGCGCAGCAGGGTCGGCGCCACCTGTCGGTCGGCGATCCAGTGGGCGGCCACCGGCGCTCCCGCGGCGAGCAGCTCCTCGGTGACGACGAAGCGCTCGAGGTGGGTGCGGCCGTGACCGCCGTACTCCTCGGGGATGGTCATCCCGATCCACCCGCGTTCGGCAAGGGCGCGGGAGAAGCCCGGGTCCCAGCCGCTGAGCCAGGTGTCGACCCGGCGAGCGAAGCGCGCGCCAGCCAGCGGGTCGGCCAGGAAGGCGCGCACCTCGCCCCTGAGCCGGCTCATCTCGGGTGTCTCGGTCATGTGCGGCGGCATGAGTGCCGGAGCCATGGCACACCTTCCTACGAGAATATGAAGACTACTACGTATATACGTAGTAAGCCCTAGGATAGATTTCACGCACCACCAGGTCAACCCGGAGAAGGGGACATGTCCGAAGAAGCACGTCCCATCCACGTCCGCCCGCGACACCGGATGGTCGATCGCATCGCCGCGATCCTGGAGACGGTGGCGCGGAACCCTGAGGGACTGTCGCTGACCGAGATCTCGCGCCGGGTGGGCGCCCCGGTGAGCACCTGTCAGGGGTTGGTCAACGGGCTGGTCGCCACCGGCTACCTCGACGAGCGCGCCCGCTCCTACCGGCTCGGCGTGACGCCGTACGTGCTCAACCTGCTCGCGGGCCGCGGGGTCGTGAATCGCGTGAGCCACGAGGACCTGGTGGCCCTGCACGCCGAGACGGGCGTGACCACGGTCCTGTCGGTGCCGGTGGGGGAGGATGCCATCTACATCGACCACTGCTCCTCGGATCCGACCACGGCCTATCTGGCGGAGAGCCTCATGCGACGCTCGATGATCCGCGCCTCCACGGGCTGGGTCTTGCTGGCCGACTATGAGCAACGCGACCTGTGGGCCTACCTACGACAGCTGCCGACGGAGGACGACGAGCGCGTGGCTGCCCTGCTGCAGGCGCTTCCTGAGATTCGGGCGACCGGGATCTGCGCCCTTCCTCGGGCGGCCGAGGATCCGGGCACGGACGGCATCTCGATCGCCCTGAGGGAGAAGGGGCGGACGGTCGCGGCGATCGGCGTGGTCGGCCCACGCGGGGCGCTCGAGCCCCGCAGTGACGACATCGTCGCGATCCTGCACAAGCACGCGGCTGTCTGGAACGCGCGGGACTGAGCCCCTCAGCGTTGACACGTGAGCAGCATCACAGCTAATCTCGCGACTCTGGGTTGTTACGTATTTACGTAACCACGTCCCCAAATAGGGAGTCATCGTGTCTCTTCTTCGCATCCTCGGCGCCGGCCGTCGCGGTCGCCTGGCCGGTGTCGCCGTGGCCGGTGTACTGGCCGGCTGTGCCGCACCCCCGCACCACAACGCCGAGGGCGACGTCGTCCTGAAGTTCGGTGACAGCTTCTCGGCCACGCATCCGATCGGCGCCGGGGGAGTCACGCCGTTCATCGAGATGCTCGAGGAACAAGGCCCCGACGTGGGCCTCGAGGTCGAGTACTACGCCAACGGCCAGCTGGGCAAGCAGCGCGACATGGTGACGCTGATACGCAGCGGCGTGATGCAGGTGGGACCGGTCTCCCCGGCGTACGTTGGCACCGAGCTCCCGCTGTCGAACGTCGGGGACCTGCCCGGGCTGGTCTCGGACGCCTGCGTGGGCGCCGAAGCGGTGCTCGCCACCATGCAGGAGGGCGGCACCCTCTACGAGGAGGAGCTCGAGCCTCGCGGGATCCGGCCCCTGTGGGTCGCGGTCGTGCCGCACTACGAGGCGATGACCGGCGAGGGCGCGATCGCCAAGCCGTCGGACGCCGAGGGCCACATCCTGCGCTCGACCGGCGGCGTGGCGGACCGGGTCGTCGACGAGGTCGGTGCCGCCGGTGTGTCGATGCCGCTGGGCGAGCTGTACGAGGCGATCTCCCGCGGCACGGTCGAGGGCACGGTGGCGAGCCCGGTGAGCATCGCCTCCTACAAGCTCGGCGAGGTGCTGGGATTCACCACGGACGGTGCCCGCCTGGGAGCCTTCACGATCACCTTCTCGGTCTCCGACGACGTCTGGCAGGAGCTCGACTCCGCCCAGCAGGATCTCGTGCTTGAAGCCTCCGCGCTGGCCCAGCAGGGAGCCTGCGAGGCGATCGAGGAGGCCGCGACCGCGGCACTCACCCAGATGCGCGACCAGGGCGTGGAGGTGCTGGAGATCGGTCCGGACAGCCGCGCCGAGTGGGACGCCCTGGCCACACCGGTCCGTGACAAGTGGGTCGAGGACCTGGAGAGCACCGGACGTCCCGCAGGTCGGGTCCTCGAGGAGTTCGAGCTCGCCCTCGAGGAGGCGGCACGATGAGCGAGACCATCGTCAACGTGGCGGAGCTGAGCCACTCCGGCGCCTCCTCCGGCCCGTCCGCGCATCCCCGGCTGACCCGGACCCAGGACGCCATCTCGGCGCTCTGCGGCGTCCTGGCGGGAGCCAGCCTGATCGCGATCACCATCCTGACCCTGATCGAGGTCGTGGCTCGGTCGATCTTCGGCAGCCCGCTGGGCTGGAACGTCGCGCTCGTCGAGCAGTACCTGATGATGACGATGGCGTTCTTCGGCACCGTCACCGCCTACCGGACCGGCGCCCACGTGGCGGTGGTCACCCTCTACGACAAGTTCGGTCCTCGCCTGCAGAAGCTACTCACCCTGCTCTCCCAGCTCGTCGTGCTGAGCGCCTTCCTGTGCCTGGCCTATGCCGGCGCCGACGGCGCGCTGTTCGCCCTGCGGATGGACGAGGCGCCGGTCCCCGGCATGGCCGAGCTCCCGCTCCCGAGCTGGTGGTGGAAGTCGATCATGCCGACGGCCGCCCTGCTCGGCGCCGTGATCGTGCTGATCGACCTGTACCTCGAGCTCACCGGGTCGTGGCGCGCTCCGGTCACCGACGCGGTGGCAGACCCGCTGGCCACTGCTCTCGCCACCAAGGAGAACTGACATGCTCGCACTCGCCTTCGTGGCCCTGATGCTGGTGCTGATCCTGGTGCGGGTTCCGGTCTCGTTCGCCGTCCTCGGCACCGGGATCCTCGGAGCCCTGGTGCTGGGCAGCCCCCAGGAGCTCGTCGGGGTGCTGCAGACGGGGGCCCCGACGTCCGTGATGAGCTACACGCTCTCCGCGGCACCGCTGTTCATCTTCATGGCCCAGCTGATCCTGCTCTCCGGACTGGCCGACAGCATGTTCGACGCCGCTCGCACGATGGTGGGCCGGGTGCGTGGCGGCACGGCGGTGGCCTCCGTGGTCGCCGGCACCGCGTTCGCGGCCGTCTCCGGCTCGAGCACGGCGTCGGCCGCGACGCTGGCGCACACCTCCACGACGAAGATGATCGATGAGGGGTACGAGCCGCGCACCGCGGGCGGCCTGATCGCCGTCGTCGGCACGCTCGCCGCGATGATCCCGCCCAGCGTGATCCTGGTCTTCTACGCGATCACCGCCGAGGTGAGCGTGGGGGACACGATCGTGGCTGCGGTGCTGCCGGGCCTGTTGATCGCGGTGGGCATCGTGGTGACGCTGTACGTCGTCTTCGCCTTCAACCCCTCGTCGGCGCCGAAGGGCGAGGTCTCCTCGTTCAAGGCGAAGGGAGCGGCCCTGCTGCCGGCGCTCCCGATCGTGGTGCTGTTCGGGTCCGTCGTCGGCTCCATCTACACGGGACTGGCGACCCCCACCGAGGCGGCCGCGCTAGGAGCCGTCGCCGCGTTCGTCGTGGCGCTGGTGCGCGGTCGGCTCAGCCTGGCCGGCTTCAACCACGTGGTGCTCGAGACGGTCAAGACCAGCGCGATGATCTTCGCGATCATCGTCGGTGCCCACATCTTCGGCCACTTCCTCACCGAGACCCAGGTGACCCCCGAGCTGGTCGAGTGGATCGCCGGACTGACGATCCCCGCTTTCACGATCATGCTCTGCATCGGGTTGGTCTACGTCGTGCTCGGTTTCTTCATGGACCAGATCGCGATCATCGCGCTGACGGTGCCGGTCGTCCTCCCCGTTGTCGTCGCCTTGGGCTACGACCCGATCTGGTTCGGCATCTTCGTGGTGCTGCTCGCCGAGGTGGGCATGGTGACTCCGCCGATGGGGCTCAACGTCTTCGTGGTCTCGCGGGCCGCCAACCGGCCGGTCGGTGAGGTGTTCCGTGGAGCCTTCCCCTTCGCCGTGGCGATGCTGGTGATCGCGGTCCTCCTGCTGACCTGGCCGGAGATCGTGCTCGTCTCGCTGTGATTCGTACCTGCAACCGCACGCCCTGAGAAGTCGAGGAGCACGCCATGACCGAAGTCCTGCTGGTGGAGAAGACCGACCACGTCGAGACGTGGACGATGAACCTGGCCGAGTCCCGCAACCCCATCTCCGGACCAGACGTCGTCGAGGCGTTCGTGGCGCATGCCGACCGCGTCGACCGCGACCCTGACGTGCGCTGCGTCGTGCTCACCGGAGCCGGGAGTGCCTTCTCCGCAGGCGGCAACGTGGCGGACATGGCCGAACGGCGCGGGATGTTCGGCGGTACGCCGTACGAGCAGCGCAACGGGTACCGGCACGGGATCCAGCAGATCCCGCTCGCGCTCGCCCGCTGCGAGGTGCCGCTGATCGCGGCGGTCAACGGCCCCGCCGTGGGCGCCGGCTGCGACCTGGCGCTGATGTGCGACATGCGCGTGGCCTCGTCGAAGGCGTTCTTCGCGGAGAGCTTCGTGCAGCTGGGGTTGATCCCCGGCGACGGCGGCGCATGGCTGCTCACCCACACGATCGGGCCTGCGAGGGCGGCCGAGATGGCCCTCACCGGCGATCGGGTGGACGCCGAAACCGCGCTGCAGTGGGGCCTCGTCTCGCGGGTCACCGAGCCAGAGCGGCTCCTCGAGGAGGCGCACGCGCTGGCCGCCCGGGTAGCCAAGAACCCCCCGCATGCGGTGCGCATGGCCAAGAAGTTGCTGCGCGAGTCGCGTCAGCGGAGCCTGGAGAGCGTGCTCGAGCTGAGCGCCGCCATGCAGGCCCTCTCCCACCACACCGTCGACCACGATGAAGCGCTGGCGGCGTTCGTGGAGCGGAAGCGGTAGCGCGCGCAGTCGGCCGCCTGTGGGGCGAGCGGGGGGCGGCGCTCGGGCGGGTGGCTGGGGCGCAAGCGCGCCCTGGGGCCCCTGGGGTAGTGCGCGCTGTCAATCACTGATGTTGTCGGGCGAAGTTTCGGCCGACAGGGTCAGCGTTCCCCGGCCGACCGGGGAAACCGGCGCCCGGGCAGCCGGAGCCCGGTTTCGCTCAGCGGGAACCCAGGGTGAAGCGGCCGGGTACGCGGTTAGCGTCCGAGCCTCCTGCTGTGCACCTTCCCCCCGAGAGGTTCCTCGATGACCACGACCGGCCGCGCACCCGGGCGGTACGCCGCCGACCTCGACGCGGGGCACCGCAGCGCCGCCCAGGAGCTGGTGGCGGCCGTGCACAGGCTGAACCTCGCCGTGGCGACCACCGAGATGGATGAGGCCGACCTGCGCCGGGCGCGGGAGGTGCTGGACGGGGTCGCCGAGGAGCTCGGTCAGCGGCGCCGGGCGCGCGTGGTGCGCGCCGGCTTCGAGGCGCCGGCGCAGGCGCGGGACGCCGGGCTGCCGTACCGGGTGAGCGTGCTCAACCCCTGGGGGGTGCCGCTGGAGGTGCACTTCGGCGCCGACGAGGCACGCGCCACACTGACCGCCAACGCCCTGCACGAGGGACCGCTGGACTCCGTGCACGGAGGCGTCGGAGCCTGGTTGATGGACACCATGCTGGGTCTGCTGATGCAGGTCGGCGGCCGGCCCGCGGTCACCGCCCGGCTCGAGCTGGACTACCGGATCCGCACGCCCCTCGACGAGCCCCTGACGCTGGGGGCGCGGATCGTGAGCCGGGAGGGACGCAAGACCTGGATCGAGGGGTGGATCGAGCACGAGGGCCGGCGCACCGTCGAGGCCAGCGGGCTCTTCGTCGAGGTCGAGCGGAGCGCGCGGGGATGACCACCCGCGACGAGGCGGTGGCCAGGCTGACCGCGCCGGGCCGGCCGTTCGAGATCCGGGTCGAGGACGTGCGTGGACGCCCGCTGCAGGTCTTCGCCCATCGCCAGCGGAGCCTCGGCGAGCTGCTCGCCGCCTCGGTGCGGCACGGGGACGCCGAGTACCTGGTCACCGAACGCTCGCGGCTGACCTACGCCGAGCACCTCGACGCCGTCGCCGCGCTGGCCCGGGCCCTGCGCACCGAGTACGGCGTCGGCCCCGGCGACCGGGTGGCGATCTGCGCGGCCAACTGCCCGGAGTGGATCGTCGCGTTCTGGGCGGCCCAGGCGCTCGGCGCGGTCGTGGTGGGGATGAACTCACTGTGGGCGGCGCCGGAGATCGCCTACGCCATCGAGCGCACCGAGCCGACCCTGATCCTCACCGACGCCGCACGCAGGCCGCTGGTCGGCGAGCCCGGCATCGCGGTGCTCTCGCTCGAGGGCGACCTCCCGACACTGGTCGAGCGGTACGCCGGGGCGGCGCTGCCCGCGGACGTCGCCACGGTCGTCGGGGAGGACGACCCCGCCGTCGTGTTCTTCACCAGCGGCACCAGCGGCCGACCCAAGGGCGCCACCCACTCCCACCGCAACGTGATCGGCGCCGTCTGGTTCCACCTGCTCAACGACGCCGTCGCCGCGGAGCTGGGGATGGCGCCGCCGCCGCGCCGCTTCCTGCTGGCCACCCCGCTGTTCCACATCGCCGCGCTGCACAACATCGCGGTGATCCGACTCGTCGTCGGCGACACCGCGGTGCTCCACCTCGGCAAGTTCGACATCGACCGGGTGCTGCGGCTGGTGGAGGCCGAGCGGGTCACGAACTGGGGCGCGGTGCCGACGATGGCCAGCCGGCTGGTCGAGCACGCCGAGCGGCACGGCCTCGACGACTACGACCTGTCCTCGCTGCGGACCTTCACCGTCAACAGCGCGCCGTCGGCGCCGACGCTGAAGCAGCGGGTGCGCGAGGTGCTGCCCCTCGCCGGACGCGCCCTGGGTACGACGTACGGGCTGACCGAGTCCTCGAGCGCGGCCACCCTGGCCGGCGCCGCCGACCTCGCCGCCGATCCCGACACGGTCGGGCGACCGGTGCCGACCATGGAGGTCGAGGTGCGCGACGCCGAGGATCGGCGGGTGCCGGACGGGGTGGAGGGCGAGATCTGCCTGCGCGGACCGCTGGTGATGATCGGCTACTGGCGCGACCCGGAGGCGAGCGCCGCGGCGACCACGCCGGACGGGTTCCTGCGCACCGGCGACCTGGGCTCGATGCACGACGGCCGGCTGCGCATCGCCAGCCGACGCTCCGACCTGATCCTGCGTGGCGCCGAGAACGTCTACCCGGCCGAGGTGGAGAACGCCCTGGACACCCACCCCGACGTGCGCGAGAGCATCGTGCTGGGCGTCCCGCACGCCGACCTGGGCGAGGAGGTCGCCGCCGTGGTCGTGCTCGAGCCGGACGCCACCGCGAGCGCGGAAGAGCTGCGCGCGCATGTGCAGGCGCTGATCGCGCGCTACAAGGTCCCCACCCGCTGGACGCTGACGTCGGAGTCGCTGCCGCGTAACGCCACCGGCAAGGTGATGCGGCGCTCGGTCCAGGTCAGGTGAGCGCGATGACCGGACACCGCGACGACTGGGCGCCGCTGCTGGCTGACCTGGAACGACGCCGCGCCGCGGCGCGGACGATGGGCGGTCCGGAGAAGCTGGCGAAGACCCGGGCCGCGGGCCGCCTCGACGCCCGGGCCATGGTGGCCGAGCTGCTCGACGCAGGCAGCTTCGCCGAGCTCGGCCTGTTGGCCGGCGACGGCACCGTGTCGGCGGACGCGTTCGTCGCCGGCTCCGGGCTGGTGGACGGTCGACCGGTGCTCCTCGGCGTCGAGGACTTCACCGTGGCCGGAGGCTCGATCGGCACCGCCGGGGCGACGAAGCGGGCCCGGCTGGCAGCGCTGGCCCGGCAGGAGCGGGTGCCGCTGGTGCTGGTCCTCGCCGGTGCCGGCCACCGCGCGACCAACGCCCTCGCGGTCCACCGCCCGGCCCCCAACGACCTCCAGGCACTGGTCGAGCTGGCCGGGCTGGTCCCGACCGCCGTGGTGGTCGCCGGCCCCTCCGCCGGGCACGGCGCCCTGGCGGCGCCGCTCGCCGACCACGTGGTGCTGGTGGAGGGCGAGGGGTCGCTGTTCACCGCGGGCCCGCCGCTGGTGCGGGCATCGCTCGGCGAGGTGGTCACCAAGGAGGAGCTCGGTGGCGCCGAGGTGCACGCGCAGGCCAGCGGGCTGGTCCACGAGGTGGCACCCGATGCGCGCAGCGCCCTGCACGCCGTACGGCGCTGGTTGTCGTACCTGCCCTCGAACGCGTGGCAGCATCCGCCGACCAGTGCCGGGCCGGACACCGGCGAGCGGCTGCTGGACCGGGTCCTCGACGTGGTGCCACCGGACCCGCGTCGCCCCTACGACATGCGACTGCTGCTCGAGGAGCTCGTCGACGCCGGGTCACTGCTCGAGGTCCAGGCCCGGCACGGGCGGTCGCTGATCACGGCACTGGCCCGGCTGGGCGGCCGGCCGGTCGCCGTACTCGCGAACCAACCGGACGTGCTGGCCGGGGCGATCGACGTTGCCGCGGCGGAGAAGGGCGCTCGCTTCGTCGAGCGGGCGGCGGCCTTCCACCTCCCGCTGGTGCAGCTGGCCGACAACCCCGGGGTCCTGGCCGGCAGCGCCTCCGAGCGCGCCGGCATCCTGCGGTCGGGAGCCCGGATGTACGCCGCGCAGCACCGGGCCCGGGTCCCGAAGCTGCACGTCACCGTGCGCAAGGCGTTCGGGTTCGGCAGCTCGGTGATGGGCCAGAACGCGTTCGGCGGACAGACCCTGTCGCTTGCCTTCCCGGGGGCGATGCTCGGTGGCATCCCGGCCGCGGTCGGCGGTGCCACCTCGGGGGCCGACCCACAGACCCGCGAGGCGCTGGTCGCCAACGAGGCCGCCGGACCGTGGCGGCTCGCCGCGAGCGCCACATACGACGACGTCGTCGACCCCCGGGAGCTGCGCAACGCGTTGCTGGCCGGGCTTCGCCTGGCCGTGCGGGTGGATCGCCCGGAGCCGGTCGTGCACACCGGCTACCTCCCGTGAGCGCCCGGCCGGCTACCGGCCTGGGGTCCGCCGACGCCCGGAGCGGGGCGTACCGCCCAGCTCGCAGGTGAGGCGACGGGAGGCGGCGAGCAGGACGGGCGCCAGCGTCTCGGGGATCAGCCGCTCGCCCCGCGCGGCCACGCCGATCGCCGCGACCAGCCCGTTGCTGCCGTGCACGGGGGCCCCCAGCGCCACGATGCCCCGTATCCCGGGCCAGCGCACCACGTCGAGTCCGGCTCGCCGACGGCAGGCGTGCAGGCGCGCGTGCAGGTCCACCCGGTCCAGTGCCCCCCGCCGCGGGCGGTCCGCCGTGGTCAGGGCCAGGGCGTCGACCTGTTCGGGGCTCAGGGTCGCCAGCATCGCCCGGCCCATGGGCGTGGTGTCGGCGGGGACCTGGCCGCCGACCTGGGAGGGCACCGAGTGCAGCGCGGCGCCCCCGAGCTTGTCCAGGTACAGCAGCAGGCCCCCCTCGAGCACCCCGAGGTGCACGACCGCGCCGGTGGCGAGGTGCAGGTCGTTGAGCTCGTTGGCTGCGGCCTGTCGCAGCCGGCCGTACGTCCGCTCGCCTCGCTGGAGGGGGCTGGCAGCTCCCAGCGCGCGTGGGCCGAGCCGGTAGCCGCGCTGCCCGTGCTCGAGCCAGTGCTGCTCGACGAGCTGGGCCATGATCCGGAACGTGGTCGATCGGGGCAGCCCGGCGATCGCGGCGACCTCCTCGAGCAGCAGTGGTCCCGGGGTCTGGCCGAAGACGTCGAGGATCCGGGTGACCCGGGCGACCACCGAGGTGCGCGGGACCTCCGTATCCATCTGGTCAGACGCTGCGACGCGCTCCTGGGCAAGGGGCATGGCCGTCCCTCCCTTTCTCTGTGCTCGGCGACGCGGCGCCCGCCTGGTCGCCTGTCTCGGATCTGGGATCGATGTTTGACACCACCTCCCCGCTGCCATTGACTGTATATGCCGATTAGACATAGTTCAGAACGTACTGACGAGAGGGGCTGCGGTGGACTTCGAGCTCGATGCCGGCCAGCGCGCGTGGCGCGAGGAGGTGCGGGCCTTCCTCCGCGCGAATGTCACCGCGGCTCTGCGTGCAGAGCTTGCGGAGCACGACCTCGAGAAGCGCGACGGCGAGCTCGCCGCGTTCCGCCGCAAGATCGGCGAGAAGGGCTGGTTCGGGCTCAACTGGCCGGTCGAGCACGGCGGCCTCGGGCTGGGGCCCATCTACCAGCACCTGCTGGTCAGCGAGTTCGAGTATTGGGGCGTCCCGGGCCCGGACCTCACCGTGACCTCGGTGGCGCCGATGATCATGCGCCACGGCACCGAGCGCAACAAGGCCGAGTTCCTGCCCGCGATCGCCCGCGGCGAGATGGTCTGCGCGGTCGGCTACTCCGAGCCGGGGGCCGGCACCGACCTGGCCAGCCTGCGCACCCGGGCGGTGCTGGAGGGGACGCTGGAGGACGGCGAGTGGGTGATCAACGGGGCCAAGACCTGGAACAGCGGCGCCCAGCGCTCCACGCACGAGTGGTTGTGCGTGCGCACCGACCCCGACGCCCCGAAGCACCGGGGCATCTCGGTGGTCATCGTGCCCATCGACCACCCCGGGGTGAGCATCCGGCCGCTGACCGCGTGGTCGGGCTACCGCACCAATGAGGCCTACTTCGACGACGTCCGGGTGCCCGCGACGAACCTGATCGGGGAGGCGAACCGGGGCTGGCGCTACATCACCGGCGCGCTCGACCTCGAGCGCGGCGCGCTCACCAACGCCGGTGACCTGCGACGCGCGGTCGACGACCTGGTCGAGCTGGCGCGACGCCCGCGCCGCGACGGGCGGGTGCCCGCGCACGATCCTGCGGTGCGCCGCCGGCTCGCCCAGCTCGACGCGGACGTCGAGGTGGCCACGCTGATGGGCTTCGAGGCCGCGTCCCTGCTCGACGACGGCGTGATCCCGAGCATCGAGGTGAGCACCGAGAAGATCTTCACCAGCGAGCTGCGCCAGCGCATCGCCGAGGTCGCCCTCGACCTGCTCGGCCCCGACGGGCTGCTCGGGCACCGCACCGCGGCCGCCCCCGACGACGGTCGCTTCGAACGGCTCTACCGCATCGCCCCGCTGCTGCGCTTCGGCGCCGGCACCAACGAGGTGCTGCGCGACGTCATCGCCCAACGAGGCCACGCAATGCCGTCCTACGGACGCTGAGAGGAACGCCGTGAAGCTCGTCGTCACCACCCAGGAGCGCGATCTCGCGACCAGCCTGCGTGACCTGTTCACCACACACTGCGGCCCGGAGCTGGTCCGCGGCCTGCGCGGGCCGGGCCCGGAGCGCTTCCCCGAGAAGCTCTGGTCGGCCCTGGTCGGCGCGGAGGTGCTCGCTCTGCCCTTCGCCGAGGAGGTCGGAGGCGCCGGCGGGACCCTCGACGACCTGGCCGTCGTCTTCGCCGAGGCCGGTCGGGCGCTGTGCCCCACGATCGTGCTCAGCACGCTGCACCTCGGGCTCGCGGTGACCGCCCTCGGATCCGCGGCGCAGCGCGGGCGGGTGCTGCCCGGCCTGTGCCGCGGCGAGCTGCGGGGCACGGTGGCCCTGGCCAGCCCGTACGACGCCGCCGAGGTGCGCCCGAGCCTGCGCGCCGAGCTGCTCGCCGACGGGTCCGTCGAGGTGAGCGGTCGCCTCGACCACGTCCTGGACGCCGACCTCGCGCACTGCGTGCTGGCCACCGCCACGCTCACCACGTACGGCGAGCCGGATCGCCTCGTCGGTCTCCTGCTGGACCCGCGGGCCGCCGGGGTCTCGGTGACCTCGCTGCCGACCAGCGACGGCGACCGCCTCCACCAGCTCGACCTCGACCACGTGGCGGTGGCGGCCCCCGACGCCCTCACCGGACCCGACGGCGCGGGGCTGCGGCCCGAGGAGGTGCGCCGGGCCGCCCTGCTGGTCCGCGCCCTGCAGTGCGTGGACATGGCCGCCGGCGCCGGTGCCGTGCTGGAGCGGACCGTGGCGCACACCCGGGGCCGCGAGCAGTTCGGTCGCCCGATCGCGTCGTTCCAGGCCGCCCAGCACCTGGTCGCCGACATGCACATCGCGGTGCAGGGCGCCCGGCTGGCGGCGCGCAGCGCGGTCTTCTGGCACGGCCGCGGCCGGCCGGCGCTGCGGGAGACGGCGGTGGCGGTGGTGCACGCCGCGTCCGCGTACCGGCGCACCACGCTCGATGCGCACCAGCTGCACGGCGGCATGGGCTACGTCGTCGAGACCGACCTGCACCTGTGGTCCGAGCGGGCCCGCCTGCTCGGCTCCCTCGGCGGTGGCGCGGACGTCGCCGGCCGCTGGCTCGAGGAGGCGAACGGCCTTGACTGACCAGGTGCTCTCCGGGATGCGGATCCTGGACCTGTCCCGCTGGGTCGCCGGCGAGTACGCGACCAAGCTGTTCGCCGACTTCGGCGCCGACGTGGTCAAGGTCGAGAAGCCGGGCGAGGGCAGCCTCACCCGCCGCTGGGGGCCGTTCCCCGACGACCGACCCGACCCCGAGCGCAGCGCGCTGTTCCTGCACCTGAACACCAACAAGCGCTCGGTCGCGCTGGACCTGCACGACGCCGCCGACCGCGAGGTGCTGCTCGGCCTGGTCCGCGGAGCCCACGCCGTGGTCGAGTCGTTCCGGCCCGGCCACCTCGAGCGGCTCGGGCTCGGCCCCGACGTGCTGCGCGCGGCCAACCCGCGGCTGGTGGTGACCCGGATCAGCGCGTTCGGCCAGACCGGCCCGCGCCGCGACCACGAGGCCAGCGGCCTGGTGCTGCAGGCGGCCGGCGGCCCGATGCACGCCACCGGGCAGGCCGAGCGCGAGCCGCTGCGCAAGCCCGGGCTGCTCGAGCACTACACGGTGGGGCGCAGCGCCGGGCAGGCCACGCTCGCCGCGGTGCTGGGCGCGCGGCGCACCGGCCGCGGCGCGACGATCGACGTCTCCGGGCAGGAGGTGCTGCTGGCCGGCGCCGACCGGCGCGCGTCGTACCTGCTCTCGGCGTCCTACTCCGGCATCACCGCCCCCCGCGGCGCGCGCAGCCCGCACCGGCACGGCGCCACCTTCACCGGGCCGTTCCGGGCCGCCGACGGGTTCGTGATGGTCTACGTGACCAACCAGGCGTTCTGGAACCGCTTCGTGCACCTGGTCGGCGCCGACGACGCCGTCTTCCGCGAGCGGTTCCTGGACCGCCAGACGGTGGCCGGCGACGACCGCGCGGACTTCCTGGCCTACGTCGCCGAGTGGATCGCGGCGCGGCCCAAGATCGCGGTGATGGAGGCGGCCGAGGCTCGGCGCATCCCGGTCACGGCGTACCTGTCGGTCTCCGAGGTGCTCGCGCACCCGCACTTCCGCGAGCGCGGCGCCTTCGTGGCCGCCGAGCACCCCCGGGCGGGCCTGCTGGAGTACGCCGGGCCGCCGTGGCGGATGGAGCGCGGCTACGCGCTGCGGGCCACCGCCCCCTTGCTGGACCAGCACGGCGCCCAGGTGCGCCACGAGGCAACCCTGGAGGTGCCCGCATGAGCATCGATCCCGACGACCGGCCGCTGGCCGGGATCCGGGTGATCGACCTGACGGTCGTCTGGTCGGGCCCCGGCGCGACCGCGCTGCTGGGCGACCTCGGCGCGGAGGTGATCCGGGTGGAGGGCAACGACCGGCTCAGCCGCCAGGTGTCGGCGAAGGTGACCAAGGCGTCGTTCGAGAAGACCGGCTACCACGGGGGCACCTACCCCGACAAGGATCCCGGCGAGCGCCCCTACGACCGCTCCGCGCTGTTCAACTGGCACGCGCGCAACAAGCTCTCGGCGTGCATGAACCTCGACACCCCCGAGGGTCACCGCGCCTTCCTCGACCTGGTCGCGGTCAGCGACGTGCTGGTGGAGAACAACTCCAACGGGGTGCTGGAGAAGCTCGGCCTCGGCCACGAGCGGCTGCTCGAGCTGAACCCGCGCCTGGTCGTGGTGCGGATGCCGCCGCTGGGCATGAGCGGGCCGATGAGCGACTACCTGGGCTACGGGCCCAACTTCAACAGCCTGGTCGGCATCGCCGCGATGGACGGCTACGAGGGCGAGGACCCCGACTCGGCCGGCGAGAACTACCACATGGACGAGGCCGCGCCGGCCGGCGTCGGGTTCGCCGTCCTGGCCGCGCTGTGGGACCGGGAGGCGACCGGGCGCGGGGGACTGGTCGAGTTCGCCCAGGCCGAGAACGTGATGGCCGAGGTCGGCGAGCTCTTCCTCGACCACCAGCTCAACCACCGGGACCCGCCGGTGCTCGGCAACGCCGACCCGTGGGCGGTCCAGGACGTGCTGCGCGTGGCCGGGGAGGACCGCTGGGTCGCGGTCACGGTCCGCGACGACCGGGACTGGCGCGGCCTGCTCTCGGTGCCCGGCCTCGGGGACGACCCCCGGCTGCCGGGCGCCGACGCGGACGGCGCCGTACGTCGCGCTCACAGCGCCGGCATCCGCGCCGCGCTGGGCGAGTGGTGCGCCGGGCGGGAGGCCGACGACGTCGTCGCGGCCCTGCAGCGCGCCGGCGTGCCGGCCGCGGAGGTGGTGAGCGAGCCGCAGCTGCTCGACGACGCCCACCTCGAGGCCCGCGGCTGGTGGCGCGAGCGCAGCCACCCCGCGATCGGCACCCACCGCTACCCCGGGCACCCGTGGCGCAGCGACGACCTCGACCTCGCGTTCGGCCGGCCCGTGGCGGGCTTCGGCGAGGACAACGAGCACGTGTACCTGACCGTCCTGGGCTGGTCCCGGGAGCAGTACGACGACCTGGTGGCGCGCGGCCTCGTGACCGACCACCAGCTGGCCTGAGCGGCCGGAGAGGGAATGAGATGACCCAGCAGACGCAGGAACCCGTGCCGGACCTGGTGCCGGCCGCGGCCGCCGCCCAGGTGGGTGAGGTGGTCGCCCGTGCCACCGGTGAGGTCGTCCGCCGCGACTGGCAGCGCTGGGCGGTCTCGGTGGGCGAGGACAACCCGCTCTGGTTCGACCCGGACCACGCCCGCGCGCACGGCTACGACGACGTCGTCGCGCCACCGCTGTACCTGCAGTACGCCGTCCTCGGCGTCACCGCGATGGACCGGCTGCGCGCCGACGGCTCCTCGGGCGCCTCGTCGGGAGACCTGGCGTTCCCCGACGCCCCGCGCCGGATGGCCGGCGGCGAGAGCACCACGTTCCACCGCTCCTGCGGCCACGGCGACGTGCTCACGATGGAGCGCCGGGTGGAGTCGATCGTGCAGAAGCAGGGCCGCAGCGGCCCGTTCGTGCTCGTCACCTGGCGCACGACGTACACCGACCAGCGCGACCGGCTGGTGGCCGAGGCCACCACGTCGATGATCGCCCGCCCGTGAGGAGCACCGCCGTGAGCCAGCAGGAGAGCCCGAGCGTGAGGAACGCGCAGCTGTGCTTCGAGGACGTCGCCGTCGGGCAGGAGCTCCCGAGCCTGGAGGTGGTCGTCGACGAGACGCAGATGTTCCTGTTCAGCGCCGCCACCTACAACGGCCACCGCATCCACTACGACAAGCAGTGGGCGCGCGAGCGCGAGGGTTACGACGACGTCCTGGTCCAGGGCCCGCTGCAGTCCGCGCTGCTGGCCCGGGCGGTGACCGACTGGATCGGCGGCGCCGGTCGGCTGGTCTCGTTCGCCGCGCAGAACCGCGCCGTCGCGTTCCCCGGCCAGCAGCTGTCCTTCGGCGGCCGGGTCACCGCGACCCGGGTCGAGGACGGGCGCGGGCTGGTGGAGCTCGAGGTCGCCGGGCGTCGCGGCGAGGACGTGCTGATGCCCGGCAGCGCCACCGTCTCCCTGCCGCTGCGGGGGAGTGCCGGGTGAGCGGCCTGCGCGGTGAGGCCGCGATCCTCGGGATCGCCGAGCTGCCGGCGGAGAAGAAGCAGAGCGGCCCGGCGATGTTCACCCTCGACCAGTACGCGCGACTGGCCAAGCTCGTCCTGGACGACGCCGGCCTGCCGGCCTCGGTGGTCAACGGCCTGGTCACCCACGGCGTGCAGGAGTCCGAGATGTTCGCGCCCGCGACGCTCTCGGAGTACCTGGGGCTGCCGCTGGACTTCGGCGAGCGCGTCGACCTCGGCGGGGCGACGGCGGCCGGGATGGTCTGGCGTGCCGCGGCGGCCGTCGAGCTCGGCATCTGCGAGGCGGTGCTGTGCGTGGTGCCGGGGTCGATGATGCTGCCGCGGTCCGCGCGGACGTCGGCGCCCGGCGCGCCGCTTTGGTACGGCGCGTCCAGCGGCAAGTACGGCTCGCCCCAGGCCGAGTTCGAGATCCCGTACGGCAACGTCGGGCAGAACGCGCCGTACGCCCAGATCGCCCAGCGCTACGCCGCGGAGTTCGGCTACGACCCGCGCGCCACCGCGAAGATCGCCGTGGACCAGCGCACCAACGCGTGCGCGCACCCGGACGCCGTCTTCCACGGGAAGCCGCTCAGCGTCGAGGACGTGCTGGCCAGCCCTGTCATCGCGGACCCGATCCACATGCTCGAGGTCGTCATGCGGGTGCAGGGCGGAGCCGCGGTGCTGGTCGGCAACGCCGACCTGGCGCGGCGCTCGCGGCACCGCCCGGTGCGGATCACCGGCTTCGGCGAGCACGTCGCCTTCAAGACCCCGACGTACGCCGAGGACCTGGTGCGCACGCCGATCGCGCGGGCCGCGGACCGGGCCTTCGCGATGGCCGGGCTGGACCGCGCCGACGTCGACATGGCGTCGATCTACGACTGCTACACGATCACCGTGCTGATGAGCCTGGAGGACGCGGGCTTCTGTGCCAAGGGCACCGGCATGCAGTGGGTGACCGAGCGCGATCTGACGTTCCGCGGCGACTTCCCGGTCAACACGGCGGGCGGGCAGCTGTCCTTCGGCCAAGCCGGGATGGCCGGCGGCATGCACCACGTCGTCGACGCCGCGCGCCAGCTGATGGGGCGCGCCGAGCAGGCCCAGGTCGCCGACTGTGACACGGCGTTCGTCACCGGCAACGGCGGCATCATGAGCGAGCAGGTCGCCCTGCTCCTGCAGGGGGAGTGAGATGACCGAGACCGTCACCGCGATCGAGGCCCGGCCGCTGCCGGAGCCGACCCCGGTCTCCCAGCCGTACTGGGACGCGCTGCGCGAGCACCGGATCCGGATCCAGTTCTCCCCCTCGGGGGGCCAGTGGGTGTTCTATCCCCGGCTGCTGGCGCCCGGCACCCTCGCCGACGACCTGGAGTGGCGCGAGATCTCGGGCCACGGGACGCTGCACACCTTCACCGTCGCGCACCGACCGACGGCGCCGCCGTGGGCCGACGCCGTACCGCAGGTGCTGGCCGTCGTCGAGTGGGACGAGGGTCCGCGGGTGAGCACCGAGCTGGTCGAGGTGGACCCCGGCGACCTGCGGGTGGGCATGCGCGTGGTCCCGGTCTTCCACGACGACCCCGACAGCGGCATCACGCTGCTGCACTACCGAACGAAGGGTGACGACGATGGCTGAGCATGACCTGGTGGTGCGAGGGGGCACCGTCGTGGACGGGACGGGTGCGCAGCCGCGGACCGCGGATGTGGCGGTGCGCGACGGGGTGGTGGTCGAGGTCGGCCGGGTCTCGGGCCGCGGGCACCGCGAGGTCGCCGCGGACGGCGCGCTGGTGCTGCCGGGCTTCGTCGACGTGCACACCCACTACGACGGGCAGGCGACCTGGGACAGCCGGCTGCAGCCGTCGTCGTGGCACGGCGTCACCACCGTGGTGATGGGCAACTGCGGCGTGGGCTTCGCCCCGGCCGTGCCGGCGGACCACGCGCGGCTGATCGCGCTGATGGAGGGCGTCGAGGACATCCCCGGCGTCGCGCTCACCGAGGGCTTGGCCTGGGACTGGCAGTCCTTCCCCGAGTACCTCGACGCCCTGGAGCGCCGTCCCCACGACCTCGACTTCGCCGCCCAGGTGCCGCACGCGGCGCTGCGGGTGCGGGCGATGGGGGACCGGGCCGCCGCACACGCCCAGGCCACCGACGAGGAGGTGGCGCTGATGGCGAAGCTGGCCGCCGAGGCGATCGAGGCCGGCGCGCTCGGCTTCACCACCTCGCGGACCCTCAACCACAAGACCCGCGCCGGCGAGCTGACCCCGTCGTACGCCGCGGGGCGCGACGAGCTGGTGGCCATCTCGCGGGCCGTCGGCGCGACCGGGCAGGGCGTCCTGCAGCTGGTCACCGACTGGGACGACGACACCATCGAGACCGACTTCGACCTGATCACCGCGATGGCGGCGGCGGCCGGCCGGCCGATGTCGTTCTCGCTGGCGCAGAGCCCGTCGTACCCCGACCGCTTCCGCAAGGCCCTCGCCTTCCTGGACCGCGCCAACGCCCAGGGGCACCGGCTGCGCGCGCAGGTCGCGGCGCGCGGGATCGGCATCCTGATGGGTCTGGACTGCACGCTGAACCCGTTCGCGGCGAATCCGGCGTGGCTGCGGATCTCGCACCTGCCACCGGCGGAGCAGGCCCGGGCGATGCGCGAGCCGGCGCTGCGCGCGGAGATCCTGGAGCTGGGGATCGTCGACGCCTCGAACCTCATCGGCGGCGCCCTGCTGGACCGCTTCGAGATCATGTTCGAGCTCACCGACCCGCCGAACTACGAGCCCGACCCGGCGTCCACGATCGCCAACCGGGCGGCCGCGCGCGGCATCACCCCGCTCGAGCTGGCCTACGAGATCCTCATCTCCGACGACGGCCGCGGGATGTTCTACCTGCCGTTCACCAACTACGTCGACGGATCGCTCGACGGCTGCGCGGAGATGCTCGGGCACGAGTTCACGATCCCCGGGCTCTCCGACGGCGGGGCGCACGTCGGCACGATCTGCGACGGCTCGTTCCCGACCACGCTGCTGCAGCACTGGGTGCGCGACCGGGAGACGTTCCCGATCGAGCTGATGGTCGCGCGCCAGGCGCGGGCCACGGCGGAGGCGGTCGGGCTGCTCGACCGCGGCCTGCTGGTGCCCGGGCACAAGGCCGACCTGCTGGTGGTCGACCTGGACGGGCTGCACCTGCACAAGCCGGAGATGCACCACGACCTCCCGGCCGGCGGGCGGCGCCTGCTGCAGCGCGCCGACGGGTATCGGCACACGTTCGTCTCGGGCGTGGAGACCTATGTCGACGGGGAAGCCACCGGGGAGCTGCCCGGCCGGCTGGTGCGCGGAGGCCGACCGAGCCCCTCCTGACCGGGGCGGGAAACCGGGGAAGTATCTGGTTGCCACATGCTTCCCCGGAGTATGCCTAACCGATATAGTCCAGGTGTGGTGCCCCTTCCCGTTGGGGCTCCTCGACTTGGAGGAAAGCGATGAAGCGAGGCAGAAGCGTGCTGCGGCCCGCTGCGGTGCTGGTGGCGGCGATGATGCTGCTGGTCGGCTGCGGCGGCGGCGAGGACACGGACGGGGACGGCAGCGGCGGTGGCGGCGGCGCCTCCGGCGGTGAGTTCGAGTACACCGAGGGCATGGTGGGAGACGAGGACTCGGCTGGCGAGCCCAAGACCGGCGGAGAGCTGAGCTATGCCATCTACTCCGAGCCGCGCAGCCTCGACCCGGCGGTGACGATCGCCGCGGTGACCACCGGTGGCACGGAGATGGCGGCCATCTACGACGTGCTGCTGCGCTACGACACCGAGGCGAAGGACTTCGTCCCGCAGCTCGCCGAGTCCATCGAGCCCAACGGCGACCACACCGAGTGGACCCTGACCCTGCGTGACGAGGTGAGCTTCTCCGACGGCACTCCGCTCGACGCGGCCGCCGTCAAGGCCAGCCAGGAGCGGTACGCCGCGGCGCCCGCTCCCGAGGCGGCGCTGTGGAAGAGCAACGTCACCGGCGTCGAGGCCACCGACGACAAGACCGTCGTCTACTCGCTGAACAAGCCGTGGGCGATGTTCCCGGCGATGCTCGCCTCCGGCCCCGGCATGATCGTCGGCGAGGCGTCCGGCGCGGTCGGCGAGGGCTTCAAGCCGGTCGGTGCCGGTCCGTTCACGTTCGTGCACCAGCGCGCCGGCGAGGAGATGAAGCTCGCGGCCAACGAGAAGTACTGGAACGGCCGCCCGAACCTCGACGAGCTGCGCTTCGTCTACCTGGGTGAGCAGACGACGGTCCAGGACTCCTTCGACAGCGGCAGCGTTGACATGGCGTTCTTCCGCGACCCCGACGTCGTCGACGGGGTGCTCAAGGACGGCCACCGTGGCTACGCCAACCTGGTCGCCGTCAGCGACACCACGCTGATCAACGGCGCCGAGGACCGGCCCGGCTCCGATGTCCGGGTGCGCAAGGCCATCCAGATGGCGATCGCGCCCGACATGGTGCGCCAGCGCGTCTACGACGGGCACGGCATGGCCAGCACGCTGCTCTTCCCCGACTACTCCCGCTGGTTCTCCGAGGAGATGGAGGGCGTCGAGCCCGATCCCGAGGGCGCCAAGAAGCTGCTCGACGAGGCCAAGGCCGAGGGCTACGACGGCAAGATCACCTACCTCGACTCGAACACCTCGGCGTCGCGCGACACCGGCCAGGTCGTCAAGGCGGCCCTGGAGGCCGTCGGCTTCGAGGTCGAGATCGAGATGGTCCCGACCGTCACCGACCTGATCAACAAGCTGGCTGTCGAGCGGGACTACGACCTCGCCGGCTGGGGCATCAACTACCGCGAGGGCGACCCCTTCTCGAAGCTCTTCGCGTCGCTGCACAGCACCGGCACCCAGACCTACGGGATGCCGACCAGCCCGGAGATGGACGCGGCGCTGGAGGAGTTCCAGGGTGCGGCCGACGAGGCCGCCCAGCAGGCGGCGATGGTCAAGATCCAGCAGGCGTGGAACGAGAGCGTCCCGTTCCTGGCCTGGATGCCGATGGCCGAGCTCACCGCCTGGAACGACGACGTGCACGGCGTCAAGGGGGCGGCCAACTCGATGGTCCTCCTCGACGAGGCTTGGATCAGCTGACCCACCCCGTCGGCGTGAGCTCGCGTCGCACGGCCGCCGAGTCGGCGCAAGCTCGCGTCGTACGGCCGCCGAGTCGGCGTGAGTTCGCGTCGTACGGGGGCCGAGTCGGCGCAAGTTCGCGTCGTACGGCCGCTGAGTCGGCGTGAGTTCGCGTCGTTCGGCCGCTGAGTCGGCGCAAGCTCGCGTCGTACGGGGGCCGAGTCGGCGTGAGTTCGCGTCGTACGGGGGCCGAGTCGGCTTTACTTCGCGGTCGGCAGCCCCGAGTGGCGCCGAAATCGGGCTGCTGGGCCTGCGGTCACGCAGCCCGTCGGGGCCTTGAGTCAGAGAGATGAGCACGCCGTCCGGCGAACCGTCCAGGTCCGCCGGGCGGCGTGCTGTCGCGTGGGTACGACGAGTGCCTGCCGTGTGGTGAACACCGAGGCCCCGGCAGGTGCCCGAAGCTCGGGGGAGGGGGCGAGCGGGGAGACGATCGCGGGGGTCGCGGGGGTGTCGGATTCCCCGCTCACCACATGAAACCCGCACTTCCCACGTGAAGGAACGTGTGGGAAGTGCGGGTTTCATGTGGCCAGTCCGGGCGGCGTACGCGCATCCCCAGGCCCTTCGAGGATCCAGCGGCGGCTCACACGCTGCGCGAAGTCACGCCCGGAGGGATCCTCATCCCCGCGAGTTCGCGCCGACTCGCGCCCCCGACGATGCGAGTTCGCGCCGACTCGCGCCCCGTACGACGCGAGTTCGCGCCGACTCGGGCCCTCTGCGACGCGAGTTCGCGCCGACTCGGGCCCCAGGCGACGCGAGTTTGCGCCGACTGGGGGGTTAGGTGAGGTGGAAGCCGGGGTAGCCGTCTCGGGCGACCTGGTCGCAGTGGGTGCGGTAGTTGCCTACGCCGCCGATGTAGGGCAGGAAGACGCGGGGCTTGCCGGGGACGTTGGCGCCCATGTACCAGGAGTCGGTGCGGGGGTAGAGCGTCGCGTTGCCGGCGAGCTGGACGTGCTCGGTCCACTCCTTCTCCGCGCGCTCGTCCGCCTCGACCATCGGGGTCCCGGCCTCCCGCAGGTGGGCCAGCAGATCGGCGACCCACTCCACGTGCTGCTCGATCGAGACCACCGCGTTGCTCAGTGCGGAGGGGCTCCCGGGCCCGGTGAGGGTGAACATGTTCGGGAAGCCCGACACCCCGATCCCGAGATAGCTGCGCGGTCCGTCCGCCCAGGCCTCGCGCAGGGTGCGCCCGTCGCGCCCGCGGATGTCGATCGCCAGCAGCGGCCCGGTCATCGCGTCGTAGCCGGTGGCGTAGACGAGGTCGTCGAGCTCGTGCTCCACGCCCCCGGCGACGACCCCGGTGGGGGTGATCCGCTCGATCGGCGTGCGCCGCAGGTTCACCAGCGTGACGTCGTCGCGGTTGAACGTCGCGTAGTAGCCGGTGTCCAGGCAGGGGCGCTTGGTGCCGTAGGCGTAGCCGCGCGGCGTCAGGTCCTCGGCGACCTGCGGGTCGCGGACGATCTCCGCGATCCGGCGGCGCACGAACTCGGCCGCGGTGTGGTTGGACTCCTCGTTGCGGACCAGGTCGTTGTACGCCTGCAGGATGCCGGTGAGCGTGCCCTCCTCCCACCGCTCGCGGTACTTGGCCTCCCGCTCCTGCTCCGGCACCTCCAGGGCGCTGCAGGTCGGCGGCTCGAGCAGGATGCCGTACGACGAGCCCCGCACCTCCTCCTTGACCGCCGCGTGGTCCTCGCGCAGTCGCGCCACCTTCTCCGGGTCCGGGGCGCCGTTCTTCGCCGGCAGGCTGAAGTTGGGCGTGCGCTGGAAGACCGTGACGTGCGCGGCCTGATCGGCCACCAGCGGGATGAGCTGGATGCCGGAGGACCCGGTGCCGATCACGCCGACCCGCCGACCGGTGAAGTCCACGGGCTCGTGGGGCCACGCGCCGGTGTGGTACGTCGGCCCCGCGAACGAGTCGCGGCCCTCGATCTGCGGCAGGTTGGTGCTGGACAGCAGGCCGACGGCGAGCACCAGGTACGACGCGGACAGCTCCTCGCCGGCATCGGTGGTGACCCGCCAGCGGCCGGCCGGCTCGTCGAGGTGCGCGGAGACCACCCGGGTGTCCAGGGTGATGTCGCGGCGCAGGTCGAAGCGGTCGGCGACGTGACGCAGGTAGGCGAGGATCTCGGGCTGCGCGGCGTAGCGCTCGGACCACTCCCACTCCCGGGCCAGGTCGGCGTCGAAGCTGTAGGAGTAGAAGACGCTCTCGATGTCGCAGCGCGCACCCGGGTAGCGGTTCCAGTACCAGGTGCCGCCCACGTCCGAGCCGGCCTCGATCACCCGCACCGACAGGCCCTGACCGCGCAGGCGGTGCAGGGCGTAGAGGCCGGCGAAGCCGGCGCCCACCACCACTGCGTCGACGGAGGTGACGGGGGCGGTGGCACTCATGCGTGCTCCTCGGTGAGCGGGGTCGGGTGGCTGCCGGCGAGGTGCCGGTCGATCTCGGCGGCGACGTGGTCCAGCGCCTCGAAGGAGGCGGGGAGCAGGCCGACCATGGTGAAGAAGCCGTGCATCTGGCCTGGGAAGCGGCGACACGTCACCGGCACCCCGGCCGCGCCCAGCGCCGCGGCGTACGCCTCGCCCTCGTCGCGCAGCACGTCGTGCTCGGCGGTGATCACCACCGCGGGCGGAAGTCCGGCCAGCCGCTCGGCGCGGGCCGGCGACACATCGGGATGGTCTCGGTGCTCCTCGGGCACGTACTGGTCCCAGAACCAGCGCAGGGTGTCGCGGTTCAGCGCGAGCTGGTTGGCCGGGTCGGTGTACGAGCCGTTGTCGAAGTCGTGGTCGACCACCGGATAGACCAGCACCTGCAGCGCGATCTCGGGCCCGCCGGCGTCGCGGGCGTGGCGGGTCAGGATCGTGGCCAGGTTGCCTCCGGCGCTGTCGCCGGCGATCACCAGCGGGGCGTCGGCGCCGGCGAGGTCGCCGCGATGCCGGCTCACCCAGGCGAGCAGGTCCTGGGCGTCCTCGACGGCCGCCGGCCACGGGCTCTCGGGAGCCAGCCGGTAGCCGCCGAGCACGACCGTGCACCCGGTGCGGTGGGCGAGCTCGCGCCCCAGCGACTCGTGCTCGGCGGGCGAGCCGACCACCCAGCCGCCGCCGTGCAGGTAGAGCAGGATCCCGCGCGGGGAGGCGGGAGAGATCACCCGGGCGGTCAGCGTGCCGCCCCGGGCGGGCACGCTGACGTCCTCGGCGCTCGCCGGCTCCGGGCCGGGCGGATAGAGGGTGGCCAGGCCGGCCATCCGGGCGCGGGCCTCGATGGGGGAGGTCTCGTGCATGGGTGGGCCGCCGGCGGCGGCGAGCTGCTGGAGCAGGGCGGTGGTGGCGGCGTCGAGGGCCATGGATCCTCCGAAGGGTCGTGGGGGTGGGGGCTCAGGCCCGAGGCGGGGGCTGGATCGACTTGATCTCGAGGAACTCCTCGAGGCCGAAGCGGCCGTACTCGCGGCCGAGGCCGGACTGCTTGTAGCCGCCGAACGGGGCGAGCCGGTTGCCGTTGATGCCGTTCACGTGCACGGTCCCGGACCTGATCCGCCGGGCCACGGCGAAGGCGCGCTCGGGGTCGGCCCCGAAGACGCCCGCGGAGAGTCCGTAGTCGGTGGCGTTGGCGAGGCGGACCGCGTCGTCGTCGCCGCGATGGGCCTGGATCGCGAGCACGGGCCCGAAGACCTCCTCGCGGGCCACCGCCATCTCGGGGGTGACCCGGCCGAGCACGACCGGGCCGAGGTGGAACCCGCGCGCCGGACGGTCGGGCGCGGGATCGCCGTGGACGACCTCCGCCCCCTCCTCGACGGCGCGCGCGAGGTGGCCCACCACCCGCTCCCACTGCGCCGCGGAGGCGAGCGGGCCCAGGTTCTCCCCGGGGACGAAGGCCCGGGCCGTCTCACTCGCCAGGGTGACCGCGTCGTCGTACCGCTCCTCGGGCACGACCAGGCGGGTCCAGGCCGCGCAGGTCTGCCCGGTGTTCATCATGCAGAAGCCGACGCTGGTGCGCACCGCGCTCGCGAACGCCTCGTCGTCCAGGTCGTCGAGCAGGACGCTCGGCGACTTCCCGCCGAGCTCGAGGGCCACCCGCTTCACCGTGCCCGCGGCCGCGCGCTGGATCGAGCGCCCGACGGCGGTGGAGCCGGTGAACGAGACCATGTCCACCCCGGGGTGCTCGGCCAGCGCGGCGCCGACCACGTCCCCGCGACCGGGCAGCAGCTGCAGCCACCCGGGCGGCACACCGGCGTCGCGCGCGGCCTCCACGAGCAGGTACGCCGTCAGCGGGGTGGTCTCGGCGGGCTTGAGCACCACCGGGCACCCGGCGGCGAGTGCGGCGCCCACCTTGGCCAGCGCCTGGTGCAGCGGGAAGTTCCACGGCGAGATCGCCGCGACCACGCCGATCGGCTCCCGGGCGATGGTGGAGTCGCCGAGCGGCTCCTCGAAGGCGTAGCCCTCGAGCACGTCGAGGGTGGTGGCCAGGGTGGCCAGCGGCATCCCCACCTGGACCTGGCGCGCGAACGCCGCCGGCGAGCCGATCTCGGCCGACATCGTCTCGGCGAACACCTCGGTGCGCTCGGCGATCCGCTCGTGCAGCGCCCGGAGCGCCGTCAGCCTCTCGGCGACGGGCCAGGCCGGGCCCTCGTCGACGACGCGCCGGGCGCCGGCGACCGCGCGGTCGACGTCCTCGGCGTCGGCCAGGCGCACCCGCGCGTGCACCTCGCCGGTGCGTGGGTCGACCAGGTCGAGGTGCTCTGTCCCGTGCGGCTCGACCCACTCCCCGTCGATGTGGATGCGCTCCCTGGTCTCCATGCGTTGCCCCTTGACCGCTCGTATGTATTAGGTTGAACTATTCCTAGATGACATATTGCGTCCTGGCAAGCAAATGTTCGGCTCGGGGTCGGACGAGGTGAGGGGAGTGGCATGCAGCAGGCGCGCGCGACGTACGTCGACGGACAGTGGGCCGAGGGGTCCGGCGGCGGGATCGAGGTGGGCAGCGCCGCGGACGGAACCGTCCTCGCTCGCTTCGCCGGCGCCGGCGCCACGGACGTGGACCGGGCGTGCGCCGCCGCCGACGCGGCCTGGCCCGCCTGGTCGGCGAGCACGGTGACCGAGCGGGTCGAGCTGTTGCGCGCCACCGCCGACCTGGTCACCAAGCGTGCCGACGAGTTCGGCGCGCTCGCCGCACTGGAGGTCGGCACCCCGGTCCGCGCGGCCGGCACGGTGCACGGACACCTGGTGGCCGCGGCGGTGCGCGATGTGGCCTCGGCGCTGGAGTCCTACGTCTTCGAGGAGCGCGTGGGCAACTCGCTGGTGGTGCGTGAGCCGATCGGGGTGGCCGCGGCCATCACCGCCTGGAACTACCCGCTCTACCAGCTCGCCACCAAGCTCGTCCCCGCTCTCGCCGCCGGCTGCACGGTGGTGCTCAAGCCCTCGGAGGTCGCGCCGCTGACCACGATCGGCTTCTTCGAGGTGCTGGCCGAGGCGGGGCTGCCGGCCGGCGTCGCCAACCTGGTGATCGGCACCGGGACCGAGGCCGGCGAGCCGCTGGTCGCCGACCCCCGGGTCGGGATCGTCAGCTTCACCGGCTCCACCCGGACCGGTGCCCGCATCGCCGAGCTGGCGGCCCCGGGCATCACCCGGGTCACCCTCGAGCTCGGTGGCAAGTCCGCCAGCGTCCTGCTCGACGACGCCGACTTCGCGCGGGCACTGCCCGCCGCCCTGCAGGGCTGCCTGCTCAACAACGGACAGACCTGCGCCGCGCTGACCCGGCTGATCGTGCCGCGCTCGCGCCTCGCCGAGGTCGAGCAGTTCCTCGCCGCCGCCGTCGACCGGCTGGTGACCGGCGACCCGCGCGACGCGGCGACGGACGTCGGCCCGGTCGCCTCGGCAGCACAGCGCGAGCGGGTGGTGGGCCATGTGGAGCGCGCCCTCGCCGAGGGTGCCGTGCTGGTCGCGGGCGGGCCCGGGCCGGTACCCGGTGCACCGGCCGGCGGCCACTACGTGCGCCCGACCGTGCTGCGCGTCGCGCCGCACCTGCGGATCGCCCGCGAGGAGGTCTTCGGGCCGGTCCTGTGCGTGATCCCGGTCGACTCCGAGGAGGAGGCCATCGCGGTCGCCAACGCCACCGACTACGGGCTCTCCGGGGCGGTCTGGTCCGCGGACGCGGACCGCGCCCTGTCGGTGGCCCGCCGGATGCGCACCGGCCAGGTCGCCGTCAACGGCGGCCAGTTCAACATCTCCGCGCCCTTCGGCGGCTACAAGCACTCCGGCTACGGGCGCGAGGGCGGCCGATTCGGACTGGACGAGTACTTCGAGATCAAGGCGGTTCAGCTGTGACGACCTACCCGACCCACCCGACCACCGATGGCGACGCCGGCGCCTTCGTGGCTGCGGCCACGCCCGGCGCGACGCGCACCCTGGTGCGCGCAGCCGTCCTCACCGCGGCCCCGGGCCATCTGGAGATCCAGGAGCTCGAGCTCGACGACTGGCTGGCCCCCGACGAGGTCCGCGTGCGGGTCGAGGCGTGCGGACTGTGCCACTCCGACCTGCACATGATCGACGGCGAGCTGCCGACGGTGATGCCGACCGTGCCCGGCCACGAGATCGCCGGCACCATCGAGGGGGTCGGCTCCGCGGTCGGCGACCTGGCGCCCGGGGATCGGGTGGTCGCCTGCCTGTCGATGTTCTGCGGGCACTGCGCGGAGTGCCGCGCGGGCCGCACGTTCCTCTGCGATCGTCGCAACGACCTGGGCCGAGCCGGGCGGCCCGTGCCCCGGCTGCTGCGCGCGGGCGAGCCGGTCGGTCAGGTCGCCGGCCTCGGCGGCCTCGCCGAGCGGACCGTGCTGCACCGCAACTCGGTGGTCCGGGTCCCCGCCGAGCTGCCGGTCGACCGTGCCGCGCTGCTCGGCTGCGCGGTGCTGACCGGCGTCGGCGCGGCGCTGCACGGGGCCGAGGTCCGGCCCGGGGACAGCGTGGCGGTGATCGGCTGCGGCGGTGTCGGGCTGAACGTCGTCCAAGGGGCGCGGCTGGCCGGTGCCACCACGATCGTGGCGGTCGACCTCGGCGCCGAGAAGCTGGAGCTGGCCCGGCGCTTCGGTGCCACCCACGTCGTCGACGCCGCCTCGAGCGACCCCGTCGCCGCGGTCCAGGAGCTCACCGGGGGAGTGGACCACGCCTTCGACGTGGTGGGGCGCCAGGCCACGGTCGCGCAGGCGGTCGCCATGCTGCGTGCCGGCCGGATCGCGAACGTCGTGGGCATCCCGCCGGTCGGCGAGCAGCTCGTGCTGCCCGGCCTGCCGCTGGTCACCTCGGCCAAGGGCGTGCGGGGGCTGCTGATGGGCGCCAACCACTTCCCCCGCGACATCCCGGTGCTCGCGGACCTCTACCTGCAGGGGCGCCTGGAGCTGGACGCCCTGGTGTCCGGCCGGATCCCCCTGGAGGAGGCCGACGCGGGCTTCGACCAGATGCGCCGCGGGCAGGCGACGCGCGTGGTCGTCACCTTCCCCTGATCGGCCGGTGTCCCCGCCGCCCACCCCCCACCCCGGCTCGTCACCCGAGAGGAACCACATCGATGCTGCTGCAGTGCCACCCCCCGGTGGCCGGCTCATGAGCACCACGCTGCGATCCGATCCGACCAGCGCCGCGTCGCCCCCGCCATCGGCTGCGCCCCCGCGGCGTCGTCGCCGCGGACGCGGGCGCCTGCGCGGCGTGCTGATCCAGCTCACCGAGCTCGTCGCGGTCCTGCTCGTCGTCAGCTTCGGCACCTTCGCCCTGGTCTCGATGATGGACACCGACCCGGCCGTGACGATCCTCGGCGAGGGCCACGCGCCGGAGGCCTATGAGGAGGTCCGCGAGGACCTCGGCCTCAACGACCCACTCCCGGTGCGGTACCTCGACTGGCTGGGGTCGGCGCTGACCGGCGACCTCGGCCAGTCGGTGGTGCCGCCGTACCACGACGTGACCGAGCGGATCGCCAGCGCGATGCCGGTCAGCGTCGAGCTGGCCGCCCTCGGCATGGGGATGGCGCTGATCTTCAGCCTCCCGCTGGCGATGTGGTCGGCCTACAACGCCGGCGGCCGGGTGGACCGGATCATCAGCGCCGGCACCTTCGGCGTGCTCTCGATCCCCAGCTTCCTGGTCGGCCTGCTGGTGATCATGATCTTCGCCAACGGGCTCGGCTGGTTCCCCCGGGCGGAGTGGTCCCGGGCGACCGAGGGGCTGGGCGACAACCTCTACCACGCCTTCCTGCCGGCCCTGACGATCGCGCTCGCGGAGACCGCGATGTTCACCCGCATCCTGCGCACCGACCTGATCACCACGCTCCAGGAGGACTTCATCCTCGCGGCCAAGGCCAAGGGGATGGGCACCGTCCACGTCCTGTTCAGCGATGCGCTGCGACCGTCCTCGTTCTCGCTGATGACGCTGATGGGCATCAGTCTCGGCCGGCTCATCGGCAGCACCGTGATCGTGGAGTACCTGTTCGCGCTGCCCGGGATGGGCACGCTGGTGATCGGCGCCGCCAACACCGGCGACTACGTCACGGTCCAGGGCGCGGTCCTGCTGATCGCGGTCATCTACGTCGTCACCAACGCCCTGATCGACGTTTCCTACGGTTACCTGGACCCCCGGGTCAGGAGGTCCCATGTCTGAGCGCGCCGTCTCCCCCCTCGACCTCGCCACGCTCCCCGTCGGCGAGCAGCCGACCGCGACCGAGCCCGGCGAGCCAGGCGAGCCCGGCACCGACCGAGCCCGGCCCTGGCGCGGCGTCGTGCTGAGCCTGATCGGTGTCGCCGGCCTGGTCGCCGCCATCGTGGGCCTGCAGGACACCGGCTGGACCCAGGCGGGCGCGGCCCTGGTCGCGCTCGTGGTCCTCTACTTCGGGGCCGCGGAGCTGGGCCGGTGGCGTTTCGGCTCGTCCTTCGACCTGACCCTCTGGCTGTGCCTGGTGTGGCTGGTGCTGCTCGTCGCGGCAGCGGTGGCGGCGCCGTTGCTGCCGTTGGGCGAACACGAGGACATCGCCACCACGATGCTCGACCCGGCGCTGGCGCGGCCCGACCTGCTCAGCCAGTTCCCGCTGGGCACCAACAACTTCGGCCTCGACCTGCTCGCCCGCACCCTCTACGGCGCCCGAGCCTCGCTGGTCGTCTCGATCGGCGCGGTACTGATCGGCATCGTCGTCGGTGGCTCGATCGGCATCGTGGCCGGCTACTTCCGCGGGAGCATCGACCGGGTGGTCGGCGTCTTCACCAACTCCCTGCTCGCCGTTCCGCCGCTGATCCTGCTGATCGCGCTGGCCAAGGTCCTCGACCCGACGCTGCGCAACATCGCACTGGGCCTCTCGCTGCTCGCCCTGCCGAGCATGATCCGGATGGCCCGCGCGAGCACGATGGCCTTCGCCCAGCGCGAGTTCGTGCTGGCCGGCAAGTCGATGGGCGCCTCGAACGCCCGGGTGATGTTCCGCGAGCTACTGCCCAACGTGCTGCTGCCGCTGGCGTCGTACGGCATGGTGATCATCTCGGTGCTGATCGTCGCCGAGGCGTCGCTGAGCTTCCTGGGTCTCGGCATCCAGGCACCCGCACCCTCCTGGGGCAACATGATCGCCGAGGGCGAGGGGCGGGTCTTCGAGGAGCACCCGCACATCGTGCTGGTCCCCGGCACCGTGCTGTTCCTGACCGTGTTCGCCTTCAACGCGCTCGGTGAGAAGGCGCGCAAGCGCTTCGACCCGCGCTCGGCGAAGCTCTAGGAGCCCCGATGACTGACACCTCCCTGCTCATCGACGAGCGCCCGCCCGCCGCCGCGGCGCCGTTGCTCGTGGTCGACGACCTGCGCACGGTGATCCGGACCGCCCGCGGCAACCTCAAGGCCGTCGACGGCGTCTCGCTCACGCTCGCGCCCGGAGAGGCCCTCGGCATCGTCGGGGAGTCCGGCTCGGGCAAGTCGGTGCTGGGCCGCACGATCATGGGCCTGCACACCAGCGGCCCGGACATGACCGTGACCGGGTCCGTGCACTTCGACGGGCGCGACGTCCAGAAGATGCCGACCCGCGCCCTGCGCGAGCTGTGGGGCGCCTCCATCGGGATGGTCTTCCAGGACCCGATGACGGCGCTCAACCCGGTCAAGAAGATCGGCACCCATCTCACCGAGACCCTGCGCAAGCACCGCGGACTGAACCGCAAGCAGGCCCGGGTGCGCGCTCTGGAGCTGCTCGACCTGGTCGGCATCCCCGACGCGGCCAGGCGCATCGACCAGTACCCGCACGAGATGTCCGGCGGCATGCGCCAGCGCGTGGTGATCGCGATGGCCCTGGCCAACGACCCGAAGCTGCTCATCGCCGACGAGCCCACCACCGCGCTCGACGTCACCGTCCAGCGCCAGATCCTCGACCTCCTGGACCGGTTGCGCCGCGAGCTCGGGATGGCGCTGATCCTGATCAGCCACAACCTCGGCGTGGTGGCGGGCCGCACCGACCGGGTCGCGGTGATGTACGCCGGCCGGGTGGTCGAGACCGCCGACGCGCGTGACCTCTTCGACGCCCCCCAGCACCCCTACACCGAGGCGCTGCTCGCCGCCATCCCGCGGTTGGAGCAGGCGCCGCACCTGCGGCTGGAGGCCATCGACGGCGCCCCGCCGGACATGGTCCGCCCGCCGAGCGGGTGTCGGTTCGCCGCGCGCTGCCGCCACGCCCGCGAGGACTGCCTCCAGGCGGTTCCCGCGCTGCGGCCGGCCGGCGGCCCCGCGCTCGGCACCACCGTCGACCTCGGGGACTCACCCCCCGTCCGACACCTGCATGCCTGCTACCACCCCGTCAACGAGTCTGGAGAGAGCTGATGGCCGGATCCGGTCGCATCCACCTGCGCCCGCCCGAGGAGAGGGTCCTCAGCGTCTCCGAGCTCGTCGTGGAGTTCCCGGCGAAGGGCGGTGACATCGTGCACGCCGTCTCGGGGATCAGCTTCGACCTCGTCGACGGGGAGACGCTCGGCATCCTCGGCGAGTCCGGCTGTGGCAAGTCCAGCACCGGCCGGGCGCTGATGCAGCTGCCCGCGCCGACCAGCGGTGAGGTCCGCCTCGGTGGGGACACCCTCACCGCCAGCTCGGGCAACCAGCTGCGCAAGCGTCGCGCGGGGATGCAGATGATCTTCCAGGACCCGGTCTCCTCGCTGAACCCGCGGCGCAAGGTCAAGGACCTCGTCGCCGAGGGCCCGCGGATCCGGGGTCAGAAGGTCGAGGACGCCCAGATCCGGGAGGTGCTCAGCTCCGTCGGGCTGGACCCGGACGTGGTCTGGGACCGCCGGCCCCACGAGCTCTCCGGCGGCCAGTGCCAACGGGTGTGCATCGCCCGGGCGCTGATGCTGGACCCGCAGGTGCTGATCTGCGACGAGCCGGTCTCCAGCCTCGATGTCTCGGTCCAGGCGCAGATCCTGAACCTGCTCGAGGACACCAAGGAGCGCTACCGGCTCAGCATGGTCTTCATCGCCCACGACCTGGCGGTGGTGAAGAACATCAGCGACCGGATCATGGTGATGTACCTCGGCAAGGTCTGCGAGATCGTCCCGTCCGGACGTCTCGCGCTGCATGCGCGGCACCCCTACACCCAGCTGCTGCTCGACTCGGTGCCCGAGGCGCACCTGCCGGGCGCGGTCATCGACGCCGACGGGGTGGCCGAGAAGACCCGCTCCGCGGAGCTCCCCTCGCCGCTGGACCCCCCCAGCGGATGCCGGTTCCGCACCCGGTGCCCCCTCGCCACCGAGGTGTGCGCCACCCAGGAGCCCCAGCTGCAGGAGGCGGGGCCCGGGCACTTCGTCGCCTGCCACCACGCCGACCTCGCCGCCACGCTGGGCGAGAGGCTCACGCCTTGTGCGAGCGCAGCTCCTGAGACGAGCGCCGTGCCGAGCTCTGTCCGCCCGGAGAGCGCTTGAGCTTGGCGACCGCGTCGTCGAGCTCGGCGAGCATCTCGTCGGCGCGGTCGCGCTCGTCGGCGTAGTAGCGCTCCGACCAGCGCAGCACCATCTCGGGGAACGCCCAGCCCGGCTCCTCGCGCGCGCCCTCGGCGTCCACCTCGGCCCGGACCCGCATCTTCTCGGTCTGGTTGCGGTGCTCCTCGAGCATCGAGCGCAGCAGCGCCGGGTCGCTGGCGTGGCCGAGCCACATCCGCAGCATCACCCCGTGCTTGAGCACCACCGGCTCCACCGGCGCCTCCGCGGCCCAGCGCGCCACCGCCCGCTCACCCTCGGGGGTGATCCGGTAGAGCCGCTTGCCGCGCACGTCGTCCTTGTTGACCACCCGGGAAATGGCGAAGCCGTAGTCCTCCAGCTTGCGGAGCTCGCCGTAGATCTGGCTGTACGACGGCGCCCAGTAGAAGAAGCGGAGGCTCCAGTCGGCCCACTTCTTCAGGTCGTAGCCGGAGAGCTCCTCGCCGAAGGACAGCATGCCCAGTACGGCCCAGCTGGTCGGGCGCAGGTCGGGAAGCGGGGTCTCGGGGACGTCACTCGTCATACCACGAGCCTAACGGTGCGCTCTACCCGGCATGTTCTCCTTCGACATATGTCGGTGTGGGCTTCACCTCTTGTGGTGACACAGTATTTCGGTTAGGAATAGTTCGGACCAAAACAGGCAGGAGGCCTCGGTGACCGTGCTGGACGACGCCCTGGGAGGCGAGGTGGCGGGGCTGCTCGCCACCCTCGAGAACGGCTTCCCACCCGTACACCTGATGAGCGGCCCCGAGGCGCGCGCCGCGGTGGCGGCGCGCGCTGTGCCACCGACGAACCTCGACGACGTGCGCGCGGTCGAGGACCATCTCGTCGCGACCGGCGCGGGGGAGCTCCGCGTGCGGGTCTACCACCCGCACGGAGAGGCGAGTGACCGGCCCGGCGTGGTGTTCCTGCACGGCGGCGGCTTCGTGTTCTGCAGCATCGAGAGCCACGACGGCTTCTGTCGCGCGCTGGCCCGAGGCGTCGACGCGGTGGTCGTCTCGGTCGACTACCGGCTGGCACCCGAGCACCCGGCGCCGGCGGCGGCGGACGACGCCCTCGCCGCGCTGGCATGGGTGCACGCCTGCGCCGAGCGCCTCGGCGTCGACCCGCAGCGGGTCGTCGTCGCCGGGGACAGCGCCGGCGGCAACCTCGCCGCGGTCACCGCACTGCGGGTGCGCGACCGGGAGGACCTGCCGCTGGCCGGCCAGGTCCTGCTCTACCCCGTGGTCGAGCCGGACTTCGAGTCGGAGAGCTACCGGCGCTACGCGACCGGCCACTTCAACACCCGCGCGGCGATGGAGTGGTACTGGCGCCAGTACCTCGGCGGGGATGCCGCCACGACACCGCTGCCCAGCCCGCCCGAGCACGTCGTCCCGACCCGGGCCGCCACTCATGCCGGGCTCGCCCCGGCCGTGGTGGTCACGGCCGGTCTCGACCCCCTGTCCAGCGAGGGGCACCGCTACGCCGCGCTGCTGCGCGACGCCGGGGTGCCCGTGCGGCACCGGCACTTCCCCGATCTGTTCCACGGTTTCGCCACCATCGGCCCGTTCGGGGCCGCGGCCGCTGCCCGCGACCTGCTGTGGCACGACGTACGACGCCTGCTCGGCGCCCCGGGCACAACGAAGGAGAACGCATGACCAGCACAGCCGTCGACGTCCTGGTGGTGGGCGCCGGCTTCTCGGGCCTGTACGCCGTCCACCGAGCGAACCAGGAGGGGTGGAGCGTCGCCGGAGTGGAGGCCGCACCCGAGGTGGGCGGCACCTGGTGGTGGAACCGTTACCCGGGTGCCCGCTGCGACGTCGAGAGCCTCGACTACTCCTACTCCTTCGACGAGGAGCTGCAGCGCAGCTGGCGTTGGAGCGAGCGCTACGCCACCCAGCCGGAGATCCTGCGCTACCTCCAGCACGTCGCGGACCGCTTCGACCTGCGCCAGCACTACCGCTTCGACACCCGGGTCGTGGGTGGCCGCTTCGACGAGGACGAGTCGCGCTGGGTGGTCACCACCGACGCCGGTGAAGAGCTGCGCGCCCGGTACCTCGTGCTGGGGACCGGCAGCCTCTCGGCGCCGGTTGACCCCGCCATCCCCGGGCTCGCCGACTTCGCGGGCACGATCCTGCGGACCTCGAGCTGGCCGGACGAGGAGGTCGACGTCAGCGGTCAGCGCGTCGGCGTGATCGGCACCGGCTCGTCGGGGGTCCAGTGCATCCCCCTGCTCGCCGAGCAGGCCACGCACCTCACGGTCTTCCAGCGCAGCCCCAACTTCTCGGTACCGGCCTTCAACCGTGCGCTGTCCGACGAGGAGTGGGAGCAGGCGATGCTCGCCTACCCCGAGCGCCGGCGGCTGTCATGGGCCGGGCCGGCGGGCTCGCCCCACACGAGCCACCCCGAGGACCCCTTCGCGATGTCCGAGGAGGCTCGCCGCGACGTGCTGGCGGACTACTGGCAGCGCGGTGGCGTGCTGTTCGGCAAGGCGTTCCCCCGGCAGTCCATCGACCCGAAGATCAACGACCTCGCCCGCGTCTACGCCGAGGAGCGGATCCGCGAGATCGTCCGCGACCCGCGCGTCGCCGACGACCTGGTGCCCACCGACCACCCGATCGGGACGAAGCGGATCTGCACCGACACGAACTACTACGAGACCTACAACCGCGACAACGTGGAGCTGGTCAACCTGCGCCGCGACCCCTTCGAGGTCATCGAAGCGGGGGGCGTGCGGACCGCCTCGGGCTTCCACCCGCTCGACGTGCTGGTGCTGGCCACCGGCTTCGACGCGATGACCGGCGCGATGACCCGGATCGACCTCGTCGGGCCGCGCGGCGAGCGGATCACCGAGGCCTGGTCCGACGGGCCGGTGACCTACCTCGGTCTCTGCGTGCCGGGCTTCCCGAACCTGTTCAACCTGGCCGGCGTCGGCAGCCCCTCGGTGCTGAGCAACATGGTGCTGGCCGGGGAGCAGCAGGTGAACTGGGTCGTCGATCTGCTCCGGCACTGCGAGGAGCAGGGGCACACCCAGGTCGAGGCGCGTCTCGACGCGGCCGAGGCGTGGACGGCGCACGTCGACGAGGTCGCCTCCGCCACGCTTTTCGTGGAGGCGAAGTCCTGGTACATGGGGGCGAACGTCGAGGGCAAGCCGCGTGGGTTCATGCCGTACCTGGGCGGGTTCGCCGCCTACGGCGCGCTGTGCGACGAGTCGCGCGACGGCGGCTACGTCGGATTCGTGCTCGGCTCATGAGCGCTCCCGTCGTCGACCTGGCCGGCAAGGTCGTGCTGGTGACCGGTGCCGCCCGGGGGCAGGGCGCCGCCGAGGCCGCGCTCTTCACCGAGCTGGGGGCCGTGGTGGTGCTCACCGATGTGCGCGCCGACGAGGCCGAGGCGCTGGCCGAGCGGCTCGGGGGAGGGGCCACCCACCACCGCCACGACACCTCCTCGGCCGCCGATTGGGAACGGGTGGTGGCGGCGGTCCGGGAGCGGCACGGTCGTCTCGACGTGCTCGTCAACAACGCCGGCGTCTACCGCACCGGCGACCTGACCACCTGGCCGGAGCAGGACCTGCGCTCCGTGCTCGAGGTGAACCTGCTGGGACCGATGCTCGGCATGCAGGCCGTGGTGCCGTTGATGCCACCGGGCTCGGCGATCGTGAACGTGGCATCGATCTCGGGGATGCGCGGGCACGCCGGCGCGCTGCCGTACGCGGCCTCCAAGTGGGGGCTGCGCGGGGCGAGCCGGTCCGCCGCGCGCGAGCTCGGCCCACGCGGGATCCGCGTCAACTGCGTGTGCCCGGGCTCGGTCGACACGCCGATGATCGCCGGCAGCACGATGGACCTCTCGCACCTGCCGATCCCGCGGCGAGGTACGCCGGACGAGGTCGCCGCGATGGTGGCCTTCCTGGCCAGCGACGCCAGCGCCTACACCACCGGTGCGGAGTTCGTCGTCGATGGAGGTGCGCTGGCCTGAGCACCGCGTGTGCGCGGCGATTTCGATGGGTGGGAGGACCTGGGCAAGCAGCAGATCACTTTGCTTTGATGCGGAGCATGATCACCCAGGGTGAGGTCCGCACGCTGAGTGAGCTGTGCGAGCTGCGCGCGCGCACGCATCCCGACAGCATCGCGGTGCGCGACGACGCGACCACGCTGACCTACGCCGAGCTGGCCGGTCGCGCTCGTGCCGTCGCCCGGTTCCTCGGTGAGCGGGGCGTCGTGGCGGGTGATCGGGTGGTGGTCCAGGGCCCCAACCGCACCGCCTGGGTCAGCGCCGCGTTCGGCGTGCTGCGGGCCGGGGCGACCGTCGTACCGCTGGGGCATCGCGTGCCGGACGTCGAGCGCCAGCGCCTGCTGGGCGAGCTCGCGCCGCGGCTGGTGCTCATCGACGAGTCGCTGGCACCCCCCGCGGGCGCGGTCACGTTCGCGGAGCTCGACGCCCTGCCCGCCGACGCCCTGCCCGCCGACGCCCTGCTCGCCGAAGCCCTGCCCGCTGAGCGCGGCCAAGCCCCGGGCGGGCCGGACGCCGCCGCCGGCCCGGCGCTCGTGCTGTGCAGCTCGGGCACCTCCGGCGAGGTCAAGGCGGTGCCGATGAGCCACGAGCAGCTGCTGCGGGTCTACGCGCACGTCGCGCGCGTGCTCGACGCCACCGACGACGACGTGTGGCTCGCCACCGTGCCGCTGACGCACTCCTTCGGGTTCAACGGGATCCTGCTGGTGGCGATGATGGCCGGCGCCACCGTCCGGCTGCTGCCCGACTACGACGCGGTGCGGTTGACGAGGCTGCTGCGCGAGGAGCGGATCACCGTGCTCGCCGGGCCGCCCACGATCTACCACGACCTCGCCGGCCTCGACCTCGGCACGCCGGCACCGCACACCCGGGTCGCGATCGTCGGTAGCACCGAGGTGTCCGCCCCCGACATGGCTCGGCTCGCGGAGCAGCTCGGCATTCCGCGGGTGGCCACCGGCTACGGGATGACCGAGACCTGCGGCACCGTCGCGCTGGGGGCGATCCCACGCGCCCCGGACGGCCGGCTGGCGTGGATGGTGCCGTTGCCGGACACCGAGGTGCGGGTCTGTGACGAGCTCGGCGGCGCGGTGCCCGCGGGCGTGCGCGGCCACGTCCAGGTCCGCGGCTTCCACGTCGCCCGCCCCTACGGGCCCGGCCACGACCTGCTCCCGGGAGGCTGGTTCGACACCGGCGACCTCGGCGAGCTCGACGCCGCGGGACGAATCGCGATCGCCGGGCGGGCCAACGACACCATCATCGTCTCGGGCTTCAACGTCGATCCCCGCGAGGTGGAGGCCGCGCTGCGCGAGCATCCCGGTGTCGCCGACGTCGCCGTGGTCGGGGTGCGCGACGCCCGCTCGGGCCAGCGGCTCCTCGGTTGCGTGGTCGCGGTGGGCGAGCCCCCCAGCGACGCGGAGCTGGCCGCGCACGTGCGCCAGCGGCTCACGCCGTACAAGGTGCCAAGCGACTACGTCATCCTCGACGACCTGCCGCTGACGGCCACCGGCAAGCTGTCGCGTGCCGCTGTGCGGCGGATGTGCGAGCAGCGGCCGGTGGGTGCCGCAGGCGGCTGAGCCGCGCCGGTCTCGCAGGGCGCGGTAGTGACGTGGATCAGACGCGCGGCCAGGGTGTCGGCATGGCTTCGACGCCCTGGTGCTGGGGCTGCCCGATCCCCGCTTCGGGCAGCAGGTCGCCGCCCTGCTCGCGCCGCGCCAGGGCATCGACGTCGACGACGTCCGGCGCCACCTGCGGCCCCGGCTCTCGGGCTACAAGGTGCCGCGCACCGTCCGGGTCGTCGGGCAGGTGCCACAGGTGGCCGTGGTCCAGCCAGCTACCTGCGGCTGCTCACCGACAACTTCGAGGAGGCGGCCCTGGCCCGCCGCGAAGGCCGGGAGGCGGTGTTCCGCGACAGCCGAGACGGAGCCTAGGCGGCGACTACGCTGGGCCGATGCCGCAGCGGGAACCTGCCACGAAGCCCGTCGATCGCTCGCGCGCCGAGCCGCCGGGCGTGCCGGAGGGTCTGCGGACAGGCCCCGTCTATCTCGACTACAACGCGACCACCCCGGTCGACCCCCGGGTGCTCGAGGCCGCGCTGCCCTACCTGACCCACGCGTTCGGCAACCCGTCGAGCGCGCACGCGTTCGGTCACGAGCCGCACCGGGTCGTCGAGCAGGCCCGACTCGACGTCGCGGGGCTCCTCGGAGCCCGCCGCGACGGTGCGCGTGGCGGTGACGTCGTCTTCACCGGGTCGGGTTCTGAGGCGAACCTGCTCGCGCTGCGGGGCAGCGTGCTGTCGCCGTCCTCGCCCCGCTCGCACGTCGTCACCCAGGCCACCGAGCACCCGTCGGTGCTGGGCGCCGGCGAGGCGCTGGCACGCCTGCACGGCACCCGCGTCAGCGTGCTGCCGGTGACGCCGCAGGGCCTGGTCGACCCGGCGCTCCTCGAGCGGATGCTCGCCGACCCCGGGTCCCCGACAACGGCGGGCGCGCGGACCGTCGTCTCGGTGATGGCCGCCAACAACGAGACCGGCGCGCTCCAGCCGATCGCGGAGCTGGCGGCCGTCGCGCACGCCCACGGCGCCCTGCTGCACTGCGACGCCGCTCAGGCAGCCGGGAAGATCCCGCTCGACGTGCACGCCCTCGACGTCGACCTGCTCACCGTCGTGGGCCACAAGATGTACGCGCCGAAGGGCATCGCGGCGCTCTACGTGCGCGCCGGTCTGGACCTCGAGCCGATCGGGTACGGCGGGGGACAGGAGGGCGGCCGGCGCGCAGGGACCGAGAGCGTCGCGCTGATCGCCGCCCTCGGTGCGGCGGCCAGGCTCGCCGCCGACGACGTGGCCACCGGGGTGCCGCAGCGGTTGGAGGCGCTGCGCGACCGGATGCAGGAGGGTCTGCAGAGCCGCTGGCCCAGCGAGGTCCGGCTGAACGGGCCCGTGGCCGAGCGCCTGCCCAACACGCTCAACGTCAGCCTCGAGGGCGTCGTCGGGCACGAGCTCCTCGCGGCCGCGCCGCGCCTCGCGGCGTCGACCGGGTCAGCCTGTCACAGCGGCCGTCACGAGCCCTCGCCCGTGCTGAGCGCGATGGGCGTCGAGCCGCGGCGCGCACTGAGCGCGGTGCGTCTCTCGCTGGGCCGCTGGACGACGGCCGAGGACGTGGACTCGGCCGTGGCGGAGATCCTCGGCGGCGCGGGCTGACCGGTCACCGGCTCCGCGGGATCTTGTCTGGGCCAGTGCCCGGGGTGATCATCGAAAGGTGGACGTTGGCCTGTTGATCAAGGTCGGCCTGGTCGCCGCCGTGCTGGGTGCGCTCTGGGTGATTCCCTCCTGGAGCGTCTACGTCGCACGTGCCCGTCGTCTCGGTCGGTGGCTCGACGGCCACCCGGCGAGGCCCGTGCCACCGCCCGGCCCCCCGGTCGAGCGGCTCGCCGCTGACACCCAGCGCCTCCGGGACGCCCTTCGGCATGCTCCACCGGGGATGCCGGTGGCGCGCAGGCGCGGCTGGCTCGAGGCGTACGACGAGGTCCTGGTCGCCGACTGCCGGGCCCTCGAGCTGGACCAGCAGCTGGAGTCGCTGCGGCCCGGTACGGCTCGGGACCTCGAACGGGAACGGGTCGAGCGGATGCTGGTGAGGGCCGGTCTACTGGCGGCTCACGGCGAGGAGCCCTAGCCGACCCTCCTGGCCGCGCGGTAGACCCAGAACGCCAGCGCACACAGCACGACCCCCCACACGAGCGCGGTCAGGCCCAGCACCAGCGCGATGCTGACCGCACCGAGGCCGGGGTTGGCCATGAACAGCACGCCGAGCACGACGTCGACCAGGCCACCGAGGATCATCCCCCATCGCGACTCGACCCGGTCGACCACCGCCAGCGTGACCTCCAGGAGCCCGCGCGCCACCAGCCAGATCCCCAGGACCCAGGTCAGCGCCTCCGCGGACAGCCCGGGCCGCGCGATGGCGAAGAACGCGGCCAGCAGGGACACCACGCCGGTGAGGACCAGCGTCCACCGCCCCGCGCCCCGGTGTGAGCTGAAGGCCTGGGCCAGCGCGCCGACGCCGTCGAAGAGGGCCCAGATCCCCCACAGCAGCGCCAGGGCGATCACCGTGGTCAGCGGTGCCGCCATCGCCAGCACCCCGAAGACCACGCCGGCCACGCCCCGCACCGCCAGGTACTGCCAGCTCCGCGAGAGCAACGAGTCCGCCATCGCCAGCTCCCCTCGCCCGGCCCGCCCGAACGGCTCAGCCGGTTCGGACGCTACTCCCGCACGCGGCTGCGGAACAGGGCGCAGACAAGATCGCGTCAAGCGCCGTTAAGTCGGCGTCAAGATCGCGGGTGCCTCGCCGACGACGGTCTTGGCTGGGCGACATGAATGTGGAAAGCGGTCTTCTCGTCCTGGCGGTCGTCGGCGTAGCGGTCTATCTGCTCGTGGCCCTGATCCTCCCGGAGCGTTTCTAGTGTCCGACACCGTCGCCGGGCTGCTGCAGATCGCGGCTCTGGCTCTCCTGCTCGCCGCGGTGTACGCGCCGCTGGGCGACTACATGGCTCGCGTCTACACGGGCACCTCCCACCTACGCGTCGAGGCGCTGGTCTACCGGCTCAGCGGGGTGAACCCGCAGACGGGGCAGAGCCCCAAGGCCTACGCGCTGAGCGTGGTCGGGTTCTCCCTGGTCGGCGTCCTGGCGCTGATGGCGATCCTGATGGGTCAGTCCCACCTTCCTCTGGACCGTGACCTGGACGGCATGGGTCTCTCGATGGCGTTCAACACCGCGGTGTCGTTCGTCGCCAACACCAACTGGCAGTCCTACGGCGGCGAGTCCACGCTGGGCTTCACGGCCCAGATGGCAGGTCTCGCGGTGCAGAACTTCCTGTCGGCGGCGGTGGGGATGGCGATCGCCGTCGCGCTGATCCGAGGGTTCGTCCGGGTCCGCAGCGGGGACCTGGGCAACTTCTGGGTCGACCTGACCCGCGGGACGCTGCGGATCCTGCTGCCGATGGCGTTCCTCGCGGCCGTCCTGCTGATGGCCGGGGGAGTGGTGCAGACCTTCACCGACACGGGCATGGACACGCTCGCCGGTCACGGCCAGGTGCTCACCGGCGGCCCGGTCGCCAGCCAGGAGGCCATCAAGGAGCTGGGCACCAACGGCGGCGGCTTCTTCAACGCCAACTCCGCGCACCCGATGGAGAACCCGAACGGATTCACCAACCTGCTCGAGATCTTCCTGATGCTCGTCATCCCGATCAGCCTGACCCGCACGCTCGGCACGATGCTGGACAACCGCCGCCAGGGGCTGGCCGTGCTCGGCGCGATGGGGATCCTGATGGCGCTGTCCCTCACCCTCGTCACGGCTGCCGAGTCCGGCGCGCGCTCCCAGGCGGCACAGGCGGCCGGCGCCGCGATGGAGGGCAAGGAGACGCGGTTCGGCGAGTGGGCCACGGCCCTGTTCGGCATGGTCTCCACCGGTACGTCGACCGGCGCGGTGAACGCCGCCCACGACTCCTTCACGCCCGTCGGCGGCGGGGGAGTGCTGGTCAACATGATGCTCGGCGAGATCACGCCCGGCGGCGTCGGCTCCGGCATCTACGGGATCCTGGTGATGGCCATCGTCACCGTCTTCATCGCCGGCCTCCTGGTCGGGCGGACCCCCGAGCTGCTCGGCAAGAAGATCGGGTCGCGGCAGATGACCTACGTCGCGCTGTACACCCTGACCACGCCCACCCTGGTCCTGGTCGGCACCGGGATCGCGATGGCCCGCGGCTCCACCGTGGACGCGATGGGCAACGCGGGCGGGCACGGGTTCAGCGAGGTGCTCTACGCCTACACCTCGGCGGCCAACAACAACGGCAGCGCCTTCGGCGGCCTCACCGTCACCTCGGACTTCTTCCAGATCACCCTGGCCCTGGCCATGCTGCTGGGCCGGCTGATCCCGATCGTCCTGGTCCTGCTGCTGGCCGGCTCGCTGGCCGAGCAGCCGCGGATCCCCGCGACCGCCGGCACGCTGCCCACGCACCGACCCATGTTCGTGGCGCTCCTGGTGGGCGTGATCGTGATCGTCACCGGCCTGACCTACTTCCCCGCCCTTTCCCTCGGACCTATCGCAGAGGCACTCGCATGAGCACCATCACGTCCACCCCGCCGGTCGCACCGGCGCCGCCCCCCGCCCGCCGTCCCACCGCGGGACTCTCGCTGCGCACGCTCGCCGCCCAGGGTTTCGAACAGCTCCCCGAGGCGCTGCGCAAGCTCGACCCGCGCCACCTGTGGCGCTCCCCGGTGATGTTCCTGGTCTGGATCGGCTCGGTGATCACCACCGTGGCCGCCTTCGGTGACCCGGGCGTCTTCGTGATCAGCCTGGCCGTCTGGCTGTGGCTGACCGTGATCTTCGGCAACCTCGCCGAGGCGGTCGCCGAAGGGCGCGGCAAGGCCCAGGCGGCCTCGCTGCGCGCGGCGCGCAGCGACACGATCGCCCGGAGGCTGGATGCGGCGGGCGACGAGAGCCGGGTGCCGGGCACCCAGCTCGCGGTCGGCGACCGGGTGGTGGTCGAGGCCGGGGAGGTCATCCCCGGCGACGGCGAGATCGTGGAGGGCATCGCCTCCGTCGACGAGTCCGCGATCACCGGCGAGTCCGCGCCGGTGATCCGGGAGGCCGGAGGCGACCGGAGCGCGGTCACCGGCGGGACCAAGGTGCTCTCCGACCGGATCGTGGTCCGGATCACCGCCGCCGCGGGGGAGACCTTCCTCGACAAGATGATCGCGCTGGTCGAGGGGACGTCGCGGCGCAGGACGCCCAACGAGGTCGCCCTCTCGATCCTGCTGATCAGCCTGACCCTGGTGTTCCTCGCCGCGGTGGCCACCCTGGCCCCGATGGCGGCGTACGCCGGCGCACCCCAGGACGTGGTGGTGCTCGTCGCGCTGCTGGTGTGCCTGATCCCCACCACCATCGGGGCGCTGCTCTCGGCCATCGGCATCGCCGGCATGGACCGCCTGGTGCGCGTCAACGTGCTGGCGATGTCGGGGCGGGCCGTGGAGGCGGCCGGCGACGTGAGCACGCTGCTGCTCGACAAGACCGGCACCATCACCTACGGCAACCGCCGCGCGAGCCGGTTCGTCCCGGCCCCCGGCGTGAGCGAGACCGAGCTGCGCGACACCGCCCGGCTCTCCAGCCTGGCCGACCAGACCCCGGAGGGGCGCTCGATCGTGGAGCTGGCCCTGGCCCAGGGCGCCGACGACCGCGACCTGCCCGCCGGGGCCGGCTTCGTGGAGTTCACCGCCCAGACCCGGATGTCGGGTGTCGACCTGGCCGACGGCGCCGAGATCCGCAAGGGCGCGACCTCGGCGGTCGCCGCCTGGGGCGGGGGCAACCCGCCGACCGAGGTGCTCGACGGCATCGAGGAGATCTCGCGCCAGGGCGGCACCCCGCTGGTGATCGCGGTCAAGGACCCCTCCGCCGTACGGGACGACGGCCCGGCCCGGGTGCTCGGTGTCGTCCACCTCAAGGACGTGGTCAAGGAGGGGATGACCGAGCGGTTCGCCGAGCTGCGCGCGATGGGCATCCGCACGGTGATGGTCACCGGCGACAACGCCCTCACGGCCCGGGCGATCGCCGACGAGGCGGGGGTCGACGACTTCCTGGCCGAGGCGACGCCGGAGGACAAGCTGGGCTACATCCGCCGTGAGCAGCAAGGGGGCCGGCTGGTCGCGATGACCGGCGACGGCACCAACGACGCCCCCGCGCTGGCCGCGGCCGACGTCGGGGTGGCGATGAACAGCGGCACCGCCGCCGCCAAGGAGGCCGGCAACATGGTCGACCTCGACTCCGACCCGACCAAGCTGATCGACATCGTGGAGATCGGCAAGCAGCTGCTGATCACCCGCGGAGCGTTGACCACCTTCTCGATCGCCAACGACGTCGCCAAGTACTTCGCGATCATCCCGGCCATGTTCGCGGCCGCCTACCCCTCGCTGGACGCGCTCAACGTGATGGGCCTGGCCACGCCGCAGTCGGCGATCCTCTCCGCGGTGATCTTCAACGCGCTGATCATCGTCGCGCTCATCCCGCTCGCCCTGCGCGGTGTGCGGTTCCGGGCGGCCTCGGCCACCAGCGTCCTGCGGCGCAACGTCACCGTCTTCGGTGTCGGCGGCGTCGTGGTGCCGTTCCTCGGCATCAAGCTCCTCGACCTCATCGTCTCCACCATCCCCGGGATCGGCTGATCACCATGCTCACAGACCTTCTCCGCCAGTCCCTCGCCGGACTGCGCGCCCTGCTCGTGCTCACCGTCGTCCTCGGCGTCGGCTACCCCCTCGCGGTCTGGGGCGTCGGTCAGCTCCTGGGTGAGCGCGCCACCGGCCAACCGGTCCACCACGACGGCATGGTCGTCGGCTCACGGCTCCTGGGCCAGAGCTTCGAGGGCGAGGCGTGGTTCCACTCCCGGCCCTCGGCGGGGGGCTACGACAGCCTGGCCTCGGCGCCCAGCAACCTGGGCCCCTCCAGCCCCGATCTGCTCGCGCTGATCGAGGAGCGGCGCGCCACGGTCGCCCAGACGGAGTCCATCGAGGAGTCCGAGGTGCCCCCGGACGCCCTGACCGCCTCCGGCTCCGGCCTCGACCCGCACATCTCCCCGGAGTATGCCGCCCTGCAGGTGCCGCGGGTCGCGCGCGCGACCGGGGTGAGCGAGGAGACCCTGCGCGAGCTCATCGCGGACAGCACCGCCGAGCGGGTGCTGGGCTTCCTCGGCGAGGTCGGGGTCAACGTGCTCGACCTGAACCTGGCCGTGCACCGGCGGACCTCCTAGGGAGGCGGGGGCGGCGTGGCGGAGACCGGCGTGGAGACTGTCCGCATGGAACGCGGGAGGCTGCGGGTCTACCTGGGCGCCGCCCCCGGCGTCGGCAAGACCTTCGCCATGCTCGACGAGGGGCATCGCCGGCTCCAGCGCGGCCGTGACGTCGTCGTGGGGTACGTCGAGACCCACGGGCGGGTGCACACCGCGGAGCAGCTGGTCGGCCTCGAGGTGGTGCCGCGGCGCCAGATCTCCTACCGCGGCACCTGCCAGGAGGAGATGGATCTCGACGCCGTGCTCGCGCGGAAGCCGGCGGTGGTGCTCGTGGACGAGCTGGCGCACAGCAACGTCCCGGGCAGCACCTTCGAGAAGCGGTGGCAGGACGTCGAGGCGATCCGCGACGCGGGGATCGAGGTGGTCACCACCGTCAACATCCAGCACCTGGAGTCCCTCAACGACGTCACCGAGGCGATCACCGGGGTGCGCCAGCGCGAAACGGTCCCCGATCAGCTGGTGCGCTCCGCGGACCAGATCGAGCTGGTCGACATGAGCCCGCAGTCGCTGCGGCGACGGATGGCGCACGGCAACATCTACTCCGCGGACAAGGTCGACGCAGCCCAGGCGCAGTACTTCCGCGAGGGCAACCTGACGGCGCTGCGCGAGCTCGCGCTGCTCTGGTTGGCCGACCGGGTCGAGGAGGGGCTGGACCGCTACCGCAGCGAGCACCGCATCGCGTCCAGTTGGCCGGCTCGCGAGCGGCTCGTCGTACCGGTCACCGGCGGGCCGGAGTCGAGCACGTTGATGAGACGCGCCGCCCGGATCGCCTCACGCGGCTCCGGCACCCAGTGGCGGGCCCTGTACGTGACGCGCAACGACGGTCTGACGACCGTGTCCCCCGACGAGCTGGCCCGGTTGCGGGGCAAGGCCGAGGAGCTGGGCGGCACGCTGCACACCGTGGTGGGTGACGACCCGGCCGAGGCGATCCTCGACTTCGCCCGGGCCGAGAACGCCACCCAGCTCATCGTCGGCGCCAGCCGCCGCGGACGGGTCTCGACGCTGCTGCGTCCCGGCGTCGGCGAGCGGGTCATCGCCGGTGCGGGGGACATCGACATCCACATCGTCACCCACGACTATGCGCGCACCGGCAGTCGGTGGCGACCCCCCGAGACCCTGAGCGCCCGCCGCCGTGGCCTGGGCTTCGCCTTCGGGGTGCTGGCGCCGCTCCTGCTCAGCCTGGTGCTGCTCTGGACCGACGACCTGCACGGTCTGCCGACCGAGGCGATGGCCTTGATGGTGGTGGTGGTGGCCACCGCGCTGATCGGCGGCCTGCTGCCTGCGGTGGTCTCGGCCCTGGGCAGCGGCCTGCTGCTCAATCTGCTGTTCACGCCTCCGGTGCGCACGCTGACCATCGAGGAGCCGGAGAACGCGTTCGCGATCCTGCTCTTCATCGTGGTGGGGATCGCCGTGGCGACCGTCGTCGACACCGCGGCTCGGCGTACCGCCCAAGCCACCAAGGCGCGCGCGGAGGCCGACGCCCTGACCGTGCTGTCACACAGCCTGCTCAACTCCAGCGACGACCTGGAGGGGCTGCTCGCCTCGGCCTGCGAGGTGTTCGGGGCGCGCGGGGCCTCGGTGCTGCGGCGCGCCGAGAGCGGTGTCGAGGAGGTCGTCGCCTGCCACGGCGCGGCCTCCACCTCCTCGGAGCGCGCCGACCTGGCCGCGGCGGTCGACGAGCGGACCACCCTGGTGCTGGAGGGCACCCCGCTCTCCGCGACGGACCGCGGACTGCTCAACGCGTACGCCGCCTACGCCAAGGTCATGGACGAACGCCGTCGTGCGGGGGCCGCCGAGGTGGAGCGGCACCGACTCGCCGAGACCGAGCGGACCCGCACCGCGCTGCTGGCGGCCGTCTCGCACGACCTGCGCTCGCCGCTCGCCGCCGTCAAGGCCGCCGTGTCGAGCCTGCGCAGCGCGGAGGTGGTGTGGTCGGCCCAGGACGAGGCCGACCTGCTGGAGACGATCGAGGAGTCCACCGACCGGCTGACCGCGCTGGTGGCGAACCTGCTGGACATGAGCCGGATCAACACCGGCACCCTGCAGGTCTCGCTGACGGCCGTGCCGTTGGCCTCGGTGGCGTGCAACGCGATCCGCGCGCTGGACGGGGGCGACCGGATCGAGGTCGACATCGATGAGGAGACCGACGTCCTGGCCGACCCCGGCCTGCTCGACCGGGTGGTCGCCAACGTGTGCGAGAACGCCCTGAAGTACACCCCCCGGAGCGCGCGGATCCGGGTCGACTCCGCGGAGAGCGCCGGAGTGGTCACTCTGCGGGTCGCGGACAGCGGCCCCGGGGTGCGCGACCGGGAGCACACCCGGCTGTTCGCACCGTTCCAGAGGCTCGGCGACGTCCCGCACCAGGACGGCGTGGGGCTCGGCCTGGCCGTGGCCCGCGGGTTCGTCGAGGCGATGGGTGGCACCATCAGCAACGAAGAGACCCCCGGCGGAGGGCTCACCTTCGTCGTCGAGCTCCAGACACCAGGCAGGGAACAGGAATGACGATCGCGCTCGTGGTCGATGACGACCCGGCCATCCTCCGCACGCTCTCGATCAACCTGCGGGCCCGCGACTACGACGTGGAGACCGCAGGCGACGGACGCTCGGCGCTCCAGATCGTCGACGAGAGGATGCCCGACGTCATCCTGCTCGACCTCGGGCTGCCCGACCTGGACGGGATCACGGTCCTGCGGCGGCTGCGGGCCTTCACGCAGGTCCCGGTGATCGTGGTCTCGGCCCGCACCGGCTCCGACGACAAGGTGGAGGCGCTCGACCTCGGTGCGGACGACTTCATCACCAAGCCGTTCTCGATCGAGGAGCTGCTGGCCAGGATCAGGGCGGTCACCCGGCGAGCGGGCGGCGAGGAGCCGGCGTTCTGCGTCCAGGTGGGGGACCTGGCGCTGGACATCGGAGACTCGCGAGCCTCACGCGACGGCGCCGAGATCCACCTCACGCCGACCGAGTGGAAGATCGTGGAGCACCTGGTGCGCCGACGTGGGCGCCTCGTGCGCCAGGGCGAGCTGCTCCAGGCGGTGTGGGGCCCCAGCTTCGAGCGACAGACCAACTACCTGCGCGTCCACATCGCCAGCATCCGGCGCAAGCTTGAGCCTGACCTTGCCCGGCCCACCCTGTTCGTGACCGAGCCCGGGATGGGCTACCGCTTCGCTCCGCACGCCTGAGCGGCGGGGCTAGCCTGGGGCCATGTTCGACCCTCGGGATCTGCGGGTCCCCGTCGTGGGCGCGCCGATGGCCGGAGGAGCCTCGGGCCCGGCGCTCGCCGCCGAGGTCTGTGAGGCCGGTGGTCTGGGGTATCTGGCCGCGGGCTACAAGCCGGCCGCCAAGGTGGCGTCCGAGGTCGAGGAGATGCGCCGGGCGACGTCAGGACCGGTCGGCCTCAACCTGTTCGTCGTCGAGCCGTACGACGCGCTTCCCGACGCGCTGGACGCGTACCGTCGTTCGTTGCTGCCCGAGGCCGCCCGGCGCGGGGTGAGTCTGGGCGACCCGCGCTGGGACGACGACGGGTGGGACGCGAAGCTGGGGCTGGTGCTGGACCTGCGCCCCGACGCGGTCTCGTTCACCTTCGGCTGCCCGAGCGTCCAGGTGTTTGGGCGCTTGGCTGAGCGGGGGATTCACTCGACCGTCACCGTGACGACGGTCGCGGAGGCGCGTGCAGCGGTGCAGCGCGGTGCTGACGCTCTCTGCGTCCAGGGGCCGGAGGCGGGCGGGCACCGAGGCGTCTGGGACCTCGAGGCCGAGCCGGACGCCCGCACCGACCTCGTGGAGCTGCTGGCCGCCATCGTTCCTCAAGTGGACGTCCCGGTGGTGGCGGCGGGTGGGCTCAGCGATGCGTCGGACGTCGAGGTGGTGAGGCGACGCGGTGCGGTGGCCGCCCAGGTGGGCACGGCCCTGTTGCTGGCCGACGAAGCGGGCACCCATCCGGTCCATCGCGCAGCCCTGGTCGACCCGACGTTCACCCACACCGAGCCGACCCGCGCCTTCACCGGCCGATGGGCCAGGGGCCTGAGCAACCGGTTCATGCGCGAGCACCGCGACGCACCGGCCGGCTACCCGCACCTGCACCACCTCACCGCACCACTGCGCGCGGCGGCTCTGGCGGCCGGCGACGCTCAGGCGGCCCACCTGTGGGCGGGGACCGGGTACACCGGCATCCGCGGGGCTCCGGCACGGGAGATCATCCGGTTGCTGACCCCATAGTTGGCGTCGCTAATGGGGCACGGAAGCGCGGCGCCGGCTGGCAGGTGAAGGGCGGAATGGCTGCGCCGCATGCCCCGCAGCTCGGGAGATCAGCCCGACCCGCATCCGCCCCACGGCATGCCGGGACGCTGGCGGAGGAAGAATCGACTGGTTCGCCTCTACGACGGATGTGCCGAGCGGCAGGCGGGGTCACGGGAAGAGCCGCACACTCACAGGCAGGCTTACTTGGAAAACACAAACGCTACCGTGGTGCACTACCTACTGTTAGGGCAGTGAGCCACCCTCCCTACGAGCCCTATCCGGTTTCGCCCTTCCCGAGCTACGCGCCCCCGCCGAGCGGCAACCAGGATAGGCCGTCGAAGACGCGGGCAGGCTGGGCCCTGGGACTGGCATGCTTCCCCTCCGTCATCACCTGGATCATCGCCGTGATCCTCGCGGCTCAGGTCATTTCGCGGTCAAGGGACGGCCGCGATCACGGCAAGGGCATGGCCGTGGCCGCCCTGTGCGTCGTGGGCGCCTGGGTGTTCGTCGGCATCATTGTCGGCACGCTGCTCCTTGTCGCAGGCGCCGAGCGTGACGATGACGGGCGGGTCACCGACGGCGGCCGAACCACGATCACCGGCTTGCGCGTCGGCGACTGCCTCCCCGCACCCGTAGCAAACGGTGACGAGCAACTGACTGTTCCCATCCTCCCGTGTTCCGAGCCACACGATGCCGAGGTGTACGCCAACTTCGATCTCGATGGCCAGTGGACGACCCGGGAGGAAGTGGACCAGATCAGTGCAGCTGGATGCCTGGAACGGTTCTCCGGCTACGTCGGCATCCCGGAGCACACGTCATCCTTGGAGGTGCTGTACTTCTCCCCGGGCAACGAGCTGTCCTTCAGCGAGGACAGCGGCGTCGTCTGCATCCTCGTCGCCCCCGAACCCGTCACCGCCTCGATCGAAGGCTCCAAGCAGTAGGGGCATACGAGCGCCGCGGAGTTAGCCGACGGTCTGGCCGGGAGTCGGCGAACTACTTTGCTTCCCCCAAGAAGATCGACGGCGGCAAGCGGCTACTCGCGCGCCGAGCGCGAACCTGCTCAGTTCAGCGTCGTTCGCCGACCTCCGCCTGCGCGATCCGTAGCGTCGCCCGCGCGGCCGGTGGCACACCGCCGTTCCCCTTTCGCTCGGTCACGGCGGCGTCCGGCAGGGCGGGGCGGCCCGGGGTGTACAACCAGGCTTCGAATAGGTCGTCCAGCTGCTCGCCCGAGATCCGCTCAGCGAGACGGATGAACGTCTCGGTCCGGACGAGCTCACCGCGCTGCGACCCTGCCCAGGCTCGCAGGATGCGGAAGAAGTCCTCGTCCCCGACTGCCAGTCGCAGCTGGTGTAGCGTCATGGCGCCTCGGAAGTAGACCGGGAACTCGAAGATCTGGTCGGCTCCCGGGTCCCCGATGGCGATCTGCCATCCGGGGTCCTCGGGCGGGATGAAGTCGTTGTAGAAGAAGTCGAAGGTCTCCTGCGCGGTGCCGAGCCCCTCGGCCTCGGACCACAACCACTCGGCGTACGTGGCGAAGCCCTCGTTGAGCCAGATGTCGCGCCAGCGGCGAAGGGTGAGGCTGTCTCCGTACCACTGGTGTGCGAGCTCGTGGACGACGACCGCGTCGCCGGAGACGGCGTCGGTGAAGAAGTCGAAGGCGTAGATGGGTCGGGTCTGGGTCTCGAGGGCGAACCCGAGGCCCTGGATGTCGTCCACGATCGCTCCGGCGTCGCGCCATGGGTACGGACCGAAGTAGCCGGACAGGAAGTCGATGATCTCCGGCTGTCGCGCCAGCGAGGCGTCGATGACGTCCCCGATCGGGCCGGGCGCTTCGGCCTGGGTGCCCACGATCCAGTCGTTCTCGTTGCCCGGGCTGCCCGCGGGCGGGCCCGGGACCGTCCATCCGTCGAGTCCGGTCTCGAACGAGGTGGCGCCCTCGCCCCACGAGGTCTCGACGTCGTCGACGGTGACACCGCCGAGGCTGACGGCGCTGTCACCGAGGTAGGTCAAGGAGAGCTCGATCTGCTGTCCGGCGAACCGGGAGAGGTCCACCTCCCACTCCTCGGGGCCGAACGACATGCCGCTCGCGGCGTTCCACTCGCCGGTCGGGCCGGTCGTGGCGCAGGTCCCCGTCTCCTCGTCGGCGGTCAGGTAGTGCTCGCCCAGGAACGGGTGCAGGGCGACCAGGCCGACGCAGTCGGCGCCGGTGTCCTGCGTGGTGTGGCCGGTCTCGTCGGCGAGGGTCGTCCACGCGGTACTGCCCACCGGGCGCGCCTCGACCAGGAAGAAGTCCCAGGTGGGCTCGGTCTGCCGGTGCGGGACGAAGCTCAGGGTGCCGCCGGCGGCGGGGACGGTCACGGTCCGGGCAAGGCGCTTGTACGCCGAGTCCGCCGCTTGGGAGATCGCCAGCCGGCTGCCGGTTGTCGGTGTGGTCGGGGTGTAGAGGTCCGGGTCGACGGCGTCGAGGTAGCGGATGCCGTCCTCGACGTAGCCGTCGAGGTCGAACTGTCCGACGTCGACGGTCACCAGGTAGCTCGCCATCGGGTCGGGTGCGTCCCAGGTCCAGGTCGTCCACCTGTGGTGTCGGTCGCGGTCGACCAAGCGGCCGTTGGCGACGGCTTCGAGCCCTTCCGGCACCGTGACGTGGAAGGTGTAGGCCGCGCGGTCGCTCGGGTGGTCGTTGACCGGGAACCACCCTGCTGCGCCGTGCGGCTGCCCCGCCACGATGAACCCGTCGTCGGTGGCGAAGAAGCCGGAGAGCCCGAGTCCGGGCTCGTCGAAGGGCTGGGGCACCCCGGAGTATTCGATGCGCACCACGAACCTCTCGCCGTGCCTCAGGTCGGAGGCCGGGGTGATGCGCAGCTCGTGCTCGTCGCGGGACCAGCCGGCTCGTTTGCCGTCGACGCGCAGGCTCTGGATGTGCAGTCCGACGAGGTCGAGGTTGAAGCGGGAGAGGTCCTGGGTCGCTCGAGCACGGAAGGTGGCGACGCCCGCGAGGACGTCGCTGCTGGGTCGGTAGGCCAGGCGCAGGTCGTAGTGCTTGACGTCGTAGCCACCGTTCCCGTCGAGCGGGAAGTACGGATCTCCGGATCCGGCGGCGCCTGGGCTGCCGGATCCGTCGTCACCGCCCTGGGGACCCGCCGTCGCGGGTGCGACGGCGAAGGCGGTCGCTGCGAAGACGGCCATCGCCGCGATCACAGCGACGCAGCGCCGATGAATGGGCGATGGCCTGCCGGCCAGATGCGGGTTGACGGGCATGTCCAGCTCCACTCCTCGGCGTCCACCGGAGCTGAACCGCGTGGGCCCAACCCCCCAGCCTTTCCACGGAACGCCTGCTTGCGTGCCTAGGTCAATCCGGCAAATGCGGTAGGCAGGTGCGTGACTACTTGACCTCGGAACGGCGCAGGGAGAGCAGCCCGACGATGAGGGGAACAACAATCCAGATCATCGTGGTCGAGCCGAGCATCGCCCACTCCTCGCCGGTGTTCGTGGCGCCCTCGAAGAGTTCCACCTGCGTGTAGTTCCAGTCGATCCACGGCTGCAGGTCCAGGAACCATTCCCGCACCGACGCGAGCAGCGCCAGGATGCCGGGCAGCACGAGCGAGACCACGAAATACCCGACGATCGCCGCGGCCGAGGCCCTCAGCACCACGCCGAGCGTGAAGCCGATCGCCATCCCGACCAGGTTGCCGAGCACGATCTGGGGTGCGGTGGACAGCGACACGTCCCAGACGGTGTCGACGCCGGCGAGCGCAGAGCCGGCCAGGTTGCCGACGGCGCCCACCGCGAAGGCGACGGCCATCGAGCCGAGGCCCACCAGGACGGCCGCGACCGCCTTGGCGCCGATCACCCGTCCGCGGCTCGGCACCAGGGCGAACGTGGTGAGACCACTGCGCTGGCTCCACTCACTGGTGACGGCCAGGATCGCGATCATCGGCAGGATCACCGACATGGGGAAGCCGATCGCGGTCGCGAAGCTCTCGTAGGTGACGGCGCTGTCGGGAGCGAAGATGATCACCGCCCCGGTCGCGATGACCGACAGGACGCCGATGCTGAGGAGCATCCAGAATCCCGAGCGGGTGTTGAACATCTTGCGCAGCTCGACCTTGACTAGCCGAGTGGTCGGGATGGGACGGGCGGTCCGGCGGACCGGTGCGGCCTCGGTGGTGGTGGCCGGCGGGACGATCGTGGCGGTCATGACGCAACTCCTTCGCGTTGGGTGTCGGCAGTGAGCGACAGGAACATGTCTTCGAGCCCGGCGCCCTCGGCGGACCGGAGCTCGGTGAGGGCGATGCCGGCGGCCAGGGCCGCGGCCCCGACCCGGGCGGGGTCGGCATCGGTGCGGACCGAACCGTCCCCGGCGAGCGTGGTGGGGATCCCGGCCTGCTCGAGCGCGTGAGCGAGGTCGCGCGGTGACGTCGAGCGGGCGAGCGTCCCGGCCGCGGCGAGGAGCTCTTCCTTGCTGCCGGACGCGACGATCTTGCCGTTGCCGATGACGACCAGGTCGTCGGCGATGACCTCGATCTCGTGGAGCAGGTGTGAGGACAGCAGCACCGTGCCGCCCTCACTGGCGAAGCCCGTCAGCAGGTCGCGCATCCATCGGATCCCTGCGGGGTCGAGTCCGTTGGCGGGCTCGTCGAGGATCAGCACCTCGGGGTCTCCGAGGAGTGCCGTGGCGATACCGAGCCGCTGGCGCATGCCGAGCGAGTAGTTGCGCACCCGGCGCTTGGCCTCGGCGGGGGTCAGGCTCACCAGTTCCAGCATCTCGTCGACGCGAGAGCCGGGCAGGCCCATCGTGGCGGCGGCGACCGCGAGGATCTCGCGGCCGGTGCGACCGGCGTGCTGCGCGGAGGCGTCCAGCAGCACGCCCACCTGCAGGCCGGGGTTGGGGAGGTCGGCGAAGCGTTCTCCGTTGATGGTCGCGGAGCCCGAGGTCGGGACGGTCAGACCGACCATCACGCGCATCGCGGTGGACTTGCCGGCGCCGTTGGGACCGAGGAACCCGGTCACGCGGCCGTGCTGGGCGGTGAAGGAGACGTCGTCCACGGCGGTGAAGCCGCCATACCTCCGGGTCAGGGACTCGACAGTGATCATCGGCTCAACCCTCGCGTTCGGGTGCGCTGGACATGGTGGCCTCCTGTGTCGGCCTGCACCGGGTGCGCAGGACCTGACTCCACCGTGACGGCGCTCGTGCCCGCCGGGCATCGGCCGTGAGGCTCCGAGCCCGTCATGCCTTCGGCCGGGGGGCGGGGGGCCGGGTCAGACTTTCGGCCGGTCCCGGGGCGGCGCTGTTTCCCTACGCTGAGGGGGTGAGCAATCCACTGCGGTCCCTGCTGGAGGAACCTCGGCCCTCGGCCCCACCCGTCCGGGTATGGCGGGACTGGGCGCTGCTGGCGGTCGTGACGGTCTCCGGGGTACTGGAGGGTGTCCTGCGTGAGGACCTGCCGCTCCGAGGGCTGTCGGTGGTGATGGCGGTCGGGCTGGCGCCGCTGCTGCTATGGAGGCGTACCCACCCGCTCGCAGTGGTCGCGACCGCCTTCGGCGTGACCGCGGTCGTCGACATCGCGCTGATGGCGGTTGATGCACCGGCGCTCGACATGAACACGATGGTCTACCTCCTGCTGCTGCCCTACTCACTCTTCCGGTGGGGGTCCGGCCGAGAGGCGGCGGCGGGAATGGCGCTCATCCTGGCCACGGCCACCATGGCGCTCTTCACCAACTGGACCGGGACGGCCGACGCGATCGGCGGGGTCGCGGTCCTGATGTGCGCGTTCGCCCTGGGCTGGGCCGTGCGTTCGCAGCACGGCGCCCGGGAAAGGGGGCTCGAGCAGGTGAAGGCTGAGGAGCGGGTCCTGTTGGCGCGCGAGCTGCACGACACGGTGGCCCACCACGTCTCTGCCATCGCCGTCCAGGCCCAGGCAGGGCGCGCCCTGGCGGCGACCAGCCCGTCGTCGCCGCTCGAGGCACTGGAGGTGATCGAGGTGGAGGCGTCGCGCACGCTCGCGGAGATGCGGGCGATGGTCCGGGTACTGCGCAACGAGGCGCCCGCCGACTACGCCCCGCAGCCCGGTGTCGCCGACCTCGAGCGGCTGTCCGGGACCTCGCCTGCCGGGGCGCGGGTGGAGGTCAGGGTCACGGGCGACCTTGTCCTCCCGGCGGCGATCGACGCCGCCGTCTTCCGGATCGCCCAGGAGGCGGTCACCAATGCCCTGCGGCATGCCCGGAACGCCAGCCTGATCGACGTGCGCATCGTCGGCGACGAGTCGACGGTCAGCCTCGTCGTCCGTGACGACGGTGATCCGGGCGCAGCCGACCCCGCCCCGGAAGCGGGGTTCGGGCTGACCGGGATGGTGGAACGCGCACTGCTCCTGGGTGGCGCGTGCCGGGCAGGTCCCTGCCCCGGTCGCGGCTGGGCCGTCAGCGCGACACTGCCGCGGCAGGTGTCGGCGTGAGCATCCGGGTGCTGGTCGCCGACGACCAGGATCTCGTGCGGACCGGACTGCGACTGATCCTCGGCACCCTGGACGGCATCGAGGTCGTGGGGGAGGCACGCGATGGGCAGGAGGCGGTGCGGCTGGCCCGCGAGCTCCGTCCCGACGTGTGCCTGATGGACATCCGGATGCCCGTCCTCGACGGGGTCGAGGCGACGCGCCTGCTGGCCGGGCCGGGCGTCGAGGACCCGGTCGCGGTCGTCGTGATCACCACCTTCGACCTGGACGAGTACGTGCACGGCGCGCTGTCGGCCGGCGCCACCGGCTTCCTGCTGAAGGACGCCGGACCCGAGCTGCTCGGTGAGGCGATCCGGGCGGCCACCCGAGGCGACACGCTGATCTCGCCCAGCATCACCCGCCGGTTGCTGTCGACGTTCGCGGGCACGGGGCGGGCAGCTCCTCCCGCCCAGCCCCTCGACCCGCTCACCGAACGTGAGGAGCAGGTGCTGCTCACCATCGCGCGGGGTCGCACGAACGCCGAGATCGCCGCCGAGCTCCACATCAGCCTCAGCACGGTGAAGACCCACATCGGCAGCCTCATGGCCAAGCTCGGCGCCCGTAACCGGGTGGAGGTCGCGATGTGGGGGTATGAGACCGGCCGGGTCCGGGAGTAGAGCCCGGCCGATCCGCGCTCTCCCGCCTCGGGACGGTTTGCGGACTGCTCAGACCGGCAGAGGTGGAATGCGCGTGGTCTCGACGGGGTCGGTCCGGACGGGCTCTCCGGTCCATGCCGCGACGACCTCGCGGTAGGCGAGTGTGTGCTGATAGCCGCTGTGGGTGTTCACCGTCGGTCCGGCATCTCCGACGATCACGTCGGGCACTTCGCGGACATAGGTGTCGGGCGGCCGGTCCACATCGCTGAAGACCCGGAAGCCGAGGGGATCGGAGCGGCGGAACAGGTTCACCCAGGCACCGCCGGCGGTGTGCAGGCGGCCCGCGAGGCTCTCCGGCTTTGCTTCCCAGGGCGGGGACGAAGCGTCGGAGGTCGTGACCGGCGCGTCCGGCCAGGCGCAGGTCAGACGTGTCATCCTCGGCGTCGGTTCGTAGCCGATCTGGTCTGGACCGAAGACCGCAGGAAAGACCCGTCCGTAGAGCGCGCGGATCTGGCTGCCGTAGGTGATCACCCGAGTCCGTTTCAGGTCGGCGCTGGGGAGCCGGCTGAGCACGGCGCAGACGATGACCGAGCCCTGCGAGTGACCGGACAGGACGACCTGGTTGCCGGCCCGGAGGTCCGTCCCGTCCTTGTCGTAGTGCAGCGCCCAGTCCACCCGCGTGCGCAGTTCGGGGACCACCCGTTCGGCGTAGCAGGGCGGTGCCAGCGGATGGGCCGCCCGTGGCCAGAAGGTGGTGAGGTCCCACAGCACCCCGACCCCCTTGCGCGTCCCTTCCGACGTACGGACCCGTGAGGCCAGCAGCACCAGCCCGGCGCCGAGCGCGAGCGCGACGTACATGCCGAGGGTGGCCAGGGGAGCGAGGACCTCCCAGATCTCCCAGGGCGCCTTGTTCCCTCCCGCGGACACGACGATGAGGCTGATCGCGAGCACCGAGGTGATCGCACCGATGACGTCGAGGAGCCGCTCGGCGCGGTGGGCGAATGCCGCGCGACGGCGAGCCTTGCGACACTCGGACCGGTAGCCGGGCGGGATCTCCTGCTCGACCAGCTCGTCGATGGCCGGATGGCTGCGACGGAAGGACCACACCGCGATCAGCATCCAGCCGAGGATCGCGACCAGCCACGCGGTCTGCGCCAGCGGTGACCAGATCAGGACCTGCGGTACGACGAGTGGCACCGCAGGCGCGGACGACGGGCGCAGCTCCACCGAGTCCTCACTGGCGATGCGGATCCCCGCCTCGCCGTCGGTCGCGCCTTCGGGTTCGACGTCGGCCAGCTCGAGCAGGCCGCCGACGAGGAACCTGCGCGACTCCGCTGAGCACGGGCTCTGGTCGGTCAACCGCACGCAGGAGTCCTCGATCCGCAACCTGTCGGAGTCGAGGATGAGCACGCCCTCCTCGAGTCGGGTGCGCCCCTTCTGCAGGGCCACACCGTCGAGATCGGCCACCGCCTCTTCGTCGACGTCGAAGATCCGCTCTGACTCCACGGTTCCGGAGCGGATCACCGGTTGCCCTCCCTCGAGCGTGATCACCGCGTCGCGTACGACGACGTCGCCCGTCAGCGCGAGGGTCGAGCCATCGCCGGACTGCATGACCGCCTCGGTGGCGATGGAGGTCGAGGAGTCGCCGAGTCGCGAGACCAGGTCGTCGACGCCGTGGTCCGCGCCGTTGAGGTAGTCCGCCGCGGCAGTCACGATGCCGGTCGTGAACAGCAAGGCGACCCACGCCGCCGCCGCCAGCATCACCGAGGCGCCCGCGCCGTTCCAGGCCTCCTGCCGGTGTCTACGACCGTTCCTGACCTGCCAGACCCCCAAGACGACGACGAGCACCCCGGCAGCCACGATTCCCGCGACCCGCCAGGCCGTCGCCGCTCCGGGGAGCGCGTCGAGGTGACCGAGGTGGCTGGTCATCGCGCCGGCGGCCAGGAGGACGACCACGAGCACGGTGACGATGCACCACCGTGGCGACATCCGTTCGCTGGTGAACAGCGCCAGGTGCACGGCGGTGAGGGAGACGAAGACGCCGATGAACCAGGTGTTGTCGCCGACGTAATCGACCTGCTGGTTCACGTCGCCGGAATGCATCCACAGCAACCCGAGGTGGGCTGCGACGGCCGTGCACATCGCGCCCAGCAGTACGCCGGGCACCCGCCGGTGCCATCCGGCGTACCCGTCCGGTCGAGCTCGTCGTCCCGCCAGAGCACGGCCGTCGTACTCGACGTCGTCAGGGTGCAGCGTCATCGCCCACCCGGTCGCGAGCCCGGCCAGAACGAGCGCGATCAGGAACGTGGCGTCGAGCAGGCCCCCACCGCCCACTTGGTGGTTGACGACGTGACCGCCCGAGAACGCCACCACGGTCGCGAGGGCCACGGTGAGGTGGACCCGCTGCAGCTGCTGCGTGCGGAGCTTGCCGTTCCAGAGCCTGGGGTGTCGCAACACCAGCGTCCGGTCGAGAGGCTCCCGGCCGCCGAACGTGACCTCCTCGTAGCGCAGCAGCGACTGTCGGGAGAGGAACCACAGCCCCGCGACGAAGAGGAGCGGAAGCACGCTGCCGACGGCGAGGCGTTGGGTGGCCGACAGGTCGGCCATCCAGTCGAGTGCGCCGGGCAGCGTCTCGCAACCGGGGCTGTCGCCGCGGTAGCACTGCCACGCGATGAAGTCGACGCCGATCATGGCGGGGATCAACACCATGAACGCCGTGAGCAGCAGCCCGCCGAGCCGGGTCAGTCGAGCGCTCCACAGCGCCGTCCGCCCGCTCGACGCGAGCTGGAGCCGTGCCCAGTACGCCAGATTCGCCAGCGCGAACGGCAGCAACAACAGCCACAGCGCCCGCTGGACCCAGCCGAGGAAGCCTCGTACGCCGGAGGTGAGCGTGCCCCAGGAGTACGCCTCGACCGCGACCGGCAGACCCTCCAGCCTGCGGTAGGGAATCTCTCCGCTCCTCGACCGGTACACGCCTGTCAGGTTGTCGCCGGCGACCTGGCGCACCTCGCCCATGTCGAGACCGAGCATCGCTGCGGGGGAGGTGCCGTGGACTCCGTGGACCCGCAGCTCGACCGTTTCTCGCCGCGGACCCTTGCCCTCCGTCATCTGAACGGCTTAGCAGAGTGCCTGGGGCTGGGCAACACCCAGCCTGTCGGACACGAGCCGAGCCACGCTCCATGAGCTGCGTGCCACATGGCCGAGGCGGCCTATCGGATCATCCAGGAGTCGCTGACCAATGTCATCCGACACTCGATGGCCAAGCACGCGACCGTCCGACTCGACCAGGACGGCCACCGGCTGCGGATCGCGGTCGTCGATCACGGGCCTGCGCGACCGGACTCGATCGTGACATCGGCCGGCTTCGGGATCGTCGGGATGACAGGCCGGGCGCAGGCTGTCGGCGGCGAGCTGTCCGCCGGGCCTGGCGAGTCCGGAGGATTCGAGGTACGGGCCAGCCTGCCGCTACCGGAGATCTGGCGGGTGCCGTCGTGATCCGGGTCCTGCTCGCCGACGACCAGACCCTGGTGCGCGGCGCGTTCGCGCTGCTGGTCGACTCCGCTGCGGACATGGAGGTGCGGGGGAGGGACGTGACCTGTACGCGAGCGTCCGGCTCTCTCCGCCGGCCGAGCGCGAGCACTGGGACGAAGCGCTGGTTCCGGGGCGCTAAAGAGCGCAACATACCGGCGTTGTCGGTCCAGAGAACGGGAACCGTCAGTGCAGCTGATGCGTCGAAAGGTCGTGGGCAGACCGACGCACTGCATTCGCTACGCCGCCGTGCTCATCTCTGCGGTGCTTTCAACCGGCTGCATCAGCAGCACGCCGACGACGGCACCAGCGTCCACCGAGGAGCCCAGCGCCACGCCGTTCATCAGCGTCTACACGCACTGTGGGGTCGAGATCGTCCGTATCGACGGGCGCTGGTGGCACGCCAGTCCTCCGCTTTACAACCAGGAGGGGAGCGGTCCACCGGCTGAGTGGGGTGACCCTCATCAAGCGGGAGTGCTGACGATGGAGTCGGCGGACCGCGCAGTCTTCGAGGCACTGGGACAGCGCGTCGTATTCGTGCCCGCTTCTGACAACGAGCCGGTTGGCGTCTGCCGGTAAGGCGTGACGAAGGGTGCCTGGCAGAGGGGCACGCTCATTGGCAGATCCGCACGTCCGCCTCGCGGCGGTAGGACGCACTGGCAACCTGTGCGAGGCCCTCCGAACGACTCGCCGGCGGTCGGAGGTTTCGCGGCACTGTTAGTCCCTGCCTAGGCCAATGGTGCGTCGTTCCGCCGTAGGACTTGACGTGCAGGTCGGTCGGCGCGAGCGTCTTATCAGGCACAAAGGAGATGGTGAAGCTATGAGCAAGCAGCCTGCTGAAGGATCGGAGTCCCAGACGCCCGAAGATCAGGACGACGCCGAGCGCGACCCGCTGGACGGTGAGGGTGGCGGGGAGGGCATCGAACTGACGATGGGTGAACCCAACTCGTTCGAACCAGAAGAGGACCCTGGGGCCAGTCGCAACACGGAACCTGACTGACAAAAGCGACCAATGCCGCCCGCTGCCTTGCCCGGCCGCTGCGGTACACAATGTGCGTTTGAAGCGGCGTCGGCGGTACTAGGAGGGCAGCGCGCGATAGCGCTTTCGCGGTGGAGCGGGCGTGCCCTGCTGGCACCGATGAAGTGCTGCGCGGCAACAGCGGGGCCGCCAGCCAGGGGAGCCCGCGCCACTAACTGATCGGATGATCGTGGACCGCCGACGAAAGGTGCACGCCATTCAGTTCGAGGTAGAGCTGCCGCTCGGTAACAGTGAGCGTGAGCGCGTTGCGGCGCTCGATCGCGTCCACGGCGGAATCGATGAACCTGGGATCAAAGTTGTGCAGGACGATTTCGCTGGAGCGATGTATTTTCGCGCCCGCCCACTGCGCCAGCACCCTGGTGTGGTCGCGGTGCGTGTAGATGGTCGTGCGCTCAGCAGCCTTGCTGCCCGCGTGAAGGCGCGCGGCGTCCGGCGCCCCAACCTCGATCCAGGCCAGCAGCTTCCCGCTTAGGTCGCGCACGAGCACCGCCGGGTCGGCGGCCGCCGAGATCCCCTCGCTGAACGCGATGCCCTCTTCGTATTCGAGGCAGTAGGCGAGCACACGCGTCACGAGGTACGCCTCGGTTTCTGACGGATGCCGCGCCGCCCGAAGCGTGAACTGCTCGTAGACGCCCCGATCCATGTCGGCCAGCTCGATCTCGAACGTGTGCATCGTCGCGCCGGCTGCCATGGGGCAATGCTGGCCTACATCGCGTCCTGAAGTCGAATGGCCTGAATCGCCGGGGGGAAACGAGGAAACGTCGCGACGTGTCAGCGACAAGGCCTTGTCGTCCCTCGGAAAGGGGCACATATCCTTCTGGGCGCACGGGACGCAGGACGTTCACACTCCAGCGACGTAGGCGGTGAGGAAGTGGACGCCGTGTCGGTCGAGGTTTCCGCGGGCGCGGTCGTAGTGCTCGGTCGTGCGTGGGTCAGCGTGGCGTGCCAGGATCTGCGCGTCGCGCAGCGGGACGCCGGCGTCGAGGGCGTTGGTGATGGCGGCGTTACGCAGTGAGTGTGGGCTGATGTGTCGGGGGATCCCCGCGACCTCGGCGACCCGCACAACCATCCGGTAAACGTCTCGGCGGTCGATCGGCTTTCCCGTGGTCGGTCTCAGGACGAGCGGCCCGTCGGATCGCTGTCCTCGGCAGGCCTCAAGGACACGCAGCACTGGGATCGTGATCGGCATGGTGGCGGGCTTGTTGCCCTTGCCGACCAGGTGCAGGACTCGGTGTCCCCGCAGCGTTTCCGCGTAGTCCTCGATGCGTACCGCGGCTGCTTCGGATGCGCGCAGGGCGTTGATGCCGAGGAGGAATGCGAGCGCCCCGTGGTGCACCGTGAGAGTCTGGGCGACTTGGAGGAAGCGGATGAGTTCGAGTCGGTCGAGTCCCTGGGTGCGGGACTCGTCGTGTTGGACCTTGGGAAGGCGTGCGTAGACGGCCGGGTCGGCAGTGTTCAGACCGTCGATGTGTGCGAACCGGAAGAAGCCGCGGACGCCGTGCATCATCGTGACGATGGAGGAGTCCATCAGGCCGGTTTCGCCGAGTTGGTGGATGTACAGCTCGACGTGGGCACGCTGGATACCGAGGAGTGGATCCAGTCCGTGGTTCTCGCACCAGGTGAACCAGCGCCCGAGCTGGTAGGCGTAGAGCTTGTGCGTGCGTCCCGAGTAGCGGGCGAGGTAGGAGACGGCTGCGAGTTGGGCCGTGGTCATGGTGGTGGGCCGGAACGGGAAGACGGTCGAGTCGGGCACGGGATGCTCCGTGCGGCGAATGGCTTGGCTCAGCCCGCCCGCCGCCAACGCGCCAAGCTCTTTGGCCAGCGACGCTAGTCCGAGGCGTGACTCAACGCGTCCGTAGGCGGTGGAAAGACGCACTTCAGAAAGGCACGGGTCTTGGCACGGAGGTCGTTCCCGCGGGAGGCCAGAACTGGTGGGCTTCGGCGAGTGTCTGGGGCCAGTTTGGACCCGCGGCCATCTATCCGATCAATCGTATGGTCGAACTACTCGTCTGGCGAGGACGGGCTACTACAAGTGGGCCCGCGGGGTCGCTGCTCCCCCCCGGCACGGTGTCCTGTTCCGCGGACATGCCGGGCGTACTCGCAACCGCGGGACCTGGCAGCGCTGAACCCGCCGCTCCGAAGCGAAGCACGGTGCGACCCTGGAAAGTTCGTGACCGCAATGCGCAGACGTCTGCGACATCAGGTTCGTCGGAAGGATGAGGGCGCAGCGGTTCGAGAACCGACGCTTCCGCCGTGCGCCATCGGTCTGAAATGCGCTCCTAGGGCGGCTGGCGGCCGTATCTTGGCGACCGACAAGTCCAGGAACCGAACTGAAATTGCGGTCACATGTCCACAGAGGCGATCGATGCGCTGAAGAACATCGGTGCTGCTCCGTGGATCGTCGATGCCGTACGCCAGCTGATCCGCCAGGACTCCGGAGCGCTCGGCGGTGTACTCCACAGCGTCGGTGAGCCCGTCCTCATCGACAACACCCGTGCCACGGTCCGCTGCCACTTCGTCGCCCGTGACACCCAGGGCAGACCAAGAGTGAAAAAGCTCGCGCGTCTCCTGGCCCAGCGAATCACCGAGTATTGCATCCCGCGGCATCGCATCAGCGAGGCCGCCGACACGTACGCCAAGACCGGTAGCCCGGCCGCGTTCTCCGCACTCGAGCAGGAAGCGCGTGACCTGTTCGCCAACCTCACCACCTCCGGCGAAGGCGGGGAGCTGCTGCTGTACGTCCTGCTCGAGTCCGTGCTCGGAATCCCGCAGATCTTGGCGAAGATGTCACTCAAGACCAACGCCGCGGTCCACTACCACGGGGTTGACGGCGTACACGCGACCATCACCGACACCGGGCACCTCGCCCTTTACTGGGGCGAGTCGAAGCTGTACCAAAAGCCGAACCAGGCCATCGACTCCGGCTTCAAGAGCCTCGCACCGTTCCTGACCCCGGACGCTGACGCATCCGAGCGCGATCTGATGCTCGTGCGGGACAACCTCAACGTCACCGACGAGGAGCTAGCCGCCGTGCTCCTGCGCTACCTCGACGACGAGGACCCGATGTCGCAGAACATCGAAATCCGTGGCGCCTGCCTCATCGGGTTCGACCTCGACGAGTACCCCACCACCCAGGACGTCGACCAGGTGCTCGCCGACGTCACCTCGCATGTGGAGGCCTGGACCAAACGAGTCGAGAAGGGCATCGGCACCCACAAACTCGAGAAGGTCGAGCTCGAAGTGTTCTGCGTGCCGTTCCCATCCGTGAGCCTGTTCCGCAAGGCCTTGGCTGAGCAGCTGCACGGCACCATCGCGGACGACGACGCATGACCGAACCCCCGCAAGGCCCCAACGACACCGGCGAGCCCGAGGCCTTGGTCGACAGCCCAGCCAACGATGCCGCCAGCGTCGCTGGTGCGGTCTCGCCTGTCGACGCTGTGGTTCTCGGATGGACCGCTTCCAACGGCTTCTTTACAGTTCGATGCTAGCGACGCTCTTGCGTGACCTTCCCGCCATCACTGCGGCAGCTCCCCACGGACCTGCCGAAAGTGCTGAGGGCGGCACCGGAAGCGAGAACGTGGCCGTGCGCAGGTGGGCATACGGGCTGCTGTGTGCCAGCGCTGCGACCGAGTCACGATCGACCCAGGTTCAAGACGCCGTCCTACGTGTCCTGCAATCCTGTCTCCAGGACCCTGAGGCGCACGACGAGGAACGAGAGGCCGCAGTCCTGCTCCTGGAACGTTCGGGGAACCGGCCCGCCATCGACCTTGCCGCCGCCCGCGACCTCGTAGATCCCAACGCCTGGACGAACGCGCCCGCGACGATGCAGCTCGACGTCATCCGCCGTCGCCTCGACCTGCGCATCGACCTGGCCAACGGCGACCACGTCACGACCAACGCGTTCCAGCGCTCGTTCTGGAACGCAGCCAACGAAAACACCTGGGTCAGTATCTCCGCACCCACCTCGGCCGGGAAGTCGTTCATCGTCAAGCAGTGGTTCCTCGACGCCGCCGCACGCAAGGAACAGTTCGTCGGCGTCTACCTCGTCCCCACGCGCGCCCTCATCGAGGAGGTGAGCGCCGACTTCGGCGACTCATTCCCCAAGAACGTCGCCATCCACACGATGCCGTGGGACGCGACCCGCGAAGACGCCGACAAGGAGGTGTACGTCCTGACCCAGGAGCGACTGCACCTGCTGCAGGCACAGAAACCGATGTTCGCGCCCGACGTCATCTTCATCGACGAGGCCCACAAGTTTGGCGACGGGTCTCGGGGCGTCTTGCTCCAACTCGTCCTCGACGAGACCATCCGTCGTGACGCCGGAACCCAGGTCCTTTTCGCGTCCCCTCTAACCGCCAACCCTCAGCTGCTCCTCGAAGCTGCACCCGCCCAGGCCAAGACCGCCCCGATCACCAGCTCGATGGTCACCGTCAACCAGAACCTGCTGTGGGTCGACCGCGTCAAGGGCAAACCAGTCCTGATGGACGTCGAGCTCGTCTACGAAGGCGACCACCTGGCCGTCGGACGCATCGAGCTGCCCGTCCGCACGACCTCCGACATCGAACGGTTTGCTCTCGTCGCCGTCGCTCTCGGCGCCAACCCAGGCGCCGCCCGAGGTGCTCGCACGGGCGAGGTGACGAGTGCTGCTGGCGTGGGCGGGAACGTCGTATACGCCAACACCCAGGCCCAGGCCGAGGACATCGCGCTGTACCTGCACGACCACCTCGGCGAGGGAGCCGACGTGAGCGAGGACGCCGACATCATCGCGCTCCAAGAGCTCGCCGCCACCGCAGTGCACGACAGCTACCGCCTCATCGAGGTCCTCGGCCGCGGGGTCGCGTTTCACTACGGCAACATGCCGCTCCTGTTGAAGGCCGAGATCGAGCGGCTCTTCAAGACCGGTGCCCTGACCTACCTCGTTTGCACCTCCACCCTGCTGGAGGGGGTGAACCTGCCGTGCCGCAACCTGTTCGTCCGCGCCCCGCGCAAAGGCCTCGGGAACCCGATGGAGCCTGCTGACTTCTGGAATCTGGCAGGCCGGGCGGGTCGGTGGGGCAAGGAGTTCGGCGGGAACATCGTGTGTGTGGACCCGCGCCGCAAGGGCGTGTGGGCTCACCCGCCACGTCTGCGGACCGCCCAACCCATCAAGCGTGCCGCCGATGAACCGATCCGTGAACCCGCGTCCCTAATCGACCTCATCCTCGCCGGCCCGACCTACGAGCAAGGCGCCGATACTGCCCTGTACGAGTCGGTGTTCAACTTCCTGTGCGGCCGCTTAGCCCGGGGTATCCCGCTTGCACAGATCCCAGGCCTACCACACGACGCGCCCAACGCGATCGCCGAACTCGAAGCCGTGCTCGAAGAGGCCCTCGAGGGCCTTACCGTTCCCCTCGAGATTCTGACTCGGCACACCGGCATCAACCCGCTGCGGATGAACGCACTGCACGAGTTCTTCACCAGCCTCGACGACGCCACCCTCACCGCGATGATGCTGCCAGGTCCCGCCCACCCGCAGGCTTACTCGCTGTACACCGAGGCGCTGAACCTGACCGTCGAGTTCCTCGGCGGGGACTTCGGCAACGAAGCCCGCCAGTTCCAGCTCGCGATGGTGATGGTGAACTGGATGCGCGGCTACCCGTTGGCGCGCATCATCCGCGAACGCTACGACTTCTACCGCGGCCGCAACCAGCTCCGACCGCTCCCAGCTCTCATCAGAGAGACGATGGGTGACGTTGAGAAGTACGCCAGGTTCGAGGCGCCGAAGTATCTGTCGTGCTATCTCAACATCCTTACCCTCGAGACCGCCGCCCGAGGCATCACGACACAAGCCTCGACAATGGACATCGAGATGATGCTCGAGCTCGGTGTCTCCCGCGTCAGCGAGGTCTCACTGATGTCGTTGGGCCTGTCACGTGCCAGCGTCCTGGCGTTGAGTGGCTTCATCGACGAAGACTCCTTCACCCCTGCCGATGCGCGCACGTGGGTGTCCGAGCTCGATGTCGAGACCCTCGACCTGCCGGTCCTCATCGGCCGAGAAATCGGGCGCATCCGCGAACGCATCACCGCAGCCCAGACCGACCTGTCCGACTAGTTACTGCCAGCGCGACTTGGAGTACTGGAGGGTCACCGACGACCGAGCTCCCGAGGCCCGGCCAGCTCCGAGCCGCGAACTAGTCCAGCCCAGGTGACTCCTGGACATCTTGAACGCACGGTCGTCGGCGTGCCGGTCCGCCGCGACGTGGCGCGCCGTCAGGCGGCGGTTAGACGCACCTCCGCCGCGGCTCGAGCCACGTGACGGCGCCGAGAGCCTCTGGCCGGTTGCCCGCAAGGGGTCTCCCTCACCGCCTCGGCAAAGTTGGCGCCCCGCCAGCCTTCCTATACGCGTCCCAGCCGGCACGCATCCCCTGCTGCTGTGGTCGTGCCTGCGCCAGCATCGTCCGGCGGTGTAGGTGGGTCCGTTCAAGCGTCGGGCGGGCGTCCAAGCCGAAGTAAGTGCACACCTCGATCACCAGCGCGTCGGACACGTCGAGCAGCGGCACCAGCACGGACGACCAGATCGTTGCCGCGTCACCCTCGAGGCCCTCCACCAGCCATCCGCGGCTGTGTGCTGCTCCGGAGAACAGGGGCCACAGAGACTGCTGGTTCGGGGTGAACCGAGCCACCTGATCTGTCACTTTCGGTGTCAGCAGTGACGCCTCGCCCTGATAAGTGACGAGCCGCGTCTCTTCGCTGCGATCTCCACCCTTCAGCTTCAACTCGATGCCGGCCTGCCTCATCAATTTCTGGCCGAGGCTGCGTCCCTCGATGACCCGCTCTTTCTCACGCTCTGCGGCGTCGGCCCCTCCGAAGCTATCAAGGGCGTTCGGCGGCTCCTGACTGTCGTGGAGGAGCCTGCCGGCCCATCGCGCGATGCGCTGCTCGGTGCTGACGTCGGGCTGGATGAGCCAGAACGTGTTGAACGCGGCCTCGTAGATGGCTCTGCCGAGCGTCATCGCAGGCAGCGGCATCAACTGTTCGGAGACGACGATCGCCATCAAGCCGCGCACGTGTTCTTCACCGGACGAAAGGTTGAGGATGGAGCCCTTGTGTGCCCACCAGCGCAGGCCAAGCAGGTCCTTCTTCTGCTTGTGGTTGTTGATGTGGTCGAAATCTGCACGTGCCGGAGTGCCTTCGGGAGGGTTGTCGGCGAGGTCGTTGGCTTGCTTGAGGAGGACGGTGAGGTGGCGGCCTTGCTGCGTGATGACGCGTGAGGCGAGGACGAATGGGTCGGCAGACACGGGAGAACGGTACGGCGAAGCGGCCCCACCGTTAGGCAGGCCGCAACAGCTCGGGAGGCGCAACCGGGCGGTTCCTTGCCTAGTCAGCCTGAGGGGCCGCCGCCGCACTCCGCGCGGGTCCACCGTGAACCGGGCTTCGGGCCGGACCCGCACACCGTGCGAGACGGGTTGACGCCTGGCCCGTTCATGGCGCGAACGTACGTCCGGAAGTCGGAGTAGCAGGTGCTCCGCGGTCCGTCGCTGAACGTGACAATGGTCGGGTTGCCGTTGCCGGCGACGAGGCGGCCAGATCGGCGATTCCCTGAGCGCGAGCAACGTCGTGCCCCTGGCTGCGGAGCACGCTCAGCTAGCAATACTTGCCAAACGGGGAGGGACTGGCAGTTCTTAGATAGAAGTTGACCGTCAAACTGACATCCTTCCGGTGAGCCGGCTCCGGCGTGGACCGGGGTCTGCTTGTCGTCGAGCGCGCATGAACCCCGCAGCGGCGGGGGACGATGAGGGGCTCGCTCGCGCGCGGCAGAGTCGCGCGTCCGCCGGGCGGCGAATAGACGCATCGGACCGACCACGTTCGAGCCGCGCTCTCGTTCTCGTCGTCCGAACCTACTCAGATTCTTGACACCGCTCCCGTGGATCGGTTCACCCGGGAGACCGAAGTTCGGCGCGTGTGGCACGACCTTCAGCGGAAGGGGTGCTACTTGCGCTTACCGGACTGCTTTCGAGTCCCGGCGCGTACCTTCCCGGCGGGGTTGATCTGGCCAGTGAAGGAAGTGGGTGGCATCAGGAAGTGCGAGAGCCTCGCGAGCTCGGGGTTGAGGTCGCCGACGTGGTCATCGAAGTACACATCGACCAACTCCTTGGCCTGCTCGCTGAACACGAACACGGCGCCGCGCGGCATGCTCACTTGATGCATCTTGGTGCGGAGGTAGTTGCGAGCCTTCTCCTCGAACTTCTTCGGGTCGCGGCCCGCCGGGCGGGTGAACCACGCAAGGAGCCAAGCCTCTTCGAGCGTCGGCGCGACCCACGGAATGGTCTGACTGCGCTCGCGACCATCTCCGAACGGGTTCGACAGCAAGTCTTGCGGGATGTGCGCCAGCTTGGCCTGTGCTGCTGCCGAACCCGACAGCAGCGTCGCGGAGATGCTGAGCCATCCGTAGTCGCCACGGGATCTCAGCTCGTCAATCATGGGGCGGAGCGGGCTGGCCGCGAAGGCCGGCTTCGGCGGCACCGTAACCGCCGCCCCGGCGTCTGCCGTTTTCTGGGCGTAGTACCACTGGTCGAGCGCATCCGTGTGACTCGTGATGAGCCCCGGCGCCTGCTGCTCGAACCGCCGCCGTTCGGCCGTCTTGACCGGCCCGAGGAACGGGAACGCTGCCCGCATCGCATCCGGGTCGGGCTCGACCCACAGGCCCTGGGAGAAGAAGTACAGGAAAAGGTCGAGCTCGTCCGCCGTCGAATACATGACCGTCGTGAGCGCGTTCCGGCGGCGGCGCAGGTAGAGCAGGAACTCAGCGGGGTGGTCGACCAGCATCGTGATGAGGTCTAGGTCATGGATGGAGACCGTCCACGGGATGTTGTCGGCGGTCAGGATGCCGGCGGTTACAAGCTCGGCGGTAGCGGTGGAGACCGAGGTCAGGTCGTCGAGGGAGACCGCGATCGTGTGGATTTCCCGAATGTGGGATAGGTCGACCCACCCTTCCCCGTCGATCCTTACGCCCTTGTCCTCCACGATCCGGTCGCGAAGTCTCCTGGACTGTTCGGCGGCCTTGGTGACGATCCCTATCAGGTCGCGCCGCAGCCGTCGGGTTTCACCCGACCGGGAGTCGGGCGAGACGGCAACTGCCTTGTCCTCGATGATGAATGCAACATCGTCGACGATGATGAGGTGGTCGCCCTCTACCCGCTTGGTATAGGTCGCAGGCGGCTGGCCCCTTTCGACAGCGTTCGCCGGGACGTAGTAGTTGAACCCTTCGCGGAAATGCGCGCCTGGCAGGATCCGCGCGAGCGCGGCGGTCGTCCGCGCCTCGAGCAAGTCGCCACGCATCTTCTGGTACGTCTCCCAAACCGGGGTGGCCTTCAGATGCTGTTCGAGGTTCTCGCGCACTGCGCCGAAGACGTGGGCGTTGTGCACCAGCATGAAGTCACCGCCGACGGCGACCACCGGGTGCGTGCGGAGCGGGTTGTCGCCGCGAGTGAACTTGTCCACGAGATCTGAGGGCGTCGAGGACCCGATGTCGACCGAGAAATACTTGAGCACCGCCTCCGCGACACTCGGGTCATGGCTGGACTTCGTTGCCACCAGGGAGACGGTCGCGGCGACCGCGTCCGGGTTGCCTTCACATGCGTCGGTCCAGGCAGTCCGAGCGACAGTGACCGCGTCCGGGTCGGGGGCGCCGTTGGGACCGACCGAGTCCATCGCGACCTGCATCGCCGCGTACATGGCCCTCATGCGCTCGTTCATGAGGTCGCCCTGGACCTCGTGGCACGCGTGCAGTACCGCGATCGCCTCGTCCGCGTCGAAGCCCAGGTCAGCCTTCAGCGCCGACCGGACGGCCGGCGCAGCGAACAGGTCGCGGACGGTCTGCTCGACCATGTCCGGGTAGGAGTTGTTCCGCACCCAAATCTCCGAACCCCGCATGAGCGCGGAGACGTATGCCAGCGGGTTGCTCCTGTCGGCCTCAACGAGGTCGCGAACCTGCGCCAGGCGCAGGATGGCGTCGACCTGCCCGAGCAGTGTGCCCTGAATGAGGTTGGTGATCGGCTGTACACCGTCGCCGGCGCCGGGTTCGGCCGCCTCGTCTGTCTCGATGCTAGGGGAGGGCGGCGTGTTCTTGGCGGCGAGCGCGATGAGACCGAGGAGCTCTGCTCGAGCGACGGCTGCGTCGGGGTCGACCCCTACCGTGCCCTCGGGAGCCCAGGGCAGTGTGCCGAGTCGGGCGACCTCGATGAGGGTCGCGGGCTCGATGCCAGCTACCTGGGAGGCGATCTCGTCGGCGGCAGCTACGAGTGCGGCCGTAGCGGCAGCTCCAGGGTCGGCAGAACCGGCGAGGTCCGCTACGGTGTCGAACACTGCCTCGACCGACGCAAGCACCACCTCGACGTGCGGGTCGATGCCGCCCGTTTCGGTCGGACGGCGCCGCTTCCTCTTCATGCGAGCGTTCTTGCGCTTCGACTTCGACGCCATCAGGCTGTCGCCTCCGACCGGCGGGTACGGCTGATGGAGGTCGCATCGTTGACGGCAACGAGCGACCCCACGTTCGTCCGGTTCGGGAATGGCACCGCGCAGCTCCTACCTAGGTATTGACGATCCCATTCTCCTTGACACCGGTTGACCGGATCGACTGGTTTGTCTACGTCTAGACGTACGGCCGAACTTTTCTGCGGGCCGATGCGCAGCAGCGGACGCCGCGACTCTCGAAATCTATGCGCAAGAGTTCGCCAATGCTGGACATGGGTCAAAGTAGGCGGGACGCCCAGGCTGCCAGGCAACCAGATCTCGGTAGATCCGCGACTCCGACAGGCGGTGGAAAGACGCACAGTCGTGAGCGACATGCTCTTGGCGTTTACAGAGGCGCCCTTCTGAATCGACCAGATCCTCGGCATGCGGCTCGACCGTCGCATGCGCCGATGTGCGGCACCAGTGCCCTACGATCCGCATCATGACGGGGAGCAAAGAGATCGAAAGCTCTGGGACGAAGTTCACGCAGGTGCTTGACGCGTCGGCTCGGCTGCCTGGCGTCCGTATCGACAGGGCCGCTTTCCTCCGCGCTGCCCTGAAGCGGCATTGCTCTGGCGAGCAGATCGAGCGAGCAATCGCGCAAACGCCGGCCGCGGCGGGTGTTTCGCTTAGCGTTATCGAGAAGGTGGCTGCGACCTCGATCCGTTTCGAGACGGCTCGAGTCACCGGGCTTTCAACGGCTGCAGGCATCCCCGGGGGCTTTGCGATCACGGGCACTGTGCCGGCCGATCTCGCGCAGTACTTCGGGCACATCATCCGCATCGCACAGAAGCTCGCCTACATCTACAGCTGGCCCGACTTGTTCGCTGACGATGAGGAGCTCGACGAGGCGACTGCGGGGGTCCTCACGCTCTTCATTGGCGTGATGTTCGGCGTCCAGACTGCCCAGACCGGGATCGCCAAGGTCTCGACGATGATTGCCGGCCAGGTCGTCAAGAAGCTGCCGCAGAAGGCGCTGACGCAGGGGACCGTCTATCCCGTGGTCAAAAAGGTCGCCGGGCTCCTCGGCGCTCGGATGACGAAGCAGGTCTTCGCGAACGGCGTCGCCAAGTTCGTTCCCGTCCTGGGGGGAATCGCGTCGGGTGGCTTGACGTTCGTGACCTTCCGACCGATGGCGAAGCGGCTGGAGAGGCATCTCGCCGGCCTTGAGCTCGCCGAACCCCGGGACCTTTCGGCCGTGTCTGCACTGGAGGTCGCGGATGAGAACGCAGGGACGGACCGGGCCCCTTCGGAATCTTGAGCCTGCCTCCCGGCCTGATCTGCCTCAGTGGCGCGAACGAGGCGGTCGGCATGGCATCCGGCGGACGATGTACGTGGCGAAATCTGATTTCAGGGCCCTCGCATACGGCTTGCACTCGATGGACGCGCGTCCTCATGTCGAGCATGACGACGCGATGGAGGGCCGCGTGGTCGCTCACGCTGCACACGGCCTTATGGCGCTCCGCAGCGCGGGAGGTCAAGGGTCTGACCCAGGGTGCTTGGCCGGTCCCAGGGCGGGGCCGGACACACTCTCGTGCATGCGCCTCATCGCCTGGAACTGCTACGAGAAGTTCTCTTCCAACTACGTCCATCTGCGGGAGTTGAACTTCGATGTCGCAGTCGTTGCTGAGTGCACCCGCATCACAGCTGACGCCCTCCAAGTTCGCGGGCTTACGTCCAGCTACGTTCAGCCACTCCCTGGCGCTCCTAAGTTGCTAGGGGTTTTCGCGCAAGAGCCATGGCGGGTGACAGCTCATACCGAGATCCAGCCGACGGCGGGGTTGCTCCCCATGGCCGTGACTGGACCCACTTCGTTCACCTTGTTGGGATTCTGGGGTGTAGAGCCCAGACTTTTCGGCTCTTACACTTCGCAGGCACGGCGCGTCATCGATGACGTCCTGCCAAAGCTGGCCGGCCCGGTCGTGCTAGCAGGTGACTTCAACGCTCCCATCGCCACCACAGCCGCGGCTCACACGGAGAATGTGCGGCTGCTCGAAGAGCGCGGGCTCGTGAGCGCCTTCACGGCAACCCGGGCGATGGGCGCACCCCTCGAGCCCACGTACTACCGCTGGCTCCGTCGGGAACATCCGTTCCACATTGATCATGCCTTCGTCCCCAAGGAGTGGGCGAGCAGGCTCTCGATGACCGTCGGCAGCTACGAGGACTGGGTCTTACCGCGTCGGTCCGATCACGTTCCACTGATTGTCGACGTGACTCCCGCGGCCTGACATGGGGGGCTAAGGCGGTGGAAAGACGCAACTTCGGCGGTCCCGGTTGCGGAGCCAGGTACGGCATCTACCTTGGAACGGTGAATCGAGGTGGCAGGATGGGCCCCGATGATCTTCCTGCACGTTGCTACAGCCGTGTTCGCGGGAATCAGCGGGGCCGTCGTCCTGATCTTGAGGAAGGGCACCGCATCACACCGTCGATGGGGATGGACGTACGTCGCTGCCATCGCCGTGATGGCTCTCTCGTCATTTGGGATCTTCGAATTGCGGGAAGGTCCGAGCATCTTCCATGCCGTCTCGATGCTGGTGCTTGTGGTGGCCGCGGCTGGAATAGCTCAACCAGTGTGGCGCCGCGGCAAGTCCGGCTGGCTGTTCTGGCATCTGTTCCTGATGCAGGTGTCCTACGTGATGCTCGTCGTCACAGGGATCGCACAGTTCTTCGATCGGCTGCCGCTGTCGAGCGACGCACTCAACGCAGTCGTGTTCCTGCAGATCCCTGGCATTGTCGGTGGAATAGCCATCGTGCGGTCTGCTCGGAGATACCGATCAGCAACGGCCGTTGCTCGCCATCCTGCGCGCCGATAGAGGAACCCTGCCGGGGATCGCGTCCCACAGGACCTGTCCGCTGTCCATCAAGGGGAACGGGTCGCCTACGGACGCACGCCACTCGATCCCCTCAAGGCGCGGACCGTGCCGGCACGCGGGGGAAGGACGCAGTTCGTCGACCCGTGCGGTTAGCGGTGCTGGCGATCGACGGCAGGGCGCCAAGCGGTCTGGGGAACCTCACAAGTCGTTGAACGCCCTCTTGGCCCAGGAACACGTGTGACGCGAGGGATCGACACTGACCTTTGGCATGCTAGTGGGATGGCAACGACCTTGATCGCGCCAGCATTGGCTCTTACCCCGTGAACACCACAGGGTTCGATGACAGCGATCTGGACGATCCAGAGGGCTCGGTGCTCGTGCTAGTGGACGAGAGTTACAGCCCATTCGTGGCAGCAGCGGCGATCGTCATCGAATTAAGCGAGGCTCGCCGACTGAATGCTGACATCGAGGCGCTATACACAACGTGGCGACGGACCTTCTATCTCGAGGGTCTACCGAGCTTCGAGGAATTCCGACGACGCGGATTCCATGCATCTTCAGACCCGCGGGAAGTCAAGTCGGCATTCGTTGACTTTCTCGCCGACAACTTGGCGTTTAAGACGTTCATCGTTTACAGCGATGGGTCGTCGATGCCTGAGCTGTCCGAGAAGCAGCGACTGATGATGGTTCTCGATCGACTCTTGCGAGACGTTCTCCGAACTTACCACGGAAGGCCCAAAGTCAGGATCCTCTTCGAGTCAGCACAGGAGTTGAACGAGTATTTCAGGCGAGTAGCCACAAGAGCCGCGACCGCGACTCGACGACACGGCCCAGAAGTCGTCGTCATGTTCGGCATGAAGCGGGATCCAAGCCTCTTGGCCCTCCCTGATTACGTCCTCCATGTGTTCAATCAGTGGCGCATACGTCAAGGAGACGAACCCCCGGTGCTGGATCCACTGAACTTTGAGTCAAGATTTTTTCGATCGATTGAGGGGTCGCTCTCGGTAGCGCGCTCGATTGATGGCTCCCGCGTCATTCGCCGCGGTTTCGACATCGAGCGTTGGTAGACTTACAGACGCACCGAGGGTGGAGCCACGAGGTGTGCGAGTCGCACGCGTTGGATTGCATAGCAGGCGCAGGGCCCACCCTCGGTCGCATCGAGCGGAGAGAACATGTTCGAAGTCGACGTCGAAACCTTGGCGAGTGCCAGCCACATGAAGTCCGCTGACGTACTAGTCCGTTGGGGAGAGATGCTCCTCGTCGACGGCCTCGGCTATACGCGCATTGCCGTGCCGCAGAAGCGACGACGCCCTCGAGAAGTGCTGCGCCCAAACGTTGGGCTGGACCGAGTACTCAAACATCTCAGACTGGGTCTCACATCCACGTCGGGGTATGAGGCTCCTGACGAGGTTCACGGGTTCGTACAGGGGAGAGGCACCGTGACCAATGCTGCGTGCCACCTGGGGCGGGACGTCGTGCTGAAGGTCGACATCAAGGACTTTTTCGATTCGATCGGGAGCGAAAAAGTTTGCTCAGGACTTGCCCTGTTCGGCTTCACTGACGAGTGCGCGGAGCTCGTCGCATCAGTCACACTCGTTGACGGCAAGCTAGCCCAGGGATTTAGCACTAGTCCGCTTCTCTCAAACATGGCTTTCCTCAGGACCGATGAAGCGCTGGCGGCGTTCGCTCAAACTCGCGGAGTCACGTTTACTCGTTACGTGGACGACCTGGCGTTCTCGGGCACAAAGGACTCAATCGACGATGATTTCTTGGAGTCTCTGGAGATTCAACTTGGGACCCTCGGGTGGAGCATCAATCCCACCAAGACTCGATTCATGAGGCGTGGGGGTCCACAGTTCGTCACCGGGCTCTACGTTGGGGACCACGCTGGAGCTCACATCCCAAGGCCAATGAAGGAGCGACTTCGTCGTGAGTTGTACTTCGCCGAGAGGTTCGGAGTCAGCGACGCTCGACAGAGGTCGCCGAAGCCCATGAGCATCGAGCGTCTCGCCGGCTGGGTTCACTACGCGGCGCATGCCGATCCAGCATTCGGGCTGCCACTTCGAGATCGTTGGCGCCGCATCGCTCCGGCTCTCGATCCATACGTGCCTGGTCCAGACTGGGACCTGCTGGACGACATCGAGTTTCCCGACGATTGGTAGCGCCACCGGCGGACGGAGTCCATGTCAGCACGCGCTTGGCGCGCACCCGGACTTGAAGCAGCAAAGTAGGTCGGGCGGCTTCGCGTCGGGGCGGGCACCTAGTGAGGTACGCAGGCGACGAAGCTGATCAGCGCCGGCGCGCGATTTCAGTCAGCGGCCACGGCAGACTCGCCTACGAGCGCCGTGTCAACAAGCCCTCTTGAGGGCCCAGGGTTCAACGGCTGAGCGGCCAAAGCGCGCGCCCCAGTGCGTCCTATTGGGCGAAAGGACGTATGTCTGCCCATCACCTTGAGCGCACGCCTTGGCGATGACCGGGTCGGCGGTCTCCCGCCGTAGGTGCACAGGTGACGTCGCGGAATGGGACTAGCCCAATTGGGGAACGGGATGAGAAGAGGCGTCGATGGGCTCGAAGGTTCCGGAGCCGCCGATGTGGATCTGGTTCACCCACAGCGAGATGGGCAACAGCTATGCGCTGGAGGATCACGGCCCCTTTGGCGGCGAGTTGGAGTACTTACTCCCGATCAGCGACGACCTGCGGGACAGCATCTTGCAGTGGTCGCAGGAGTACCAGAGCTTCGAGTCCGGTCTCGGCACCTTGAACCACGATGCTTGGGAGGAGCGTGGCCGAGCGTTGGCCGCCAGACTCAAGGACGAGCTGGGTCCTGGCCACCACATCAGGTATGAGCCGACGTTCACCGATCCACCTCCTGAGTCGGTCTGGAGCAAGGACCCAGGCATCAACGCACTCCTTCGCGAAGCGCGGGACATCCTCGGTGAAGAGCAGCAACACGGTGATCTGACCTGGCCGCCGGTGCGCGCGGTGAGCTTCGACGTCCGCGAGAACAAGCACGGAAGAACCATGACGATCACCTACCAGATCCTGCTGCCTCCCGAGCCGGGGAGAGGCAGCTCAGGCGTGCCTCGCGAAGGCGCTTTCGAGATGCGTCTCGACCATGCCTGGCTCGCCGCCGGGGGACTGGACGACCCCACTGCGCTCGCGGAGGAGATCGCGCGGCGGACGATGGCCGCCGCCCTCGCCGAGGTCGAGAAGCGCTGAACCCTGACATCGTCTATGTCCCGTTCTCCGGGGCCGACGCCCACGGCGGGCGGACCCGGCCCTACAGTCGGGAGAATGCGCACTCGCCGAACCGGACAGAGCTTCACCCACCTGCTGTCTCCCGGCCGGATCGGCCCGATCACCCTGCCGAACCGGGTGATCATGCCGGCGATGGACATGAACGTGTGCCACGAGGGCGAGATCGTCGCGGAGGACATCGAGCACTACGTCGCGCGGGCCGCCGGTGGCACCGGCATGGTGATCACCTCCGCCTCGGCGGTGGCGTTCCCGGTCGGAGCCACCAGCCTCAAGGAGCCGGCGCTCTCCGAGGACCGGTTCATCCCCGGGCTCAAGGCGCTCGCCGACGCGGTGCACGCGGCCGGCTCCCTGCTGTGCGTCCAGGCGACCCACCACGGCAAGGTCGCCCGGGTGGACACTCTCCAGGGCCGGCCGATGCTGGTGCCCTCGAAGCCGGTCGGCAAGCAGGACCTCAGCTCGCTGCGCGACAACACCCCTGAGGAGCTGCGGCTGATGGCGGGGGTGACCGCCGGCAAGGCTCCGTCCTACCGCGAGGCGACCGAGGACGACATCACCTGGCTGATCGAGCAGTTCGCCCAGGCGGCCCGCCGGGTGATGGAGGCCGGTGCCGACGCGATCGAGATCCACTGCGCCCACGGCTACATCCTCGGCGGCTTCCTCAGCAGCGCCGACAACCGGCGTACCGATGGATGGGGCGGATCGCTGGAGAACCGGGCGAAGCTGGCCTGCCAGGTCATCGCCGCGGTCAAGGCGATGGTCGGCGACCGGCTGGCCGTGCTGGTCCGGGTGGCCGGCGAGGAGTTCGGCGAGGAGGGCGCACTCAGCACCGAGGAGTGCATCGAGGCCGCCCGCCTCTTCGAGGCCGCGGGAGCCGACGCCATCCACGTCACCGGCTGGGGTCGCAACCCGTTCCGCGACTTCCTCAAGGGCCCGCTTCCCAACCAGGTCGGCGCCTACCGCGACCAGACCCGCCGGGTGAAGGCCGCCGTCGGCATCCCCGTGATCGCGGTCGGCCGGGTCCTGCCCGAGGTCGGCGAGGAGATCGTCGCCTCCGGCGACGCCGACTTCGTGGCGATGGGGCGCCAGCTGCTGGTGGACCCCGAGCTGGTCAACAAGCTGCGCGCCGGGCGCCGCGAGTCCGTGCGCCCCTGCATCAACTGCTACGTCTGCGTCGAGCAGAACTTCTGGGACGACACCCCGGTCTGCGCGGTCAACCCGGCGCTGGGCGACGAGAAGCAGGCGACGTTCCTGCCCGTCGTGTCCCCGCGTCACGTGGTCGTCGTCGGCGGCGGCCCCGGTGGGATGGAGACGGCGCGGGTGGCCCGCGAGCGCGGCCACCGCGTGACGCTGGTCGAGGCGGGCGACCGGCTGGGCGGCTCCGCCTGGTTCTCCCAGCTCACCACCCCGCCCAACGGCCCCCTCCTGGACTACCAGCAGCACGAGCTCGAGCGGCTCGGCGTCGTCGTCCAGCTGGGGCAGCGGGCCACGGCCGAGTCGATCGCGGCGCTGCGGCCCAGCACCGTGGTGCTCGCCACCGGCGCACACCGCGGGCTGCCGGCCATCCCGGGAGCCGAGCTGGCGCACGTGCAGACCGGAGACTCGCTGCGCGCGCTGCTCACCGGGACCGGTGAGGCCCCGCCTGCCGACAAGAGCCGCAACGGGCGCCTGATGCGCTGGGCCGCGCGGGCCGGGCGACTCACCGGAGCCACCCGTCACCCGGAGCTGATGCGCCGCGCGACGCGTGCGTTCCTGCCGGTCGGCAAGAACGTCACCGTCATCGGCGGCTCGCTGGTGGGCCTGGAGCTGGCCGAGTTCTTCGCCGAGCGAGGCAAGTCGGTCACCGTGCTGGAGAGCGGCGCCCAGGCCGGGCTGCCGATGGCGCTGCCGCGTCGCTGGAACACCGTGCGCACGGCCACCGAGCACGGCGTGAAGATCGAGCGCCAGGCCACCGCCGAGGAGATCACCCCCACCGCGGTGCGCTACCGCGACCACGAGGGCAACGAGCGTTTCGCCCCGGCCGACCTGGTCGTCGTCGCCTCCGAGGTGGCGGCGGGAGCCCCGCTCGAGCAGGAGCTGGTCGAGCGGGGCATCCCGGTCGAGGTGGTCGGAGACGCCGGCGAGGTCGGCTACATCCAGGGTGCGGTGCACTCGGCCTGGCGGGTCGCGCGCGCGCTCTGAGCGCCCGGCGCGAGGCCGTCAGGCGGCGATGGCCTCGCGGACCCGCTCGGTCAGCGCGACGTACTCCGGCAGGCCGCGGATCTCGGCCGCGGGCTGCCTGCCCTGACCGAACACCGCCGGGCAGTCGAGCACGATCCGACCCGGACGCGGACTCATCACCAGCACCCGCGAGCCCAGGAAGACCGCCTCGTCGACGCTGTGGGTGATGAACACGATCGTGCGGCCCGTCGCCCGCCAGATCTCCAGGAGCTCCTCCTGCAGCCGCTCCCGGGTGAGGGCGTCCAGGGCGGCGAACGGCTCGTCCATCAGCACGATGTCGGGCTCGTTCGCCAGCACCCGCGCGATCTGACACCGCTGCTGCATGCCCCCGGAGAGCTCGTAGGGGCGGTGGTCGGCGAACTCCGAGAGCCCCACCAGCTCGAGGTGGTGCCGCGCGATCTCGGCGCGCTCGCGCGACGCCACCCCGCGCAGCTTCGGGCCGAGCTCCACGTTGCGGCGCACGGAGAGCCAGGGGAACAGCGTCGACTGCTGGAAGACGACGCCGCGCTCGGCGCCCGGTCCGCGCACCGGCTCGGCGCCCACGCGGACAGCGCCCGCGGTCGGGGTCATGAACCCCGCCAACAGACGCAGCAGGGTGGTCTTGCCGCAGCCCGACGGCCCGGCGAGGGTCACGAACTCGCCGGGCCGGATCGAGAGGTCGACGGGGCCGAGCGCGGGGATGGCGGTGCCGCCCACCGTGAAGTGATGCGACACGGCCTCGAACTGCACCTCGCGCTGGTGCCCGCTGCGCGCCGGCTCAGCCACCGCTCACGCTCCGGGCAGGCGCGGCGTCGACGTGCTCGGCGTACTGCTTCTGCGTGCCGACCGCCTCGATGCCGCCCTGGTCGAGCAGGAAGCGGGCGGTGGTGAGGAGGTCCTCGGCTAGCTTGCCGCCGAGCCACTCGTCACCGGCCTGCTCCTCGGCGGTGAGGAAGGTCAGACCCTTGATCTGGGTCTTCGCGGCAGCCTGCTCGATGCCGAGCACGGCGGCGATGGACTCGGTGGCGGCGTCCGGGTCGTCCTTGAGGAGACCGACCGCGTGGTCCTGGGCCTTGGCCCACTGCGCCATGAACTCCGGGTTCTCCTCGAGGAACGTCGTGCTGGCGGTCCCCAGGTCGTACGTCGGGCGCCCGGCCTCCGCCGTGTCCGCGCTCGAGAGCAGCCGCGTCCCGCCGTCGTCGAGGAGCTGGCTCTGCACCGGGTCCCAGACCCAGGCGGCGTCGATCTGGTCGCCCTGCCAGGCCGCCGGCATCTTGTCGGGGTCGAGGTTGATCACCTCGACGTCCTTGCCCGCCTCGAGCCCGGCGTCGGTCAGGGCCTGCAGCAGCGAGTAGTGGGCGGTGCTGCTGAACGGCACCGCGACCTTCTTGCCGCTCAGCCCCTTGATGTCCTTGATCGCCGGGTCCCTGACGACCAGGGACTCCGCGTCACCGATCACGTCGTGGATCCACACCACCGAGAGGTCGACGTCGTCGACGACGGGCTTCGACGAGGCGATGGTCGCGGGGGAGGAGCCCATCAGCCCGAGGTCGACGTCGCCGGAGCCGTAGTACTTCACCACGTCGCCCCCGGAGGCGGCCTGGACCCAGGAGATCTTCGCGTTCGGCATGCAGGCCTCCAGCAGGCCGAGGTCCTTGACCACCACGTCCGCGTTCGGGATGGGCTGCCAGGCGATGCGGGCGCTGGCCGTCACCGACTCGTCGGGCTCCCAGGGGCACTCGGACTCCGATGCCGCGGCGCTGGTGCTGCGTCCTGACTCCACGCAGCCGGACAGGGACAGCGCGAGCGCGGCGGCGGCCAGGGCGGCCGCACCTCGCCGGGATGGTGTGATCACTGATGCTCCTTCTCAAGGCCCGTGCGGGCGGTCATGCCTTGCCCCGCCAGGGGACAAGGACGGATTCGAGGGTCTTCAACCCGAGGTCGAGGGCGATCGCGGCCAGGCCGATGACGATGATCGAGGCGATGACCAGCGCGCTCTGCAGCTGCTCGCCGGCCAGGTAGGCGAGGCCGCCGATGCCGGGGATGCCGTTGGCGATCTCCGCGGCGACGACGGTGGTCCAGGCGAAGCCAGTGGCGACCCGGATCCCGGTCAGCACCTCGGGCAGGGTGGCCGGCAGGACCACGGTGGTGAGCACCTGCCGTCTCGAGGCGCCCAGCGAGCGGACCGCGTTGACCTGGTCCTCGCGCACGCCGCGCACGCCGCTGATGGTGGCCATCGCCACCGGGGGAAACGCGGCCAGGAACAGCAGCCAGATCTTGGAGGTGTCGCCGATGCCGAACCAGACGATGAGCAGCCCGATGTAGGCCAGCGGCGGCAGCGAGCGCAGGAAGTTCAGGTACGGCTCGAGCAGCGTCCCCAGCCAGGTCGTCCCCATCACCAGCCCGAGCGGCACGCCGACGGCCACGCCGGCTCCGACGCCGATCGCGATCCGCTGGAGGCTGGCGAGCAGGTGCTCCCACAGGTAGTAGTTCTGCTCGCCGCGGACCATCCGCTCGGATCCCGGGCTGAGGGGGTGGTCGGTGTTCGCGCGGACGAAGGCATCCCAGACCGCCCCTGGCGAGGGCAGGTACAGCGCGCGGACCAGGCCGGCCTCGGTGACCAGCCACCACACGAGCACCAGCGTCGCGAGCGACGAGCAGTGCAGCGCCGCCCGGCGGAGGCGCTGGCTGCGCCGCGCGCGCCGGACCTCGTCGCGCTCGCCGGAGGCGGCCCGCGGGGGCCGGGGCCCCGAGGGTGGGGCGCCGAGCGTGGCGCTCGGAGCGTGGGTCTGTGTCATGGGGAGCAGGCCTCCTTCGATCCCGTGACGGAGCGTCGCAGGACGCGGAGGGATTAAAGCATAGTTATCCACTAGACATAGACGTAAAGACGGATGGTGAGACATTGGCGGTGATGGTGTGCTCCAGTGGCACCGCGGCCACGTCCACCGACCTCCCGGAGGAGTCCCATGCCTCAGACACCGCTCGCGCTCTTCGGCACCGACGCCCTGCTCAGCGACGAGGAGCGGGCGATGCGTGACACGGTCCGCCAGTTCGTCGAGTCCAAGGTCAAGCCACGGGTGGCCGACTGGTACGAGGAGGGCCGCATCCCGGCGCGCGAGCTGGCCCGGGAGCTGGGCGACCTGGGCGTGCTCGGCATGCACCTGGAGGGCTACGGGTGCGCCGGCACCAGCGCCACGGCGTACGGGCTGGCCTGCATGGAGCTGGAGGCGGCCGACTCGGGGCTGCGATCACTGGTCTCGGTGCAGGGCTCGCTGGCGATGTTCGCGATCTGGCAGCACGGCTCCCCGGAGCAGAAGGAGGAGTGGCTGCCGTCGATGGCCGCCGGTGAGGCGATCGGTTGCTTCGGGCTGACCGAGCCCGACTTCGGCTCCGACCCCGGCGGGATGCGCACCCGCGCCGTGCGCGACGGCGACGACTGGGTGCTCAGCGGCACCAAGATGTGGATCACCAACGGCTCGGTGGCCGACGTCGCCGTGGTCTGGGCGCAGACCGAGGAGGGGGTGCGCGGCTTCGTGGTGCCCACCGGTACGCCGGGCTTCGGCGCCGTGGAGATCAAGCGGAAGATGTCCCTGCGCGCCTCGGTCACCAGCGAGCTCGTGCTCGACCGGGTGCGGCTGCCCGACACCGCCCGGCTGCCCGGCGCCCGGGGGCTGTCGGGGCCGCTGTCGTGCCTGAACGAGGCCCGGTTCGGGATCGTCTTCGGCTCGCTCGGCGCCGCCCGCGACTGCCTGGAGACGGCGCTGGCCTACGCCGCTCAGCGCGAGATCTTCGACCGGAGCCTGAGCGGCTTCCAGCTCACCCAGGCCAAGCTCGCCGACATGGCCCTCGAGCTCGGCAAGGGGATGCTGCTCGCGCTGCACCTCGGCCGGCTCAAGGACGCCGGCACGCTGCGTCCCGAGCAGGTCAGCCTCGGCAAGCTGAACAATGTGCGCGAGGCGCTCGCCATCGCGCGCGAGTGCCGCACGATCCTCGGCGCCGCCGGGATCACGCTGGAGTACCCGCTGATGCGCCACGCCAACAACCTCGAGTCCGTGCTGACCTACGAGGGCACCAGCGAGGTGCACCAGCTCGTCATCGGCCAGGCGCTGACGGGCGAGTCGGCGTTCCGCTGAGGCGGGTCGACCCCAGGATCGGCCCGTGTCGCTCGTCTCGCCCGCGTCGCCCCTCGCCCACCCGGACTACCGGTGGCTGGTCACCGGCACCACGACCAGCGCCCTGGGCAACGCCATCACACCGGTGGCGCTCGCCTTCGCCGTGCTCGACCTCGGAGGCTCGGCGACCGAGCTCGGGCTCGTCGGGGCTGCCTACGCGCTGACCAACGTGCTCACCACGCTGTTCGGCGGCGTGCTCGGGGACCGGCTGCCGCGGGCGGTGCTGATGCAGGGCTCGGCGCTCGGGGCCGCGCTCACGCACGGGTTCATGGCCGTGAGCCTGATCGGGGGCTGGTCGAGCATCCTGCTGCTGGGCCTGGTCGGCATGCTCAACGGCGCACTGTCCGCGCTGAGCGGTCCGGCATCGTCGGCCCTGACCCGTCAGACCGTGCCCGACGAGCTCCTGGCGACGGCCGTGACGCTACGACGGCTGCTGCAGAACCTGGCGATGATCGGCGGGTTCGCCGGCGCCGGCATCCTCGTCGCGCTGGCCGGTCCGGGCTGGCCGATCCTCGTGGACGCCGCGTCGTTCGCGGTGGCGGCGTACTGCTTCCACCGGCTCCGGGTGGCGCCGCTGCCGGCCGGAGACGGGTCGACGTCGCTGCTGGGCGAGCTGGGGGAGGGCGCCTGCGAGGTCCTCCGGCACACCTGGCTGTGGACGCTGATCCTGCAGGCGACCCTCTACCACCTCTTCTACGGCGGGGTGCAGGGCGTGCTGGGGCCCATCGCCGTGCGCGACGCCTGGGACGAGGCCGCCTGGGGCTGGGCGCTGGCCACGCTGATGGCTGGGTTCATGGCCGGCGGTCTGGTCTCGCTGTGGTTCCGGCCGCGCCGCGGGCTGTTCGTCGGCACCGTCGTACTGGCGCTGACGGCGTGCTTCCCGGCGGCCATCGCGCTCGGCGACACCCTCACCCTGCTCCTGCTGGGCGCGTTCCTGCACGGTGCCGGCCTGGAGTTCTTCTCGATCAACTGGGACCTGTCCATCCAGCAGAACATCGCCCCAGACAAGCTCGCCCGGGTCTACTCCTTCGACCTCGTCGGGTCGTTCCTGGCCCGTCCGCTCGGGCTGGTGCTCACCGGCCCGATCAGCGCCGTCACCGGCTTGACCGCCTGGCTGTGGGTCTGCGTGGCGGTGATGGCCGGCGGCTCGCTGCTCGCCGCGGCCCTGCCGTCGGTGCGGCGCCTGAGCGGCGGCAGCCGCTGTCCGCGTGATCGTGCCCGCCGAGCGGGTTTCGTCATCTTCGACGCTGGTGGGGCAGACCCCCGTAGGGTCGAGGCAGCAACTCCTGGGTCGCGCTCGCGGCCGCAGTCGCCCACCGCAGAGGAACCACGCACCCATGGCTTTCTGGGACCAGCTCAAGCAGCGCAGCAACGACATGAACGACCAGCTCCAGCTCAAGGTCGGCCAGTTCAAGAACAAGGACTTCGCGAAGGCCGCGATGGGCATGTGCGCCCTGATCGCGGCGGCCGACGGGAACGTCGACGCCGGGGAGCGGGCCAAGGTCGTCGGACTCATCTCGAGCAACGACGTCCTCAAGGTCTTCCCCGCCGCCGACCTGCGCACCGACTTCGAGGGCTTCTGCGACAAGCTCAACAACGACTACGACTTCGGGAAGCTCGAGGTCCTCCAGGTGATCGGGAAGCTGAAGAAGAAGGAGGACCAGGCGCGGGCGGTCATCCAGATCGGCATCATCATCGGCGGCGCCGACGGGAACTTCGACGAGAACGAGAAGCTGGCCGTGCGCGACGCGTGCTTCGCCGTCGGGATCAACCCGGTGGAGTTCGACCTCGGCTGAGCCTGCCGCAGGGGCGGCGTCTGCACGGTCGTGCCGCGACCCTGGCGCCAAACGAGAACGTGTTCTAGTGTGCCCGGCGTGGCCCTCAACATCGCTGACCTCTTCGAACACGCCGTCGATGCCGCCCCGGACAAGCCCGCCGTGAAGGTGGGGGACCGGATGGTGACCCTTGCCGAGCTGGAGGCCGACGCCAACCGGCTCGCGCACTTCCTCGCCTCCCGGGGCGTCGGCCCCGGCGACCACGTTGGCGTCTACGCCAAGAACAGCATCGAGCACGTGGTCGCGGTCATGGCGGTGACGAAGATCCGCGCGGTCAACGTCAACGTGAACTATCGCTACGTCGAGGGCGAGCTCGACTACCTCTTCGACAACGCCGACCTGGTCGCGCTCGTCCACGAGCGTTCGTATGCGCCGCTGGTGGAGCGGTGCGCCCCCAAGCACCAGAAGCTGCAGACCCTGGTGGTCATGCCGGACGTGATGGAGCCCGACAGCACCGCGGACTTCTCGTCGTACGGCGGAGTGCTGTGGGAGGACGCGCTGGCCGGGCAGAGCCCCGAACGGGACTTCGACGAGCGCAGCCCCGACGACATCCACATCATCTACACCGGAGGCACGACCGGGTTCCCCAAGGGCGTGATGTGGCGCCACGAGGACTTCTGGCGGGTGCTCGGCGGCGGCATCGACTTCATGACCGGCCAGGCGCTGGGGGAGTACGACCAGTCCGAGCAGGCCAAGCAGGACGGGCGGATGGTCACCTTCCCGCTGAGCCCGCTGATGCACGGTGGAGCGCAGGCGGGGCTGCTGATGCACCTGTTCGCCGGCCACCTGACGATCCTCGAGCCGAAGTTCGACCCGGTGCGGACCTGGCAGGTCATCGAGCGCGAGGGCGTCCAGCTGATCTTCATGACCGGGGACGCGATGGCGCGCCCGTTGATCGAGACCTACGAGGCCGGCGACTACGACTGCCCCGACCTGATCGCGATCTCCAGCTCGGCCGCCATCTTCAGCCGCTCGGTCAAGGAGCGCTGGATGGCCGCCTTCCCGAACAGCTTCTTCACCGACTCCGTCGGGGCCTCGGAGACCGGCTTCCAAGGGACCGGGCTGCAGGAGGTGGGCAACATCCGCAGCGACGGCCCGCTGGTCTCGCTCGGGCCCTCGACCGTCGTGCTCGACGAGGCCAACCGGGTGCTGGATCCCGCCACCAACGTAGGCAAGGTCGGTCGCCTCGGGCGGATGGGCCACGTCCCGGTCGGCTACTACAAGGACCCCGTGAAGTCGGCCCAGACGTTCATCGAGATCGACGGGGAGCGCTGCTCGGTGCCGGGAGACTTCGCGCGGATCGAGCCCGACAACAAGGTGGTGCTGCTCGGGCGGGGCTCCAACTGCGTCAACACCGGCGGCGAGAAGGTCTACCCCGAGGAGGTCGAGACCGCGCTGATGGCACACCCCGGCGTGTACGACGTGCTCGTGGTCGGGGTCCCGGACGAGAAGTACGGGCAGGCGGTGGCGGCGGTGGTCCAGCCCCGCGAGGGCCACACCGTCGAGCTGGAGGAGCTGCGCAGCTTCCTGCGCGCGTCGCTGTCGGGCTACAAGCTGCCGCGGGTGCTCGCCGTCGTGGACAAGATCCCGCGCTCGGCCGCCGGGAAGGCGCAGTACCCGCGGGCGAAGGAGATGGCGGCTGCGGTGCTGGCGGACCAGGCTCGCGTGTGACGAGGTGAGCGGCACGTCTCCGGCGCAGGGGACGGTACGTCGCGAGCGCGGTACCCGATCGGGATGAAGCACAGCGTCTGTGCGTCCTCCCCTCCACACCGGGCCCTGAAGGACGAGTAGGCGCAACCGCCACCAATTGCTGCTTGCTGCCATGATCGGTGCCATAACGGCGGACCCGGCGATGACCAGCCCGACGGGGAGGACCTCGTGCAGCTGAGGATCACGATCGGCGATCAGCGCTTCACGGCGACGCTGGACGACAGCGCCGCCTCCCAGGACCTTTTCGCGCAGGTGCCGGTGACCGTCGACATGGTCGACCACGGCGGGGTGGAGAAGACCGGGCCGCTTCCTGAGCCGCTCTCCCTCGACGGCCAGCCCGAGGGCATGGACCCCGACGTTGGCGACGTGGGCTACTACGCACCCGGGAACCACCTCGTCCTCTACTACGGCGACCAGTCGTACTTCCCCGGCATCGTGGTTCTGGGCAGGCTCGACGGTGATGCCGCTGAGCGCATCGCGGCGCTTGACGGCGCGGTCACCGCCACCGTCGAGGCGGTGTGATGAGCATGTCGCTGTAGGAGTTCCTGCGTCACGTGGACAGTGGCGCGGCGATCGAGGGTGGGTTCGAGCACCATCGCTTCATGCGCGACACTGCCCAGGAAGCGAAGAACCTGCGCCTGGGCAACTGGTTACGGGCCCGCAGACTCCTAGTAGCGCGAGGTCGTCGTGCTGGCTACTGCTCGCGCGGGTACGCGGAAGAACCGGTGAACGCGGGCCTGCCTAGGGTGGCCCGACGAACGACCCAGTCAGGGGCCGCGGGCCGGTTCGGGCGCACGGGCTGAGACCCGGGCGTTCAGGCACATGGAGCGGTCTCCACGGGGCGCACAGCGGGATCGTCGACCGGCTTGAACACGCGGACTGCACCGCCGTCGTCGCGGTAGCGTGCCTGGTCCTCGGCCACGCGCACCATGAGCCCGGTGCCCTGCCAATGCCGGGGCTGCAGGCCTCCCCAGCCGAACTGCTTCTCGAACGGCACGTTCCACTGTTCGCCGTCGAACGAGACAGGGACGACGAAGCAGTGGTTGACGCTCACCGTCACCCTCCTAGGGGCGGGCTCCGTCGCCGGAGGCGTGGCTTCCGTGTGGGGCTGCGCTGTTCCGGGGGCGGCGCCACAACCGCCGGTCAGGGCGAGCGCAGCGACCACGCAGGGCAGCGCGAGGAGACGCATCACTTCCCTGGGACGCATCAGTGGCTCGTGGGGTTCCCTCACCTCGATCGGCGGTGGGTGAGAGCCGTCTCGGTGGTTGAGGAGCGAGCGCGAGCGGGCGTCTTCGAGAACGCTTTCGGATGAGTTCTCCACAGTCCGCGTGTCGGGGCGGTTTCTGGGGGCAGGAGTGTCGGTGCTGCCTGCTTGAGTGGATCCATGACCCGGACCGCCACCCCCGACACCGCTCGTGCGGTGCTGGCTGCCGCGCGGGTCTCGCGGGGTACGGCGGATGCGGCCGAGGCTCGTCAGCTGCAGTTGGCGGTGGACTGGGCGGCGATGCACTCGGTGGAGTCGTTGGAGGCGGCGGCGGTGATCCACGGGCCGTACGGCGACCATGGGATCCCGGTCGCGGGACCCGGGGCGCCTCTGGTCGCGGAGTTCGCGGTCACCGAGTTCGCCCTCGCGATCGGCATGTCTACCGACGCCGGGCGCCGGTATGTGGGTCAGGCTCTCGAGCTGCGCCACCGGCTGCCGAAGGTCTGGGCGCGGGTGGTGACTGGGGACCTCGTGGCGTGGAAAGCACGACGCATCGCGGACGCGACGCTGAGCCTGGTCCCGGCGGGTGCGGGGTTCGTGGACACCCACGTCGCCGCGGTGGCGCACAAGATCGGTGTCGCCGCCCTGGACCGGTTGGTCGAGGAGGCGCGGGTGCGGTTCCAGCCAGAGGAGGCCGAGCAGCGGCGCCGCGCGGCTGCGGACGGGCGGTGTTTCGACATCGACACCGATCAGGTCTCCTACGACGGCACCATGACGGTGCGCGGGGAGCTCGACCTCGCCGACGCGTTGGACCTCGACGCTGCGGTGGCTGCGGGTGCGGCGCAGCAGCAGGCGTTGGGGTCGGTGGACCCGTTGGGCGTGCGGCGGGCGAAGGCCGCGGGGGAGCTGGCACGGCGCCAGCTTGCCCTCGACCTGGGCGCCGGCGAGGCAGCCGCAGGTCAGTGCGGTGGATCCGACGCACCGTGTGCTTCCGATCAACCGCACACTGCTGCGCAGGGCGACACCGATAAGGCCCGGCGACCGCGTCAGGTGGTGCTCTACGTCCACCTCTCCCACGACGCGCTGCGCGCCCGGGGCCTCGACGACACCGACGTACACCTGGCGCGCGTGGAGAACACCGCCTCCTTCGTCTCGGTCGACCAGATCCGCGACTGGTGCGCCACCCCCGACACCCAGGTGATCGTGAAGCCGGTCATCGATCTCGAGGACCACGTCCACGTCAACGCCTACGAGACCCCCGACCGCCTCGTCGAACGCCTGACCCTCATCGACCACACCTGCGTCTTCCCCTGGTGCACCCGACCAGCCCGACGCCTCACGCCCGAGCAGCATCGCGCCGACTGCGACCACATCCAAGACCACGCCACCGGCGGCACCACCTGCTCATGCAACCTCGCCCCACTCTGCCGGCGACATCACCGCCACAAGACCCACAGCCCCTGGAGCTACACCGCCCTCGACAAGGGCAGCTACCTGTGGACCAGCCCCCAGGGCTACCAGTACCTGCGCGACCACACCGGCACCCTCGACGTCTCCCGAGACCGCCGACGCGCGAATCCGCACGCCACCCCGCCCAAGCCGGACCTGCCTCCACCCGACCAGTAGGTGCCCCGCCCCGCACCCCGCCCAGGCACCACCCGGCGGGGTCAGTGGCACGTCCGCGCCACACCGGCGGGCGCGGCGGCCTCCCGACTTCCGCGTTCGGCGGGGTAGGTGAGGCTACGATGCCCGAGTCCGCGCGCTGGGAGGGTGCCATGAACCTGGAGAATGTCGTCTTCGGCTTCTTCGTGCTGCTCGCGGCGACCCTCAACTTCGGGTTCACCCTCGGCGACATCGGTGACCCGGCGGTGCACAACGTCTACGAGCTGTTCGCCGCTGTGGTGGTGAACCTGATCGCCACGGTGCTCAAGTTCGGTGACCGCACCCAGATCGGCGCCGTGCACCTGGCGACCAGCCTGGTGGCCAGCCTGCAGCTCATCGCGGCTGCCGTGGTCTGGTCCTACGCCAGCCACGTGACCGAGGCCGGCATGACCGTCGAGATGACCTCGGCGGTGGTCTCGCTGTCCGCCGGCGCGCTCTTCGCCAACGTGGTCTCGGTGGTCCTGCTCGTCGTCGAGACCGTCTCGTTCCAGCGTCGCTGACGGGGCCGAGCCCATGGGGAACCGGCTACCGAGCAGCCTGGCCGGGATCGTCGGCGGCCGCACCCGGCGCGAGCACGTGGAGGCCGTCGCCGTCGAGCTCCCCGAGGGTGCCCAGGAGCAGGCCACCGCCGGCATCTTCCTCGTCCTGCGGCGGATGCGCGCGCCGCTGATCCTGCTCATCGCGCTCTTCGCGCTGAGCGTGCTGGGACTGTCCCTGATCCCGGGCACCGACGCGGCCGGCCAGCCGCACCGGCTCAGCCTCTTCGACGCCTTCTACTTCATGAGCTACACCGCCACCACGATCGGGTTCGGCGAGCTGCCCTACCCGTTCTCGCCCGCCCAGCGGATGTGGGTCACCGGCTCGATCTTCATGTCGGTGATCGGCTGGGCCTACGCGATCGGCTCGATGCTCTCGCTGGTGCAGGACCGTGCCTTCCGCCGCGCCGTGGCCCGCCGGCTCTTCGAGCGCAAGGTGCGCCACATCGGCGCGCCGTACCTCCTGCTGATCGGGTACGGCGAGATCGGCCGGCGCATCGCCCGCTCGCTGGACGACATGGGCCGCCGCTTCGTGATCATCGATCGCGACGACGAGCGGGCGGCGTCCATCGAGCTGGACGCCTACCGGGCCGACGTCCCGGTCCTGGTCGGCGACGCCCGCAACACCGACAACCTCATCCTCGCCGGGCTGGGCAGCGCCGACTGCGAAGCCGTCCTCGCCCTGAGCGAGCACGACGACGTCAACCTCGACGTCGCGATGACCACGTCGCTGATCCGGCCCACCCTGCCGGTGATCGCCCAGGCCAGCTCGCACGAGACCGAGGACCGGATGCGCGCCTTCGGGGACACCGAGGTGGTCAACCCGCTCGAGCGCTTCGGCAACCACCTGCGGATCCTGTACCGCTCCCCGGCGGCCCACCAGCTGATGATGTGGCTGACCAGCGCGCCCGGCACCCCGCTCCCACAGCGCCGACCGCCCCTGCCGCGTGGGCGCTGGGTGGTCTGCGGCTTCGACGACTTCGGCCGCGACATCACCGCGGACCTGCGCCAGGAGCACATCGAGGTGACGGTCGTCGAGGGCGAGCGCGTCCAGGGTGGCGCCGACCGCTTCCCGCAGGCCGCCCTCGACGAGGCCGACCTGTCCAGCGCCGTCGCCTTCGTCGCCGCCACCCACAACGACATGACGAACCTGTGGCTGCTGGAGGTGGCACGGCTCGCCAATCCCGACCTGGTCCTCGTCGCCCGGCACAACGAGCCCGGCAACGCCGCCCTGTTCGAGGCGCTCGGCATCGACCACGCGATGGTCCGCGCCGAGGTGGTCGCCCACGAGGTCCTCGCCCGCCTCGCCAACCCCTCCCTGATGCGCTTCCTGCCCCAAGTCCCGCACCTCGGTGACGCGTGGGCCGCGCAGGTCGTCGACCGGCTGGTCCAGCGGTGCGGACCCTGGACACCGAACATCTGGCGCGTCGAGATCGGCGAGCGTGACGCCCCCGCCGTGATGCCCTGGCTGGAGGCAGGCCAGGTGCGTCTCGGTGACCTGCTGCGCTCCCCGAACGATCGGGAGAGCCCCTTGGCCGCCGTCCCGCTCGCCCTGCTGCGTGACGAGGTGGTGACCCCGGCGCCTGAGGACGACGAGCTCCTCCGGCCGGGGGACAGGCTCCTGGTCGCAGGGCGCCCCTCGGCGCGCCACGCCCTGGAGGCGACGCTCACCCAGGAGACCTCCGCGGCGTACGTCCTCGCCGACGAGGTGATCCCGTCGGCCTGGATCTGGCGGAGACTGGCCCGAGCCCGGGCGAGGCGGCGCCCCAGCAGGTGACCTGCGGCGCACCCGGCTGGACCGCCGACACCCCCGAATGCGAGGTCGCCACCGCGAGCGCCTACCGTCCTCCAGGCATCTCGTCCGCACCCGGCGGACGCGTGCGGAGGACCCGGGAGGGGCATGAGCGGCATCGTCGCCGAGCTGGCGCGGGTCACCGAGGCGTTCGACAGGCCGACGCTGCGTCTGCTCGACCGCAAATGGGCCCCGCTGGTGCTGTCGGTCTTCCGGACGTCGTTCAGCTCCGACGTGCGCACCGTCCACGCCGACCGCCTGCACACCCAGATCGACGCCTACCTCGACGAGCTGCGCATCGCCGGCGTCGAGGTGCCGCCCAACCAGACCGGCCGCTCGTTGTGCCTGCGGTGGATGGGCGACCAGTGGCTCTACCGCACCCTCGACGAGTCCGGCGACGAGGAGTACTCCCTCACCTCGCACGCCGTCGACGCGCTCGACCTGGTGCAGAGCCTGACCCGGGACCGGGCGCTGATCAGCGGCTCGCGGATCAACACCATCGTCGACGCCGTACGACGCTGGGCCACCGAGGCCAACCCCGATCCGGCGACCCGCGTCGCCCGCCTCAACGACCAGATCGAGCGCCTCACCGCCGAGCGTGACCGGATCGTCGCCGGCGGAGAGATCGAGCCGGCCAGCATCGACGACATGCAGACCGGCTACGTCGACCTGATGGACCTGATCGGCCAGCTGCCCGGCGACTTCAAGCGCGTCGAGGAGTCGGTGGCGGCCATGCACCGCAAGATCGTGCGCGACTTCCGCGAGGAGGACCGCCCGGTGGGCGAGGTGCTCGACGAGTACCTGCGCCGCTCAGACGAGCTGCTCGAGGCCACCCAGGAGGGCCGCGCGTTCGAGGGTGCCTTCGAGCTGCTGCGCGACAAGGAGCTGCTCGACGAGCTCGGGCGCGACATCCAGGCCATCCTGCAGCACCCCTTCGCGAACAGCCTCGGCCCCGACGACCACCGCGACTTCCGCAGCGCCGTCGCCGTCATCCGACGCGGGATCGACGACGTGCTCGCCCAGCGCACCCGGCTCTCCTCCACGCTGCGCGAGCACATCGTGCACCACGACGTGGCCCGCGACCGGGAGGTCGACCAGACCCTGCGCCACGTCGAGCGGCTGCTGGTCACCTGGATGGAGACCGCAGGCCCCCGCTCCCGCGTGGAGGTGGAGCTGATCCCCGGCACCTTCCACCTGCCCCACCTGCGCGAGCGCCTGCACGACCCGGCCGCCGACGTGGCACCGGAGTCGCTGAGCATCCCCGACCCGGTGGAGACACCCGTCGGCCTCAGCCTCGAGCAGCTGCGTCAGCAGGGTGGCCCCTCGCTCGGCGAGCTGCGCGACCTGCTCGGCGAGGCCGTCTCCCAGGGCGAGCTCACCTCGGCCGCCGAGGTGTTCAACGCGCTGCCCCCCGAGCTGCGCCGTCCCGTGGAGATCGTCGGGATGCTCCACCTGCTCACCCAGTGGGATGCCACCGCCGACAAGCAGGCCGTCGACCGCTTCGAGGCGGTCCGCCCCGACGGCACCCGCCGGGTCTTCGAGACCCCGGTCCTCCGGCTCGCCGCACCCGTCCCCGCCCCCGCCGACGCCCCCGCCACGCAAGGACCTGTCGATGAATGACGTCCACGACCTCGACGCCGCCTTCGAGGACGACGCTCCCGCCGAGGACTCCTCGCTCTCGCTGTTCGAGGGCGACGAGGGCGCGCTGACGATGGAGCAGCGACGGACCCTCGTCGCGCTGCTCAAGCACCGCTACCTCAGCGCCGAGCGCAACCCGGGGGAGTGGCGCACCCTGCTGGCCGACCTGCCGCTGCTCAAGAGCCGGCTCAACGACCTCTTCCTCGATCTGCACATCGACCACGCCTACCAGGTCGCGTTCAAGCGCCAGGCCGTCCCCGAGATCGGTCCCGCCTTCCCGACGCTGCTGCACGACACCGCCTACACCCGCGAGGAGACGATCCTGCTCGTCGTCCTGCGCCAGCGCTTCCGCAGCCAGCGCTCCGACGGCAACGGCGTGGTCCTGGTGGACCGCGAGGGCCTGCTCGACGAGATCGCCGCCTTCCGGCCCGAGCACGCCACCGACCGCTCCGGTGACCGCCGCCGGGCCGAGAACGCCCTCGCCACCCTGGTCAAGGCGCGCATCCTGCTGCGCACCAACGACCCCGAGCGCTTCAAGGTGGCACCGGTGATCGAGGTGCTGCTGCCCCTGCAGCGGCTCAACGAGCTGGCCGAGTGGCTGACCCGGGCGACCAGCGACGACCCCGACGACGGGGGCCCGGACGACGCACAGGCCGAGCAGGACGACGAGACCGAGCCGGACGAGACCGAGCCCGACGAGACCGAGCAGGACGACGAGGTGCCCGCATGATCGCCCAAGAGCCGCTCATGCACATCCCCGGCGCCACCGAGGGCACCACGCAGTGGCGCGCGGAGACCCTGCAGATGGTCAACTGGGGCGGCTTCCACGGCTACCACTCGGTGGAGTTCTCCCTCGACTCGATGCTGCTGACCGGCGCCACCGGCACCGGCAAGAGCACGTTCCTCGACGCCTACATCGCGGTGATGATGCCCTCGGACGTGCCGTTCAACGGCGCCTCCAACGACGTCTCCACGAGCAAGGCCCGCTCGGCCGACCAGCGCAACCTGCTCACCTACCTCAAGGGCAAGATCGACGACAACCGGGCCGGCGAGGCCGGCGGTCCGACCGAGAAGGTGCTGCGCGGCGACGACGGGCGACCCGTCTGGGGCGCGCTGGCGCTGACCTTCGTCAACGACCGTCGCCAGCGGTTCACGGTGCTGCGCGTGTACTACGCGCGGGCCGGCGCCGCGACGTACGCCGACGTGTCGCAGACCCGGGCCACCTACGACGGCTACCTCGACCTGCGCGAGCTCGAGCCGCTGGCGGCCTCCCGCTTCGACAAGCGCACCCTGCGCGGCGCCTTCGAGGGCATCAACCTCCACGAGACGGTGCGGGCCTTCGAGCAGACCCTGCACACCCGGCTCGGCATCGGCCAGAACGGCGACGGCCGCAAGGCGCTGCGCCTGCTGGCGCGCGTGCAGTCGGGGATGCAGGTGAACACCGTCGACGGCCTCTACAAGTCGATGGTCCTGGAGCAGCCCGGCACCTACGCCAAGGCCGAGCGCGCCGTGGAGCACTTCGAGGACCTCGAGGCCGCCTACGACGCGATGCAGACCGAGGCGGACAAGGAGCGGGTGCTGCGCCGCCTGCCCGAGCTGCAGCTCGAGCTGGACACGGCCCGGGAGCAGGAGCGGCTGATCGACACCTTCGGGGTCTCCCGCGACGGCGACACCCCGCTGGTGCTGTGGGCGCTGCGCACCGAGGACGCGCTGCTCGAGAGCGCCGAGGACGCCAACCACGAGGAGCTGGCCCGCCAGCAGCTCGCCGCGCGCGAGGCGATCGCGCTCGAGCGGGTGCTCCAGGACCGCGCCGACATCCTCGCCGAGGAGATGCACGCGAACGGCGGCCAGAGCCTGCAGCGGCTGCGCCACGAGCGCGAGCGGCTCGAGGACCTGCGCGAGGACACCGACAAGGCCCGCCGGGTCTTCCGGGCCGCGTACGGCGCGCTCGGCACGCCGCCGGCCGACGAGGCGGAGTTCGACAAGGCCCGCCTGGCGGCCGACGACTTCCTGGCCGCCTACCCCACCGAGCGGGCCGGGCTCGACGCCGAGCAGACCGCGCTGCACGAGCGGCGCTGGCCCCAGGAGCACGCCCGCCGTGAGCTGGTCGCCGAGCGCGACTCCCTCAGCGGACGCGCCAGCGTCGTCCCGCGCGCGCTGCACGAGGCGCGGGTGGCCCTCGCCGAGGCAGCCGGCATGGACCCCGACGAGCTTCCCTTCGTGGCCGAGCTGGTCGACGTCGCGCCGGGGGAGGAGGGATGGCGCCGCGCGGTCGAGGTGACGCTGGCGTCGCTGGCGCGGATCGTGCTGGTCGAGGACGACCGGTTCGAGGAGTTCTCCCGCGCCATCGACTCCCTGCGTCTGCCGATCCGGGTCAACTTCGAGGGTGTCGCGCACCGCCCGCACCGCCCCGGCGTCGGCGACCCGCGCCGGGTCTCGGGCAAGCTGGTCACCAAGGAGTCGCCGTTCTCCTGGTGGGTCCAGGACCGGGTCTCCAGCCCCCGTACCGACCACCTGTGCGTGGAGACCGCCCACGACTTCCGGGGCAGCGAGCCCCAGGTCAGCCGGTCCGGTCAGACCCGCAACGGGCGCCGCGCCGCGCACGGCGACCTGAGCAGCACCCGGATGATCGGGTTCTCCAACGAGTCGCGGTTGCGCGAGATCGCCGCCGACATCGCCGCCCTCGACGAGCGCCTCGACGCGCTGGCCGCGGAGCACGGCGACGTGCGTGCCCGGATCGAGGACCTCGAGCGGCGCCGCGACGCCCACCTGGCCGTGCTCAACACCCGCTGGAGCACCGTCGACCTCGACGACGTCGACGCCCGGATCGCCGCCAACGTCGAGGCCCACGAGCGGCTGCTGGGCAGCAACGACCTGCTCAGCCAGCTCGGTGCCGAGCGTGCGGAGGTGCTCGCCCAGCTCGACGAGGTCGGCAGCCGCAAGCACACCGCCCAGGCCGCGGTCAACGAGCTCAGCCGGCGCGCCGAGGAGCTCGCCGACACTAAGGACACCGTCACCCGCGAGCTCGACCGCATCGACGCCGAGCAGCGGGTCGACCTCGACCAGGCGGCCTGCGCCTACCTCGACGGCCAGCTCGGCGAGGTCGGCGACCCCGAGGACCTGCGCGGCTTCCACGACAACCTGCGCCGCCTGCGCGGTCGGCTCGCCGAGCAGTCGCGTGCCGCCCGCGAGGAGGCTCGACGCGCCGCCGAGGCGATCACCACGCTGCTCGAGCAGTACCAGAGCCGTTGGCCCGACCCGAACCTCGGCGTCGAGGTCGGCTCCGTCGACGGCTACCGCGACATCCTCGACCACATCGTGGAGGCCGGCCTGCACGCGCGCCGCGCCGAGTGGAGCCGGCGGCTGGCGGGCTGGTCGGGACAGGACCTGGTGCCGCTCTACGCCGCCTTCGACACCGCCGTCGAGGAGATCGAGGAGCGGCTGCGTCCGGTCAACGAGATCCTGGGCACCCTGCAGTTCGGCCCGGCGGGCGATTACCTGCAGATCAAGCTGCGCCGCCTGGCCAGCGAGGACGTCACCCGGTTCAAGCGCACCCTCAAGTCGCTGTCGTCGACCTCGACCAAGGACCTGAGCCCCGAGGAGGTCGAGGAGCGCTTCGCCCGGCTGCGCAGCTTCATGACGCTGATCAGCCGGCCCGACGGCGCCTCGCCGGCCGTGCTGGCCCGCCGCGACCACTTCCTCGACGTACGCAAGCACGTCGAGGTGACGGCGGTGCGCTACGACCGCGAGAACCGCGAGGTCGGCTCCTACTCCACGCTGGGCGGCAAGAGCGGTGGCGAGAGCCAGGAGCTGGTGGCCTTCATCGTGGGCGCGGCCCTGCGCTACCAGCTCGGCGACGAGGAGCGGATCCGTCCGCGCTTCGCGCCGGTCTTCCTCGACGAGGGGTTCGTGAAGTCCGACTCGGAGTTCGCCGGCCGCTCGGTGCAGGCGTGGAAGTCGCTGGGCTTCCAGCTCATCATCGGGGCGCCGTTGGACAAGGTCAGCGCGCTGGAGCCGGAGATGGACAAGCTCTTCATGATCGCCAAGACCCCCGACCACCACTCGCACGTCTACGAGCTGGCCACGCCGACCGGCTGAGGGCGCGGGGGGACCGCGCGAGGCGTCCTCAGCGCTGTGCGGTCACGGCGCGCAGCGGCTGGGCGCCGCTGGCCTCGGCGAGCCTGGAGGCGGCCATGTGCGCCAGGTCGAGCGGGCGGGCGAGCCCGCCGTCGTCGGTGACGCCCAGGGCCTGGGCCAGAACGTCGGCCATCAGCCGGGCCACGTCGGTGCCCTCGAGGCTGTCCTCGACGACGTCGAGCAGGGCGATCACGCGCGGGTCGCCGGGCCGGGGCTGGCGCCACAGCGACTTCGCGTGGTGACCGTTGGGGGAGAGGAACTCCTCGATCGAGACGCTGCGGTTGCTGCAGGCGTACTCGGTCGTGTAGGCGCCCTTGGACGCCCGCGGGGTGAGCGCGGCGCCGCAGACCCGGCACGGCGGCACCGGCCCCGCGCCGTACAGCCGACGCAGGTGCTGCAGCCCCTCGGGCGAGGTGACCGCGGCCACCTGGGCCCGGCGGACCTCGACCCGCTCACGGCGCTCCAGCGCCGAGGGCGCCGGGACCAGCACCGACGGCGCCCCGGGGATGCCGGGCAGCTTGCTCGAGCGGCCGAGCTTGGCGGCCGCGCGCCGGGCGCGGGTCCGGGCGTTCTCACACGACTTGCAGTCCAGGTGGTACCCGGTCTTCATCGCGGCCTTGGCCGTGAAGGCGCGCACCTCCTTCACCTCGGTGCAGGTGCGGCACCGGAGCATGGTCGGGCGGACCTTCTCCGGTACTGGGGTCATCTCGGCGGCCATTGGGTTTCCCCTCGTTGGGTTCAGCGACACCATCCGAATCGGTCTTCCGGGCCGGGGACTTTAGGGCCGGCGCAACTTCCGTGCCGTAAACCGCGTCCCGACCAGTGCCCGGGCGTAGGGTGCCGCCCGTCGCGGGTGCGGTAGAACATCCGGATGGACGCACCGACCCCGGCCGGCCCGGCCGCCGAGGCCCTCACCCGCAGCGAGCGGCTGGACCGGCTCCCGTTCACCCGTCAGCACCGACGCCTGGTGGCCGGCTCCGGGATGGGCTGGGCCCTCGACGCGATGGACGTCGGCCTGATCAGCTTCGTGATGGCCGCCCTGGCGATCCAGTGGGACCTCGGCGACACCACGCTCTCCTGGATCGCCGCGATCGGCTTCGTCGGGATGGCGATCGGGGCCAGCGCGGGAGGGCTCCTGGCCGACCGGATCGGCCGGCGCCAGGTCTTCGCGATCACCCTGCTGGTCTACGGTCTGGCGACCGGTGCCGCGGCGCTGTCGTGGTCGGTGGCCTCGCTGCTGGTCTTCCGCTTCCTCATCGGCCTCGGTCTCGGCGCCGAGCTGCCGGTGGCCTCCACCCTGGTCAGCGAGTTCGCGCCGGCGCGGATCCGCGGCCGGGTGGTGGTCGCGCTCGAGGCGTTCTGGGCCGTGGGCTGGCTGCTGGCCGCGCTGATCGGCTACTACGTCATCCCGCTCTCCGACGACGGCTGGCGCTGGGCACTCGCGCTCGGGGCCGTCCCCGCGCTCTACGCCGCGGTGGTGCGCTTCGGGCTGCCGGAGTCGGTGCGCTTCCTGGAGAGCCGGGGGCGCCACCGCGAGGCCGAGGACGCCGTACGACGCTTCGAGGCGTCGGCGGGCACCGAGCCGCCCCGTGGTGCCGCCACCGCTCCCGACCCGGGGCCGTCCGCGCCGACCCCGGGCCCGGCGGCGCTCTGGGCTGCCGGGCTGCGCCTGCACACGCTCTCGCTCTGGCTGGTCTGGTTCGGGGTGAACTTCTCCTACTACGGCGCCTTCATCTGGATCCCCAAGCTGCTCGTCGACTCCGGCATGGACCTGGTGCAGTCCTTCGGCTACACGCTGGTGATCACGCTGGCCCAGCTGCCCGGCTACGCGCTCGCCGCGGTGCTGGTGGAGGTCTGGGGTCGCCGGGCCACGCTGTCGGTCTTCCTGCTCGGCTCCGCGGTCTTCGCCCTGCTCTTCGGGCACGCCGACACCGGCGCCACCATCCTCGGGTTCGGGATGGGGCTGTCGTTCTTCAACCTCGGCGCCTGGGGCGCCCTCTATGCGGTCTCGCCCGAGGTCTACCCCACCCGGCTGCGCGGGACGGGGACCGGGTGGGCGGCCGGGTTCGGGCGGATCGCCTCCGTGGTGGCGCCGCTGTCGGTGCCCTGGCTGCTCGCAGTGGGCGGTGGCACCGGGCTGCTCTTCGCGGTGTTCGCGGGCTTCTTCGTGCTGGCCGCGCTCGCCACCTGGGGGCTTCCCGAGCGAGCGGGGGAGCCGCTGGACGCCGGGTCGGCGGCCGGTGTGGTCTGGGTCACGGGTGCTACGGTGAAAATCGCGGGGGGCAGCGAACGGAAGCCTCCCTGATGCAGCCTTCTCGTCCCTCTGCTCGTCCCCCTGCTCGACCCGCTCCCCGGTCCCCGATCAGCGCGCCCTGGCTGCGCTGGCTGATCGGCGTCGCGCTGGTGCTGGGACTGATCCTGCTGATGGTCCCGACGTCCTCGCAGGCCCCGGCCGGCGCTGCCGCCCGCAAGGGCTGGCAGCGGGTGGCCACCGAGAATTTCAACAGCTACCGAACTGAACGCTGGAACAAGTTCGAAGGACGGCCCGGCTGCTGTCCGCGGACCGTGTGGGACCCGGACCGGGTGTGGGTGCGCAAGGGCGTGCTGACGCTCGCCAACCACCCCGACGCGCGCGGGGTCTGGCGCAGCGGCGGCATCGGGGCCTGGGGCTGGGGCGCCGCACAGCGGCGCTACGGGCGCTGGGACGCCCGGATCCGCTTCGACCGCGGCGCCGGGGTGTCGGGAACCGCGCTGCTGTGGCCGGGGCGCGGCTGGCCCCCGGAGATCAACTACTTCGAGGTCTTCGAGACCTGGGGCGAGCGTCACCGGGTGATGACCACCGCCCACTACGGCACCGCCGTGCGTCACCGGTTGGACCAGCACATCACGCGCGCGAACCTGACCCGCTGGCACGTCTTCAGCGTCCGCTGGGGCCCGCGGGCGTTGCGGTTCGTGATCGACGGCCGGGTGGTGCACGTGGTCCGCAACCGGGAGGCGATCCCCGACCGGGTGATGTGGCCGGGCTTCCAGACCCACGTGCACCCGCTGCGGGGCGGCCGGATGCCGTCGCTGCCCCGGGGCAAGTCCAGCGTGCGCATGCAGGTGGACTGGCTGCGCGTGTTCAAGCGGGTCTGAGCGCGCCGTTGTTTATCGTCAGGCACTTCTTGGCACTATCGGGGGCGTGATCGACGACGACCTGGCCCCGGCGGCCCCCCCGACCTCCACCCCCGCCCGCGAGAAGGTGATCGGAGACGGTCTCGCCTGGGTGGCGCGGTGGAGCGCCCGATGGGTGCTCATCGCGCTGGGCGCCTACCTGCTGGGCCTGGTCGTCCAGCAGCTCTGGTCGATCCTCCTGCCGGTGGTCCTCGCCCTGATCGTGACCACGGTGCTGCAACCCCCGGCCAGGTTCCTCGAGCGGCGCCTGCGACTGCCCAGCTCGCTCGCCGCGGGGGTGGTCCTGCTCGGCGGCATCGGCCTGCTCGTCGCCGTCGGCTTCGGGATCGCGCCGTCGGTGGCGTCGCAGTCCGGCGACATCGCCGACGACGCCTCGCAGGGCCTGCAGCAGATCCAGGACTGGGTGCGCACCAGCGATCTCCCGGTCACCGGCGAGCAGGTCGACGACGCGATCGAGGCGGCCCAGGGCTGGCTGACCGACAGTGCCGGCACCATCGCCTCGGGGGTGCTGGTCGGGGTGGGCGCGGTGTCGTCCGCGCTGCTCACCCTGTTCGTGACGCTGCTGCTGACCTTCTTCTTCCTCAAGGACGGGCGCCGCTTCATCCCGTGGGTGCGGCGGGTGAGCGGGCGCCGGGTCGGGCCGCACCTGGCCGAGGTCGCGGCCCAGACCTGGGGGACCCTCGGCGGCTTCATCCGCACCCAGGCGCTGGTCAGCCTGATCGACGCGATCTTCATCGGCATCGGCCTGATCGTCGTCGGCGTCCCGCTCGCCGTACCGCTGGCGATCCTGACGTTCCTGGGGGGGTTCGTCCCGATCGTGGGCGCCCTGGTCGTGGGGGCCATCGCGGTGCTGGTCGCCCTGGTGTCGAACGGCGTGACGGGCGCGCTGATCATTCTCGCGGTGATCGTGGGCGTGCAGCAGCTGGAGGGCAACGTCCTGCAGCCGTGGCTGCAGTCGAAGAGCATGCAGCTGCACGCCGCGATCGTGCTGCTCTCGGTGATGCTGGGCTCCACGCTCTTCGGCATCGTCGGCGCGTTCCTCGCCGTGCCGGTCGTGGCGGTCGCCGCGGTGATCCTGCGCTACCTCGACCAGCTCGTCACCGAGGTCTCGGAGCCGGACCCGGTGGCCAGGTCCCTGGAGACCGAGGCGCACGACCGCCCCGACGAGCCCGTCGAGACGGCCCCGATCACGAAGCCGGGCTCGGACGGGCCCGCCTGAGCGGCGTCAGGGCAGTCCGGCGTGCGGCACGTCGACGGTGGTGGTCATCAGCATCGCCTCGGCCGCGGCCGTCCGGTTCTCCTCGAAGAAGTCGGGGGCGACGCAGATCAGCAGCGTGCGACCGTCCTCGCCGCCCAGGGCACAGGCGAACGCGCCCAGCCCGGCCGGCAGCTGGATCGACTCCGCGACGAAGCCTCCCGGGGCCACCCGCGAGACCCGGCCGTTGACCGCGTCGGCGAACCACACGTTCCCCTCGGCGTCGAGCGTGCACCCGTCGGGGGCGGGCAGCCCGGTGGCGAGCGCCTCCATCACCGAGGTGGTCTGCGGGACCTCGCCCATCGAGGCCCACACGCTCCGGTCGTCGAGGGACCCGTCCGGCCCCACCCGGAACGAGGTGAACCGGGCGCCGGTGGTCTCGGCGACGATCAGCGTGTCGTCCTCGAGCACCATCCCGTTCGGGAAGCGCAGTCCCTCGGCGGCCACGGTGACCGAGCCGTCGGGGTCCACGCGCGCGATGCAGGCGTCGCGCATCTCGGCACCGCCCATCAGGTCGAAGCCGAAGTTGCCCACGTAGGCGCGGCCTTGAGCGTCCACGACCAGGTCGTTGAGGTGCCCGGTGGCGACCTCGGAGAGGTCGGCGTACACCGACACCTCCCCGTTCGGCGCCCGGCGCAGCAGCCGGCGGTCCTTCATCGACACCACCAGCAGGGAGCCGTCGGGCAGCCAACCCAGCCCTGAGGGCTGGCCGGGGACCGAGAGCTCCTCGGTCTCGGTGCCGTCCTCGGCGAAGCTGAACACCGCGTGGCGGTAGAAGTCCGAGGCCCACCAGCGGCCCTCGTGCCAACGTGGCCCCTCGAAGAAGTGGCCGCCGGAGGCGAACGTCGTGAGCTTCCTGGTCATCGTGCTCCCTTCGCCGAGCGGGAGGACCCCGGCATCGCGTGGCTGATGGGGCGCACCCTAGCCCGCCGTGGCCAGCCGCGGGGGGCGCTGTCGCGGGCCGCGGTCCGGCATCGCTCGGACGCATCGGCGCTCGCCCGGTAGGCTGCGGGGGATCACGCCCCCTCGTAGAAGGACCTCAAGCTCCGCCCATGGACGGTTCTCAAAGTCCCCGGCTCTCCCGTTCCGCGCTGCGTGAGGGAGAGCGTCAATGATCGAGTTGCTCCTGCTGGGGCTCTCCCTGATGCTGGTCGCGCTCTGCGGGCTCTTCGTCGCCGCCGAGTTCTCCCTGGTCACGATCGACCGCGCTCGCGTGGACCGTGCCGTCGCCGACGGCGAGTCGGGCGCCGAGGGCATCCAGAGCGCGCTGCGCTCCCTGTCCACCCAGCTCTCCGGCGCCCAGGTCGGGATCACCATCACCAATCTCGCCATCGGCTACCTCGCCGAGCCGGCCATCGCCAACCTGGTGGACGGCCCGCTCGGGGCCGCGGGGGTCCCGGAGTCCTGGGTGTCGCCGATCGCGATCGCGCTCGGGCTCGGGCTCGGCACCGCGCTCACGATGATCTTCGGCGAGCTGGTGCCCAAGAACCTCGCCATCGCCAAGCCGATGGAGGTGGCCCGGGCCACCCAGGGCTTCCAGCGCGGCTTCACCCGGCTCAACGCGGTGCCGATCCGCTTCCTCAACAACTCCGCGAACGCGCTGGTGCGCCGCCTCGGCATCGAGCCCCAGGAGGAGCTCCGCTCGGCGCGCAGCGCGAACGAGCTGAGCTCGCTGATCCAGCGCTCGGCGAACCAGGGCACCCTCGACGCCGACACCGCCGAGCTGATGGAGCGCTCGGTGGAGTTCAGCAGCCGCACCGCGGGGGAGATCATGACGCCGCGGGTGCGCACCGTCAGCGTCGAGGCCGGCGACCGCGCGAGCACCGTGATCGAGCTGGCCCGGCAGAGCGGCCACTCGCGCTTCCCGGTGCTCGACGCCGAGGACGCCGTGGTCGGCACGGTGCACGTCAAGCACGCAGTGGCACTGCCGGTCTCCGAGCGGGCCACGACCCGCATCAAGCACATCATGGTCAAGCCGATCGTGGTCCCCGACTCCCTGCGCCTGGACCCGCTGCTGACGCTGCTGCGCGCCGACGGCTTCCAGATGGCCGTGGTGCTCGACGAGTACGGCGGGCAAGCCGGCATCGTCACCCTGGAGGACGTGGTGGAGGAGATCGTCGGCGACATCGCCGACGAGCACGACCGGATGGGCTCGCGGGCCCGGCTGCGCCGCGACGGCGTCTGGTCGCTGTCCGGGCTGCTGCGACCCGACGAGGTGGCCGACGCCACCGGGATCGAGCTGCCCGACCACGAGGACTACGACACGATCGCCGGCCTGGTGCTGCGCCAGCTGGGCCGGGTCCCGGTGGCCGGCGACCACACCCGGGTCGTCGTACCCGACCGGGCCGATCCCGACCACCCGCGGGAGCTGGTGGCCGAGCTCACCGTCGAGCACATGGACGGGCTGCGCATCGACCGGGTGTCGCTGCGCGTCCTCGACGACGCCGACGCCGACGCCGACGCCGACGCGGGGGAGGGGGACCGATGAGCGACCTCACCGCCGTGCTCGTCGCGGTGCTCCTGCTGGCGCTCAACGCCTTCTTCGTCGGCGCCGAGTTCGCGCTGCTCTCGGCGCGCCGCAGCCAGATCGAGCCCCGCGCCCAGGAGGGCTCGCGGGTGGCGCGCACCACGCTGCGCGCCATGGAGAACGTGTCGCTGGTGATGGCCGGCGCCCAGCTCGGCATCACCATCTGCTCCCTGGGCCTCGGTGCCGTCGGGGAGCCGGCGGTGGCGCACCTGCTGGAGCCGGTGCTGCACGCCGTGCACGTGCCCGACCAGCTGCTGCACCCGATCGCGTTCGTGATCGCGCTGGCCGTGGTCGTCTACCTGCACGTGGTGCTCGGCGAGATGGTGCCCAAGAACATCGCGCTGGCGGGGCCGGACCGCGCCGCCCTGGTGCTCGGTCCGCCGATGATGGGCGTGGTGACGGTCCTGCGGCCCATCATCGTCGGGCTGAACGCCATCGCCAACGGGGCGCTGCGGCTGCTGCGCGTCGAGCCGACCGACGAGGTCAGCTCGACCTTCACCCGCGAGGAGGTCGCCGCGCTGGTCGAGGAGTCGCGAGGCGAGGGGCTGCTCGAGCAGGGCCAGTACGACCGGCTCGCCGGCGCCCTGGGCTTCACCGAGAAGTCCGTGGACGCGGTGCTGATGCCGCTCGACACGCTCGCCACCGTACGGCGCGGCTCGACCGCCGCCGACGTGGAGGACCTGTGCGCGGCCACCGGCTTCAGCCGGTTCCCGGTGCAGAGCGACGACGGCGAGCTGCTCGGCTACCTGCACATCAAGGACGTGCTGGAGACCGACGAGTCCCGCCGCGACCGGGTGATCGACGACAAGTGGATCCGGCCGTTCGCGCTGGTCCGCGAGGGCGACGCGCTGCACGACGCGCTGGAGACGCTGCAGCGCCGGGGCGCCCACGTGGCCCGCGTGGTCAGCCCCGAGGGCAAGCTCCTCGGTCTGGCCACCCTGGAGGACGTCCTCGAGGAGCTGGTGGGGGAGATCCGCGACGCCGCGCACCACGAGGAGTCCGCGTGAGCGGCGCCGTGGGCGCGGGGCCGCGGGGGTGTGGCCGTTAGGGTGTGAACGGTCCGAGAGGAGCGCCCGGTCGGGGCAGACGAGAGACACGAGATTGGCGACACGCGACATGCAGGCGACCCCATGCCCGGCGAGATGACGCAGCGCTCGCAGGTATGGACCGTCCCCAACCTGCTCAGCATGGCCCGGCTCGCCGGGGTGCCGGTGTTCCTGTGGCTCGTGCTGGGCCCGGAGGCCGACGCCTGGGCGCTGGGCCTGCTGATGCTCTCGGGGATCACCGACTGGGCTGACGGCTACCTCGCCCGGCGCTGGGACCAGCGCACGGTGCTGGGGGAGATCCTCGACCCGGTCGCGGACCGCCTCTACATCCTGGCGGTCATCGTCGCCCTGGCCCTGCGCGAGATCATCCCCTGGTGGGTCGCGGTCGTACTGCCGCTGCGCGACGTGATGCTGGTCGCGATGGTCCCCTTCCTGCGCACCCGCGGCTACAGCGCCCTGCCGGTGCACTTCCTGGGCAAGGCGGCGACGTTCAACCTGCTCTACGCCTTCCCGCTCCTGCTCCTCGGCGACGGGGAGGGTGTGGTCGCCACGCTCGCCGAGGTGTTCGGCTGGGCCTTCGCCTTCTGGGGCATCGGGCTCTACTGGTGGGCCGGGCTGCTGTACGTGTGGCAGGTCCGCAAGCTGCTGGCCGGCAGCGGGCAGCGCGCCGATGACGAGGTGAGCGATGGTTGAGCCCCCGCGGCCCGGTCGACAGCTGCCCGATCACGTCACCCTGCCGCTGCTCACCCTGATCACCCAGCAGTCGCTGGAGCAGGACTACCAGGTCGTCGCCGATCGCAAGGCGCGGATCGCACGCGGCTCCGAGGGGGACGGGCCGGACGGCTCCGACCCCGACCAGTCGGAGCGTCGGACGCCGCGGCACGTGACCGCCGCGGTGGTGGCGGCCGTCTTCGGACTGCTGATCGTGGTCGCCTTCGTGCAGACCGAGCGCAACGCCACCGCCGACGAGACCCGGCGCGCCAGCCTGATCAGCAAGGTCACCGCGGGGCGTGCGGAGTTCGCCGAGGCCCAGCGCGAGATCGCCGAGCTGCGCGAGCAGAACGCCGCCCTCTCCAGCTCGCTGGAGAGAGTCGCCGAGGACGAGCAGGCCGCGGAGTCACGGCTGCGCCGGCTCGAGATCCGCACCGGGCACGTGGCGGTGCGTGGCCCCGGCCTCCGCGTCACCGTCGGAGCCGCCCCCAGCGGGAACCCCGCGCACGCCCTGCTCTCCTACGAGCTCGCGGCGCTGGTGGACGGTCTGTGGAACGCCGGGGCGGAGGCGATCAGCGTGAACGGCGTGCGGCTGACGTCGCTCTCGGCGTTCTACAACACCGGTCTCGCGGTCTACCTGAGCGGCGAGCCGCGGCTGCACGCCGTGTCCGCGCCGTACACGGTCCTGGCGATCGGGGACACCGGGTCGCTGCAGTCGCGGTTCGCCGACACGTCGAGCGGCCTCGAGTTCCTGCGCGTGCAGCGCGGCCTCGAACTACCCTTCGACATGGAGCCCGTGGACTCGCTGTCGCTGCCTGCGGCGCAGTCGCGGCAGTTGCGCCATGTCCAGCCCTATGTCGCAGGTGCCAACCGTTCCACCGGAGAGGAAGCCACGTCGTGATCGCCGCCCTGGGGCTGCTTGTCGGGATCGTCCTCGGACTGATCCTCCAGCCCGATGTCCCGCTGGGGTTCGAGCCCTACCTGCCCATCGCCGTGGTGGCCGCGCTCGACGCGGTCTTCGGTGGCCTGCGCGCCTACCTGGACGGGATCTTCGACGACAAGGTCTTCGTCGTCTCCTTCGTGAGCAACGTGGTGATCGCCGCGGCGATCGTCTACCTCGGGGACAAGCTCGGCGTCGGCGGACAGCTCTCCACCGGCGTGATCGTGGTCCTCGGCATCCGGATCTTCTCCAACGTCGCCGCCATCCGACGGCACCTGTTCCATGCCTGAGCGCAAGCCGGACGGGCCGGAGCGTGAGCCGGCGTCGGGCCGCACCCGGCTCGGCGGCGCCCTGATGCGTCCCTCGCGGGCGCAGGCAGTGGTCGGGGTGCTGCTGGCGGTGGTCGGCTTCGCCGCGGTGACCCAGGTGCGCGCCAACGAGGACGACGAGACCTACGCGGCCTACCGCGAGCAGGACCTGATCGACGTGCTGAACGGCCTCTCGGGGACCTCGGAGCGGGCGGAGAGCGAGATCAGCCGGCTCGAGGAGATCCGCGACGACCTGAAGACGACGACCTCCTCGCGCCAGGCCGCGCTGGAGGAGGCCCAGGAGAGGGGCGACGCCCTCGCCATCCTCGCCGGCCAGGTCGCGGTGTCGGGTCCGGGCATCCGGCTGACCATCGAGGAGGAGGACGGCACGGTCAGCGTCGCGTCCATCCTCGACACGGTCCAGGAGCTGCGCACCGCGGGGGCCGAGGCGATGGAGTTCAACGACCGGGTCCGCGTCGTCGCCCAGAGCGCCTTCGAGGACGGCGCCGGCGGGATCCGCCTGGACGGCCAGCTGCTCACCTCGCCGTTCGTGATCGAGGTGATCGGGGAGCCCAACACTCTCGCCGAGGCGCTGGAGTTCGCCCAGGGCCCGCGTGAGCAGCTCGAGGAGGACGGCGCGAGCGTCGAGGTCGAGGAGCTCGACGAGGTCATCATCGAGAGCGTCCGCCAGCCGGAGCAGCCGGACTACGCGCAGGCGGACCCGGGCCAGTAGCCTGCACCGAGATCGGCCACCCCCGTGCCGCCGACCCACCGCCCAGACGAGGAGATCGACGTGTATCCCGAAGATCTGAAGTACACCAGCGAGCACGAGTGGGTCCGCGTCCCGGGGGAGAGCCAGGGGGCCGTGCGGATCGGCATCACCGACTTCGCCCAGGACGCCCTCGGCGACATCGTCTTCGTGTCCCTGCCCGAGGTGGGGGAGAGCGTCGAAGGCGGCACCACCTGTGGCGAGCTCGAGTCGACGAAGTCGGTCAGTGACGTCTACGCCCCGATCACCGGCGAGGTCGTGGCCCGCAACGACGCGCTGGATGCGACCCCGGAGCTCGTCAACAGCGACCCCTACGGAGCAGGCTGGCTCTTCGAGGTGGTGCCCGCAGACGCGACCGTCGTGGACGGCCTCCTCGACGCCGCGGCGTACACCGCCTCGCTGGAGTCGTGAGCGAACGACCGATCCGGGTTGCCCCAGCCGGGACGGCTGATAGGTTCGTAGGAACCATCAGCCTCAGCCCCTGCTTGAGGGTTTGATCGGTCACCCCCGGAAGTCCCCCGAGAACGCCGCACTGGAGGAAGACCCGATGCCTTTCTGCACCGCCTGCGGGAAGCAGAACCCCGACGAAGCCCGCTTCTGCTCGCAGTGCGGCGCTCGCCTGGTGACTGACTCCGACCCCGCCCCGACCTCGCAGACGCCCGCGGTCGGAGGCGCTGCCGTGGGCGACTCCACCGCCACGATCACCTTCGGCGTGCCGGAGAAGGCCGACACCTCCGATCGCCAGCTCAACGCGGTCGACGCGGCGGCGGTCGACGCGCTGCCGAGCGGGCACGCGCTGCTCGTGGTGCAGCGAGGACCCGGCGCCGGCAGCCGGTTCCTGCTCGACACCGACGTGGTCAACGCGGGCCGGCACCCCGACAGCGAGATCTTTCTCGACGACGTCACGGTCTCGCGGCGCCACGCGGAGTTCCGCCGGGTCGGGTCGACCTTCTCGGTCAGCGACGTGGGCAGCCTGAACGGCACCTACGTCAACCGGGACCGCATCGACGAGGTGCAGCTCAAGGACGGCGACGAGGTGCAGATCGGCAAGTACCGCCTCGTGTTCTTCTCCGGGCACCCGAACGGCTGACGTCTTGCGACCCACCGCAGGCGCCTCGGCCGCCCAGTCGGCGGGCACACCGGGGTCCTCTCGTGCCCGGATGAACATCGGGCAGGTGCTCGACGAGCTGCGTGCCGACTTCCCCGGGGTGACGATCCCCAAGATCCGCTTCCTCGAGGACAAGGGGCTGATCAAGCCCGAGCGGACCCAGGCCGGCTACCGGAAGTTCTCCGGCCAGGACGTCGAGCGGCTGCGCTACATCCTGCGCATGCAGCGCGACCACTACCTGCCGTTGAAGGTGATCGGCGAGCACCTCGACGCGATCGACCGCGGGCTCGAGCCGCCGCCCATCGAGCCGGTCGGGCCCACGGTGCCGCAGGTCGCGCTGGCCGCGGACGGGCTGCCCAGCGCCGAGTCGTTCGCGCAGCGCAGCGATCTTCGGCTGTCGAGGCGCGAGCTGGTCAAGGTGGCCGAGATCTCCGAGGAGCTGCTCGACCAGCTGGAGCAGTTCGCGCTGGTCCGGCGGCGCCCGGGCACCGGCCACTACGACGCCGACGCGCTGGTGATCGCGCGCACCGCGCGCGAGCTCGCCGGGTTCGGCATCGAGCCGCGCCACCTGCGTGCGTTCAAGTCGGCGGCGGACCGTGAGGTCGGGCTGGTGGAGCAGGTGGTGGCGCCGATGCGCGGGGGACGTGACGCCTCCGCTCGGGCCCGCGCCGAGGAGGCGGTCAACGAGATCGCCGCGCTCTCTGTGCGTCTGCACGCGATGCTGGTGAAGGCCGGGCTGCGCGGCTCCTGAGGGGCCGCGGCGCCATGTGGACAGCAGAGTAGGGTGAGTGATGTGCGCGAAGTCGATGTCATCGGAGTGAGGGTCGAGATGCCCTCCAACCAGCCCATAGTGCTGCTGCGCGAGGTCGGCGGGGAGCGCTATCTCCCGATCTGGATCGGGGCCGTCGAGGCGACCGCGATCGCGTTCGCCCAGCAGGGCGTGGTGCCGCCGCGCCCGCTCACGCACGACCTGATGAAGGACGTGCTCGAGGCGACCGGCACCGAGCTCAGCGAGGTGCAGATCACCGACATGCGCGACGGCGTGTTCTTCGCGACGCTGGTGCTGGGCTCGGGCACCGAGGTCAGCGCCCGTCCGTCGGACTCGATCGCGCTGGCTCTGCGCACCGGCAGCCGCATCGTCTGCGCCGAGGAGGTCCTCGACGAAGCGGGGCTCTCGGTGCCCGCGGAGCAGGAGGACGAGGTGGAGAAGTTCCGTGAGTTCCTGGACCAGGTGGCTCCGGAGGACTTCGACTCCCAGTGAGTCAAGACTCACCCTCACCTTGAGGTTGAGGGTTGCGACACGCCGCCGAGCGCGTTGACCACCCACCCTCGGGGATCTACCTTGGAGTGTCTCTGTTGTAACTCCAACGCTGTCGTTGCTTCCGCAGCCCCAGCGCTTCCCCCTCGGGAGTTACGCATAACGGAGTATCTGACCGGAGGAAGTACGTGGGCGTGAACGACAATGGGCAGAATCCTGCCAAGGCTCAGGATCAGCAGGCGGCGCAGGCCGCCGAGCTGGCAGGCGAGCAGGGGCTGCTCTTCACCGACGACGTGTCGCCGCTGCCCAGCGACACGGGGTACCGGGGACCCACGGCGTGCAACGCCGCCGGCATCACCTACCGCCAACTCGACTACTGGGCCCGCACCGGCCTGGTGGAGCCCACCGTGCGCGGCGCCTCGGGCTCCGGATCGCAGCGTCTGTACTCGTTCCGCGACATCCTGATCCTCAAGGTGATCAAGCGCCTGCTGGACGCCGGGATCTCGCTGCAGCAGATCCGCACCGCCGTGCAGCACCTGCTCAACCGCGGCACCGACGACCTGACCCGCGTCACCTTGATGAGCGACGGCGTCTCGGTCTACGAGTGCACCAGCAACGACGAGGTCATCGACCTGCTCCAGGGTGGCCAGGGTGTCTTCGGCATCGCCATCGGGGGCGTGTGGCGCGAGATCGAGGGGACCCTCGCCGAGCTGCCCAGCGAGCGCACCGCCTCCGCCGACGACGCGAGCACCGGCGACGAGCTCGCCGCCCGCCGCGCCGCCCGCAAGATCAGCTGACCTGCTCTTCGCAACAAGCCCCACCACCGCACAGCACGACTGTGAGGCGGTGGGGCTTGTTCGGTTGAACCGGCGCTGGTGGGCAGATGGTAGGTTCGCAGGGCTGACGATCCCGCACGGGAGAGTCTCCGCCGGCCGAGAGCACCAGGGCCGGACGGAGCGCCGAAGGGGCAATTCCTCCCCGGAACCTCTCAGGCGCCCGGACCGTGCGGAGCAGGCGACTCTGAAGCGGCCCGCGCACGTGGCGCGGGCGTGACAGAGGGGGAGGCGTCCTGGACGACCGTCATCGAGGAGCCTTCGTGTCCGATCCCGTCAGCAGTCCGTCCCCCGAGGCGGGTCAGCCGGCCGACCGCCCCACCCTCGCGCAGCTCGACGCGGTGGCGCCGTTCGCGCAGCGCCACATCGGGCCTCGCGAGGACGACGTGGCCACGATGCTCGCCCGCGTGGGCTTCGAGTCCCTCGACGAGCTGATGGACGCCGCCGTCCCCGGCGGCATCCGTTCCAGCGCCACCCTGTCCCTCCCGCGGCCGGTCAGCGAGCAGGTCGCCGCACGCGAGCTGCGGGCCCTGGCCGCCTCCAACCGCCCGGCCGAGGCGATGATCGGGCTGGGCTACCACGCGACGATCACGCCGGGTGTGATCCGGCGCAACGTGCTCGAGGACCCCAGCTGGTACACCGCCTACACGCCCTACCAGCCGGAGATCTCGCAGGGCCGCCTCGAGGCGCTGCTGAACTTCCAGACCGTGGTCGGCGACCTGACCGGCCTGCCCACCGCCAACGCCTCCCTGCTCGACGAGGGCACCGCCGCGGCCGAGGCGATGACGCTGGTACGTCGCGCGAACCGCAAGGCCTCGGGCCCGTTCGTCGTCGACGCCGACGCGCTGCCGCAGACCATCGACGTGGTGCGCACCCGCGCCGAGGCGATGGGCATCGAGGTCGTCGTCGCCGACCTCGGCGAGGGCCTGCCGGGCGGGGACGCCCCGGTCAGCGGAGTGCTGGTGCAGTATCCCGGCGCCTCCGGCCGGATCCTCGATCCCCGCATGGTGATCGGGCAGGTCCATGAGCGTGGCGGGTTGGCCGTGGTCGCCGCCGACCTGCTGGCGCTCACCCTGCTCGAGGCGCCCGGCGAGCTCGGCGCCGACGTGGTGGTGGGCTCCTCGCAGCGCTTCGGCGTGCCGCTGTTCTACGGCGGCCCGCACGCCGGCTTCATGGCGGTGGGCGCCGGGCTCGAGCGGCACCTGCCCGGACGGCTGGTGGGAGTCTCGGTCGACGCCGAGGGACGCCCCGCCTACCGGTTGGCGCTGCAGACCCGCGAGCAGCACATCCGCCGCGACAAGGCGACCTCCAACATCTGCACCGCCCAGGTGCTGTTGGCCGTGGTGGCCGCCATGTACGCCGTGCACCACGGGCCGGACGGGCTGCGCGCGATCGCCACCCGCACCCACCGCTACGCCGCGGTGATCGCCGCCGCCCTGGAGTCGGCCGGCCTCGAGATCGAGCACCGGGACTTCTTCGACACGATCTCGGTGCGGGTCCCCGGCCGGGCCGCCGACGTGGTCGCCTCCGCCCGCGCGCTGGGTCTGCACCTGCGGTTGGTCGACGCCGACCGGGTCGGCATCTCGACCTCGGAGACCACCAGCCGCTCCACGCTGACCAGCGTGCTCAAGGCCTTCGGCCTGGCCGTGGACGTCGACGCTCTCGACCGGGCGTGCGAGGACCGGCTGCCCGACCCGCTGCGCCGCACCACGGCGTACCTCACCCACGAGGTGTTTGCCGCGCACCACAGCGAGACCCAGATGCTGCGCTACCTGCGTCGGCTCTCGGCGCGCGACTACGCGCTGGACCGCGGGATGATCCCGCTCGGCTCGTGCACGATGAAGCTCAACGCGACCGTCGAGATGGAGCCGATCAGCCTGCCGGGCTTCGCCGACCTGCACCCGTTCGCCCCGGCCGAGGACGCCGCGGGCTACCGCCAGCTGGTCGCGGACCTCGAGGGCTGGCTGGCCGAGGTCACCGGCTACGACCGGGTCTCCATCCAGCCCAACGCCGGCTCGCAGGGCGAGCTCGCCGGGCTGCTCGCGATCCGCGGCTACCACCGCGCCCACGGCGGCGCCGCGCGCGACGTGTGCCTGATCCCGTCCTCGGCGCACGGCACCAACGCCGCCTCGGCGGTGATGGCCGGGATGCGCGTCGTGGTGGTCAGGGCACGCGAGGACGGCGCGGTCGACCTCGACGACCTGCGCGCCAAGTGCGCCGAGCACGCCGACGACCTGGCCGCGATCATGGTCACCTACCCGTCTACGCACGGGGCCTACGAGGACTCGATCACCGAGCTGTGCGAGATCGTGCACGAGCACGGCGGGCAGGTCTACGTCGACGGTGCCAACCTGAACGCGCTGCTCGGCTACGCCCGCCCCGGCGAGTTCGGCGGGGACGTGTCGCACCTCAACCTGCACAAGACGTTCTGCATCCCGCACGGTGGCGGGGGACCGGGCGTCGGCCCGGTGGCGGTGCGCGCGCACCTGGCGCCGTACCTGCCCTCGCACGCGATGCACCCCGAGGCCGACAAGCGCGACGGGATCGGGCCGATCAGCGCGGCGCCGTACGGATCGGCGGGCATCCTGCCGATCTCCTGGGCCTACGTCCGGCTGATGGGGGCCGAGGGGCTGACTCGGGCCACCGCGACCGCGGTGCTGTCGGCCAACTACATGGCCGCGCGGCTCGGGGAGCACTTCCCGGTGCTCTACCGCGGTCACCGGGGGCTGGTCGCCCACGAGTGCATCCTCGACCTGCGGGCGCTGAGCAAGGAGACCGGCGTCAGCGTCGACGACGTCGCCAAGCGTCTGGTCGACTACGGCTTCCACGCCCCGACGATGTCGTTCCCCGTCGCCGGCACGCTGATGGTGGAGCCCACCGAGTCCGAGGACCTGGCCGAGATCGACCGCTTCGTCGACGCGATGATCGCGATCCGCGCCGAGATCGACCGGGTGGCCGCGGGGGAGTGGACGCCCCAGGAGTCCCCGCTGCGGCATGCGCCGCACACGGCGCGCGCGCTGGTGGGCGAGTGGGAGCGTAGCTACCCGCGCGAGCTCGGCGTCTTCCCGGCCGGGATCGACCCGGACAAGTACTGGCCGCCGGTGGCCCGCATCGACCAGGCCTACGGCGACCGCAACCTGGTCTGCGCCTGCCCGCCGCTCGAGGCGTTCGCCGAATGAGCGCGATGCGTCCCACGCGTGCGGTGCTCGACTCGACGGCGCACCGGCTCCGGCTGGCGCTGGCCCAGACCCAGGTGGAGAACCGGGCGCCCTCGGTGGTCGCCGGGGTGCTGCGCGAGGGCGAGCTCGTCTGGTGCGAGGGGTACGGCGACGTGCCCGGCGACCCGCGCGACACCCAGTACAAGATCGGCTCCATCACCAAGACGATGACCGCGGTGCTGGTGCTCCAGCTCGTCGCCGAGGGCCGGCTGTCGCTGGACGACACGCTCGGCGCCGTGCTCGGCGAGGTGGGCTACGGCGACCGGACGATCCGGTCGCTGCTGGCGCACTCCGGCGGGCTGCAGTCGGAGCCCAACGGGCCGTGGTGGGAGCGCTCCGAGAACGGGCCCTTCGAGGAGCTGGCCGCCGCCAACGACGGGGCCGACGCGGCCCGGGGCACCGAGGGCTCCTTCCACTACTCGAACCTCGCCTACGGCCTGCTGGGCGAGGTGGTCGCTCGGCTGACCGGCCGCTCCTGGTGGGAGGCACTGCAGAAGCGGGTGCTGGCTCCGCTGGGGATGGACCGGACGTCGTACCAGGCGCACGGCGTGCACGCCGAGGGCTGGAGCGTGCACCCCTACGAGCGGACCCTGCTGCGCGAGCCGCACCCCGACACCGGCGCGATGGCGCCGGCCGGTCAGCTGTGGAGCACGGTGAACGACCTGGGGACCTGGACCCGGTTCCTGCTGCGGGGACACCCGGACGTGCTGAGCCTCGAGCGGCTCGAGGAGGCGTTCGTGCCGCGCTCGGGGGAGCTCGCGAGCGGGATCGGCTACGCGCACGGCCTGGGCTTCCAGATGTTCCCCGGGGGCTCCGGGACCCTGGTGGGGCACACCGGGTCGATGCCCGGCTTCGTCGCGACGTGCTTCGTCGACCGGGTCCGGCGCCAGGGCGTGGTGGGCTTCGCCAACGGCACCACCGGCCTGCGCGCCGCCGCGCTGGCCGCGCGGCTGCTCGAGGAGCTGGAGACGAGCGAGCCCACGATCCCGGCACCGTGGCGACCGGTGGCCGCGGTGCCGCCGGAGCTGGCCGGCCTGCCCGGCGTCTGGCACTGGGGCTACACCCGGTTCGTGTTCGAGCTGGAGAACCGGCGACGTGGCGTGGAACTTTTGGCGCGCAAGGGTGGGGTGGTGGTCTACCGGTTCGCGGTGCGCGACGGGCGGATCATCGGCACCCACGGCCACCACCGCGGCGAGGAGCTGCGCGTGGTGCGGCGCCCGGACGGCTCGATCGCCCACCTGGACATCCGCACGTTCCTGTTCACCCGGGTGCCCTACGACCCGGAGTCCCCGGTGCCCGGGGGCGTCCCCGGCTGAGCCGGCGGGGGCTGGGATGGTGCGCACCTCGCCCCAGGAGCGCGCAGGTTTCACAAGTTAACTCGTGAAACCCGCACTTCCCACGTGAAGGAACACGTGGGAGGTGCGGGTTTCGCGTGGTCAGTCGCCGCGCCGGGCCGGACGGCGCGGAGCCCCGGCGGGGCGTACGGCGCAGCCCGGGTCGTGTGCCCGACGGCGCGTCAGAGCGCGTACTCAGGCACACGACCCGGCTGGCGTGCGTGCTGGCCCCTCACAGGGCCTGGGACACGCTCGACATGTTGAAGTCCGGCACCCGCAGCGCCGGCATCGCGGTGCGCGAGAAGTAGTCGTCGCCCCACTCGCGGCTGAACGCCGGACCGGTGGCGCTGGCGTGCGAGAACCGGTTGAGCAGGTCCACGGGGCTCTCGTTGAACCGGAAGTTGTTGACCGCCCCGGTGATCTCCCCGTTCTCGACGAGGTAGACGCCGTCGCGGGTGATGCCGGTCAGCAGCATGGTCTGCGGGTCGACCTCGCGGATGTACCACAGACAGGTCAGCAGTAGGCCGCGCTCGGTGCCGGCGACCAGGTCGTCCACGGTGCCGGTGGCGCCGTCGACCTCCAGGACCAGGTTGTCGATCATCGGGGTCACCGCCAGCCCCGTCATCGCCGCCGAGTGGCGGGTCTGCAGCAGCGAGGTGAGCAGGCCGTCGCGGATCCAGTCGGTGCGGGCGAGCGGGAGGCCGTTGTCGAAGACCGACGAGGTGTTGCCCGAGGCGCCGGCAGTGACGAACGGGGCGCTCTCCAGTCCCGGGAAGGCAGGGTCGCTGAACAAGGTGACGCCCGGGCTGGCGACCTGCTCGCCGACGCGGGTGCCGCCGCCGCGTCGGCTGAAGACCGACTGCCCCTCGTGCGCGACGCGGGCGCCGGCACTCCAGTAGGCGTCGATCATCAGGTCGGCCAGAGCGATGGGCGGCAGGATGGTGTCGTAGCGTCCCGCGGGCAGGTCGATGCGGCGACTGCCCCAGGACAGGCGCCGGGCGAGCGTCTCGTCCATCGCGAGCGCGTCCACGTCGGTGAAGTCGCGGGTCGCCCCGCCGACCCAGGCGCTCTGGGAGAGGTCGGCGCTCTTGCCGGTGCAGCCGTAGTGACCGGTGGGCTGGACGTGGCGCAGCCGCAGGCCGGTGCTGGAGCCGAGGTAGGTCGTCGTCAGCTCGTGGTTGACGAAGCCGTAGAGGACCCGGTCCTGCCCGCGGGCCCGCCCGAACGCCTCGCCCAGGGCCGGGGCGAACGCGTCGTAGACGTGGATGTCGGTGGGCACCGGCGCGTCGTCCCAGTCCGCGGCGGCCGCGCCGGAGACGAGGTCGGCGGCGTCCTCGGCCGGCTCGCCGAGGCGGGCTGCGGCGTCGGCCTGCTCGACGAGCGTGCTGACCTGCTCCAGTGAGCTGGCGCTGCCGCTCACCGAGCCGGTGGCGACGCCGCCGGCGCGCCGTACGAAGGAGATCACGGTGACCGAGAGCGCCTGCATCACGCCGTTGGTGGTGAGCGTGTTGTTCGCCCAGCGGAGGTTGGCGCTGGTGGCGTGGGAGGCGATCGCGATGCAGTCGTCGGCGCTGGAGGTCGCGAGGGCGTGCTCGACGAGGTCCTGCGGGCGCGGGGGCGTGGTGGTCATCAGTGGCCGGCCTCTTCGGTGGTGTTGAGGATGCGTACGTCGCGGAACAGCGAGGTCGGGGCGCCGTGGCTGACCGCGGCGACCTGGCCGGGCTGGGCCTTGCCGCAGTTGAACGCGCCGCCGAGGATCCAGGTCTGCGGCCCGCCGACGGCCTCCATCGAACCCCAGAACTCGGTGGTGGTCGCCTGGTAGGCGACGTCGCGGACCTGGCCCTTGAGCTGGCCGTCCTCGATGCGGTAGAAGCGCTGACCGGTGAACTGGAAGTTGAAGCGCTGCATGTCGATGCTCCAGCTCTTGTCGCCGACGACGTAGAGGCCACGCTCGACACGCGAGACGAGGTCCTCGGTGCTGGGGCCGTCGGGGGCGGGCTGCAGGGAGACGTTGGCCATCCTTTGGATGGGGACGTGACCGGCGGAGTCGGCGTAGGAGCAGCCGTTGGAGCGGCCGGCGTTCAGCTCGGGATGGAGCCGGCCCATCGCTCGGTCGAGCTGGTAGCCCACCAGGACGCCGTCCTTGACGATGTCCCACGTCTGGGTCTGCACGCCCTCGTCGTCGTAGCCGATCGTGGCGAGGCCGTGCGCGGTGGTGCGGTCACCGGTGACGTGCATGACCGGCGAGCCGTACTGGAGGGTGCCGAGCTTGTCGTAGGTGGCGAACGACGTGCCGGCGTAGTTCGCCTCGTAGCCCAGCGCGCGGTCGAGCTCGGTGGCGTGCCCGATCGACTCGTGGATGGTCAGCCACAGGTTCGAGGGGTGGATGACCAGGTCGTAGCGGCCCGCCTCGACACTCGGGGCCCGCAGCTTCTCGGCCAGCAGCCCGGGGACCTCGGCCAGCTCGCCGTCCCAGTCGTAGCTGCCGTCGGTGAGGTACTCCCAGCCGCGGCCGACCGGGGGAGCGAGGCTGGCCATCGAGTCGAAGACGCCGGTGGTCTCGTCGGTGCCCATCGCCTCGAAGAACGGCTGGAGGCGGATGCGCTGCTGGGTGGTGCGGGTGCCGGCCAGGTCGGCGTAGTACTTGTTCTCCTGCACCTGCTGGACACCGGCGGTGGCGTGCTGGACGGCGTCGTGGGCGCGCAGACGGCGAGACCAGTCGATGAGCAGCGCCGCCTTGTCGGCGGTCGGGACGTCGAGCGGATTGACGTCGTACGCCGAGAGCCAGGTGACGTCGTCGTAGACGGGCTCGGGGGCGAGCTCCACCGGCTCGGACGTCATCTTGGCGGCCACCAAGGCGACCTGGACGGCGGTCTCCGCGACGCGGCGGGCCTCGTCGACGGTGAGCAGCATCCCGGAGGCGAAGCCCCAGGCGCCGCGGTGGATAACGCGGACCGCGAAGCCCAGGTCCTCGGCGTCCGCCGCGGTCTGCAGCACCTCGTCGCGCACGCCGACGTACTGGTGGCGCAGCCGCTCGAAGCGGAAGTCGGCGTGGCTGACGCCGAGATCTCGCGCGCGCTGGAGGGCTGCATCGCCGAGGGCGCGGTAGGGGAGCGCGAGGAAGGTCGGGTCGAGATCCGAGTCGCTCATGGAGGAAACCTAGTCGACCGGAGAGCTGGGTGGCGCCCGGGTTTGGCGGGAGCCTGCCTCGCAGGGCGGGGGAGGGGGCGGCGGATCAGCGGGAGAGGCGGGGGCTGGCTTCGAGGACGGTGAGGGTGGCGGGGTCGCCGGTCATGGTGACGGTGCCGTCGACGGGTTGCCAGGGGCCGTTGTTGAGGCGGAAGCGGGCGGTCCAGGTGGTGTCGACGGAGGGGTGGACGGTGAGGTCGGCGTCTTCGTACTGGTGGGAGATGTAGGTGTCCATGGGGAGGCTGTCGTGGAAGGCGGTGCCGGGGGTGGTGCTGGTCTGGTGGGTGCCGTCGCCGTGTTTCCAGGTGAAGGTGGTGGGGGTGATGTCGAGTTCGACGCTTTGGCCGAGCATGGTCAGGGTGTGAGCGAAGGGTTCGGCTTGGGTGGAGAAGAGGGTGTCGAAGTTGACGAGGGTCTCGCCGCCTGGGGGTTGGACGGTGAGGGTGGATTCGGGGAGGGGGACGCGGCGGAAGGCGCGGGTGATCATGCCGGGGGTGATGGTCGGGGCGGCAGCGGCAGCGGCAGCGGCGGCTTCGCCTGGCTCGGCGCAGGTGTAGCCCGCGAAGGAGTCGGCTGCGCCTGGGCTGTGCTGGGTGACGGTCATCATCACGCCTTCGTCGCCGCAGTCGATTGCCGTGCTGCACTCGTAGAGCCCGGGATTGATCTCACCCGACGCATTGCATGTCGGCGTGTAGGAGTACGAAACACCGCCGGATGCCGGTGCTCCAGCCGTCTGACCAGCGGATCCAGCACCTGAGTTGGAGGTCGCCGGATTCCTCACTACCTCGACGTGCACCGAGACGCCCTCCTGTGACGGATCAACGTCCCCGCTCGTACTGCCGCCGGGCTCGGCACTGCTCAGCACTGGATGCGCCAGACTAAGAACACCTAGCGGAATTGCCAGTGCAAGCCGTCGAGGCCTCATTCGATGCGGCCCATCTGTGCAATTCTCCAGTCCTTGCCGCTCCACCGGAGATCGAACTGGTAGGCCAAGCGCGCCGCCGGTACCAGCGTCTTTCGGCCGTGGCGGAACACAATTTCTCGAGGCTTGTGGATCGTCGCCGCGACCACCGGTCTGCGGAGCGACGCCCCAGGTGGCAAGCGCCCGACTTGCAGTACTCGGTGTTCGCCGGTCTTTACTCGCCCGCCATCGGCGTAAAGATCCTGGAGGTACTGGGAGACGGCCTCGCACGATCGGCATCCGGCCTGGGCCACTGCATCCAGACGCTCGGTCTCTCCTGTCACGGACGCCTCAGAAATGAGGGCAGCCCAGTGCTCGATGAAGGCTCTGATGCCGGTTTCCGATTGCAGCGCCCAGGGCTCAGTTGTCGGCGTCGCGCTCGGCGTCGTCGCTGCCGCCGATGTGGCTGGCGGCTTGGCCTCGGGTTCCTCATCGTTCCCGGTGCAGCCGGTGAGCAGCAGGGGCAGGCACAGCAGCAGTGCGGTGACGGTGCGAGAGCGCAGGTTCACGTCGGGATCCTCACTGTCTGCGAGAGCCGCCGCCCAGGAGCCGGCGCAGGTCCAAGGTAGTGAGATCAGAGCGCGCAGCGACAGGCCCGCGACCGGAACTGTGGACAACGGCCCCGCAAGAAATGCGGGTCAGGCCGAGCGGAGCAGCCGGATCGTCGACCCGGTCCGGCTCTTGTCCACCTGCAGCTGCACCGGGATCCGGGCCCGCATCTCGGAGACGTGGCTGACCACGCCCACCACCCGTCCACCGTCGCGCAGCGCATCGAGGGTGTCCATCACGTCGTCGAGCGTCTCGGGGTCCAGCGAGCCGAAGCCCTCGTCCACGAACAACGTGCCCAGGTCGGCTCCGCCCGCCTCCTGGGTGACCACGTCGGCCAGCCCCAGAGCCAGCGCCAGCGAGACCACGAACGTCTCACCGCCCGACAGTGTCACCGGGTCGCGCTGCTCCCCGGACCAGGCGTCGCGCACGATCAAGCTCAGCCCGCCGCGGGTCTCGCCGGCGCCCTTGTGGTGGGTGTGCTCAAGGGCGTAACGCTGGTCAGACATCGTCGCCAGCCGGACGTTGGCCGCGGCCACCACCTGGCCCAGACGGTAGGAGAGCACGTACGCGGAGAGGCGCATCTTGAGCCGGTTGTCGGCCGACTTCCCCTCCACGAACGACGCCACCCGCTCCGCCACGCCGTACGACGCCCGCGCGGGCTCCCACGTGGCGAGCGCAGCATCGAGCTCCTCGCAGAGCGTCCGCAGCCGGCGTACCCGCGCCTCGCAGACGCCTGCGCGACTCTGCAGCTGGGCCAGGCAGCGGGCCAGATCCGCGTGGGTGGATGCCAGCGCCGCCAGGTTGGGCTCCTCGCACTCGACCGCGGCGACGAGCTCGGGGTCGGCCAGCTGGGCCAGCGCCCCCGAGCGCTCCCGGTCGTAGGCCTCGAGGAAGCGCTGCAGGTCGTCACAGTCGTCCTGACCGAGCAGGGCGCGCTCGGCGTCGGCCACGTCGTCGAATCCGTGCTCGAGGGCACACGCGGCCAGCGACTCCCGGGTCTCCTGGACACGCTCCTCGGCCTGGTCCAGCTCCTGGATCCGGCGCAGGGCATCGCTGAGGAGGTCGTCGGCCTCACCCAGCTCGCTCAGCAGGGGCGCGAGGGCGTCGTGCCCGCTTCGGGCGAGGACGGCGCCGAGCTCGCGCTCGATGCCGGCGGCCTCCCGCTCGCGGGCCTGGCGGGTCGCCTCGCACGCGGACAGCTGCTGGCCCAGCGCGGTGACCTGCTCGCGGACCGTGCCGACCTCCTGCTCCAGGCGCGTCACTTCCCCCCGCCTCGTGTCGGCCTGGGCCCCGAGGCGCCGGCACTCCTGCAGCTCGCTGCTCACCTCGGCCAGGAGATGCTCGAGGTCCGCGCGGACCAGGGACCCGGCGGCCGCCCGGGCGCCGGCCAGCTGGGTCTGCAGGTCGCGGACCTGCTGCTCGTGGGCGAGCCGGGCGATCTCGGCGTCCTCGTGCGTCCTGCGGGCCTCCTTCTCGTCACGCTCGCTGGGCGCACCACTGGCCGGTACCGCCTTGAGCGGGTGCTCCTCGGACCCGCACACCGGACAACAGGTGCCGTGGGCGAGCTGGCCGGCGATCTCCGCGGCCATGCCCTCGAGTCGAGCCTCACGCAGCGACAGCCACCGCTCGCGCAGCGCCTGCGTGCGGTCCACGGCCTCGCTCAGGGCAGCGAGGGCTTCCTCGAGGGCCGGCTCCAGAGCAGCGACCTGGCGGCAGGCCTCCCGCTGCCTCTCCAGCTCGGTGCGGCGTGACTCCAACGAGGCGACCCGGGTCTCGGCCGCCAGCGACTCAGCCAGCGCCGCTCGGGTCTGCTCGAGTCGCCCGGGCAGCTGCTCACCGCGCTGGGAGAGACGGGTGATCTCGGCCGAGAGCGCCTCGATGCGCTGGGAGCTGGTGGCCAGCTCGCTGCGGACGCGGTCCAGGTCCGCCTCGCGGGGCAGCAGCGCACGCGCCGCGGCGAGCTGGTCGCGGGCACGCTCGCAGGCCGCTTCGACGTCTTTGGCGTCCACGTCGAAGGCTCCCAGCAGCGCTGCCGCCTCGCTGCGGGCCTGGGCGGCCGACGTGGCGGCGCGCTCGCGGGCGGTGAGCGTCTGCGCGCTCAGCCGCAGCAGCGGACGCACGGCGGCGGCCCGGCGGGCGCGCTGCAGACGCTGTCGGCCCTCGTCCGCCGTCTGCGCGCGGGCGTCCAGCGCCTCCAGCGCGGATAGGGCGCGCGCGTGCCGCTCCCGGCGTTCGCGCAGCCGGCGCCCCTCCTCGAGGGACTCCCGGGCCACACGCTCCGCGGGGACCGCGACGGCCAGCGACGCCGCGAGGTCCTGGTGGTCGGCTTCCGCACGCCCGAGCAGGTCGACCGCCCAGCTACGCAGGGTGCCGTCCTCCGCGGCCGACTCCAGCGACTCCTCCCATTCCGTGGGCGTCGGCTCGTCGGCGGACTCGCTGATCCGCCCCAGCACCGCGACCACGTCCGCGCGCCGGGTCTCGCAGCCCTTGCGCAGCTCGATGCGCCGATCGCGCAGCCAGCGCTCGATGTCGGCGAAGCGGTCGGTGCGGAACAGCTTCTGCAGCAGCTTCTGACGGTCCTCGGAGCGGGAGCGCAAGAAGGCCTGGAACTGCCCCTGCGGCAGCATCGCGACCTGGGTGAACTGCGACATGTTCATGCCCAGCAGGTGGGTGACCAGATGGCCGGCCTCGTCGTTGCGGCTCGACAGGTGCACCCACTGGGCGCCCTGGCGCTCCTCGACCAGCACCTTGGCCTGCTCGGTGGTGGTGCCGCTGCCGCGCTTCTTGGGGCGCTCCCAGGCCGGGGAGCGGGTGATCCGGAAGCGCCGATCGGCCAGGGTCGTGTCGAGCACCACCCGCGGGGCCACCCCCGGCGCGGCGGTGTCGCAGCGCAGCCGTCGCGCGGCGCTGCGGTCCCCGGGCACGTCGCCGTACAGTGCGAAGCAGACCGCGTCGAGGATGCTGGTCTTGCCCGCGCCGGTGGGCCCGGCGAGCAGGAACAGCCCGGACTCGGAGAGCTCGTCGAAGTCGACCTCCGCGGTGTCGGCGAACGGGCCGAACGCGGTGACCTGCAGGTGGTGGATCCTCACGGCGCGTCCCCCGAGGCGAGCGGCACGCTGACGTCGAGGTCACGGTCGTCGCAGCAGCTGTCGCAGGCGTCGAGCAGCAGCTCCGACTCCGCCTCGGACGCGTCGGCGCCGCGCAGGTCCCGGACGAAGTCGAGCGCGATCTGGTGATCGGACTTCCCCTGCACCGCGGCACCGGCGACCGTGACGGCACCGCCGCCGGCGGGCTCGAAGCCGAGCACCAGCGTGTGCGGGAAACGGCGCTGCAGCCGCTCCATCGCCTGCAGCGGACGCACGTCGTCGGTCAAGGTCACCTGCAGCCAGGATCCCTCGTGCACGCTCAACTCGGGGTCGGTGAGCAGCGACTCCAGCTCGCCGCGCACCCGGGCCAGCGGACGCGGGACGGGCGCCTCGACGAAGTCGGTGCTGCCCAGCCCGTCGCGGCCCAGCTCGACCAGCCAGGAGCCCTTGCGGTGCGCGGCCTCCGAGAACGAGTACGCCAGCGGGGAGCCGCTGTAGCGCACCGAGTCGCGCAGCGTATGCCGCCCGTGCAGGTGCCCCAGCGCGGTGTAGTCGATGCCGTCGAAGAACGAGGTGGGCACCATCGACACCCCGCCCACGCTGATGTCGCGCTCGGAGTCGCTCGGCTCCGCGCCGGCGACGAAGGCGTGCGCCATCACCACCGAGCGGGTGCCGGCGCGGCCGGCCAGGTCGGTGCGGACCCGGCGCATCGCCTCGCCGAGCGCGGCCTCGTGGGAGCGCCCGGTCAGCGCCCACGGCTCGCGGACGGCGTCGGGGTCGAGGTAGGGCAGCCCGTAGACCGCGACCTGGCCGTGCTCGTCGTCGAGCAGCACCGGGGTGCCGACGGTGGTGGCGTCGCTGCGGATGAAGACGCCCGCAGCGTCGATCAGCCGGGAGTTGAAGCCCAGCCGGCGCGCCGAGTCGTGGTTGCCGCTGGTCACCACCACCTGGGCGCGAGAGGCCGCCAGGCGGGCGAAGGTCTCGTCGGCGAGCTGGACGGCGTCCACCGGCGGCAGCGCGCGGTCGTAGACGTCCCCGGACACCACCACCAGGTCGACCTGCTCGCTGTGCACCACCGCGAGCAGGTGGTCGACGTAGGCAGCCTGGTGCTCGAGCATGCCCTCGCGGTGGAAGGAACGCCCCAGGTGCCAGTCGGAGGTGTGGAGGATGCGCACGAGAAGACCGTAGAAGAGGCCGCCGACAGTCCGCCGGAGCCCACGCCGTTCAGCGCCCTCGGCCCTGGTCACACGGGCTAGCGTGGAGGCATGGACGAGCTGACCTGCCCGCGCTGCGGAGGACCGGTGGCCCTGCCGCCGGGCGCCGACCCGAGCACCGAGCGACGCTGCCTGGACCCGGCCTGCGACGGGACGGTGCGCGACGACCGGCCCGGTTCGCTGGGCGGCGACAACGGCGGTGGGTGACGCGCTCAGCTGTAGCGCACGCAGCGGCTCTCGGCGGTGAAGCCGTAGAGCGCCAGCCCGGACTCCTCGGCCAGCCGCACCGAGAGGCTGGTCGGTGCGCCCACCGCCACCAGTGAGCCGACACCGGCCGCGACGGCCTTCTGCACCAGCTCGAAGCCGGCCCGGCCACTGACCACCAGGCAGGCGTCGGCCGAGGCGGCGCCCGCCAGGACCCGCGCGCCGGTGACCTTGTCGACGGCGTTGTGCCGCCCGACGTCCTCGCGCACGACGAGCATCCGGCCCTCGGCGGTGCACAGGCCGGCCGCGTGCACGCCGCCGGTGCGCGCGAACACCCGCTGGGAGACGCGCAGCCGCTCGGGCAGGCCTCGTACGACGTCCGGGCTGGGCAGGGGACCGGTCCAGGGGGACGGGCGGGGGACGTCGAGGACCGCGGCGATGCTGTCCTTGCCGCACACCCCGCAGGCCGACGAGCCGGCGCTCATCGCGCCGTGCCGGTGGGTCGGGTCGGAGGCCGGGGGAGCGCTCAGCGTGACGGTCACGACGTTGAACTCCTGCTCGGGCTCGAGGTCGCTGTCGGTGCAGTACGCCACCGTGTGGAGATGTCCCGGACCCGCCACCCCTTCGTGCATCAGATAGCCCGCGGCCAGCTCGAAGTCGTGGCCGGGCGTGCGCATGGTGACCCAGACCCGCTCGGCCGCACGTCCCGGCCAGGCGAGCCGGATCTCCAGCGGCTCCTCGGTGGCCAGCCGGTCCTCGTGGTGACGCTCGCCGTCCGGTGTCAGCTCCCGCACCCGGGTCCGCACGGTCGGACCGGGACGCCGAGGCTTGCCGTCCCCGAGGCCTGTCACGGGCTCACACCCGCCCGAAGGCCTTGCGTACGGCGAGCCGGCGCGCCAGCTCGTCGGCCATGTCGATCACCCGTCGGCGCAGGCTCAGGTCCAGGTCCGCGGAGCCCGCCAGGGTGCGGGCCCGGGTCAGGGTCACCTCGTCGGTCGCGGTCATCGGGAAGAACGCCTGCGCCGCATCCGCCAGGCTCCAGCCGCTGCGCACCGCGACGGTGCCGGGCAGCTCGGCGAAGTAGCGCTCCACGTACTCCTGGGTGAGGTGCTCCTGCCCGACCTGCCACATGCCCTCCCCGGCGGCGGCGAGCTCGTAGTTGGGCACGTCGTCCTCACCGGTGAACCGGCGCCAGGCCCAGGCCTTGGCGTCCGCGTCGGGCAGCGAGGCCACCGCTCGGGTGTGCTCCACGCGCGAGCGTGCGGTCGGCTCGGCGTGCAGCCGCTCGTCGAGCTCGCCGCGCGTGATCTCCCCGAGCACCGCCAGGCGGGCCAGCATCCGCCAGCGCAGGTCGAGGTCGACCTCGAGTCCCTCGGGCAGCTCGCGGCCGTCGAGCCAGCCCCGCAGCGCAGCGGCCTCGCGGCACGACGACACCAGGGACTGGAAGGCGGACAGCTGGAGGGTCGAGCCGGCCGGTGTGCGTCCCAGCAGCGTCCGGCAGGCGTGGTGGATCCGGTCGAGCGCGCGCAGCGGGTCGTGGGACAGCGTCGCCACCTTCCCGATCGCCCAGGGCAGCGTGGAGCCGGTCGCGTCGTCGTTGGTCTCGACGGGGATCGCCGCCTCGACGAGGTCCAGCACCCGCTCGGGGCTGACCGCGGCGTTGTGGAAGGCGCTGCGCACGCCGTTCCAGATGCCGGCGCGCAGCAGCTGGTCGTCGGTCTCGGCCAGCAGCGCGGGGAGCGCCGCGACGGTCTCGCCGTCGGGCTGCACCAGCGCCCAGGTGTCCTCGAAGGGGTCCAGCACGACGGCGGCCCCGACCGGAGCGTCGTAGGGGGTGACGCCGCCGGTCAGCGTGACCCGGCTGGTGCTCCAGTCGCCGCCAGGCTCGGCGACCGCGACCCGGAAGGTGTGCTCGCGGTCGGCGGGGTGCGCGGCGGGCGGCGTACGGCGCAGCAGGCCGGCCGCCCGGTCCAGGACGATGGTGTCCGGGCCGGCGGTGCGCAGCCAGTTGTCGGTGAACGACGTGAGGGCCCGGGCGCCGGCCTGCTCCCAGCTGGTGAACAGGTCGTGCATGGTCGCGTTGGCGAAGCGGTGGCGGGTGAAGTGGTCGATCGCGCCGGCCAGGAACACCTCGTCGCCCATCCGGGCGTTGAGCTGCTTGAGGATCGCCGAGCCCTTGGCGTAGGAGATGCCGTCGAAGTCCTGCAGCGCGGCGGTGGCGTCGACGGCGCCGTTGCCGGCCACCGGGTGGGTGCTGGGCCGCTGGTCGGCGATCAGCCCCCACTGGCGGCGGGCGTAGGCGTTGTGGGTCCAGGCGTCGCCGTACTCGGTCACGTCGGCGGTGACCCGGTTGCCCATGTACTCGGCGAACGACTCGTTGAGCCACAGGTCGTCCCACCAGCGCGGCGTGACGATGTTGCCGAACCACTGGTGGGCCATCTCGTGGGCGACCGTGGTGGCGCGCTGGATGCGCACGCCGCGGGTCACCCGGGAGCTGAAGATCAGCGGATCGCGGAACGTCACGCAGCCGGGGTTCTCCATCGCGCCGGCGTTGAACTCGGGCACGAACGCCTGGTGGTAGTCCCCGAACGGGTAGCGGATCCCGAACAGCCGGTGGAACTCGTCGAAGCACTGCTTGGTCATCGTGAACAGCTCGTCGGCGTCGGCCTCGAGGTCCTTGGCGATCGAGGCGCGCGCGGAGAGCCCGAGCGGGATGCCGTCGTGCTCGTCGCGGATCAGGTGGTAGGGCCCGGCCACCAGCGTGACGAAGTACGTCGAGAGCGGCCGGGTCTGCTCGAACTCCCAGCTGCCGGGCTCGACCTGGCGGCCCGGTGCGTTGCCGACCACCACCCAGTCGGTGGGTGCGGTGACGTGGAAGGTGTAGGGCGCCTTCAGGTCCGGCTGGTCGAAGCAGGCGAAGATGCTCGGCGCGGCGTCCATGAACGACATGCCGTAGACGTAGTGCTTCCCGTCCGCGGGGTCGACGCTGCGGTGCAGGCCCTCGCCGTCGTTGCGGAAGCGCATCACCGCGTCCACGACGACCTCGTTGCGGCCCGGCACGGTCTGTAGCGGCAGCCGGCCGCGGGAGAGGAGCTCAGCGTCGACGACCTGCCCGTTGACCCGGATCTCGTTCACGCGCGCGGGCTTGAGGTCGAGGAACGTCGGGCCGCCGGCGCTGTCGAAGCGGATCGTCGTCACCGACGAGAACGTCGCGTCGTCCGCGGCCAGGTCGAGACGCACGTCGTACTCCTCGACGGTGAGAAGCTCGGCGCGCGCCTGCGCCTCGGTGTGCTGGAGGCTCTGGGAGGGGGTCGTCACCCACCCAGCCTAGGTGGCATCCGTCGGCCGCGACACGCCCGCGGTCCCCGGTGTCGCCAGAACCCGAACGGCGCCCGACGGCTGCGGCACACTGACCCTCATGGACGTGACCGAGATCCTGCTCCCGGGTGTGGGGGTCGTCTACGAGTTCGAGACGCGGAAAGGCGTGCGGACCGGCGTGGTGGCGCGCCGCGACGGGTCCTTCGACCTACTGCGCTACGAGCGGCGCGACCCCGACGCCGCCGAGACGCTCCTCTCGCTCTCGCGTGACGAGGCCGAGACGCTGGCCGGGTTGCTGGGCGCGCCCAGGATCGTGGAGAAGTACGCGGACCTGACCCGCGAGATCCCGGGCCTGATCTCCGACACCGTCGACCTTCCGCCCGGCTCGCCGTACGACGGCGCCTCGCTGGGCGCGACCCGGTGTCGCACGCTGACCGGTGCCTCGATCGTGGCGGTCGTGCGCGGCGAGCGGGTGATCACCTCCCCGGGACCGGGGGAGAGGCTGCTGGCGGGCGACTCCCTGGTGGTCATCGGCAGCCGCGAGGCCCTCGACGCGGTCCGCCGCATCCTCCTCGGCTAGGCGCCGCCGGCGTGGAGTCGTTCTTCCTCGAGCTCGGGGTCATCCTGCTGATCCTCGGGTTCCTGGGCAACGTCGCGGGGCGCCTGGGTCTCTCGGCGATCCCCTTCTTCCTCGTCGCGGGGCTGATGCTCGGCGAGGGCGGGATCCACAACCTGGGAGCCTCCAGCGAGTTCATCGAGGTCGCCGGCGAGCTGGGCGTGCTGCTCCTGCTGCTGATGCTGGGCCTGCAGTTCTCCGCCGAGGAGTTCGCGGCGTCGATGAAGCGGCACACCCCCTCGGGAGTGGTCGACCTGGTGCTCAACGCCCCGGTGGGGTTCGTGGCGGGGTGGCTGCTGGGCTACGACTGGCAGGCCTGTCTCGCGCTCGGCGGGATCACCTGGATCTCGTCGTCGGGCATCGTGGCCCGCCTGCTGAGCGACCTGAGGCGCACCGGCTTCCGCGAGACCCCGGCGGTGCTGTCGGTGGTGGTGCTCGAGGACATCATGATGGCGGTGTTCCTGCCGCTCCTGGTGGTCGTGCTCTCCGGCGGCTCGATGCTCGCTGCGATGGTCGCGGTCGCGGGCGCGCTCGGCGTCGTGCTGCTGGTGCTCTTCGCCAGTCGGCGCTTCGGCCACCACCTGGGCCGCGTGCTGGGTCACGAGAGCGACGAGCAGGTCCTCTTGCGCGTGCTGGGGCTGATGCTCGTGGTGGCCGGGCTGACCTACCTGGTGGACGCCTCCGCCGCCGTCGGCGCGTTCCTGGTCGGCCTGGCGATCCCGCCGGGGACCGCGGAGCGGGCGCGCGACGTGCTCCGGCCGCTGCGCGACCTGTTCGCCGCCCTGTTCTTCCTCTCCTTCGGGCTGACCACCTCGGTGCAGGAGGTGGTGCCGTTCCTGCCCGCCGCGCTGGCCCTCGCCGTCGTCTGCGCGCTGACCAAGGTGGCCACCGGGATCTACGCCGCACGTCGCGACCACGTAGGGGCGATGGGCCAAGCCCGTGCCGGGACCGCGCTGATCGCCCGCGGCGAGTTCTCGATCGTGATCGCGGAGCTGGCCGTGACCGCCGGCTACACCGAGATCGGCCCGCTCGCCTCCGGCTACGTGGTGATCCTTGCCGTGGCGGGCCCGCTGCTGGCCAGGTACGCCGACCAGCTCACCGCCTCCTCCCGGGCCTGGTTCCAGCCCGCCTGACGCGACCCGTCATTGCCTCGACCATTTGTGCGGCGTGTCGCGGCGCGAGTGACGGGTCGCGGGGGCGGGTGGGAGGGGGGCGCGCGGAGGGGGCAGCGCGCCGAGGGGGCGGCGCACCGAGGGGCGGCGCCGCGCCGAGGGGGCGGCGCGCCGAGGGTTCCGCGGGCATGAGCGGCAACTCTCGGCGTACTTCCCACACGAAACCCGCACTTCCCACGCGTTGCAACGCCTGGGAAGTGCGGGTTTCACGAGTTAACTCGTGAAAGCAGGTGCTGCTGGGACAAACTCAGCCCCGCGCCTCCAGCGCCTCGGTGAGCAGGGCGACCAGGGCCTCGAGCTGGACGTCGGCGGAGGAGGGGAGCTCCTCGTCGGAGCCCTCGAGGGCGCGGGCGGCGAGGCCGGCCTTGCTGTCGATGAGCTCGGCGATCTTGGTGTCGATCGTCTGGGCGGCGATGATCCGCCAGGCGGTGACCGGCTCCTCCTGGCCGATGCGGTGGATCCGGTCGATGGCCTGGGTCTGCTCGGCGTCGGTCCAGGAGAGCTCGGCGAGGACCATGTTCGAGGCGACCTGGAGGTTGAGGCCGACACCGGCCGCGGCCAGCGAGCAGACCACGATGGCGACCTCGGGGTCGTTGACGAAGGCGTCGATGTTGCGCTGGCGCCGCGCCGTGGTCTGGTCGCCGCGGATCGAGGAGTACTTGATCCCGCGCCGGGCGAAGGTCTCCTCGGCCTGGTCCATCACGTCCACGTGCTTGGCGAAGAAGACGACCTTGCCGACCGAGCGGGCGAGCTGGGCGGCGTAGTCGGCGGCCAGCCCGGCCTTGGCCTGCCCGATCCGGCGCATCATCGAGAAGACGTTCTCGTCGCTCGGCGTGCTGGCGGTGTCCTCGCGCTCCCAGGTCGCGACGCGACGCACCAGCTCGTGGTCGATGCCGTCCACCACGACCTTCGAGGTACGACGCTCGAGGGCGCCGTCGTAGCGCTCGACCAGCCGGCGGGCCAGCTCGCGCTCGGCCTGACGGATCGAGCGGCCGACCTCGTCGTCGAGCTCCACGGGGAGGTCGGCGACCCGGCGGGCCGGGATGTCGGCGGCGACATCGATCTTGCGGCGTCGCACGATGCCCATGTCGACCACGCTGTTGCGCGCCGCCGCGTAGAAGCCGGGGTCGGCCGGGGTGAGCCCGGCCTCCTCGAGCTTGTCCATCAGCTCGGGCAGCGGCGCCTTGTCGTCGATCCAGCCGAGGAACTGCCAGATCGCCCGGAAGTCCTCGATGTCGTTGATCAGCGGGGTGCCGGTCAGCGCCATCAGCAGCGGACGGGCGATCCGGCGCCGGATCCGCTCGGAGAGTTGCAGCACGTGCTGGGAGCGCTGGGAGCTCTTGTTCTTGATGAAGTGGGCCTCGTCCACGACCATCCCGCGGAAGCCCAGGTCGCCGAGCCAGCCGACGTGGCGGTCGAGGACCTCGTAGTTCACGATCACGATGTCGGCGAAGCCGTCGATGCTCTCGCCGTCGCCGTGGATCACCGTGGCGGGCCGGTTCGGCGTCCACAGGCCCGCCTCGCGCGCCCAGTTGGTCTTGACCACGTTGGGCACGACGACGAGCAGCGGGTAGGCCTCGGCGGCCTGCGCGGCGAGCAGCGCCTGGGCGGTCTTGCCCAGGCCGGGCTCGTCGGCCAGCAGGAAGGTCCGGTGCCCGGCCGCGGCCGCGGCCACCACCTGGGCCTGGTGCGGCATCAGCTCGAGGTCGCCGGGCAGCTTCACGGCGGACGGCTCGGGCAGCGGCATGCAGGCGCGCGCCCGGCCACCGCCGTACTCGAAGGAGCGGAAGAGCGGGCCGAGCAGCTCCCAGTCGGCCAGCAGCCGCTGGCTCTTGGGCCGCGGCGGCGCCGCGGAGAAGTCGGGGACCAGGAACGGGTTGGCGAGTTGGCGCGCGATCACCGACTGCGGCACCACCTGGCGCTCGGGTCGGCCACCGGTCGTGGCGGCAGCGGGCGGCGCCTCCTCGACCGGCACCTCGAGGCCGGCCGCCTCCAGCATCTCCCGCTTGAGGGCCTTCGCGGAGTCCGAGACCACGGCCTTCTCGTCGAGCAGGGTCAGCAGGGAGGTGTCGCGTACGGCGGTCGTCGCCAGGATCGTGGCGATCCCGTCGAGCCGCTTGAGCTGCTCCCCGCGCTGCGCCTCGCTGGCGGTCGCGTCGCTCTTGATGCGCTCGCGCTCCTGGCGCACCAGCAGCGCCACCACCTGGAACTTCGTGCGGGTCGAGGGCATCACCGCCCCACGGGACACCGCCGCCTCGATCTCGCGCACCGCGCGGGCAAGGACCGGGATGACGCCCTCGTTGTCACGCGCGCGCACGCGACGCTGATCGCGCGGGGCGCTACGGCGAGCACCCTGCTGGCGCTGGCCTCGTCGAGCCACAGACTCCTCCTCCGGATACCCGGCACGGGCGCCGCCACGGGGTCTTGCACCCGCTCGCGGCGCACAGCCGGGACGCTGGGACGTCATGCGAGGCAGACCGGGGCCCACTCCGAGACGACACGTGGCCCCACAGATCTGCGAGAGATCGACGAGACGGGCCCGACGGCCCGTCCTCATCAGGGAACCTACGACCACCAGGTGGTGGCCGGATCGCCCCGCGCGGCAACGACCGCGCGATGGCAACATCCATGTTAGCCCCAGGTGCCAGCGGACCGGGAGGCGACACTCGCGCGAGCCTCACCGAACGGCGACGTCCCCCGCCGCGAGAGCCGGACCGGAAGGTCGGGCCCTGGTGACGAGGGACGTCGGGTGATGCTGTGGGGAGGTGGCCGAGCGGTGGCTCAGCCCTGGAGTCCGAGAGCGAACTCCACGTGGCCCTCCTGGTCGACGCGCGCGTCGAGCACCTTGTCGTCGAGCTGCTCGGCGGCCGGGGCGTCGAGATAGACGTGTGCGCCGCCCGCCTCCACGATCTGGTCGCCGGGCTCGGGCTGCGGCGCCGCCGTCACCGCGAACGACGGCTCGGGAGAGTCCTCGCTGGTGATCCGCAGGCCGGCAGTGTCGGAGAGACCCTGCTGGGAGGTGATGTCCTTGACGATCGTGCTGGCGTTCTCGGTGAGGGTGAGCATGCTCGACCTTCCGATTGCGTACAGAGACAGCCACCACCCTTGCTCGGGCGATGCCCCCGGACAAGCCGGGCCCGATCCCGGGCGTGTCCGCGGGCGCGCCGACTCTGGCAGGGTGTGGCCCATGAGCGAGGACACCCGGCGCAGCATCGACCTGACCCGCACCGGCGAGGGTCGCTACCGCGCCACCAACGTCCGGGGCGGGGTCCTGGACTTCGGCTCCGGCGACGACGCCGACTTCACGCCGGTCGAGCTGCTGCTGGTCGCCCTGGCCGGGTGCAGCGCGATCAACGTGGACCTCATCACCGGGCGCCGCGCGCAGGCGCTGTCCTTCGACGTGCGTGCCGAGGGCGACAAGATCCGCGACGAGCTCGGCAACCGGCTGAGCGACCTGCGGGTGAGCTTCGACGTGGTCTTCCCCGACGACGAGGCCGGGGATCGGGCGCGCGCGATGCTGCCCCGGGCGATCGAGCAGACCCGGGAGCGGCTGTGCACCGTCAGCCGCACCGTCGAGGTCGGCACCCCGGTGCTGTGCGAGTCAGGCACGTCGGGGGCAGCGCAGCCGGGCCAGGACCCCGCCTGATGGCGAACCGTGGGCCTCGCCCGCCGCGGTGGACGACGGCGCGGATGCCCTCCCAGCACGGGCGTCGCTTCCTGATCACCGGCGCCACCGGCGCGCTCGGGCTGGAGTGCACCCGGCGGCTGGCCGAGGCGGGAGCCCAGGTCACGATGGCGGTGCGCTCACCGGACAAGGCCCGTGACCTGATCCGCGGCGTCAAGGGCGACCTCGAGCTCCGCCAGCTCGACGTCGCCGACCTGGACGCCGTACGCGAGTTCGCCGCCGGCACCGGGCCGGTCGACGTGCTGATCAACAACGCCGGGGTGATGGGGCTGCCGCTGACCCGCACCGGCGACGGGCTCGAGCTCCAGCTGGCGACCAACCACCTGGGTCACTTCCTGCTGACCAACCTGCTGCTGCCGCGGGTGACGGACCGGGTGGTGGCGATCGCGTCGGCGGCACACCGCTCCGGCCACCTCGACGCCGCGGACCTGAACTGGGAGCGGCGTCCCTACCACCGCTACGGCGCCTACGCGCAGTCCAAGCTGTGCAACCTGCTGTTCATCGCCGAGCTGCAGCGCCGGCTGACCGCCGCCGGGTCCACCCTGCGCGCGGTCGCTGCCCACCCCGGCTACAGCGCCACCGGCATCCAGGGGCACACCGGCTCACGCGCCTTCACCGCGCTCGCCCAGGTCGGCAACCGCCTGGTCGGGATGCCGCCCGAGCGGGGCGCTCTGTCCCCGCTGTTCGCGGCCACCATGGACGTGCCGGGCAACAGCTACGTCGGTCCGCACCGGGCCGGGGAGCTGTTCGGCTGGCCCACCCAGGTGGGGCGCAGCCGAACGGCCAGCGACCCCGACGTCGCCCGCGAGGTGTGGGCGAGGTCGGAGTCGCTGACCGGGGTCTGCTTCGGGCTGTGAGCCCGCCGCGCGGTGCTACTTGACGCTCACCCCGGTGATCTCGACCGCGGTCTTCGGCGAACCGTCAGGCGTCCCCTCGGCCGTCCCGGCGGCGGCCGCGTCGGCGATCAGCTTGGTGCTCTTGGCGTCCAGGCGACCGAAGACGGTGTAGTCCTTGGCCAGCCCCGAGTTGGAGTCCTCGTAGACGATGAAGAACTGCGAGCCGCCGGAGTCGGGCATCGAGGTCTTGGCCATCGCCAGCGCACCCGCGGAGTAGTCCTCGGTGCCGGACAGCTCGTCGGGGATGGAGTACCCGGGTCCGCCCATGCCCGACGCGGTCGGGTCGCCGCACTGCAGGACGTAGATGCCCGAGGTGACCAGGCGGTGGCACTCGGTGTCGGTGTAGTAACCCTGCTCGGCCAGCGACACGAACGAGTTCACCGTGCACGGGGCGCTCTTCGCGTCCAGGGTGGCCTTGATCTCGCCGAGCCCGGTGCTGATCGTGACCGGCACCTTCCCCTTCACCGTCGGCTCGGCCGGAGGAAGCTCGACCTCCTTGGCGGCGTCACCGGAGGCGACGTACTCGCAGGCTCCGCTCGCCTGCGCGTCACCCTCGCTCGGCGTGGCCGAGGCCGACTCGCTGGGGCTGGCGGACTCGCTCGAGCTGGCCGTGTCGCCGGCCTTGTCGCTGTCGTCGGAGTCGTCGCCGCACGAGGCGAGCAGGGTCATCATCAGGACGGCGGTCGGGACCGCTACAAGTCGTCGGAGCATGCGGCGATGGTAGGCGAGGGCACCTCACGGCCGGCCGGGCGACCTCAGGAGTTGAGGCCGCGACCCGCGACGGCCCAGGTCGTCGGTCCGGTGGCGTCGACCACGTGCAGCCGGTCGGCGAGGTTCACCGCGTTGCAGACGTGGTTGGGGACGAGTTCGACCACGCTGCCCAGCGGCGGCAGGGTGGCACCGGCGAGATCGACGACGGCGTGGTGCTCGGAGAGCAGCACCACCCGGGCATCGGGGTGCGTGAGCATCCGGCCGAACCCGCTGGCGTACGGCGCGCGGTCGGCGCCGAGGGCCTTGCTCCCGGCGTCGACGACCAGCCGGCCGCCCGCGTGGCTGACCACGGTGGTGCGGCAGGTGAGCGCGATGTCGGCGGGGGCCATCGCGCCCAGCTCCCACTGCTGGGCGTCGCCGAACACGTAGACCCCCGGGCGCAGCTCGGTGAGCAGGTCGGTCTCGGCGTGCGCCAGGCTGGGCGTGGAGCCGCCGCTGAGCACCCGTGGCTCGACGCCGGCGGCGCGCAGCGACCGCGCGGCACCGCGCAGGGCCGAAGCCTCGTCGCGCGCGGAGGTGCGCGACGCCCCGGGGGCGTAGCTGTGCCCCGGGAAGGTGAACACCCCGTCGACCTGCAGTCCGGCGCGCCGTGCCGTCTGGGCGACCTCGCCGGCCAGCTCGGGCGACGTGCCGCTGCGCCGGTGCCCACTGTCCACCTCGACCAGCACCCGCAGCGGGGTGCCGCCCAGGTGACGCCCGAGGTTCGCGGCACCCGGCACCGAGTCGACGGCCACGCTGACCCGGGCGCCGTCGAGGAGGTCGCGCAGACGCCGAGCGGCTCGTTCGTCGACCCAGAGCGGGAAGGCGATGAGCACGTCGTCGAACCCGTGGGCGACGAAGAGCTCGGCCTCGCCGAGCGTGGCCACCGTGATGCCCCGAGCCCCGGCCGCGACCTGCAGGCGCGCGATCTCCAGGCACTTGTGGGTCTTCACGTGCGGGCGCAGCGCGACGCCCGCGGCGGCCGCGCGCTGCGCCGTACGCCCGAGGTTGGCGTGCAGCCGGGGCAGGTCGACCGCCAGGTAGGGGGTGGCCGGGCTCACTGCTCCTCGTGGGTCTCGGGATCGCCGCCGAAGAGCCGGCCGTCGGGGCGCCCGAGGCCGGTGATCGCCGCGACCTCCTCGTCGGTCAGGGAGAAGCCGAAGACGTCGAGGTTCTCGCGTTGGCGCTGCGGGGTCGCCGACTTCGGGATCGGGGTCGCGCCGAGCTCGACGTGCCAGCGCAGGATGACCTGGGCCGGGGTGACGCCGTACTTGGTGGCCGGGCCGGTCACCTCGGGCTCGGCCAGCGGGGCCTCGCGCTTGCCCAGCGGGCTCCACGACTCGGTGTGGATGCCCAGCCGCTGGTGCTCGTGGCGCATCTGCGGCTGGGGGAACCGGGGGTGCAGCTCGATCTGGTTGACCACCGGCACCACGCCGGTGTCGTCGATGATGCGCTCGAGGTGGACGCCGCTGAAGTTGGAGACGCCGATGGAGCGGACCAGACCCTCCTCGCGCAGCGCGATCAACGCGCGCCAGGCCTCGGGGAAGAGCCCGACGCTGGGGTTGGGCCAGTGGATGAGCTGCAGGTCGATGTAGTCCAGGCCGAGCGCGGCGACCGACTCGCGCACGCTGGCGATCGCGTCGGCGTAGGCGTGGTGGCGCCCGGGCAGCTTGCTGGTGACCTGGATCTGCTCGCGCGGCACGCCGCTGCGGCGGATGCCCTCGCCGACCTCGCGCTCGTTGCCGTAGTTCACGGCCGTGTCGATCAGCCGGTAACCGAGGTCGATCGCGCTGCTGACCGCGGTGACCGCCTCGTCGCCCTTGAGCGGATAGGTGCCGAACCCGATGGCCGGCAGGGTGGTGCCGTCGTTCAGAGAGTAGGAAGGGATCTCGATGTCGGTCGCCATGCGGACAACCTAGCCAGGCGAGGATGATGGACGGGTGCCCGCTTCCCTTATTGCCTCTCCCGAGCTCCGCGCCGACTGCAGCCGCTGCGTGGGCCTGTGCTGCGTGGTGCTGCCCTTCGCGCGCTCGGCCGACTTCGCCTTCGACAAGGCCGCGGGGGAGGCGTGTCGCCATCTCGGCGACGATCACGGGTGCACCATCCACGATCAGCTGCGGCCCCGCGGCTTCGCCGGGTGCACGGTCTTCGACTGCTTCGGGGCGGGGCAGCGGGTGGTCAACGAGACCTGCGCAGGGGCGCCTCGTGAGCAGATGGCCGCTCCGTTCGCGGTGCTGCGCCAGCTGCACGAGGTGCTGTGGCACGTGGAGCAGGGTCTGGACGCCGCCCGCGAGGACGGGCTGCGTGCCGAGCTCGGCGCGGTCCGCGACGCCGTACGACGCGACGCGGCGCTGGGCGCCGACGACCTGGTGCGCGTCGATCCCGGCCGGCACCGGGCGCAGGTCGGCATGCTCCTGGACCGCGCTGCCGGTCAGCTCCGCGGCCGGGTCACCTCGTCGGTGCGCTGGCGCGGTGCCGAGCGGATCGGTGCGGACCTGCGAGGCGTGGACCTGCGTGGAGCGGACCTGCGGGGGACCCGGCTGATCGCGGCGGACCTGCGCGGGGTCGACCTGACGCTGGCCGACCTGCTCGGCGCGGACCTGCGCGACGCCGACCTGCGCGGGGCCAGGCTGGCCCGAGCCCTCTTCCTGTCGCCCAGCCAGGTCAGCGCGGCCCGCGGAGACGCCCGGACCACGCTGCCCGAGGGCTGGGACAGGCCGGGGCACTGGTGAGCGTCAGAGACGGTCACCGGCGGACCGATGGGCGCGAGCACGTTCTCGCACGCTGGAGCTGGGTACCGTCGCGGCCATGAGCGAAGAGAAGTGGGAAGCGATCCAGGTAGTGGTCGACCGGGTGACGTCCTGGCAGGACGGCGCCGAGGAACGTGTCGTGGAGGACGAGCTCCGCAAGGGGTTCGGCGAGGTCGGGGTGAGCGTCGACGACGCCGACGTGAAGAAGCTGGCCGACGCCATCGAGGACAGGCACGGCGCGGTCTCCGCGCAGTCCGTCCTCACCTGAGCGGGGCCGTACGCCGCAACTTCCTCGCGCCGGGGCCCGTCAGCCACTAGGTTGACGGCCCACTGGCTCGAGGGGGAACCGATGACGGCGTACGCGACTTCCAGCGACTCGTTCCTGTCCTACAGCGACGCGCCGGGCGTGGTCACGGCACCGGCCGCGCAGCCCGACGAGCGACTGCGGCTCTCCGACCTGGCCAAGCTGGCCAGACGAACCCGCCATCGGATCGTGCGGACGGCGCGAGCCGGGGACCAGGCGTCCTTCGGGCGTCTGCTGGCCGCGCACCTCGCCCAGGAGCCGGCGACGCTGGACGTGGTGACCGAGGCGTGGCCCGGCTACGAGCACGTCAACGTGCAGGCCGGGCTGGACGCCTGGCTCGCGGGGACCGGGCGCGAGCACCAGTTGGTCGGTGTGCTCAACCACCGTCACCGGGACTTCGACCTGTCCGAGCTGATGAGCTCCACGGGAATGCACGGGCCGATGCCGGGGACGGTCTCCCGGATGAATCTGCCCGCCGGCCCGCAGGGCGAGGTACGGGCCTGCTTGGTGTGCGCGGTCCTCCTGGTCACCGAGGGCGAGGAGCGCGCGGCGATGCTGCTGCGCGCCGGAGACCCCGACATGGGGCGAGGCTCGACCACCCTGGAGGTGGTCGCCTCCTCCGCGGGCTACGCCGCCCGTCTCGCCGCGGAGGTCCGCGACCTGGCGCTGGAGCACAACGTCTACCGCGGCCAGGTGGTCTCGTTCGGCCAGGACATGTTCGGCGAGCGACGGGCGGCGCTGTCGTTCCACAGCCGGGCCTCGATGACCGCCGACGACCTGATCCTGCCGGTCGAGGTGAGCTCGGCGATCACCCGGCAGGTGGTGGGGGTCGCCCGGCAGCGGGACCGGCTGCTCGCGGCGGGTCAGCACCTCAAGCGCGGCCTGCTGCTCTACGGGCCGCCCGGGGTGGGCAAGACCCACACGGTGCGCTACCTGACCAGCCAGCTCAAGGACACCACCATCGTCCAGCTCTCCGGCAGCAGCCTGCACCTGATCGGGGCGGCCTGCTCGGTGGCGCGCTCGCTCCAGCCGGCGATGATCGTGATCGAGGACGTCGACCTGATCGCCGAGGAGCGCGGGATGCATCCGGGGCAGCACCCGCTGCTCTTCGAGCTGCTCAACGAGATGGACGGGCTGGCCGAGGACGCCGACGTGGTGTTCCTGCTGACCACCAACCGGGTCGACGTCCTCGAGCCCGCGCTGGCCCAGCGGCCCGGACGCGTGGACCAGGCGGTGGCGCTGGACCACCCCGACGCCGACGCACGCGGACGGCTCTTCGCCCTCTACCGCGGCGCGCTGGACGTCGATGAGAGCCGGCTGGCCGGTGTGCTGGAGCGCACCACCGGCGTCACCGCGTCGTTCCTCAAGGAGCTCCTGCGGCGCGCGGCGGTGCTCGCGGCGGAGGAAGCTTCGGCGCAGGAGACGGACGACGAGGGGGACCCCGGCCGGCCGTTGCGGGTCAGTGCCGACCAGCTCGACGCGGCCCTGGACGAGTTGATGGACACCCGCAATGCGATGACCCGGGCCCTCCTGGGCGGCCACAACTCCGAGCAGCTCGCCACCCCGTGACCCAGCCGCCCCGCAGCCCCGCCGCCGCAGGGCGACCGACGGGTAACTGGAGATTCCCCGTCACCTGGTGCGTGCGATCCGCCAGTTACCTGCGGGTAGCCGGGCCTCGCCGCCCGTCGGCGTGGCGCTGAGGGCGCCGCGGCCGGTCAGTCCTCGTCGTCGTCGTCGTCGAGGAGGCCCGCGCTCTCGGCCTGGGCCACCAGCCGGCGGACGTTCGAGAGCGACCCGCAGTCGGCGTCGATCAGCCGGTTGCGCTCGGCGCAGAACTTCAGCCCGAGGTCCGCGCGGACGCGGGCGGAGACCTCGTCGCGGGCGGGGTTGAGGATCGTCAGCTCCTCCTCGGCGAGGTGGTGGCTCACCGCCGCGGTGAGCTCCTCCACGGCGTCGTCGAACGCCTGGGTGTCGGTGCCCTTCAGCTCGAGCACGGCGAGCAGCGCCTCGTTCCCCTCGGCGTGCTCCTCCTCGCCGTGCTCGGCCTCGTCGTCGGAGATGGCGTTCTTGCGCTCGAGGGCGGGGTAGACGAACCGCTCCTCGGCCAGGGCGTGTGCCACGTGCAGGGCGGAGAACGCCCGGCGTACGGCGTCACGGTCGGCGCTGCTGTCGCGCAGCTGGCGCAGCATGGTCTCGAAGCGGCGGTGGTCGTCGAGGATGACGTCGATGACGTCACCCTGCGTGGGTCGACCGAGGTCGATGCTGGTGGTCATGGGCTGAGCGTAGCCATGTCTGGCGGACCCGCTGACCGCGCTCCCCACTTTGCCTCGATCGGTGGGCCGGACCGCTCGGGTCGCGCCCCGATGATGCACAGTGGCGGCGTGTCCCTGCCCGCAGACGTGCCGTCGTGGTCCGTGCTCGCCCCGGCCGTCGTGGCGGCGCTTCTGGTCCTGATCCCGAGCGTGTGGCGCCGGACCCGGCACGTGGTGACGATCGCGCACGAGGGCGCCCACGGCGTCGCCGCGCTGCTCAGTGGGCGCCGGCTCGCCGGGATCCGGCTGCACTCCGACACCTCGGGCCTCACGCTGTCCAGCGGGCGCCCCACCGGGCCCGGGATGATCGCCACGGCGGCCGCGGGGTACCCGGGGCCGGCGCTGATCGGGCTGGGCGCCGCGTTCCTGGTGAGCCAGGGCAGACCGCTGGTGGCGCTGTGGACGGCGGTGGTGCTGCTGGGTCTGCTGCTGGTGCAGATCCGCAACTTCCACGGCCTCTACCTCGTCGCGCTGGCAGGGGGCGGTGTCTTCGCGGTGACCTGGTGGGGGAGCGGCCCGCTGCAGGCCTTCGTCGCCGAGGCCGGCGCGTGGTTCCTGCTGCTGGCCGCCCCGCGCGCCGTCGTCGAGCTGCAGCACGTCCGCCGTCGGGGGAGAGGACGTGACTCCGACGCCGACGTGCTGGCGCGGCTGACACGGATCCCCGGCGTGCTCTGGGTCGGGCTCTTCCTGGCCGTGACGCTCGCGGGGCTGGTGGTCGGGGGAGCGTGGCTGCTGAAGGCCTGGTGACCGCGCTCAGCCGACCCGGTCCAGGAAGGTGAACACCCGGTCGAACAGCAGCGCCGCCGCCTGCTCGTCGTACGACGGGAGGCCGGGGTCGCTGAACAGGTGCTGGTCCCCGGGGTAGAGGTGCAGCGTGACCGCCGGGTCCAGGGCCGTCAGGGCGCGGGCCGCCTGGATGTCGCCGGAATCCACGAATTCGGGGTCGGCGTCCATGGCGTGGATCTCGCCCGGCAGGCCCACCGGCCACGTGCCGAACTCGGTGATCGGAAGGCACGCCTCGAAGAGCAGGGCCCCACGCGCGCCTGGGCGGGTCTGGGCCAGCTGCTGCGCGGAGAGGACACCCAACGAGAAGCCGGCGTACACCAGTGAGGCGGGCAGGTCCTCGGCCGCGGCGCGTGCGCGCTCGGAGATCGTGGAGAAACCCATCTCCCGGGCGTGGCGGACGCCGGCATCGAGGTCGTCGAAGACCTGCCCGTCGAAGAGGTCGGGCGCGTGCACGCGGTGACCGGCGGACCGGAGCCGGTCGGCGACGTCGTGCAGGCCGGGGGTCAGGCCGAGAGCATGGTGGAAGAGCAGTACCTCGGACATCGGCTGGCCTCTCGTCTCTCGATGCCCCCGGCGGGCACCCACCCGAGCATCGTGACCCACACCACCGACACTGCCAACCGTCCACGCTCCGACAACGATTTCTGGCAGCCTCACAACCTATCGAGGGTGGAGCGTGTCCTCACCCATCGTGACCATCAAAGGGATGTGGGACATGAGCAGCGTGGGGGACGTTGCGTTCGAGGACTTCATGCGGGCGCGGTGGGCTGCCCTGTACCGCACGGCCTACCTGCTGACGGGCGAGCGGCACGGCGCCGAGGATCTTCTCCAGGATGCGCTGGCCCGCACCTGCGTGCGCTGGGACGCCATCCGGGACAAGGGGGCGGCGGACGCCTACGTCCGCCAGGCGATGGTGCGGCAGATGACGAGCCACTGGCGGCGGCGCGGGCGGGAACTGCCCACCGAGAACCTTCCGGATCCGGGACACGGCGGAGGTCTCGACGTCCGCGCCGAGTACCTGGACCTGTGGGCGGAGATCCGCCGCCTGCCGCCGCGGATGCGCGCCACCCTGGTGCTGCGCTACGTCGAGGACCTCACCGAGGAGGCGACGGCCCGCGAGCTGGGCTGCTCGGTCGGGACCGTCAAGAGCCAGACGCACCACGCCCTGAGACGGCTGCGCACCGCCCTCCCCGATCTCCCTCCCATCCTTCAGGAGCTGTCATGAGCCGCACCGACGTACGCCAGTCCCTCATCGACGTGGCCGAGGCCGTGGACGTGCCCACGCCGGACTGGGCCGCGTTCCAGGTGCGACTGCGCGAGGAGCGCCGGCGCCGCGCCCGTTCACGGATCGGTGCCGGGCTGGCGGCCGCGGCCGCGGTCGCGGCGGTGATGGGTGGCGCAGCGTCCCTGCTGCCCTCCACCGGCAGCAACCCTGCCCCCGGGCCCGCCAGCGGCGCCGATCCGGTGGTCGCGCCCCCGAGCTCGGTGGTGGGCTTCATCGTCGAGGACGAGCTGGTGGTGGGGACGGCGAACGGCTACCAGGAGACCGGTATCCCGGCGCGGGTCGTGCTGGGGATGTCGGCGGGCGAGCTGGTCGTGGCGGACGGTACCGGAGCGCTCGTCGGCGTTCCTGTCACCGCAGCCGGCCGGGCCGGCACCGCTCGCCGGCTGGTTCGGCAGGTGGTGGACCACGCCTGGCTGGACGCGTCGACCGGGAGCGTGGTGGCACAGGTCGCCTCGGGCACCGTGCTGATCCGTGAGGCTGGGGGTGGCGGCTGGAGTCCGCTCCCCGACCCGGTCGCCGACGTCTACGTCAGCGACGGAGCACGCCGGGTCGAGTCGGATCCGGACGGGCTGACGCTCTTCCACGACGGAGGATCGCGTGCACTGGCCACTCAGGGAGGCATCCTGGGAGCGGACCTCTCCGGAGGCGTGCTGGCGCTCAGCTCCTTCAAGGAGGTGCGCTTCTTCGACGCCTCGACCGGTCGGCGGCTGAGCAGGGTGCCGGGGGAGGGGACCGGCGAGCTGTCGCCGGACGGCGGCACCTGGGTGGGCACCCTCGACGGGGCTCCCGTGCACGTCGACCCCCGGACCGGGGTCGCCCAGGATCTGGACGCGCTGCCGACCGGAGCCGGCGACGTCGGCTGGCTCGATGGCGACTCGCTGGTCAGCGTGGTGCGCGAGGGCGACGCGGCCTCCCTGTGGGAGTGCAGCATCTCCGAGGGCTCCTGCCGGGAGCTGTACCGAGACGGCACCGGGACCCTCAAGTTGCACTCCTGACCCGGCCCGAAGGTTCGGGCAGCGCGTCAGCCGCGCCGGCCGCTGCGCCCGCCCCAGCCCCAGTAGAGCGGCCCGGACGTCCGCGTCACCTGCACCGCCCAGCCCAGCGCGGCGAGCCGCCGTTCGAGGTCTGCCGCCTCGTGGGGGACCTTCACGATCCGGTGGGTGCGCCCGTCGTTCAGCCGGCGGCGGACGGTCGTCGAGGTCTCGCCCTCCACCAGCTCGTCGGGGGAGCGGTGGGCGTCGTCGACGAAGAAGACCCGGCCCCGCGGTTTGAGGCAGTCCGCGACCAGCGCCCAGAAGGACTCGAACCGCTCCAGAGGCACGTGGGAGAGCCAGAAGCCGAAGAAGACCACGTCGTAGCGGCGGTCGGGCTCGAAGCCGAAGAGGTCGGCGCGCGCGAAGCGCACCCGGGGGCTGTCGAGACGATGCGAGGCGATCGCGAGCATCTCCGGCGAGGCATCCACCGCGGTCACCTCGGCGGCGTGGCGCAGCAGCTGTCCGGTCCAGCGTCCCTGTCCGCAGGCCAGCTCCAGGACGGACCCCGCCGGCCGGAACGCGTCCAGTGCCGCGACGGCTGACCCGCCGCCGGCGATGGCGACGTCGTGGTCCTCGTACTCGCCGGCTATCGCCCGGTAATGCGCGACCTGCTCGGCGAGGAGCCCGGCCAGCCCGGACGCCGCATCAGGGCTCAGTGAGGCGGGAGGCTCGTCGGGCGGCATGCGGCTGCTCGCGGATCGAGCTCGGTGTAGTCGGCCATTGGGTACCTTCCCCCGTGATGCGGTGATGACTACCCCCCGTTCAGGGTGTCAAAACCGCGTTCCCGAGCCCGACGTGCCGGGACCTCAGAGCCAGCTGAGTATTGCGGGCCACGAGATCGGCGATTAGCGTCATCGAGGGGGAAATCAGCCGGAAGGCCTCGCCATGGCTACTCGGGAAGAGCGCCAGCCCCCTGCCCAGCGGGCGGCGAAGAGCTCCTACATCAGTTGGACGTCGATGGCGATCCTCATCGCCACGGCCGTGGCCAGCGTCCGCGGGCTGCCGGCCATGGCCGCCTACGACTGGGCGTCGATCTTCCTCTACGTCCTGCCGGCGCTGCTGTTCATGGTGCCGGTGGCGCTCGTGGCCGCCGAGCTGGCCAGCGGGTGGAAGGGCGGGGTCTTCGTCTGGGTCAAGGAGGCCTACGGCGACCAGATCGGCTTCTTCGCGATCTGGCAGCAGTGGATGCAGAACGTCGCCTGGTACCCCGCTCAGCTGGCCTTCTTCGCCTCCGCCCTGGCCTACGTCTTCGACCCGGGGCTGGCCAACTCGGGGCTCTTCACCGGCCTGGTGATCCTGGTCGTGTACTGGTTCTCCACCCTCATCGCGACCTTCGGCGTCGATGCGTTCGCGAAGGTGGGGACCTGGGGGTTCCTGATCGGCACGATCGTGCCGGCCGCAGCGTTGATCGTCTTCGCCGCCATCTACTGGTCGGACGGCGGCACGTCGCACCTGCAGCCGATCGGGGATGCGGAGTGGTTCCCGAAGTTCACCGGCCTGGCGAGCATCGTGCTCATCGTCAGCAACTTCCTGTCCTACGCGGGCATGGAGATGAACGCGGTGCACGTCACCGAGATGCGCAGGCCCAGCATCGAGTTCCCGAAGGCGATCGTGCTGTCCGTCGTACTGATCCTCTTCGTCTTCATCCTGCCGACGCTCGCCATCTCCGTCGGGGTCCCGGGATCCAGCGTCAACCTGACGCAGGGAGTGCTGCAGGCCTTCGACGTCTTCTTCAACCACCTCGGGATGTCCTGGGGGACCACGGTGATGGCCTTGCTTATCGTCATCGGGATCCTCGCCTCGGTGGTCACCTGGATCCCCGGCCCGAGCCGCGGCCTGCTGCTGGTCGGCAAGGAGGGGTACCTCCCGCCGCGCCTGCAGGGCACCAACAGCCGCGGCATGCAGGTCCCGATCATGATGGTCCAGGGACTGATCGTCACCGCGCTGGCCATCCTGTTCGCGGTGCTGCCGTCGGTGCAGTCGGTGTTCTGGATCCTCACCGCGATGGCCGTGCAGCTCTACCTGCTGATGTACATGGTGATGTTCCTGGCGGCCATGCGGCTGCGCCGCACCCATCCCGACGTGCCGCGCGGGTTCCGTACGCCGGCGATGCCCGTGGTCGGCTCGCTCGGGTTCGTGGCGAGCGCGGCCGCCTTCCTTCTCGGCTTCGTCGAGCCGTCGGGCAACGCGGACGCGACGCCGCAGGGCGTCTACATCCTGATTCTCGTGGCGGGCATCGTCCTTCTCGGCGTCTGGCCCTTCGTGCTCTACAGGCTGCGGAAGCCGCAGTGGAAGATCGCGGCCTCCCCGGACCACACCCATTCCGACGCACCGGTTCAGGAGGCGTGAGTCCGATGATCACGACGCGACCACGAGCAGCCCGTCCCGTCACGCACCGAGCAGCCGCTCTTGCCGTCGCCGTGGGCCTCGCACTCTCGGCGTGCACCGCGGCCGGCAGGGGAGAGGATTCCGGCAGCAACCAGGCCGTGCAGCTGGCCGAGGTGCTCAACCAGAACCTCGTCGCGGCCGGCCTGCCCGAGATCGACATGGACACGGCGACCACCCTGTACGGCACCGACGGCGGGGTGAGCTGCGAGAACGTCGACGAGCTCCAGCACCGGCTGGCGCTGTCCCAGTTCGGCAACAACTCGAACAACCTGCGCCGAGTGGTGCTCGACCCGAGCGTCGTGGCCTACGACATGGCCGTGGTCGAGACCTACTGCCCAGACAAGACCAAGGCGCTGCAGGACGTGATCGACAAGCTCGACACCGAGGAGACCGTCCCCACGCCGTAGGCGCGCTCGACCAAGGAAGAAGCCGCACCCAACGAACACCCCGACGCGCGACCATGCGCTGACCTGAGGAGCGAATCTGATGTTGCACAAGAAGCACTCGGTCCGAGACGCCCTCGAGGACGACGTCTTCGCCTCGACCGACCTGTCGGTCGCGATGCCGAAGTACCGGTTCCCGAAGGACGAGCACGTCGCCCGGCACGTCTTCCAGGTGGTGCACGACGAGCTGATGCTCGACGGGAACTCGCGTCAGAACCTGGCGACGTTCTGCCAGACGTGGGTCGAGCCCGAGGTAGACGAGCTGATGACGCTGTCGGTCGACAAGAACATGATCGACAAGGACGAGTACCCGCAGACCGCGGAGCTCGAGGCACGGTGCGTGCACATGCTCGCCGACCTGTGGAACAGCCCGGACTCGGACAACACGATGGGCACCTCGACCACCGGGTCGAGCGAGGCCGCCATGCTCGGGGGGATGGCGCTACTGCGGAAGTGGCGGGACCGTCGTCGCGCCGAGGGCAAGCCGTCCGACAGGCCCAACCTGGTCACCGGTCCGGTGCAGATCTGCTGGCACAAGTTCGCCCGCTACTGGGACGTCGAGCTCCGCGAGATCCCGATGGAGGGTGACCGCCTGCTGATGACGCCCGAGGAGGCGGTCAAGCGGGTCGACGAGAACACGATCGGGGTCGTCCCCACCCTGGGCGTCACGTTCACCTGCCAGTACGAGCCCGTGGCGGACGTGGCGGCAGCCCTCGACAAGCTCCAGGCCGACACGGGCCTCGACATCCCGATTCATGTCGACGCCGCCAGCGGAGGATTCCTTGCGCCCTTCGTCGAGCCCGACCTCGTCTGGGACTTCCGCTTGCCGCGCGTGAAGTCGATCAACGCGTCCGGACACAAGTTCGGCCTGGCACCCCTCGGGGTCGGCTGGGTGGTGTGGCGCGACGCCGAGGAACTGCCTGACGAGCTGGTCTTCCACGTCAACTACCTCGGTGGCGACATGGCCGTGTTCGCGCTCAACTTCTCGCGGCCCGGTGGCCAGATCGTCGCGCAGTACTACAACTTCCTCCGGCTGGGACGGGAGGGATATCGCAAGATCCACGAGGCCGGCTACGCCACGGCGCGCTACCTCGCCGACGAGATCGCCCAGATGGGCCCGTTCGAGATGATCTACGACGGTCGCGGCGGCATCCCGGGGCTGACCTGGAAGCTCAAGGAGGGCATGGACCACGGGTGGAACCTCTTCGACCTCGCCGATCGGCTGCGCACCCGAGGCTGGCAGGTGCCTGCCTACACGCTGCCCCCCGACCGCGAGGACCTGGTCATCCAGCGCATCCTGGTCCGTCACGACTTCAGCCACGACCTGGCGTCGCTGCTGCTCGATGACTACCGCCGCGCGATGAAGATCCTCGACAAGCACGGCCCCAAGGAGTCGCTGTCGGCGCAGGAGGGTACTAGCTTCCACCACTGACGCGGCCTCTCGCGCAAGCGCGGCAGGCAGGGGAGGGTGTCCATGGCCGAGCCTGACCCCGAGGCCGCCCAGGGCGAGGAAGGCGACTTCGGTGAGTCGCGGTTGCCGATGGCGGCTGCCGTCGTCGTCGCGATGACCCTGACCGTCCTGCTGCCCGACGACCTGCGGATGGGACAGCGCTGGATGCTGCCTACCGTCGCCGGGCTGCTGCTGGTGGCGCTGCTGGCGGGGGACCCGGGCCGGATCTCGCGGCGGTCCGCGGTGCTGCGCGCGATCTCGGTCGCGCTGATCACGGTGCTCACGCTCGGCGCGGTGTGGTCCACCGTCAAGCTCGTCGTCGACCTGGTCACCGCGGGGCCTGAGACCGACTCGGCCCGAGAGTTGCTGCAGTCCGGCGGGAACGTGTGGCTGGGGACCGCCCTGGCCTGCGCCCTGCTCTATTTCGAGCTCGATAGCGGTGGCGCCGCGGCGCGGGCCGAGCGGTTGCCACGCACGCCCGATCTCGCCTTCCCCCAGCAGCTCAGCCCCGAGGTATGCCCGCCGGGATGGCAACCGCGCTTCGTCGACTACCTCTATCTCGGGCTGACCAATGCCACGGCATTCAGCCCGACCGACGTGATGCCGCTCGTGCCGTGGGCGAAGGCGGTGATGTCGATCCAGGCGGTGGTGTCGCTCGTGATCCTCGGTCTCGTCGTGGCGCGTGCGGTGAACGTGCTGTCGTGACTCGGGCGACTCCGAGGTCGTCGCACAGCCAGGCTCACGGGAGGATGCGGTCCACCAGCTCGTCCACGACGGCGTGCACCGACAGGCCCGTGCCTAGCGGGACGGTGAGGTGGTCGAGCATGAGCCCGTCGATGGCGTAGTGGAGCAGTGCCAGCTCGGTTCGCCCGCCGGGCAGCTGGGCCCGGGTGTTGAACGCGACGTCTTCCTCGAAAGCACGCTGTCGCCAGGCGCCGAGGGCGGCGGCGACGGTCGGGCGGCGCGCTGCCTCCAGCCGGAGCTCGAAGAGTGCCAGTGCCACATGCGGATCAGCGACGAGGCGCCGCACCACGTCGCGCAGGTACTCGGCGAACAGTGCTCGGTCAGGCGATCGGTGTTCGAGGGGAGCGACTGCCTCAGGCGCCGGCGTGAGTCGCTCTTCGATGCGATCGACCAGCGCTGAGATGAGCTCGTCGCGGCTGGGGAAGTAGTTGGAGGCGGTGCCGCGCGGGGTGCCGGCCGCCGCGTCGACCGCGCGATGGGTGAGACCGCGCGCACCCTCTTCCGCGAGGACGCGGATCCCCGCGTCAGCGAGGGCGGAGCGGCGTTCGGTATTGCGGGCCATAGGAGAAGCGTAGCCAAACCACGACGTCTGTTGTACCTTTAATCACGACATCTGTCGTGATTGGAGCGTCTTGCGCAACCTCGTCTACTACGTCGCCGTCAGCATCGACGGATACATCGCGGACCCGCTGGGGGGCGGCTTCGACGCCTTCCTGGTTGAAGGCGACCATGCCTCGGTCGTGTTCGAGGAGTACGTCGACGCGCTGCCCGGGCACGTCCGCCAGGCGCTCGGCATCTCGTCGCCCAATAGCCGGTTTGACACGGTGATCATGGGGTGGAAAACGCTGGCTCCCGCTCTGAACGCCGGTATCGCGAGCCCATATCCACATCTGCGCCAGTTCGTCGCCAGTCGGCGTACCCGTGAGCACGACCAGGCCATCACCCTCATTGAGGATCCACTCGCGACCGTCCGCGCCCTCAAGCAGGAAGGGGGCCTGGACATCTGGCTTTGCGGCGGGGGAGAGCTCGCCGGCACCCTACTTCCAGAGATCGACCGCCTGGTACTGAAACGAAACCCGCTGGTCTTCGGGGCGGGTATCCCGTTGTTCGGCGAGGCGCCGTGGGACCCGCGGCCATTCACTCTGGACAGCACTCGCTCGTTCGCGTCGGGCGTAGTGGTCGAGGACTACGTGCGTGCAGGAGCTTGACTGCCGCCTTTGTGATGAGCAGTCCTCGGATTGCTGTGATGATGAGAGCGTGAGTCGTAAAGAACGGCACTCATTGGCGCATCGCGACGCTGGGCGGCACGCCGTTCCGCCGGAAGAGGCATCAGGCGACTTGCCACCTGCTGGAGCCACCCTGCGCTTCATGGGGGAGCACACCGTCACGGTCCCGTTGTGGGGGGACGGGGGTTGGGGTTTGCTCTTTTCGCTGCCCGAGGAGTTGACGCTCAGGTTGGGTGTCAGTCCTCGCTTGGCGACCGAGGTCGCCGAGTGGGCGGACGCTTGGAACCGCGGGGAACGCGGCAAGGACTTCGATGCGTGGGCGATACGACTGGCCCATCGCCTTGAGGAGGAACTGAGATTCCGCTACTCGATCGTCTATCACCGCTGATTCATAGCTGGCACCATCTCGTACCGCGGCAAAAAGTACTATGCCAGGCTGTCCCAGGCCGCCAAGACGCTCAACTGTGGCGGGTGAGAGCAGAGCAGGGGGTCGCTCCATGAAGGACGACGCAGCACGCTGGCCATGGCGAGCACGGGAAAGACGACGTGCTCGGTCAACGTCGCCGCTTGATCGGGGTTCACGCGAGGTCCAGCTCGTCTACGCCCGCCGCCCGGGTTTGCAGCAGCCGGAGCCACTCGTCGCCGTGGTGTGGACAGAGGATGAGGCAGCTCAAATCGAGACCCAAGTCGTGAGTCGCGAGCCGGGCGCGCGAGTGATGTGGGAGGCCCACCGGGTGGTCGGCGGCCCCACCGAAACTGTGCATGCGGTGCTGCTGACCCCAGACGGCGACGAGGTGAACGAAGCTGCCGATCCGATGGGCATCGCCGTTTACGCAGGCCGTGATGACGCCGATCGCGACATGAGGATGCGCCGCGAAAAGGACGGGATAGACGATTGTATCCTGCGCACATTGCCAGTGGGATGGCGTCGCGACGCGTGGCCGTTTGACGCCGCTAGTTCTTCGCCGACGGGTGTCAACTAGTGCGCCCTGAACGCTCCGCAAGGCCCTGGCCTTGTTACACACTGACCTGCCCCACAGCCTGGTTTCCAGATTCAGTGATGAGCGGGGGAGCGGGGGTCATGACGACGACACCGCCAGGTCCGACAACGTGTTGATCCTCGTGTCGGCGAGCACGTGTGGCGCCACGTCAGACGCGGGATACAACTACGTCACCGTGAACATAGATCCGTTGCCGTCCCCGGCCACGTGGAGTTGCTGGGCCCCAGATCGTGCGATGCTGAGGAAATGAGCGTCGAAGCTGACCCATGGTGGACCGAGCTGGTCAACGTCTTGGGCTCGTTGGGGGTGGTGGAGCAACGCCATCCGTACGGCCTTGTTGTCAACGTTCCTCAGACTGATGGGACTTCGACCGTGATCGAGATCGTCATGACGCCGGATCAGTGGGACAACCTCGTATCAATCCCGTGGGGCGACCTCGAGGCGGCCGTACAACACGTACGAGAACTCGTCTGGATCCAGCCGCCAGACAAGCGATACCTGGTATACGACGACTACGACTTGTCGCCCTGTGACACCCCAATCCTGACTATCCAGGGCCGACGTTGGAACGAGTAGTTGGAAGCCAGCCGCAATGTCGTACTGGGCACATCGCGCTTGGGCCTTACGTGTCGGCGACGGAGGAGCAGCATTGACAGTTACGGCGAAGCAGACGAGTACGGCAACCCGATTGGGGGCAATCCTGGTCGGTACGGATGGCTTGGCACCCATCAACGCTCTACCGATAGCGTCGGGGGTCTTACACTGATGGGCGGTCGGCTTTACAACCCAACCACTGGGCTCTTCCTCTCGCCTGACCCGGTGCAGGACGGCGGCGCCAACCGATACAGTTACCCAACTGACCCCGTCAACCAGATGGATGTCTCAGGCGAAGCCTGGACAATGATCTCTTGGACGACCAAGAATTTTTCGGCTGGCAGCTGCATGAATAGCGGGGCCATGAAACGGATCTTTGGGTGCGCTTGGTCGGGCGCCAAGGGGACCTTATACAACATTAAGTTGTCGGTCTTCGTGACACCGAAGGATCAAGTCAAGTATACGAAGGCCGCGGCCGTCATTGGATTTGTTGCCGGAATCTTGAAGACTATCATTGACAGCAGGGCTGGCCTCCCTGGAAAACATGTGGCGCGAGTGTCAAGCAGGGCACGAGGAGCTGTCAACGGCTTGCTCATCGCAACATGGGGGCTGTGGGTGGCGTTCGCGGACGGCAGAGATATCGAGATATCCGCCTCATGGACGTATAAGAGTTACGCGACGGCCTATGGGCTTGGCATCAGACTCGGCTCGAATACTTCGCATTTCCCATTCGGCTACGAACCCTTCATGTGGATCAAGTATGCTTAAATACAGACGCGTTCTCGCGATCGCCTTCTCTATTCTCGGGGCCGGGTGCGCCGCCATGGCCTTCCTGACGGACCTTCCGGCCGCGGCGTACTGGCTGATCGGGACGGGGCTGCTCCTCACCGCCGCAGCGTTCGCCAGGCCTAGCGACCCGCGCCCTTAAGGCAAGACCCGCCAGATATGCACTCAGGAGCGGGTCATCATTGCATCCGATGAGACTCTCGTGTTTGCGCAAGTTAACGGCGTGTCGGGCGCACTGGGCGACGTGCACGGTTCTACTAGTCTTAGCCCCGCTTCGCTGCGTAGACGGTGCCCCTCAGGTCCCAGATCCGAGTGCGAAGGTCAAGCGACGTTCCAGCCATGTATCGCGGGGGTAGTGGCTGAGGTCGACCGCGGTGACTCATCTGATGCAATGCGCAGACTACCAACTTACATAATGTAAGTTATCGGCGGTTAGTCCTTCCCGCCGTTCTGCTAGTCAGAGGCCGGTCACTCGTCGGACTCGCCAACTAGTCGCTGCACGTTTCGGAGCGTTGTCCGCCGCACATCCGCACAGGTCTCGGCCGCTCGCGAGAGCAGAACACGGATGTTGTCGGCGTCCGACACAGCACTTTGAAAACCAGCGACGGTGTTGAAGCGCTCCGCCTCCATGTGCTGGATGAAGAAGCGATGGATAAGCCTGTTGCGCTCACCGATTGCTCGTTGCCACAACTGGATGATCTCGAGGCTGATCGCGCCGTGTTCCTTCCGCAGGTCAACGAGTAGTTGACCCGCCGGGAGCCGGTGCAGCCGGCTCAGGTTCGTCTCCAACGCCACCCGTCCGACGCAAAAGCTCGACCAGCTGAATGATCTATCTAGATCGCGGAGACGATCCCCGAGTTGTTCACCGGCCTATCTCACACGGTCATGTCACGCTTCGGCTATGACTGGCCGGGATCCCGAACTCACTGCTGACGTCGAGTTGCGGAACACGCTCTACGAGTTGCAGGTCTACGAGGCCCTCGCAGTCGCCATCGATGACGCCCACGCGGCGCTCGACACGATGCTGTGCGCCTCGGACCCGGAGAGTGCGCGACGAGCCCTCGCGCAGCGATTCGGCTTCAACGAGACGCAGGCAGACGCGGTCCTGAACCTACAGTTTCGGCGAGTGACTGCGATCGACAGGCAAAAGATCGAGCATCGACGCCAAGAACTAGCCCACCGCGTTGTGGTCCTTGAGGCCGAGCTCGGCAGATCTTGATCTGCTGTTCCCAGCGGGGCCTGCTCATCGGCTAGATGTGACGTCCAGGCCGGGGTGGCCCTGGTTCGAATCGAGCCGCCTCACCCTCTCCGCACCACGGCAATATTATCGGCGGGTCGCCTCGGGCGCTATGTCCACTGGTCAGAGCCGCCTTTTGGGGCGCGCGGGAAAGCGCAAGTGCATTCGTCAAGCGAGCTTCTCCACCGCAGGCGGACCACAGCAGTCACTCCTTTGCCTGACGCGGGGCGAAGCGAGTGTGACAAAACTGCTGTGGCGTACAGACTGGTCCGCATGGAACTCATTCGCTCGCTGCTCTATGGCGCCGCAGTCGTCGGACTGGTCGTGCTGGTGGCCATCGCATTGGACCTGACTGGTCTCATCGATTTGTCCCAGCGAGTGACGCCGTCTGCAGTCAGTGGGCTCAGTGCCCTCTTTGTAGGGTTCACCCTTGAAGGGCGCAGGCGAAGTCGTCCACCCAGCGATGCATTCACCTCAGCAAAAAAGTCGGAACTCGACTTATAGAGGACTATGGTCCTATCGCTAGAACGGGCCTAGACAGAACCACGGGTATTGACTGCCCGCTCTTGGAGGAGTCTCACGATCGTGGCCGGACCTCGTCACGGCTGAGTGGGAGTTGGTCGACGCTCTAGAGGTGGCGGCTATCCAACGAGTGGCGGCCGACATCGACACCATCGAGGAGCAGTGCGGCTGATGGATGACGTCTTCTCGGGCCTAGCCATCGCTTCCAGCGGCCTTGGCGTCATCCTCGCCATCGCGCACTTCGCCGCGTGCCTCATCGCGGCTCTGCGACGCGGCAACGACCGTCCCGAGTTCGCTCCGATGGGATACATCGGCGTTGGTCTGGCTCTCTCACTGGTCACGTTCTATCTGGCACGTGGTCTCTCACAGAGCGCGTGGGGGAATGTGGACGACCTTGTTGCTCTCATGTTCGTGCTGGCCGCGGCCTCATGGGGCTTCGGGGGCGGCGTATGAGTGGGCGACAAAGCTCATTCCGGAGTTCCACGTGCGATGGGCCACCCCGCTGTTGTTCTCATCTGGGACGGGCCTGTTTGTGGGTTTGGCGGCCAATCCTCTGGCGATCTAGAGGTCGCAAGCTGCCAGCCATCGGCCTGATCGTTTCCTCACGCTGCTACGCCAAGGCACGAGGCTCCCCTATCTCGCAGCTTCCTCGCCTGCGCTCGGCTCGCGGAGGCACGCCCCAGTTCGCTGGGGATTGCTGGGGATTCCCGGGTGTTTCCCCCCGGGCTACGCTGCAAAGGACAACCACCACGGCCCGATCGGGCCAAGGCGCACCGGACGAGCGAGGGCCGGCGGCGACTGTCACGCGAGGCCGTCGCAGCTTTGCCCACAGGCAGGGGCAACGACATGTGCACGAGCATCAGGTTCTCCGATGGAAGCAATCTCTATCTCGCACGCAACCTCGACTGGACGTACGGCTACGGCGAGCGGGTGGTGCTGACACCCACCGCATACGAGACGAACTCACCGTTCGGCGCCGTGCCGCGCATCCAGTACGCCGTCATCGGCATGGGGATCGTGGAGGAAGACACACCCCTGTACTTCGACTGCGGCAACGACGCGGGCCTGGCCGTGGCGGGCCTCAACTTCCCGGGCTACGCGCGCTACGCGCAGGAGCCGGTCGACGGCGCCACGAACGTCGCCGCCTTCGAGTTCCCGCTCTGGGTGGCCTCCCAGTTCGCCAGCGTCGACGAGGTCGAGGCCGCCCTCGGTGACGTCGTCATCGTCGACAAGCCCATCAATGAGAAGTACCCGAGCTCGCTCCTGCACTGGATCATCGGCGACTCGAGTCGCGCCATCGTGGTGGAGTCCACGAGCGACGGCCTGCAGGTCTTCGACGACGACGTCGACGTCCTTGCCAACCAGCCGGGCTTCTCGTGGCACCACGAGAACCTGCGCAACTACCTCAACACGTCACCCGCCTTTCCCGAGGAGCTCGTGCTCGGGCGGGCACACCTGGGGCCGTTCGGCTCGGGCTCACACATGCGAGGGATCCCCGGGGACTACTACTCGCCGTCCCGGTTCGTGCGCGCGGCCTACGTGAACGCGCACTACCCGGACAAGGCGAGTGAGGAGGAGAACGTCAGCAGGGCGTTCCACACGCTCCAGCAGGTCGCCATGGTGGACGGCAGCGCAGCCATGGGCGACGGCGAGTTCGAGAAGACCATCTACACCGGGCTCTTCTCTGCGCGGACCAAGACGTACTACTGGAACACCTACGACGACCCCTCGATCCAGAGTGTCGCGATGGCCGATCACGAGCCTGACGGAAGCAAGCTCGTCGTCGTCTGACCGGACCCGTGCAGCAGGCAGGGCGTACTCGCCATCCGTGGCAGGGTGCCCCCATGAGTTATGACCTTGCCGTGTGGGAGGGCGTCCTGCCCGAGGACGACGAGTCGGCCACCGTGATCTTCGCCCAGCTCATGGATCGAGCCGAGCACGCGGGTGGCGACGCAGCGCCGACGCCTGGCATCCGTGCCTACGTCGACGCCCTTCTGGCGCGCTGGCCCGACCTCACCGACGACGCCGGTGAGGACTCCCCCTGGGCCGACGGCCCGCTCATCGCCAACGCCCGCGGCGACTCGATCTACTTCTCGTTGGTGTGGAGTGCTGCCGAGGAGGCATCCGAGTTCGCTGCTGGGCTGGCCCGTGCTCACGGTCTGGTCTGCTACGACCCGCAGCGTGAGGCACTTCTCCGCTAGACGGAGGAGCGGGGCGCCGCTCCCCCACCCCCCCGCTCGCACCTCGCCCCGGACCTCTATGAGGATCGGGGCGAGGCGGCGGCTATGCGATTCGAGGGGTCAGTTCGTCGGCACCGGCATGCGGTTGGGGATGGCCTCGTAGGCGTTCGGGTCGAGGGTGTCCACCGACCCGTCGACGATCGCGTCGATCAGCCCCTGCAGGCCGATCTCGACCTGCTTGGTGAGCATCCCGTTGCCCTTGAGTCCGGTGGACTGGGTCTGCGAGCTGGTCTCGAACAACACGGTGGCGCTGCCGCGCAGGGCGAACGAGCCCAGCGCGGTGCCGGGAAGGTTGGTGTCCTGCGGGTACAGCGTGACGTCGCCGAAGCCCGAACCGGCGCCGCTGCGGTCCTTCAGCGCGTCATAGATGGCGACGTTGGCGCGGCGCGAGGCGTCGTAGTCGAACTCCGGCCACGTGCCGTGCTGCGCCGGGTCGTCGATGAAGCGACCCGAGATGGAGAGCGTGGACAACCGGTTGGTGCCCTCGACCAGGTAGCAGGGTCCCTGGTTGTGCAGGTCGACGAAGTAGTCGACCGTGCCGAACTCCTGCTCCAGGTCGCGGTAGACCTCACGCACCGTCTGGGCCTCGGGCGTCAGGTACCAGCCGACCGACCCGCTGTCGCCCGGAACGTCCGCAGGCTGCGGCACGTAGTCCAGGTCGGGATTGAAGTCGCGGTTGGTGTCGAAGCCCGGCACGTTGGGGTTGTAGTTCCAGGTCGGGGTAGAGCCGGCAAGCTGCGGGAAGCGCTGCACGGTCTGCGCCCAGCTCTGGTCGTTCTGCCGGTGCTGGTGCTCACCGCCGTCGACGTTCAACCGCGGTACGGCGACGATCGTGATGCCCTCGCGCATCTCCTGCGCCGCGGGGCTGTTGCCGCCGAACTGCTGCAGCATGTTGAGCAGTGCCTCGGTGCCGTGGTTCTCGTTGCCGTGGATCTGCGACTGCACCAACATCACCGTGTCACCGGTGCCGACACGGGCCGAGTAGATCTCCCGGCCCTCGTTGCTGCGGCCGATCACGTCGACCTGGACGTTGCCCTTGCTGGTGCGCTCGATCTTCTCGAGCGACTGGGTGAGCTGGCGATGGTTGACGAAGCCGGCGGAGTTGCCGCCGGCCTCGGTGCCGCAGTGAGAGTTGACCGGCTTGGCCTGCACCGGTGCTCCGGTGGTCAGTCCGGCGACGGAGAGTGCGAGCGCCCCGGAGAGGGCGAACGCGGAGAGGCGACGTGTGTTCACAGAAGGGTCCTTCGTTCCGAGAATTGAAAGGGGTGCTCACCCTCGGCCATGACCCGCCAGTAGGCAAGCACTGCAGCGCCTTTACTTTCGGTTCTCGGGCGCGTCAGCCTCGCGGGCTCTCCCCCGGCGCTGGGGGCGGCTCGGCGCTGGTGAGGCCGGTGACCGCGGCGGCGAGCGCGTGGCGGGCCAGCGGGCTCGCGACGCGCCCCTTGGCGAGGAGGAGCCTGCCGGGCAGGTCGACCACGCACATCGTGATCAGCGCGGTGGCAACCGTGTCCTCGCGCTGCCACAGCGCCGCGGCGAGGCCGACGATCAACGCGCTGAGCTCGGCACGCAGGCCGTCGAGGTCGGCTCGGACCGCCGGCGTCAGGTCGTAGTCGAGGACGGTGCCGACGTGGACGGCCATCAACAGGCGCGCCGCCTCATCATGGGCGTCGGCATAGTCGGCGAGCGCGAGGGACGCCGCGAGGACGCCCCGCGGTGCGCCGCCCTGCGCCAGTGCCTCGGCCACGGAGGTCGACTGGAAGGCGAGGAAGGCCCGCGCCTCGCGCGCCCAGACCCGGGCCAACAGGTTCTCCCGAGAGCCGAAGGCGTGGTAGATGGCGCCGCTGGAGACTCCGGAACGCGCGCTCAGCGCACGGATCGTCAGGCCGGCGGTGCCCTTCTCGACCCAGAGTGCGCGCGCGTGGTCGAGCAGGTCGTCCAGGTCGTGCTCGCGCGGGCGGCCCAACGCTCAGTCCTCGGTACGTCGCAGCGCGTCGACGGCGCTGGCGTACATCGTGGCCTTGATCTTCCCCAGCGTCGCGCGGTCCTTGCCGGCGAGGTCGCGGATGAGTGCGCCGGCGGTCTTGGTGAGCTCGGCCTCGGAGGCGGTGGCATCCACGATCCCCGCCGCCAGGGCCTCCGGTCCGGCGTACCGGCGCCCGGTGGTCATCGATTCGACGGCCGCCTGGGGGGTCAGCTTGGACTGGATGAGCTCGGCCATCCCCGGGGTGAACGGGATGTGGATGTCCACCTCGGGGAAGCAGAAGTAGCCGCGGTCGCTGCGCATCACCCGGAAGTCGTGGGCCATCGCCAGCATCGCCCCGGCCCCGAAGGCGTGCCCGTTCACGGCCGCGACGGTCGGGATGGGCAGGGTGAGCACCTTGGCGAACAGGCCGTGGACCTGGGCGACGTACGAGACCAGCTCGTCGGGGTGGGCGCCCAGCCAGTCCAGGTCCAGGCCGTTGGAGAAGAACTTGCCGGTGCCCGTGGTGACCAGCACCGCCGGCTCGCTGGACGTGGCGAGCTCGTCGAGCTGCGCCATCACCATCTCCAGCAGCGCCGGGGAGAAGCGGTTCTCGTCGGCGCCCAGGTCAAGCAGCCAGATGACGCCGTCGTTGGTGAGGGAGGGCATGCCCACTCCCCTTTCTCGGTGGCTCGCGGAGGCAAGATGGAATGTGCCGGGAAAGGTATCAGAACATCTGCTCTATAACTGCGCTCCTCTGGCCGTCGCTTGTCGGCGACGCGCTGCCCCACTCTCCTGTCCGCGGTTTCTGCCACACTGCGGCGCTGTGACCCGACGCACGTACGACCACCTCAGTCGACTCGCTCACGCTCATCTCCCCGACGCCACGGCTCAGCGCTGGCTGGGATTGCTCCGCCCCGCCGTACAGCTGATGCCCGCCCGGGGCGGTGACACGATCGTCGCCCGACTCGGCGGCACCCCCGACCTGCCCGGCGACGCGGCGTGGCCGGAGTGGCCCGGGTACGGCCCGCTCGCCCTCGTTGCCGAGGTCGACCTGGCGGTCCTGGCCTCCACCGGCCTCGACGCGGGTCTCACGCTGCCGTCCGAGGGCCGCTACCTGGCCTTCTACTTCGACGACCCGGACGGGATAGGTGCCGTGGTCGACAGCAGCGACCCCGAGTCGTTGCCCGGGTCGCGGCTGCTGCATGTCCTCGGCACCGCGCCGACGAGGGACCCGCTGGTGACGCTGACCGGCGTCCAGGTGCTCACCTGGCCGGGGTGGGAGCATCCCGTGCAGGGACTCGTCGAGCTCGAGGCGGCCGAGACTCGGCTGCGCAAGGCGGCCTACAACCGCGCCCACATCGCCGAGGCGCTGCGCTGGCGCCCGCTCCTGCAGGTCGGCAGTGACGACGACGCCGGTACCTGCTGGGGCGACGCCGGATGTCTCTACTGGTTGGCGCGCACCGATGGCACCACCGTCCCGCGAGGCTCGGACATCGCCTTCACCTGGCAGTGCGGCTGATCTGCCTGTGGCGCGCAGCTACTGGACTCGTTCTGGTTCGGTGAGCTCCAGGAGCTGCGCGCGCATCTCGCCGAGCTGCTCGGCGGTGAGATAGGGAGTGTGGGCCGAGGCGACGAGCCCCTCCGCGGCGTAGCGGACGAGCTGGGCCCGTCCCGCCGGCAACCCGTCCGCGGCGAAGGCGTCGTTCCAGGCCTGGGCGTCGGCGCGCTCCAGCTGGTCTGCACCCTCGGCACCCAGCGAGCCCAGGGCGGCGAGCAACCCGGTCGGGTTGAGCACCCGGGTGAGGTACTCGCTGCCACCGGTGAGGGCGCGCACATAGCCACGGGTGAACGTCCCGGGCTGCTCCTCGCTCAGATCGACGTTCGCGCGGACCTCCTCCCACATCCGCGTGATGGTGTGCCCGACGAGCCCTGTGGTCAGCTCCTCGCGCGTCCGGAAGTGATGCACCAGCCCACTCTTGGTGACCCCGGCCAGTGCCGCGATGTCGGCCAGGCTGACCTTGGCGCCGCGCTGGAGGATCGCCTGCTCGGCCGCCTCGAGGATGGCGCGCCGCGTGCGCTCGCTATCGCGCACCAGCTGTCGCTCACCCATCGTGGCGCACCGCCGTGGCGGGCAGCGGCGAGGGGATCGTGCGCCACGCGATCACCGCAGCCAGGCACAGCACGGCCGCCGCCACGAACGACGTCGCCTGCATCGCGGAGGCGAACGACTCCTGCGCCGTCGCGATCACCCCCGGGTCCTCGACTGAGGCGAGCGTCGAAGCCAGAGAGTCCTTGACCGTGGCGGTATCCCCCGCGCCGAGATCGGCGGGGAGCTCCAGGCGCGAGCGGTAGATGGCCATCTGCAGCGAGCCGAGCAGGGCGATGCCGAGAGCGCCGCCCAACTCGTAGCCGGTCTCGGAGATGGCGGCGGCGGCACCGGCGCGCTGGGTGGGGACGGCGCTCACGACGGCGTCGGTGGACAGGGTCATCGCGATGCCGATGCCCAGGCCGATGACGGCCAAGGAGGCGCCCAGGCCCCAGTACGACGTCCAGGACGTGGTCAGCCCGATCCCGGCCAGGCCGAGCGCCGCCACGCCGAGACCCGCCCCGATCGAGCGCCCGGCGCCCAGGCGAGCGACGAGGGTGCCGATCAGGGCGATCACCGCGAACGAGGCGATGGTCGCGGGAAGCTCGGCGATGCCTGCCTGCAAGGGGCCGAAGTCGCGCACCAGCTGCAGGTACTGGGAGAAGAAGAACAGCAGGCCGAGGAAGGCGAAGATGGACAGGGTGTTCGCGCCGACCGCCCCGGCGAAGGCCGGGATCCGGAACAGCGAGATGTCGAGCAGTGGCACCCTCAACCGAGCCTGCCGGCGCAGGAAGACCCAGGCCGCCAGCACGCCGAGCAGGCCGCAGAGCACCACGATCGCGTCGAATCCCGATCCGATCCAGTGCTTCACGGCGTACACCAGCGGCACGATGGCGACGATCGAGAGCGCCGACGACGTCAGGTCGACCGGCTGGTCGGCCGCTCCGCGGGACTCCGGCAGCAGCCACCACCCGCCGAGCAGTGCCAGCACCATGATCGGCAGGTTGATCAGGAAGACCGAGCCCCACCAGTAGTGCTCCAGGAGCACGCCGCCCACCAATGGCCCGAGCGCTCCCCCGGCGGTGGCGCCGACGGCCCACAGTGCGATCGCGCGGGTGCGTTGGGCGGGGTCGGCGAACATCGCCCGGACGATGGACAGCGTCGAGGGCATCAGCGTGGCGCCGGCGACGCCGAGCAGGGCGCGGGCCGCGATCAGCGTCCCGGCATCGGGGGCGAACGCCGCCAGCACCGAGGCGACCCCGAAGCCGGCGCTGCCCATCAGCAACAGGCGCTTGCGCCCGATCCGGTCGGCCACGTTGCCCATCGTGATCAGCAGGCCCGCGAGCACCAGCCCATAGACGTCGCCGATCCACAGCAGCTGGGCCGACGTCGGCGCGATGTCCGCGGTCATCGAGGGAACCGCCAGGTAGAGCACGGTCCCGTCGACGGCGAGCAGCATCACCACCAGGACCAGGACAGCCAGCGCGGCCCACTCCCGCGGGCCGGCGAGTGCGGGACGTTCCTCCACCACGGTCATGGCCCGAAATTTAACAGTCCATCTGGACGGTTAAGCCTCCCCCGTGCACGCCCGCCCCGACCTCTGCCCGACGTACTGCCGGCACCGGGAGAAGGGAGGTCGCCGATTGGTCACAGACGGCGGCGAAACTCCGGGAAACCTCGCCGTTGGGGACCAAACGGCGGGCGTTCAGGGGCCTTTTCGGCGGCGGGGGTCAGGTGGGGGGTGGGTCCTGGATGGTGAGCAGCATGGTGCCCTCCGGGTCCTGGAGGTAGGCGATGCGCTCTCCCCAGGGCATGTCCTGGGGAGGTACGACGACGCGGCCGCCGGCGCCGGGCGCGGCCAAGACGGCGGCGTCGAGGTCGGGCACGTACAGGCACAGGTCCACGGCGTGACCGGAGGCCGGCAGCGGCGTCTCGCCGTACATGGCCGGCCCGGTGCCCAGCCCGAGTGCGAGCTTGCCCGCCCCTACATCGAGAGTGACGTAGACCTCGCGCCCCTCGGCGCTGTAGGCGTAACTCTGCTCGGCCTCGAAGACCCGCTGGTAGAAGGCCCTCGTCGCCACCAGGTCCCGGCAGTTCAGGATCGCGAAGATCTCGCCGCGTGCCATCGCACGACGGTAGCTCCCCCTCCTTCTCCACGCATAGCGCCACCGGGGGCTTGCCACAAGGCCGCCAGGCCCCGGGCCGCCCAGCAGCTGGGTCGTGCTCCGGAGCCACCAGCCTCGGCTCCCTCGGGGCGTGCGCTCAGCTCTCGGGGCGAGGCCAGGGACGCCCGTCGCGGCGTTCGATGGCCGCGTTGAAGACCGGCTACGGGCTCGGCCAGAGCATGGCTGTGCGGGCCCTGGGTCACGCTCGCGCTCGGCGCCTTCGTGGTGGCCCTCGGCTACCTGACCGGCGTCCTGCTGGCGGGGTCGGTCTGGGGGTGCTCGTCTCGGTGTGCATCATCAGCGGCGGCGACGGCACCGAGTCCGTGCCTGACGAGCCTCCGCACGTACGGCACTGACCGGGGACCGATCGACTGATATACCTGAGGCAGGTATAACAAAGAATCGAAAGCGAGCATCGGAGCGAGCATGGCGCTGCCCAACCCCTACACCCCGGGGCAGGTGCCTCGGGTCCTGGCCGGACGCGAGCACGAGCGGGCGATGATCCGCGACCGGCTCGGCCGGGTGGCCACGTTCGGGGAGCTCGGCGGCTCCCTGCTCGCCTTCCACGCCCCGCGCGGGCTCGGCAAGACCTCGCTGCTGCGAGCGGCGCAGCGCGACGCGGACGCGGCCGGCTTCGTCAGTGTCTGGGTCGCCGCAGCGCACCGCGGGTCGGTGCTCGGCGAGCTGGTGCGCGCCACCGAGCGCAGCATCTCGCGCAGCGACGCGCTGTCGGGCGCCGCGACCAGGCGCTGGCGCACCAGGCTGGACAAGATCCAGCTGGAGGTCGGCCTGCCGGGGGCGAAGGTGAGCGCGGAGCTCTCCCCCGAGCGACCGGCGCAGCCCCCGGCCCCGTCGGCGCCGATCGGCGCGCTCGAGGACCTCCTGCACGACACCTCGACGCTCGTGCGTCAGCACGGCGGGGCGGGCCTGCTGGTCTTCGTCGACGAGATCCACGCGGCGAACCAAGCCGACCTCGCGGTGCTGCTCAACGCGCTGCAGAACATCGACGGGGAGCGCCAGGCCAACCCGCTGGCCGTGTTCGCGGCCGGGCTCCCCTCGACCCCCGAGGTGCTGACCCGCGCCGCGACCTTCGGGGAGCGCACCGCCTTCGTCCCGCTGCACCGCCTCGACGCCACGGACTCCGCCGCGGCGATCGTGGAGCCCGCCGCCGGGCTGGACGTGTCGTGGAGCGACGAGGCGGTGCGCCAGGTCGTGGCCGACACCGCCGGCTACCCCTATTTCCTGCAGCTGGTGGGCTCGGCGACCTGGGACGCGGTGCGCCCCGATGCGGGCGACACGATCAGCGTCGACGACGTGCGCCGGGGCTACCCCGGGGCCGCCGAACAGCTGCGCGCCCTCTACCGGGCGCGCTGGAAGGCCGCGTCCCCGGCCGAGCAGGACTTCATGGTCGCGATGGCGGCCTCGGGCACCGAGGCCGTGCCGCGCGCCCAGATCGCGGCCGCACTGGGCAAGGAGTCCCGCGCCCTGAGCACGCCGCGCGACCGCCTCATCGAGAAGGGGATCATCGAGCCGGCCGGGCACGGGCTGGTCCGCTTCACCCTCCCGGGGTTCGGCGTCTACGTGGCGGCCGAGACCTCCAGCTCGCCCGCGCTGGACAGTACGGCGCTGGCTCGCGCCGTCTTCCCCGAGCTGGGGCCGGGCGGCCCGCCTCCCGGCTCGCGGTGACCCGCTCGGGCACCCCGATACCCCAATTTGCTGTGCTTTTACACATTATTGCCACAGTCCTGCCGCGCCCTGGCCACAGCCGGCGAGTCGCCCCTGCGGACACGACACAATGCAGGTTCGCGCCGCGGCGGAGCCACGCCCCCTAAGTGCTCTGCCGCGGCGTGCTCCAAGCGCGCCCCTCGCGCTCGGGGTCCGGCAGGGGGGACTCGACCTCGATCGTCGCCACCCGGCGCAGCACGGGCCGGTCGTGGCGTCCGTGCCGCACGTCGCCGCGCGACCACCACATCCGGAGGCCGGTCGGGGTCACCTCGAGGGTGGCCAGGTTGTTGTCGAACCAGGGCCCGCGGGTCAACCGCCAGCGCAGCATCGGGCGCGGGACCTTGGCCAGCCGCGAGACGACGTGCCCGACCGGTCCGGCCACGCCGTAGGACAGGACCGCGGTGATCCACCGCATGAACCGCGGCAGCGGGTTGCGGATCGGCGAGCACACCGCCTGGATGATCCGGCTCTGGATCTCCACCCGGCCGGCCGGCACCCGCGGATCGGGCACCGCCTCGGAGACGAAGCTGTGGTGCACGTCGCCGGAGAGGAAGGTGACGGTGCGGGGGGCAGGGCCTCGGCGTCCGGCGGCGACCTCGAGGGTCATCCGCGCGACCGCCGACCAGCCCTCCCGGAAGGCGGCCCAGTGCTCGAGGTCGACCCCCTGGCGCAGCCGCTCCCCCACCCGGCCGGCCCGCCGGCCCCAGGCGCCCTGCGCCAGCGCCTCGCTGAAGGCCTCCACGTGATGGAGACCCGGAGCCAGTAGGAACGGCAGCGAGGTGCCGACCAGCAGGTGCTCGAAGCCGCCCTGCATCTGCGCGTCGAGCCACTCCTGCTCCGCCGGGGCGAGCATCGAGCGCCGCTCGGGCTCGAGCACCCGTGCCGCCCGGGAGTCGACGACCACCAGCCGGGCCTGCTCGCCGAAGTCGCGCGCGAAGCTCCAGCGGTAGCTCTCCGGGGCCTGATCGGCGCGGTCCGCGAACGCGTCCAGGTCATCGCTCAGATCCACCTCGCCGGGCCCGTCGTACGACGTGACCCGCTGCCACAGCGGATCCTGGGCGCGCAGCGCCGGCGACAGGTTGCCCAGGTGCTGGTAGACCCAGTAGGAGCCGAGCCCGGCCACGATCCGGCCGTGCCACCACGAGGTGGCCTCCATCTGCTGTCGCCAGGTGTGGCTGGTGTTCCAGTCGTCGCGGATGTCGTGGTCGTCGAAGATCATCGCGCTGGGCAGCGTCGAGAGCAGCCAGCGGTTGGCCGGGTCGCTCCAGGCGAGCCGGTAGAGGTGGGCGTACTCCTCGTAGTCCTGGAGCTCTGCGCCCGGCTCCTCGTCGATGTCGCGTCGCGAGCTGATGAACTCGCGCATCTCGGCGGTGGTCTCGTCGGCGTAGACCTGGTCACCGAGGAAGAGCACCAGGTCCGGCCAGCGACCGTCGTCGCAGTCGGAGCCGGACTCGGTGATCCCCGCCATCCGCAGCGCGTAGGCGCGCAGCGCGTCGACACCGTGCGTCCGGTTGCCCGCGCGGTCGTGGCTGACGCTGGTGCGGCACGACCCGAACGCGAGACGCAGCGCCTTGCCGGGCTCCAGCGTCGCGATCACCGGCGCGGGATAGGGCGAGTCGGCCGGCGGCCACACCTGGGTGCCGTCGAGCTCCACGGCGTAGGGGGTCACCGTTCCGGGGGTGAGCCCGGTGAGGTCGACCAGGGCGTAGTGGTGGCCGTGGGCGGCGAAGGTCGCCGCCTGCGCGCGATGCTCCCCGGCACGCACCGTCACCGTGGCGGCGCTCTCGGTCTCCACCCAGACGCTCGCGCAGGTCTCGTCGACGTAGCGCATCAGGGGGCCGAGGACGAGGCCCGTCATCGTGAGGCCCTCACGGTTGGAGCATGACCTTGATCGCGCGCCGCTCGTCCATGGCGCGGTAGGCCTCGGCGACGTCGTCCAGCGGCAGGGTCAGGTCGAAGACGAGCCCGGGCTCGATCGCCCCGGTCTGCACGAGCTGCAGCAGCTCGGGCAGGTAGCGGCGCACCGGCGCCATCCCACCGGCCAGGCCGACGTTCTTCTGGAACATCCGGCGCACCGGGAGCTCCACGCCGTGCGGGACGCCGACGAACCCCACGGTCGCCCCGGGGCGGGCCACGCCGAAGGCCGTCTTGATCGCCTGGTCGGTGCCCACGCACTCGAGCACCGCGTCGGCCCCGACGCCGGCGGTGATCTCCTTGATCCGCTCCCCGCCCTCGCGGCCGCGCTCGGCGACGATGTGGGTGGCCCCGAACTGGGTGGCGAGCGCCTGGCGCGGCTCGTGGCGCGACATCGCGACCACCTGCTCCGCGCCCATCTGCGCGGCGGCCAGGACGCCGCACAGGCCGACGGCGCCGTCTCCGACCACCACCACGGTGTCCCCCGGCTTCACCCGGGCCGCCACCGCGGCGTGCCAGCCGGTGGCCATCACGTCGGTCAGCGCCAGCAGCGAGGGCAGCATCGCCGGATCGGGGGTGCCGTCGGTGGTGACCAGGCTGCCGTCCGCCTGGTGGACCAGGGTGTACTCCGCCTGCCCGCTCGCGGTCATCGCGAGGTTCTCGCACGCGGACTGGACGCCGGCGCGGCAGTGCGCGCAGGTGTTGTCGCAGTGGCAGAACGGGATGATCACGAAGTCCCCGGGCTTGAAGCTGCGGACCTCCGCGCCGACCTCCTCGACGATGCCCACGGCCTCGTGACCGATGGTGGCGCCGGCGGTGATGTCGTTCTCGCCCCGGTAGGACCACAGGTCCGACCCGCACACGCAGGCCGCGGTGACGCGTACGATGGCGTCGGTCGGTGCCGAGATCGTCGGCACGGGGACCTCTTCGAGACGGATGTCACGTGGCGCGTGGATGGTAGTGGCTCGCATGGCCCCGATCCTGCCACGGGTGCCCCGATCCGCCCCCGGATCCGGAGTCCCGGCGAAGTTGCTGTATCTCATATCTGAGATACCGTCGTCCCATGACCCAGGACTACAAGGGCCGTATCGGCAACCTGATCCGTGACGCCCGCAAGCACCGGGGGCTCACCCAGACCCAGCTCGCCGAGCTGCTGGCCACCAGCCAGAGCGCGATCAACCGGATCGAGAAGGGCCACCAGAACCTCTCGTTGGAGATGATCGCGCGCATCGGCGCCGCGCTCGACTCCGAGATCGTCGCCCTCGGCGCGGGGCCGACCCACCTGCGGGTGACCGGCCCCACCACCCTGTCCGGCTCGATCGAGGTGAAGACCTCCAAGAACGCCGGGGTCGCGCTGCTGTGCGCCTCGCTGCTCAACCGCGGCCGCACCACGCTGCGCAAGGTCGCCCGGATCGAGGAGGTCAACCGCCTGCTCGAGGTGCTGGAGAGCCTGGGCGTGCAGACCCGCTGGCTGAACGCGGACAACGACCTCGAGATCGTGCCGCCGGCCCACCTGGACCTGGCGAACATCGACGAGACCGCCGCGCGCCGTACCCGCTCGATCATCATGTTCTTCGGCCCGCTGCTGCACCGCGTGGAGGAGTTCGAGCTCCCCTACGCCGGCGGCTGCAACCTCGGCACCCGCACCGTCGAGCCGCACATGTCGGCGCTGCGGCCGTTCGGTCTCGACGTGAAGGCCAGCGACGGGATGTACCACGCCAGCGTGAACCGGGCGATCGAGCCGGCCCGGCCGATCGTGCTCACCGAGCGCGGCGACACCGTCACCGAGAACGCGCTGATGGCCGCCGCGCTGCACCCGGGCACCACGGTGATCCGCAACGCCTCGTCGAACTACATGGTCCAGGACCTCTGCTTCTTCCTGCAGAAGCTGGGCGTCGACGTCGAGGGCATCGGCACCACCACGCTGCGGGTGACCGGACGCGCGGAGATCGACGTGGACGTCGACTACGCGCCCAGCGAGGACCCGATCGAGGCGATGTCGCTGCTGGCCGCCGCCATCGTCACCAAGTCCGAGATCACCATCAAGCGGGTGCCGATCGAGTTCCTCGAGATCGAGCTGGCCCTGCTGGAGGAGATGGGCTTCGTCTACAGCTGCTCCGAGGAGTACGTCGCGCTCAACGGCCACACCCGGTTGCTCGACCTCACCACCAAGCCCTCGCAGCTGCACGCGCCGCTGGACAAGATCCACCCGATGCCGTTCCCCGGCCTCAACATCGACAACCTGCCGTTCTTCGCGGTCATCGCCGCGGTCGCCGAGGGCCAGACGCTGCTGCACGACTGGGTCTACGAGAACCGGGCGATCTACCTGGTCGAGCTCAACAAGCTCGGCGGCCAGGTCAAGCTGCTCGACCCGCACCGGGTGATGATCGAGGGCCCCACCCACTTCTCGGGCACCGAGATCGTCTGTCCCCCGGCGCTGCGCCCCGCGGTCGTGATCCTGCTCGCGATGCTGGCCTCCAAGGGCACGTCGGTGCTGCGCTCGACCTACGTCATCCACCGCGGCTACGAGGACCTGGCCGAACGGCTGAACCTGCTCGGCGCCAACATCGAGCCCTTCCGCGACATCTGAGAAGTGGACCGGGGCATACTGCCCCGGTGAGCAGCCCCCAGCGCCCCACGGCGCACCGGCCGTCGACGCCTCGGACCGGCTACCCCTTCCTCGACACGGTCCTCGACCCGCCGGGCGGGGTGCTGGCGTTCGCTCACCGGGGTGGTGCCTACCACCCGGAGATCGAAGGGCTGGAGAACACGCTGGCCGCCTTCGCGCACGCGGTGGACCTCGGCTTCACCCACCTGGAGACCGACGTCCACGTGACCGCGGACGGCGTGCTGCTCGCCTTCCACGACCAGGTGCTCGACCGGGTCACCGACCGCCAGGGTGAGATCGCCAAGCTGACCCACGCCGAGGTGCAGCAGGCGCTGATCGGCGGCGTCGAACGGGTGCCGACGCTGGCCCAGCTGTTCGAGCGGTTCCCCGAGGCGCGCTTCAACATCGACCTCAAGTCCGCCGGCTCCGTGCCGGCCCTGGCCCGCTTCATCGCCGAGCACGACGCCTGGGACCGGGTGCTGGTCGGCTCCTTCTCCGGCCGGCGGCTCAATGCCTTCCGCAGGATCGTCCGGGGCCGGGTCCCCACCTCGGCGCACGCCCTCGAGGTCCTGGCGTTCCGGTTCCTGCCCTCGGGCCGGCTGGCGGACCGGTTGACCCGCGGGCGGGTGGCGGCGCTGCAGATCCCCCATCGCCACAGCGGGCTCACGGTGACCACGCCGGGCCTCGTCCGCCGCGCTCATGCCGCCGGCAAGCACGTCCACGTCTGGACGGTCGACGACCCCGGCGAGATGGTCCAGCTGATCGAGCGTGGTGTCGACGGGTTGATGACCGATCGCACGGACATACTCAGGCGCGTGCTGCGAGCGCGCGGCCTATGGAGGGGAGAGGCATGACCCAGCTGTCCGACGAGAGGCCCGCGCCCACGCGCCGCGGCTTCGGCTGGCCCGTCTACGCGTGGGGCCTGTGGGATTGGGGGTCGGCCGCCTTCAACGCCGTGATCACCACGTTCGTGTTCTCGGTCTACATCACCTCCGACGACTTCGGGCCGGGGGCGTCCGCGAAGCTCGGCTGGGCTCTCGCGGCGGCCGGCCTGCTGATCGCGCTCTTCGCCCCGATCTCCGGGCAGCGCGCCGACCGCTCGGGGCGGCGTACCTTCTGGCTGGGGCTGAACACCGGGCTGGTCATCCTGGCCTCGATGGCGCTCTTCCTGGTGAAGCCCAGCCCGGACTACCTGTGGCTCGGGCTGGTGCTGGTGGCCGCGGGCAACATCTTCTTCGAGTTCGCCTCGGTCAACTACAACGCGATGCTCAACGAGATCTCCGCCCCGGCCAACGTGGGCCGGGTCTCCGGGCTCGGCTGGGGACTGGGCTACATCGGCGGCATCGTGCTGCTGCTGATCGTGTACTTCGGGCTGATCAGCCCCGAGGTGGGGGTCTTCGGCATCACCGGCGCCGAGGGCCTCGACGTCCGGGTGACGATGCTGGTCTGTGCCGGCTGGACGCTGCTGTTCTCGCTGCCGGTGCTGCTCACCGTGCGCGACGACAAGACCCGGCGCGCCGACCGGGGCGAGCGGGTCGGGTTCATCGGCTCCTACCGCCTGCTGTTCGCCACCGTCGCCGACCTGTGGCGCACCGACCGCAACACCGTGTACTTCCTGGGTGCCTCCGCGGTGTTCCGCGACGGCCTCGCCGGGGTGTTCACCTTCGGTGCCGTGATCGCCGCCAAGGTGTTCGGCTTCAGCGACTCCGGCGTCATCGTCTTCGGGATCGCCGCCAACGTGGTCGCGGGCATCGCCACCATCGCCTTCGGGGCCCTGGACGACAGGTTCGGTCCCAAGCGGGTGATCGTGCTCTCGCTCTCCTCGATGATCGTCGCGGGCCTGATGGTGTTCCTGCTCCACGACCGCGGGTCGATGGTGTTCTGGATCTTCGGCCTGACGCTGTGCGTCTTCGTCGGCCCGGCCCAGTCCGCGTCGCGCACGTTCCTCGCCCGGCTGATCCCCGAGGGCAAGGAGGGGCAGGTGTTCGGTCTCTACGCCACCACCGGCCGCGCGGTCAGCCCGCTGGCGCCCGCCCTGTTCTCAGGCGCCATGTGGCTGGGGATGGTCGTCACCGGCGGCGACCACATCGACGACGCCCAGCACTGGGGCATCCTCGGGATCATGGTGGTGCTGGCGCTCGGACTGGCCCTGCTCATCCCCGTCAAGGGACGTATCCGGGAGGATTCTGCGCTGGTCACCCACCCCCAGTTGTAGTTGCGCAGGCCACATCACGTGATTTCGGGAATCTCCGGGGTACCTCTACCGTTGAACAGACACGACGGCAAGGGGTGCTCGTGCGCCCTGCTCCTGGGGTGTCGTCGAATGTCGGACATGGTTTTTTCAGTCATCTGGAGGTGGCTCAATGGCGGAGCGCACACTGCGTGGGGCTCGGCTCGGTGGCCAGAGCTTCGAGGACGAGCGCGGCATCGAGTTCGCGGCGCGTCAGCAGGTCGGGTACCAGTGCAAGCAGGGTCACGAGTTCGAGATCACGATGTCGGTCGAGGCCGACATCCCCGCGAACTGGGAGTGCCCGCGGTGCGGCGCGGAGGCGCTGAGCACCTCCGGCATCGTGCCCGAGGTGAAGGCTGAGAAGCCGGCTCGCACCCACTGGGACATGCTGCTGGAGCGTCGCTCCGAGAAGGAGCTCGAGGACATCCTCAAGGAGCGCCTCGAGCTGCTGCGCGGCGGCGAGATCGGTCCGGCGCACCTGCACCGGGCCAACGCGAAGAAGCGCAAGGCGAGCGCCTGAGGGAGCCTGCCCACGGCAGTCGCTCGACTCAGTCGTCGAGCACCTCGCCCCGGATCACCGGTCCATCGGACCGGGGTCCGGGGCGATTGCCTTGTCCGGGGCCTCCCCCGACCAGCTTGCGGCTGACCACGCGGGTCAGCGCCCGGCGGGCGAGCGGCCGGGTCACCGGCAGGATGAGGAACATCGCGACCAGGTCGCTGACGAAGCCGGGGGTGAGCATCAGCGTGCCGCCGATCAGGATCAGCGCACCGTCCGCGAGCTCGCGTGCCGGCATCCGTCCGCTGGCCAGCGCGTCACGCAGCGCCGCCCAGGCCCGGGCGCCCTCGTGCTTCATCAGCCAGCTGCCGACGACGCCGGCCAGGATGAGCAGCGCGATGGTCCACCATCCGCCGATCACCTGGCCCACCTGGATCAGGACGTAGACCTCCACCAGGGGTACGACGACGAAGGCGGCCAGCAGCAGCCACACCCAGCCGCGGCGACCACGCCGGGGCGCGCCGTACTCGGGGCTCGCCCAGCTCATCGCGCGACCTTGGCCCGGATCCTGGAGACCGCCTGGTGCAGCTGGCGTCCTCGCTCGCGCAGACCCCAGGCCGTGATCCGGCGCAGCGACTCGGCCGCCACCGGGGCGGTCATCTTGGAGTCGCCGTGGACGCGCTCCACGAACCGGATCGGCACCTCCGCGACCCGCAGGCCGGCGTCGAGGGTGCGCCAGACGAGGTCGGTCTGGAAGACGTAGCCGGTGGACTGCACCGAGGCGAGGTCGATCTTCTCCAGTGCGGCGCGGCGGAAGACCCGGTAGCCGGCGGTGGCGTCGTGCACCCCGATCCCGAGCAGCAGCCGGACGTAGAGGTTGCCGCCGCGCGAGAGCAGCTCGCGGCGCCGCGGCCAGTTGACCACCGATCCTCCCGGCACCCAGCGCGAGCCGATCACCAGGTCCGCCTCGCTGAGGGCGGACAGCAGGCGGTGCAGCTCCTCGGGCTGGTGCGACCCGTCGGCGTCCATCTCCCCCACCACGTCGTAGCCCGCGTCCAGGGCCCAGCCGAAGCCCTCCAGGTACGCCGCACCCAGGCCGGTCTTGGCGGTGCGGTGCAGCACGTGCACCTGCGGGTCCTGCGCGGCGAGCCGATCGGCGATGTCGCCGGTGCCGTCCGGCGAGGCGTCGTCGACGACCAGCACGTCCGTGGTCGGGGACGCCGTGCGCAGCCGGCGCACGATCGACTCGAGATTGGCAGCCTCGTTGTAGGTCGGGACCACCATCACGACGCGACCGCGCGTCTCCTCGTTGCTCACGCTGTCTCCTGCGCAGTGCCGTCTGGGTCACCCGGGTTCCTGGCGGACACCCGAGACTTACGACGATACGCCAGCCACACCAGCACCAGGCCGATCCCCGTCAGCGCGACCGCGGCGCGGGAGAGCCAGGGGCTGATCCGGACCGCCGGGGTGAGCTCGTCGACGAGCCCGACCTCGGCCCGCAGCACGGTGCGCGTCCGCTCGTCGGCCTGCTCGAGGACCTCGCCGTCGGGGGCGATGATGCCGGAGACGCCGTTGACCGCGGCGACGACCGTGTAGCGCCCGGTCTCCAGCGCCCGGAGCCGGCTGATCTCGTACTGCTGCTCGATCTGGCTGGTGTGGATGAACATCGCGTTGCTGGTCTGCACCACCAGCAGCTGACCGCCCTCGCGGATCTGGGCGTGGATGCCGTCGTCGTAGGCGACGTCGAAGCAGATGGCGTCGGCGACCAGGGCGTCGCCGATGCGCAGCGGCGTGGTCCCGGTGCCGGCCAGCATGTCGCGTGCCACCAGGTCGAGCCGGCTCACGCCCTGGGTGAGCAGGCTGTTGCGGAAGGGGATGTACTCCCCGAACGGCACCGGGTGCCGCTTGGTGTACCGGTCGCCACCCCCGGTCTCGGGGTCCCAGACGACGCCCTGGTTGAGCACCTGACCCTCCTGCGGCCCGTCCACGATGGCGCCCACCAGGATCGGCACGCCGATCGCCTCGGAGGCCTCTCGGATCCCGGCGTTGACCCCGCCGTCGCCGAAGGGGTCCACGGCGGTGGAGTTCTCCGGCCAGACCACGAAGTCCGGGCGGGGGGTGGCCGTCTCCTCGGCCAGTGCCACGGTGGCCTCGACGTGGTTGGCGGTGACCTGGCGATGGTCGAGCAGGATGTCGTCGCCGCGCCCGGGCACATCGCCCTGGACCGCGGCGACGTCCACCGTGTCCACCGGCTCCACGTCGTACGGCGCGAGAGCGGGCAGGGTGGCGACCAGGGCGACGGCCGTGAGCGTGGCCAGCGCCGGCAGGGGCCGCCGCCGCACCTCGAGCACCGCCCAGGCGAGCGTGGCCCCGAGCAGGGCGAGCAGGAAGCCGACGCCGACGGCACCGACCCACGGCAGCGCGCCGGCGAATGGAGTGTCGACGGTGGCGAAGGCCAGGCGCCCCCACGGGAAGCCGCCGAACGGCCACGAGCCCCGCAGCGCCTCCACCGAGGTCCACGCGGCCGCGAACCACAGCGGCCAGGCGGGCAGCCGCATCAGCGCCGCGGCGATCGCCCCCAGAAGACCTAGGTACAGCGCCTCGACCGCGGCGACCCCCAGCCAGGCGTCCACCCCGACCACCCGCATCCAGAACAGCAGCGGGTAGAAGAAGCCGGCGCCGAATGCCAGGCCCGGGAGCCAGGCCCGGCGGGCCCGGAGCCCGCGCAGGCACAGCGCGAGGCCGGCGAGGGCGACCGGGACGAGCAGGGTCAGGCCGACCGGCTCGAAGGCGAGCGAGAGGAGAGCGCCGGCGCCCAGGGCGAGGAGGGTCCGCAGCAGCACTCCCCCACGGTACCTCGGGGGACGCGGGCGAGCAGGTAACGGAAGGGCGCCCGCACGCTTCGGACCAACCCGGAACCGACTGGCTGTCGGCGGCGGGAAGTTGTCTACGGCGCGCGGGCCCCTTCCGTGTCCGCCCTCACGAGGGAGCACCGACCTCCGTGAACAATGTCGCCAGGGTTCGTGGTACCCGACCCTTCGACACGGCCACTCGGACGCCGGTGTCCCCACCGCGAGCTGCGTGGGAGGACCTCGGCACCTTGGTCTGACCGAGCCCGCCCTGTCAACCGGCCCCTGACCTGCGACGACGCGCGTTTGCGCAGGTCAGCGCGTCGGATCCGGAGGCTGTGACGATGCCGGCTATCGAGACGTAGCGGCGTGTCGCGCGGGACACGCCGCCTCGCCGGGCGGCACCGTCAGCGCGGCGGCACCACGACCGTGCCGGTGGCCTCGGTGGCCAGCAGTGGCTCGGCCAGGACGCTCGCGGCACCGGGGGCCTCCGGGGTCGCGGCGCCACGCGCCACCACGTGTACGGCGAACGACATCACCCGCGAGCGTCGACCCACCCGGATCAGCTCGGCGCTCACCTCCAGCACGTCCCCGGCCCGGACCGGGGCGCGGAACTGCACGTCGTCGTACGACGCGAACAGCCCCTCGTCGGAGTCGGTGAGGATGCACATCTCCGTGGCCACGTCCCCGAACAGGCCGAGGGAGTAGGCGCCGTCGACGAGGTTGCCGGCGTAGTGGGCGTGGGAGTAGGGGACGTAGCGGCGGTGGGTGACCCGCAGGCCAGGGACCGGGCTCGGTGCGCTGCTCATGAGGCCATCCTCGTCGTCACCCGGTGCACCAGGAAGCTGGCGACCTCGCCCGGCGTGGTGCCCCGGGAGAACACCCGGTCGACCCCGAGCTCGCCGGCCATCCGCTCGTCGAAGCGCGGACCACCGACCACCAGCAGCGGGCGCCGCTCGACGGGGTAGGCCTCCCGGAAGGCGGCCGACATCTCGCGGGTGTTGAGCAGGTGGGCGTCGCGCTGGGTGACGACCTGGGAGACCAGCACGGCGTCGGCCTGCTCGGCCTGCGCACGCTCGACGAGGTGCGGCACCGAGACCTGCGCCCCGAGGTTCACCACCTTGATCTCGCGGTAGTACTCCAGCCCCTTCTCCCCGGCGAAGCCCTTGATGTTGAGGATCGCGTCGATGCCGACCGTGTGCGCGTCGCTGCCGATGCAGCCGCCGACCACCACCAGGCGCCGGGCCAGGCGCTCCTTGACCGCCGCGTTCACCTCCTTGGGGGTCAGCAGCGGGTAGTCGCGCTCGACCACCTCCACCGTGCTGGTGTCCACCAGGTGGTTGACCCGGCCGTAGACCACGAAGAACGTGAAGCCGGCACCGAGCGGCCGCGCGTGCGCCACCAGCGCGGGGTCCATGCCCATCTTGTTGGCCAGCTGGACCGCCGCCCCCTCGGCGACCTTGTCGTGGGGCAGCGGCAGCGTGAACGACATCTGCACCATGCCGTCCCCTGAGGTGTCCCCGTAGGGACGGACGATGCTCATCGCTCCTCCAGCAGCTCGGTGGCGGGGTTGTGGTAGATCTCCGACTTGACGGCGACGCCGTCGAGGCCGCGCCCGGCGTCGGCGGGGCGCTTCATCAGCCCGAAGGTGCCGTCGGCGATGGCGTCGAGGAGGCCGTCGTCGTGCTCGAGGATGCGCTCCATCAGCTCCAGGGACTCCCCCAGGACCTGGTGGGCGCGGCTCACGATGACGCCGCCGGGAGCCGGGCGGAAGTCCTCGTGCAGGCTGCCGGCCGCCTGCAGCACGTAGCGCACGTTCTGCAGCGCCAGGTCGCGGTCGGAGAGCCACGGGGTGACCACCGCCTCGGTCATCATCCCGACCAGCAGGATGCCCTGGCCGGTCAGCGCGCCGGCCAGGTTGAAGAAGCCGTCGAGCAGGTGCCCGCGGAACACGTCGCCGCTCATGTGCCGGGTGGGCGGCATCCACTTCAGGGGCGCGTCGGGGAACAGCTCGCGCGCGAGCAGGGCGTGGGCGAGCTCGAGGCGGAACGAGTCGGGCACGTCGGGGTCGATCTCGAAGGCGTGCCCCAGGCCCAGCTGCCAGTCCTCGAGACCGGCCTCCTTGGCGAAGAACTCGTTGAGCAGCTGGCTGGTGGTGACCGTGTGCGCGGCCTCGATCGCGTCGGCGGTGGTGAGGTAGTTGTCCTCGCCGGTGTTGATGATGATCCCCGCGCGGGCGTGGACCTGGCGGCTGAAGCGCTGGTCGACGAAGGTCCGCACCGGGTTGATGTCGCGGAAGAGGATCCCGTACATGGAGTCGTTGAGCATCATGTCGAGACGCTCGAGCCCGGCGAGCACCGCGATCTCCGGCATGCACAGCCCGGAGGCGTAGTTGGTCAGCCGGACGTAGCGGCCCAGCTCGCGGCTGGTCTCGTCCAGCGCCGCCCGCATCAGCCGGAAGTTCTCCTGGGTGGCGTAGGTGCCGGCGAAGCCCTCGCGGGTAGCCCCCTCGGGGACGTAGTCCAGCAGGCTCTGCCCGGTGGAGCGGATCACCGCGATCACGTCGGCGCCTTCGCGGGCAGCCTGCTGGGCCTGCGGGATGTCCTCGTGGATGTCGCCGGTCGCCACGATCAGGTAGATCCACGGGGTGCGTGGCGCGTCGCCGACCCCGGCGACGAACTGCTCGCGCTCGGTGCGCCGCGCGTCGATGCGTCGTAGGCCGGCCTGCACGCCGACCCGGGCCGCGGCGCGCGCCCGCTCGGCGTCGCGGCCCGCGGGCAGCCGGAACCGCACGGAGCCGGCGGACGCCTTCTCGGCGAGGACGGCCAGGTCGGGGGCCTCGCCGCGGACGATCGCGTCCCAGACCGGCAGCGCCACGCCGTGCGCGAGCCCGCCGTCCTCGGCCAGGTCGCCGCGCACGCAGTCGAGCAGGCGGTTTGCCCAGGGGATGCCGTCGGCGTCGGCGCCACCCAACCCGGCCAGGCGCAGGGTCGCGCGCTCCACCGCCACGGTGGTGTGCTGCTGGGCGAGATCCACGATGGGGCGCCCCACCCGGGCCGCCAGGTCGCGGGCCCGGGCGACGGTGCCCGGGTCGAGGTCGAGCTTGCTCATGCGGGGATCTCCCTGCTCTGGGCCGGCGCGGTCTCGGCCGCCTCGGTCGTCTCGGTCGTCTGGGTCGCATAGGTCGTCTCGGCAGCGAGGCGGCGCTCGAACAGACTCCGGACGCCGTCGGTGCGGCGCAGCAGCTCCAGCGCGTACGCCGCGTGGCCGGGCACGTAGCCGTTGCCGATCAGCATGGTGACGTCGGCGGCCACCCCCTCCGCCCCCAGGGCGGCGGCGGAGAACGACGTGGCCATCGAGAAGAAGACGACCGTGCCGCCGTCGGCGGTGGCCAGCACGGCTCCGCCCTCGCAGCCCGGCACGTCGACGCAGACCACGCTCACGTCGGCCGGGCCGCCCGCCGCCCGGACCGCGTCGCGCAGCGCGATCGGGTCCCGCGCGTCGGCGACCACGACCTCGTCGGCCAGGCCCGTGCCGCGCAGCAGCTCGGCCTCGGCCTGGGTCGGCACCACTCCCACCGTGCGGGCGGCGCCGGCCGCGCGGGCGGCGGCCAGGCTCAGCGACCCGGACTTCCCGGCCCCGCCGATGACCGCGACCGTCGGCGCGTCGTACTGACCCACCACGCGGGCCGTCAGCGCCGGCGCGCCACACACGTCCATCACCGCCAGCGAGAGCTCGGCGGACAGGTCCTCGGGCAGCCGGGCCGCGATGGAGCGCCCGAACAGCACGGCGTAGCCGTCGCAGGGGACCTGCTCGCCGCGCCCGTCCCAGCGCGCCAGTCGGTCCTCGACGACCAGCGGCGTCAGCGTCAGGGAGACCAGGGTGGCGACCCGGTCGCCGACGGCGAGGCCGAGCGCAGAGCGCTCCCCCACCTCCTCGACGACGCCGACGAGCATCCCCCCGGAGCCGGTCTCGGGGTTCTGCATCTTGCCCCGCCCGGTGATGATCGCGAGCACCTCGGCGCGCAGGGCGTCGGCGTCGAGCGACCCGGTGGCGTCGGTGTGGCGGCTCGCCAGCTGGCGGTAGGAGGCCGCGTCGAGGTTCAGCCGCTCCACGCGGATCCGCACCTCGTCGGGCCACAGCTCGCGGCGGGTGTCGAGCCGCTGGGCGGCCTGCGGCAGGGACCCGGGCGGCTCCAGGACGCGGTGGAGGCCGAGGGGATCGCTCACGATGACGGGCTGCACGGCCATTCCTCCATAAATCAACGGGTTTCGCCGGAAATCCTACGGTTTTGTGCTGGACTAGCGTCAGTTAATCCGCCTACTTTGGCAGATGTCGCGTACGCCACACAACCGGCCACAGCGCCGGCGAACCCTCCACCGCACAGGAGCCACCATGACCCTCGACGGCCAGCCCTACCCCTACCGGCGCGTGGAGCTCGTCGAGCCCGACTGGACCAGGTTCCCGGGCTGGCGCGGCGTCACCGCCGAGGAGTGGGCCTCGGTGCAGTGGCAGCGCGCGCACTGCGTCAAGAATGTGCGCCAGCTGCGGGCGCTGCTGGGCGACCTGGTCGACGAGCGCTTCTACGCCGACCTCGAGCGCGACCAGGCCGAGCGCGCGACGATGTCGATGCTGGTGCCGCCGCAGATGATGAACACGATGGTGCCCCACGCGGTGCCTGCAGGGCCCGGCTCGCTCACCGAGGCGCTGTACGCCGACCCGGTGCGCCACTACATGCTGCCGGTGTTCTCCGACCGCCGTACCGACTGGCCCTCGCACCCGCACGCCGCGCGCGACTCCCTGCACGAGCACGACATGTGGGTGGCCGAGGGGCTCACCCACCGCTACCCCACCAAGGTGCTCGCCGAGCTGCTGCCCACCTGCCCGCAGTACTGCGGGCACTGCACCCGGATGGACCTGGTGGGCAACTCCACCCCGCTGGTCGAGAAGCTGAAGTTCTCCGCCAAGCCGGTGGACCGACTCGACGCGATGATGGAGTACCTGCGCCGCTCGCCGCAGGTCCGCGACGTCGTCGTCTCCGGTGGCGACGTGGCCAACATGCCCTGGCCGCGCCTGGAGGACTTCCTGACCCGGCTGCTGGAGATCGACAACATCCGCGACATCCGCCTGGCCACGAAGGCGCTGGTGGGTCTGCCCCAGCACTGGCTGCAGGACGAGGTGCGCGCCGGGGTCGAGCGGGTGGCGCGCACCGCCCACGCCCGCGGGGTCTCGCTGGCGATCCACACCCACGCCAACCACGCCAACTCGATCACGCCGCTGGTGGCGGACGCGAGCCGGGCGATGCTCGAGGCCGGGGTGCGCGACGTACGCAACCAGGGGGTGCTGCTGGACGGGGTCAACGCCGACCCGCACACGCTGCTCGACCTGTGCTTCCGACTCCTCGACGGCGCGCAGATCATGCCCTACTACTTCTACATGTGCGACATGATCCCGTTCTCGGAGCACTGGCGGGTCTCGGTCGCCGAAGCCCAGCGCCTCCAGCACCACATCATGGGCTACCTGCCCGGCTTCGCGACGCCGCGGATCGTGTGCGACGTGCCGTTCGTCGGCAAGCGCTGGGTCCACCAGCTCACCGAGTACGACACCGTCCGCGGGATCTCGGGGTGGACCAAGAACTACCGCACCTCGATCGAGTCCCTCGACGACGAGGCGCTCACCCGGACCTACCAGTACTACGACCCGATCCACACCCTGCCCGCCGAGGGCCAGGCGTGGTGGGCCGAGCACAGCCGGCGCGACGAGACCGCCGTACGTGCCGCCGACGCCGCCCAGGCCTCCCGGCGTACCGCTGAGCTGCAGGCTCGCTGAGGGGGCCGTTCTTGGGCTCGGCGCTCTCGGGGGGTGGAATCCCCGGTCGGCCGGGGAACGCTGATGTTGTCGGCCGAAACTTCGCCCGACAACATCAGTGATTGACAGGTGCACGGGCCCATCGCTGGGTACGGCGACGCCCGGCGGCCCGGTGAGCGTCCACAGGGACCTCGCCACCCGCCGTGCTCCACAGGGCGGCACCACCGCGTCGTGAGGTGAGCGTCGACGCGCGACAGTCGGGGGATGAACAGCTCCCTCGAGGCAATCTGTCGCCGGCACGGCGTCTTCCTGCGGCGCGAGGCGATCGCCCTGGGCTACCACGACCGCGCCATCGCCCGGGAGGTGCGGGCCGGGGCGTGGATCCACGTGCGTCACGGCGCCTACACTCTCGCGCCGTTCTGGACCGAGGCGACGCCGTTGCAGCGACACGGGCTGCTGGGCCGCGCGGCCGTCCGCACGGCCCGCGCGCAGGTGGTGCTGTCCCACACCAGCAGCCTGCCCTTCCACGGCTGCGACGCCTGGGATCTCCCGCTCCAGGAGGTGCATCTGACCCGTCTCGACGGGAGGACCGGGCGTCGCGAGGCCGGGGTGCGCCAGCACCGGGGCAGGATTCTGGACGGGGACGTGGTCGAGCGGGACGGGATCCGCTGCACCTCCGCCACGCGGGCCGCCCTGGAGGTCACCACGGTGGCCGACGTCGAGCGGAGCCTCGTGGTGGTCAACTCGCTGCTGCACAGTGGTGCCACCACCCGCGCGGATCTCCTGGAGCGTTATGCCGCCATGGAGAGGTGGCCTGAAACCCTGCACACCGGTCTCGTGCTCGCGCTGTGTGACGAGCGCGTCGAGTCCGTGGGCGAGAGCCGCACCTTGGACCTGCTGCGACGCTTCTCTCTGCCGTCGCCCGTGCCGCAGTTCGTGGTGCGTGACGCGCACGGCGAGATCGTCGGGCGAGTGGATTTCGCGTGGCCGGAGCTCGGAGTCTTCCTCGAGTTCGACGGGGCGGTGAAGTACGCCGGGCCGCTGGCGGGCGGCGAGAGCGCCGCCAATCTGGTGATCCGTGAGAAGCGCCGTGAGGAGCGGCTCTGCGAGGTCACCGGCTGGCGCTGCATCCGGATCACCTGGTGGGACCTGGAGCACCCCGAGCGGACCGCGCAGCGACTCCGGGCGATGCTGTTCCCGCTGTCGCGGATCGCCTGATCCACAGGGCAACCGCTGAACTTGTCAGGCGAAGTTTCGCCCGCCCAGTTCAGGCTTCCCCGGTCGGCCGGGGAAACCGACAGCCAGGCCGGGACAGACGCGGCCGAGCCTCAGAGGACGGACCGGTTCTCGTACGGCGTGGACAGCACGATCGTGGTCCGGGTGGCCACGTTGGCCGCCGACCGGATCCGCGACAGCAGGTCCTCGAGGGCCAGTGGCGTGGCGACGCGGATCTTGAGGATGTAGGACTCCTCCCCCGCCACCGACCAGCACGACTCGATCTCCTCGATCCCCAGCAGCCGCTCGGGGCAGTCGTCGGGCTGGGAGGGGTCAATCGGCCGGATCGAGATGAACGCCGTCAGCGGCAGGCCGATCTCGGCGTGGTTGATCGTCGCGCCGTAGCCCAGGATCAGGCCACGCTGCTCGAGGCGCTTCACGCGCTGGTGCACCGCGGACGTGGACAGGCCGGTGGCCTTCCCGAGGTCGGTGTAGGACATCCGGCCGTCGGTTGCCAGCAATGTCAGGATCTGCCGGTCGGTCTCTTCCACGCTCGCACACTAGCGGCACTTGGCCCCCTCGGCACCGGGGTCCACCGGTGGGTGGCCACCGTGGGCCGCCGCGAGGCTGCGAGCGTCGGAGCGCACGCCTAGGCTTCGGCCATGACTGAGTCCCCGCAGCGGCTGATGCTGCTCGACACCGCGAGCCTGTACTTCCGTGCCTTCTTCGGGATGCCCGACACGATCAAGGCGCCGGACGGGACGCCGGTGAACGCGGTGCGCGGGCTGATGGACTTCATCGCCCGCCTCGTCACCGAGTACCAGCCCACCCACCTGGCCTGCTGCTGGGACAACGACTGGCGCCCTCAGTGGCGCGTCGACCTGCTGCCGACCTACAAGGCGCATCGGGTGGTCGAGGAGGTGCCCGGCGACCCCGACGTGGAGGAGGTCCCCGATCCGCTGCAGGTGCAGATCCCGGTGATCCTGGAGGTCCTCGACGCCTTCGGCCTGGCCGTGGTCGGCGCCGACGAGCACGAGGCCGACGACGTCATCGGCACCCTGGCGACGGGCGCGGGCATGCCCGTGGACATCGTCACCGGCGACCGGGACCTCTTCCAGCTCGTCGACGACGAGGCTCAGGTGCGGGTGCTCTACACCGCGCGCGGGGTCGGCAAGCACGAGCGGGTGACCGACGACTGGGTCTGGGCCAAGTACGGCGTCCACGCCCGGCAGTACGCCGACTTCGCGACGCTGCGCGGTGACTCCTCCGACGGCCTGCCCGGGGTCGCCGGCGTGGGCGACAAGACCGCCGCCACCCTGCTGGGGCGCTTCGGGGACATCGACGCGATCGTGGCGGCCGCGCACGACCCGGCCAGTGAGATGGGCCCGGGGCCGCGGGGCAAGATCAAGGCTGCCGCCGACTACCTCGCGGTCGCGCCCCAGGTGGTCGCGGTGGTGCGTGACCTCGACCTCGCCGGCCCCGACCTGACCCTGCCCCGCACCCCTCGCGACCCCGACCGCGTCGTCGCGCTCGACGAGCGGTGGGGGCTCGGCAGCTCCGCCGTACGCCTGGTGGAGGCGCTACAAGGCTGAGCTCTCGCTCTCGCCGCTGACCGGGGCGGTGCTTGCCCGGCGCGTACGTTGGAGGCCATGACTCACATCGCGATCGTCGGCGGCCACGGCCAGGTGGCCCTCCACCTCCACCCCCTCCTCGTCGCCGCCGGTCACACGCCGGTGGCGCTGGTCCGCAAGGAGGAGTACCGCCCCGAGCTCGAGGCGCTCGGCGCGCAGGTGCGCATCCTCGACATCGAGCGCGACGACGCCACGGCGTTCGCCGAGGCGTTCTCGGGCTGCGACGCGGTGGTCTTCGCCGCCGGCGGCGGACCCGACGGGAACATCGAGCGCAAGCGCACGGTCGACCTCGAGGGCTCGCTCAAGTCGATCGAGGGCGCCCACAAGGCCGGCATCGGTCGCCTGGTCCAGGTCTCGGCGATCGGCGTCGACGAGCCGATCCCCGAGGACACCGCCCCGGTCTGGCGGGCGTACGTCGAGGCGAAGCGCGACGCCGACGCGGCGCTGCGCGAGAGCCCGCTGGAGTGGACGATCATCCGGCCCGGCGCCCTCGTGGACGAGCCCGGCACCGGACGCGTCACTCTCGCCGAGCGCGTCGAGCGGGGCAGCGTCCCGCGCGCGGACGTCGCCGCCGTCGTCGCCGCTGCCCTGGACAGCCCCGCCACCGCCGGGCACCAGTGGGAGCTCGTCTCCGGGGACCTGAGCATCGACGACGCGATCGCTCGGGCCGTCGCCGGCTGAGCGAGCTCACGCCGACTCGGCGCAGATTCCGCGCGAGTTCACGCCGACTCGGCACGGATTTTGCGCGAGTTCACGCCGACTCGGCGCGGGGTTGCGCCGGGTTGGGTTAGTCGGCCAGGGCTGAGTAGGCGACCACGCCGCGGCGCAGCCGCTTGACCGTCTCGCGTGCGGTGCTGCGCAGCGCGGCGTCGTCGCCGGCGGCGTCGGCGACCTGGCCGGCCAGGTCGAGCAGCTGCTTGACCCACCGGACGAAGTCGCCGGCGGCCAGCCCGGTGGCGGTGAGCACGTCGTCGAGCTCGTCGCCCTCGGCCCACCGGTACGCGGCCCAGGCGAAGCCGAGGTCGGGCTCGCGCAGGTAGTCCAGCCGGTGCTGCTTCTCCAGTGCGTCGAGGCCGGCCCACAGGTGCACGGTCTGGGCGATCGCGTCCTGGATGGCGCCGCCGGGCACCCGCGGCGTGGCGGAGTCGTCGGCGCGCCGGGTCTCGTAGACCAGGACCGAGAGGGCGGCGGCCAGCCCGGAGCCGTCCAGCCCCTCCCACGTCCCCTGGCGCAGCGCCTCGGCGGCGACGAGGTCCATGTCGTTGTAGATCCGCTGCAGGTGCCGGCCCCGCTCGGTGACGGTGTCGCCCTCGAGGTAGTCCAGCGCGGTCAGCACCTCGCAGACCCGGTCGAACTGCCGGGCCACGGTGTTGGTGCGCTGCTCCACGCGGCGCCGCAGGGTGTTGGCGTCACGGTCGAGCTTGAACCAGCGCTCGGCCCAGCGTGCGTGGTCCTCGCGCTCGGGGCACTCGTGGCACGGGTGCGCGCGCAGCTCGGCGCGCAACCGCTCGATCTCCGCGTCCTGGCGGGTCACGGCCAGGGTGTCGCCGCGCGCCGACCTGCTGCGCGGCGGCTGCGGGTCCAGCCCGTGCGTGGCCGAGCGCAGGGTGGCGGCCAGGTCGCGGCGCATCTGCGGGTTGCGCGCGTTGAAGTTGCGCGGCACCCGCACCCGCGAGAGCGCCTGCACCGGGGTGGGGAAGTCGACCATCGCCAGCCGGCGCGCCTGGCGGTCGCTGGTGACCACGTAGGGGCGCGGCTCCTCGCCGGTCAGGCCGGGGTCGATGACCACGGCGTACCCGGCGTACTTGCCGGTCGGCACCGCGATGACGTCGCCGGGGCGCAGCTTGCTCAGCGAGGTCAGTGCCTCCTCGCGACGATCCAGCCGGCGGGCCCGCGCGGCCCCCTTCTCGGCGTCGTTGATGGCACGGCGCAGCCCGGCGTACTCCATGAAGTCGCCCAGGTGGCAGGTGGCGGCCTCGCGGTAGCCGTCCAGCGCCTCCTCGCTCTTGCGCAGCTGGCGGGCCATCCCGACCACGGCCCGGTCGGCCTGGAACTGCGCGAACGAGGACTCGAGCAGGCTGCGGGCGCGCTCCCGGCCGAACTGGTGCACGAGGTTGACGGCCATGTTGTACGACGGGCGGAACGACGACTTCAGCGGATAGGTGCGGGTGGAGGCCAGGCCGGCCAGCTCGCGCGGGTTCATCCCCGGCTGCCACAGCACGACGCCGTGGCCCTCGACGTCCAGGCCGCGGCGCCCGGCGCGCCCGGTGAGCTGGGTGTACTCCCCCGGCGAGAGGTCGGCGTGCGTCTCGCCGTTCCACTTGCTGAGCTTCTCGATGACCACGGTGCGCGCGGGCATGTTGATGCCCAGCGCGAGCGTCTCGGTGGCGAAGACGATGCGGCACAGCCCCTGCTGGAAGAGCTCCTCGACGCACTCCTTGAACGTGGGCAGCATCCCGGCGTGGTGGGCCGCGATGCCGCGCGTCAGCGCGTCGAGGAACTCGTGGTAGCCGAGCACCTGCAGGTCCTCGCGCGGCAGGTGGGCGCACTTGGCCTCGACGAACGCGTAGATCGTGTCGCGCTCCTCGGGCGTGGTCAGCCGCAGGTTGGCGTTGAGGCACTGGGTGACGGCCGCGTCGCAGCCGACCCGGCTGAAGATGAAGTTGATCGCCGGCAGCAGCCCGTCGCGCTCCAGGCGCTCAACGACGTCGACCCGGCTGGGGATCCACACCCGTCGTCCGTTGCCGATCGGGCGCCCCCCGCCGGACTTGTCGTCGCGGCCGCGGGCGTTGCTGCGTCCGCGCGGCGAGCGCCGGTCCTTGATCCGGGTCGCGGCCCACTCGTCGCGGGCGATCTTGACCAGCTCGTTGTTGACCGGCGCGCCCTCCTTCACGAAGCCGGCCTTGGCGTCGACGTCGGAGTCGGCGAACAGGTCCAGCAGCCGCCGCCCGAGCATCACGTGCTGGTAGAGCGGGACCGGGCGCTTCTCCTCCACGATCGTGGTGGTGTCCCCGCGCACGGTCTCGAGCCACTCGCCGAACTCCTCGGCGTTGGAGACCGTCGCCGACAGCGAGATCAGCGCGACCGACTCGGGCAGGTGGATGATGACCTCCTCCCACACCGCCCCGCGCATCCGGTCGGCGAGGTAGTGCACCTCGTCCATCACCACGAAGCCCAGACCGCTCAGCGTCCGGGAGCTGGCGTACAGCATGTTGCGCAGCACCTCGGTGGTCATCACCACGATCGGCGCCTCGCCGTTGACGCTGTTGTCGCCGGTGAGCAGCCCGACCTGGTCGGCGCCGTAGCGCTTGACCAGGTCGGAGTACTTCTGGTTCGACAGCGCCTTGATCGGGGTGGTGTAGAAGGCCTTGCGTCCGGTCTGCAGCGCGAGGTGGATCGCGAACTCGCCGACGATGGTCTTGCCCGAGCCGGTGGGCGCGGCGACCAGCACCCCGCGCCCGTCCTCGACCTCGCGGCAGGCGCGCAGCTGGTAGTCGTCGAGCTCGAAGTCGTACAGCCCGGTGAACTCGCGCAGCACCGGGTGGCGCTGCCAGACGCGGAAGTCGGCGTAGCGCTCCGCGGCGGTCTTGTCGTCAGTCATGCCAGCACTTTCAGCGCGCCGGGCGCGCACTCGATCGTCAGGGGAAGGGGACCGAAGCGCTCGCCGTCGGCGTAGGCGACGATCCCCGGGGCGGCCACGGTCACCTGCCGCACCCGGTGGTGCTCGTAGCGCGGGTGCGTGACGTGGGTACCCCGGAACAGCCTCGGGTAGGTGCGGACCAGCTCGACCTTGCTGACCGGCTTGATGATCACGACATCGAGCATGCCGTCATCGAGCAAGGCGCCCTCGGCGATGCGCAGCCCACCGCCGAACGACGGACCGTTGCCGACCGAGACCAGCATCGCGTCGACCCGGCGGGCCGCGCCGTCGAGGTCCAGGCTGTAGGACAGCGGCCGGAAGGTGCGCAGCTCGGCGAGCGTGGCGAGGTTGTAGCGCATCTGGCCCTGCGGCCAGGTCATCGAGTTGGCCCGTTCGTTGACCACCGCGTCGAAGCCGGCGGCGAGCACGGTGAGGAAGTAGCGCGTGCCGCACCGGGCGAGGTCGACCTGGCGGGTGCGCGAGGCGATCACCCGGTCCACCGCTGCGGACGGGTCGCCGGTGGCGATCCCCAGCGCGCGCGCCGCGTCGTTGCCCGAGCCGGCCGGGATGATGCCCAGCGCCACCGGCGTCCCGGCGACCGCCTGCACCCCGACGTGCACCAGCCCGTCGCCGCCGCAGACGACCAGCGCCTCCACGCCGTCGCTGACGCAGCCCCGGGCCAGGTCGAGGGCCTCGTCGGCGTCACGGCCCTGCAGGTCGCGCACCGCGAGCCCGGAGCTGCGCAGCCGGTCGAGCGCGGCGTCGCGGAGCCGGCGCCCGCGCCCCCGGCCCGCGGCCGGGTTCGTCAGGAGTGCGATCTCTCGCGTTTGCACGGCCACGCAGGCGAGACTATCCGGCGGCCCCTGGACGCCGCGGCGAGGAGGTGCCGATCCGCAGCAGCACGGCGTAGCGCTCCGGCGAGGCGCCGACGGCGCGGGCCAGCCGGCTGATCGCGTCGAGGGCACGGTCGGCGTCGAGGTCGGACCCGGGCAGCGCGAGCGTGAGCCGGCCCTCCCGCTCCACCAGGTACACCTGGCCGTGCCGCCAGGCCTGGTGGGTACGACGCCGCACGTCGTCGGCGGCCACCGGGGCCGGGTAGGCCTCGTCCACGGCCAGCAGGTCGCACGGCAGGTCGCAGGCCCGGTCGTCCTCGACGCCGGTGAGCCGCCCCGAGACCAGGTGCCCGGCGGTGCGCACCCCCACCTCGGTGCTCCAGGTGACGTCGCCGACGCCGAGCCAGTCGGGCAGGTCGAACGGGTCGACCTCCTCGGGGAGGGCGCCCGTCACAGGGCCGACAGCTCGTCGTCGCCGACCGTGGCCAGCGTGTTGCGGCGCCCGCGCCGCCGGTCCAGGATCCGCACGATGATCTCGGAGAGGACGAAGAGCCCCAGCATCGGCAGGGCCAGGAACAGCATCGAGAACGGGTCGGTGGAGGGGGTCGCCACGGCGGCGAAGACGAACGTGCCGATCACGATCCACGGCCGGTAGGTGCCCAGGGCGCGACCGGGCAGCACCCCGACCAGGTTGAGCAGGATCACGAAGACCGGGATCTCGAAGGCGATGCCGAAGACCAGCAGCGTGCGGGTGAAGAAGCTGAGGTAGTCACCGAAGTCGACCAGGTTGACCAGCGAGTCCTGGGTGAACCCGATCAGCACCTCCAGGCCCTTGGGCAGGGTCCAGTAGCCCACCGCCACGCCGATCAGGAACAGCGGACCGGCGACGGCGGCGAAGACCCGGCTCCACTTGCGCTCGTGGCGGTGCAGCCCGGGCAGGATGAACGCCCAGATCTGGTAGAGCCACAGCGGACTGGTGGCGACCAGGCTGACCACCCCGCACAGCTTCAGCTGCAGCATCAGCGGACCACCCACGCCGCCGATGGTGGCCTCGGTGTCGACGTCCTCCCCCAGCGCCGCGCTGGCCCGCTCGTAGGGGGTCAGCACGAGGTCGAAGATGGGGTCGAAGAAGAACAGCGACACGACCAGGCCGCAGACCAGGAAGACCGCGATCTTCAGCAGCCGGGCGCGCAGCTCACGCAGGTGATCCGAGAGTGCCATCCGGCCGTCGGGGCCGACGGGATGGCGCGGCTTGCCCGCGAAGAGCTGGACGAGACCGGTGACAGACACGGGCGTGGCTCAGCTCGACGCCGTCCGCGGACGGGTGCTCAGAGGTTCTGGGTGTCGGGACGGGCGTCCGACGGCTGCGGGTCGGTGACGGCAGGGGGCGGGGTCTGCCGGCGCTGCGAGGCCGGCAGCTCGCCGGTCGGGCGGTCATCGTCGGAGAGCTCGTCGTCGTCCATCAGCCCCTTGGTCTCGGCCTTGAAGATGCGCAGGGCGCGACCGGTGCCGCGGGCGAGCTCGGGGAGCTTCTTCGCGCCGAAGAGCAGGACGATGACCAGGACGATCAGGATCAGCTCGGTCGGGCCGGGGGCGGAGATCAGGGGGGTGGTCATGGCGTCCTCACCTAGGAGTGCTGCGGGTAGTGATCATCCTACGCGCCCGAGCTGTACAGCCCGAGGGCCTGTCGGCCCTGCTCCAGGAAGTCGTCGCTGAGCTCGGCGGGGGTCACCACCCGCGCGTGCGGGGCCAGCCGCAGCAGCAGCCGGCGCAGCCACCGGTGGTCGGCCACGAGCAGGTCGATCTCCAGCGACCCGTCGTCCTGGGGGCGCACCGCCTCGACCGGGTAGTACTCCGGAACCCAGCGCGCCGCCGGAGCCAGGCGCAGCGTCACCGGGGTGGTGCCGGCGGCCGGCTGGAACAGCCCCGCGGACAGGTCACGCGGCGCCTGGGTGGCGGTGCGGACCGGTGTGTCGAGGACGGATGCGTGGTGCACCCGGTCGAGCCGGAACAGCCGCGGCGCCTCGGCGCTGTGGCACCAGGCGTCGAGGTAGGAGTGCCCGTGCGCGCTGAGCACCCCGCGGGGGTCCACGGTGCGCTCGGACTCCTCGTCGCGCGCCGGCACGTAGTAGGTCAGCCGGACCTGGCGGCCCCGGGCGACGGCGTCCTCCAGGGCGGCCCTGAGCCGGGTCAGCTCGGCCTCGGCGGGGTCGCTGCCCGGGTCGATCAGCGCGGCGGCGCTGCCCTGGGCGGTCGCGGCCTCGAGCTTGGCCAGCGCCCGGTCCACGATCACCCGGGTGTCGTCTCCGGCCCCGTTGCGCAGCGCGCGCAGGGCCACGATCAGCGCGGTGGCCTCGGTGGTGGTCAGGCGCAGCGGACGGGCCAGGTAGTCGGCGTTGAACACCCGGATCACCCCGTCGCCCTCCGGGCCCTCCAGCGCGTCGAGGTCCACGTCGATCAGGTCGTCGGGATAGCCGCCGGGCAGGCCGCACATCAGCAGTACCTTGAGGTCGCGCACCAGCTGTGCGGGCTCCACCCCGAGAGCCGCGGCGGCCTCCTCCAGGCGGACCTCGTCGTGGGCGTGCAGGTAGGGCACGAGCGTCAGCAGCCGGGCCACCTGCTCGCGGGCGTTGGGCTGCACGGGAGGCTGGCTCATGCGGCACCTCCGGGGACCTGGCGCGCCACGACCGCGGAGAGCCGGGCGACCACCTCCTCGCGCAGCCGCGGCGGGGACACGACGTACACGTCGGGGCCGTGGCTGAGCAGCTCGTCGGCGATGTCGGGGCCGGACTGGCCCAGGACGACCTCGTCCCAGGTCGAGCGGGTGTCGGGGCCCTCGACGCCCGGGGTGATGCTGATCGCGTGCCGGCGCAGGGCGTGACCGGCGTCGGCGCGCACCAGCACCACCGCGTGCTCGGCGACCGGGGCGGGCGCCAGGCGACGGGTCAGGGCGCCGACGTCGGTGCCGGCCGGTACGGCGTACGAGCGGGGCGGTCCGTCGTGCAGCACGCGACCGACCACCCGGGAGAGCCGGAAGACCCGCTCCTCGCCACGGTCGGTGTCGAGGCCCACGGCGTACCAGCGCCCCGAGGAGCGGACCACCCCCCACGGCTGGAGATGGCGGGTGGTGGCCTCGGTGGCCCCGGCCCGGCGGTAGGCGAAGGAGACCGGGATGCGCTCCTGGGTGGCCTCCCAGAAGGCGTCGAAGGCGGGCTCGTCGGCGCTCAGCCGCGGCTCCACGATGTCCAGGGCGGTGATGTCGACCGGCAGCCCCGCGGCCGCGAGCTTCTTCAGGGCCTCGGAGGTGGCCTCGGCGAGGCGGGCGTGCTCCCACACCCGGGTGGCCAGACCGATCACCGCGGCCTCGTCGGCCTCGAAGCGGATCTCGGGCAGGGCGAACGCGTCGGGACGGATCCGGTAGCCCGGCTCCTCGAAGAACGCGTCCAGGCTGCCCACCTCGATCGGGACCCCGAGGCTGCGCAGCTCCTCCTTGTCGCGCTCGAACATCTTCTCGAAGGCGTCGGTGCTCGCGTCGGGGTAGAGGATCGCCCGGATCCGATCCTTGGGCACGTAGTGGCGCTGGACCAGCAGCATGATCAGCAGGTTGAGCAACCGCTCCGACTTCGCCGTCGCCATGGCGGCTTCCCTTCCCTGCGTGTGGTGTCGCCCCGCTGTCGACCAGCGGGGCGACGCGGAGACTACTGCGTGGAGTCGTCGTTCTGCTCGGGGGGCGTGGCCGGGGAGGACGCGGGGTCCTCGGGGGCCGCCGGGGCCGCCGTCTTGTCGGTGGTGCCCAGGATGTCGACCACGAAGTACATCGTGTCGGTGCCCTTGATGTCGCCGCGGCCCTTGGCGCCGTACCCGAACTTCGGCGGGACCGCGAGCAGCACCCGGCTGCCGACCGGGACGCCCACCAGCTTGAGGTCCCAGCCCTTGACGAACCCGCCCTCGCCGATCGGGGCGGCGTACGGCTCGCGGGTGTAGGTCTCGTCGAAGGGCTTCTTGCCGCCGAAGACCTTGCCGAAGTAGTCGACGGCGATCACGTCGCCCTTCTTGACCTTCTCGCCGGTGCCGGCGACCAGCGTCGTGGCCTGCAGCTGCGAGGAGGGCCGCTTGAGGCCGGCGAAGTCGAGGTCGGTGACCGAGCCCTCGGCCTCGACCACCTTCGGCATGGTCGCCGGGGCCTTCTGCGCGGCGCCCTCGGGGGCGGAGAGCACCGGGTCGACGAGGTCGACGACGACCAGGACGCTGTCGCCGTTGCCCAGGCCGAGCGAGGCGTTGCCCTGCTCACCGTAGGCGTCCTTGGGCGGCGCGGCGACGACGATCCGCGAGCCGATGCTGCGGCCCTCGAGGGCCTCCAGCAGGAAGGCGGGCAGGTTGTCGGAGATCGAGAGGATGGTCGGCACCTGCGAGTCCCAGGTGCTCAGCGTCTGCTTGGAGGTGTAGCCGTTGCCCAGCCAAAGGTGCGCGAAGACGCCGTCGCCCTCGCCCAGCTTCGCGCCCTTGCCCTCGACGAGGACCTCCGACTCGAGCTTCTCGGCCTCCAGGCGACCGTCCCAGGTGACCTCGGGGGCGGTGCCGAAGTCGTCGGAGACCTTGACGGTGTCCAGCGCTGCGCCGGGCTCCTCCTCCTCGCCGCAGGAGGCGAGGCCGAGGGCCAGGCTCAGCGCGAGCGGGACAGCCAGCAGACGACCGGGACGACGACGCACGTGGGGACTACCTTCCAGACAAACGGGGTTCGGGTCAGCCGCGAACGGCGTCGTCACCTTATCCGGCGCCCCGTAACGGACGGGGCCGGCGGCTCACATCCCGTCGATCAGGCGCTGCACCCGCTCGTCGTAGGCCTTGAACGGGTCCTTGCACAGCACGGTGCGCTGGGCTTGGTCGTTGAGCTTGAGGTGGACCCAGTCCACGGTGAAGTCGCGGCGTCGCTCCTGGGCGTGCTTGATGAACTCGCCGCGCAGCCGAGCCCGCGTGGTCTGCGGCGGCACCGACTTGGCCTCGAAGACGCGCAGGTCGCTGGTCACCCGGGCGACCTTGCCTCGCTTCTCGAGCAGGTAGTACAGCCCGCGATCACGGTGGATGTCGTGGTAGGCCAGATCGATCTGGGCGATCCGGGCGTGGCCCAGCGCGAGGTTGTGCTTGGCGCGGTACTGCTCGATCAGCTTCCACTTGATGACCCAGTCGATCTCGGTGTCGACGAGGCCCAGGTCGTCGGAGTCCACGGCCTTCAGGGTGCGCTCCCACAGGTCCAGCGCCCGCTCGATGACCGGTGTGCTGAGCTCGCGGCGGTCGACGAAGTCGCGGGCCTTGGCCAGGTACTCCCCCTGGATCTCCAGCGCGCTGGCCTCGCGCCCGTTCGCGAGGCGGATCTTGCGGCGCCCGCTCGGGTCGTGCGAGATCTCGCGGATCGCCCGGATCGGGTTCTCCATGGTGAGGTCGCGCATCACCACGCCCTCCTCGATCATCCGCAGCACCAGGTCGCAGCTGGCGAGCTTGAGCATCGTGGTGGTCTCGCTCATGTTCGAGTCGCCGACGATCACGTGCAGGCGGCGGTACTTCTCGGCGTCGGCGTGCGGCTCGTCGCGGGTGTTGATGATCGGCCGGCTGCGGGTCGTCGCGCTGGAGACGCCCTCCCAGATGTGCTCGGCGCGCTGGGAGACCGAGTATGTCGCCCCGCGGGGCGTCTGGGTGATCTTGCCGGCCCCCACCATGATCTGGCGGGTCACCAGGAACGGGATCAGGACGTCGGCCAGCCGGCTGAACTCGCCGGCCCGACCCACGAGGTAGTTCTCGTGGCAGCCGTAGGAGTTGCCGGCGGAGTCGGTGTTGTTCTTGAACAGGTAGATGTCACCGGCGATGCCCTCGTCGTGCAGGCGCTGCTCAGCGTCGAGCAGCAGCCCCTCGAGGACGCGCTCGCCGGCCTTGTCGTGGGTGACCAGCTCGATGATGTCGTCGCACTCGGGCGTGGCGTACTCCGGGTGGCTGCCCACGTCGAGGTAGAGCCGGGCCCCGTTGCGCAGGAACACGTTGCTGCTGCGCCCCCAGCTCACCACCTTGCGGAACAGGTAGCGGGCAACCTCGTCCGGCGAAAGGCGTCTCTGCCCCCGGAACGTGCACGTGACCCCGTACTCGTTCTCGATACCGAAGATGCGGCGGTCCATTTCGCCACCCTAGGCCCCCTCACCTAGCACGCGGCGTACATCGCCCGCGTCCTCCTGCGTCGGTGGCTGCCGTTTGGTCCCCAACGGCGCGAAATCCGGCTCCAGTCATGCCGTCTGTGCCCAATCGGGGACCCCGTTGACCTTCCGCCAGCGGTTCTCCAGGCGAGCCCTGCCCGCCGGCGACCAGCAGGACTCCCCCACCAGCCGCCGCCAGGGCTGGACCCGGGCGGGCAGGTGCTTTCGCCCGAGGGCGTGGTCGATCTCCTGGAGCACGCTCGAGGGCCGGTTGAGGAGCTCGTCGGCGGTGAAGGCGCGACGGCGGTACGGCGTGCCGCTGAGGCGACGTTCGCGGCGCAGGTCGGCCGCCTGCACCTCAGGCGTGCGGTGCACACCCCCGTCGTACTCATGGAGGAACCAGGTGCCGACGACCAGCAGGTCCGCGCGCGCGACGAACAGGCCGTCGTCGTCGAACACCTCGAACTGCGGCTCGACGGCGATCCGGACCAGGACGTGGAAGATCCGCAGGAGCGTCTCCCACGCCGACTCCGAGCGGGCGTCGGACAAGCGCACCGCACGGCGCAGTCGACGTACGCCGGGACGCGGCGCCGCGTTGCACAGTGCCAGCAGTCGCTCGGGGGTGGTGTGTCCGGCGTGCAGGGCGGCGTCCACGAGGACGACGAGGTCCAGCAGGGACAGGTCCCGGGCGGCGCGCAGCAGGATCTCCTCGACCGTGTCGATCGGGACCCCTCGATGCTCCTGGACCTCGGCGGCGCGGGCCAGCCGAGAGCACACGAGCGCGGGGCGCCGAGGGCGCGGGTCATCGTGCTGCACGGCCGCGAAGACCGGGACACGCTCGGGCAGCCGCGGCAGGCTCCAGCCCAGCAGCCGCGCGGCGGTGAGGTGGGTGAAGACGGCGCCCTGGGGCAGTACCAACCGCCACGCGTGCAGCTCGCGGATCGTCTCCTCCTCGGGCCCGGCCCCGGGCAGCACCGGCAGGTACAGGCCATGTCCCACCCGGCGGTAGCCGACCGCCCGGATGTCGCCGCGGACCGCCCCGATGTCGGCTGCTGGTTCCTCGTTCATACAGGCGAGCATCGGTCTCACCCGCACCCACCGACACCCCCAACCCCCACCCTGTGGATAACGATCCTCACGTCGAGCCGCCCACGGCCGCCGGGCGGCTTCGTACACACGCCGATTGGTCACAAACGGCATCAGGAGACGCCGAAAGTCATCCGTTGGGGACCAAACGGCGGGCCGAGCCTGCGAGGCGGGCCGAGCCTGCGAGGCGGAGCGTGCGAGGGGTCAGAGGAGGCCGGCGTGGTCCAGGGCCAGGTAGGTCTGCTCGGTGACGCCGAGACGGCCGGCGCGCAGCTCGGCGCGCAGGGTGGGCAGGTCGAGCAGGACGGGCTCGCAGTCCTCGAACTCGTCGAGGCGCTGGTCGTACGACGCGACGCAGCCCCGCGCGATCGCGGCGTAGCGGGGCCCCGTCCCGTTGCCGGACATCGTGGAGGCGACCACCTCGACGCGCTCGCAGCCGTAGCCGGTCTCCTCGCGCAGCTCCCGGGCGGCGGCGCTCGCGGGGTCCTCGCCGGGGTCGACGATGCCGCCGGGCAGGGAGAGGACCTGGCGGGCGGGGCCCGGCCGGTACTGGCGCACCATCACCACGTGGTCGTCGGGGGTGAGCGCCAGCACGGCGACGGTGGCCGGCGTGTCGACGATGTCCCACAGCGCCTCGCGCCCGTCGGGGAGACGCAGCCGGCGGTGCAGGACCCGGACGAAGCCGTCGTAGGCGACGCGGTCCTCCCCCACCGGCACCCAGTCGGGCCGGGCCGGCGGCAGCTCGGTCACGACAGCGGGTCACCCGGGTCGATCTCGGGGGCCACCGGGGGCGCCACCGGCGTGTCCGGCCCGCCCGTGGCCGGGGTGTCGGCACCGCCCGTGGCCGGCGTGTCGTCGCCGGCCTCGGAGGGCGAGACGGCGCCGCGCTCGCCGAGCAGCTCGACGACCCGCGCGGGACGCAGCCGGGCGAACTTGCGCGGCTGGCTGCGGGTCCGATCGAGCACGGCCACCTCGAGGTCCTCGATCGGGATCACCCGGTCGTTGGACTCCGAGTGCCCCAGCGCCGCCACCGCGAGCCGCACGGCGTCCTGCAACGAGCCGCCCTCGCGGTAGTGCTCCTTGAGGTGGCCCGCGACCACGTCGGCGGCGCCGCCCATCACCGCGTACCCGTGCTCGTCGGCGACCTGCCCGTCGTAGGTGAGCCGGTAGATCTGGTCCTCGGCCGGCGCGTGACCGATCTCGGCGACGAACAGCTCGACCTCGTAGGGCTTCTCGCCCCCGCTGGAGAAGATCGTGCCCAGCGTCTGGGCGTAGGCGTTGGCCAGGCCCCGCCCGGTCACGTCGCCCCGGTCGTAGGCGTAGCCGCGCATGTCGGCCAGCCGGACCCCGGCGATGCGCAGGTTCTCGAACTCGTTGTAGCGCCCGACCGCGGCGAAGGCGATCCGGTCGTAGATCTCGGAGACCTTGTGCAGCGCCTCGGAGGGGTTCTCGGAGACGAACAGGACCCCGTCGGCGTACTGCACGCAGACCACCGACCGGCCGCGCGCGATGCCCTTGCGGGCGAAGTCGGCGCGGTCCTTCATCATCTGCTCGGGCGAGACGTAGAACGGCATGCTCATGGTGGCTCCCTCTCAGACCAGGCCCGCGGAGGGGCCATCGGGGCGGTTCATCCGCCCGGCGATCACGCGGTCGGCGATGGTCGCCACCTCGTCGTCGGGCAGCCGGCGGCCCCCGTCGGCGGTCACCACGTGCACCACGGGGAAGATCCGCCGCGCGATGTCGGGCCCACCGGTGGCGGAGTCGTCGTCGGCGGCGTCGTAGAGAGCCTGGAGGGCGGCCGTGACGCACTCCTCGGCGGTGAGGTCGTCGCGGTAGAGCTTCTTCAGCGACCCGCGGGCGAACAGCGAGCCCGACCCCACCGAGTGGAACGCGGTCTCCTCGTAGCGTCCGCCGGTGACGTCGTAGCTGAAGATCCGCCCCTGCTCGGTGTGCAGGTCGTAGCCCGCGAACAGCGGCACCACCGCCAGGCCCTGCATGGCCATCCCGAGGTTGGAGCGGATCAACGCCGCCAGCCGGTTGGACTTGCCGTCCATCGACAGCGTGGTGCCCTCGATCTTCTCGTAGTGCTCGAGCTCGGTCTGGAACAGGCGCACCATCTCCACCGCGAGCCCGGCGGTGCCGGCGATGCCGACGCAGGAGTACTCGTCGGTGGGGAACACCTTCTGGATGTCGCGCTGGGCGATGATGTTGCCCATCGTGGCCCGCCGGTCACCGGCCATCAGCACCCCGCCGGGGAAGGTGGCCGCGACGATCGTGGTGCCGTGGGGCGCGAGGTCGCCCGCGTTGCCCTGAGGTACGGCGCGACGCGAGGGCAGCAGGTCGGGTGCCTGGTCGGCGAGGAAGTCCGAGAACGAGGACGTCCCGGGCATCAGGTAGGCCGCGGGGAGGCGGGGGCTGTCGCTCACTGAGCTCACTCGCCGCCCTTCTGGATGAACGACTTCACGAAGTCCTCGGCGTTGGTCTCCAGGACGTCGTCGATCTCGTCGAGGATGGCGTCCACGTCGTCGTCGAGGGCCTCCTTGCGCTCGGCGACGTCGCTCTCGACGGCCTCCTCGGCCTTCGCCTCGCTCTCGGTCGACTTGCGGGGCTGCTTGTGCTCCTGGGCCACGGGGTCCTCCTTGGTGAGGGGTCGCCACCGACCCTATCCAGGGTCGGTGAGCTTTGGGGGTCGGTGACTCAGCGCGTCAGCGCCGAGATCAGCTGCTGGGCGTTCTCACAGCGGTCGAGGAGCTCCCCGACGTGCGCCCGGGTGCCGCGCAGCGGGTCGACGGTCGGGATCCGCTGCAGCGACTCGCGACCGGGCAGGTCGAAGATGACCGAGTCCCAGGAGGCGGCGGCCACGTGCGCGGCGTACTTCTCCAGGCAGCGCCCGCGGAAGAAGGCCCGGGTGTCGTGCGGCGGCTCGTGCATGGCCTCGACGACCTCGGCGTCCCCGAGCAGCCGCTCGATGCGCCCGGCGCGGACCAGACGCTGGTACAGGCCCTTCTCCGGGCGGATGTCGGCGTACTGCAGGTCGATGAGGTGCAGCTTGGCGTCGTCCCAGTCGAGCCCGTCGCGGTCGCGGTACTGCTGGAGCAGCTTGAGCTTGGCCACCCAGTCCAGCTCCCCGGCGCACAGCATCGGGTCCTGCTCGAGGCGGGTCAGCACCGACTCCCAGCGGGCCAGCACGTCGGCGGTCTGCGCGTCGACCTGGTCGCCGTAGCGGTCCTCGACGTACTTGCGGGCCAGGTCGAGGTACTCCATCTGCAGCTGGACCGCGGTCAGCGTGCGGCCGTCGTTCAGGCGCACCAGGTGGCGCAGCGTCGGGTCGTGGGAGACCGCGCGCAGCGCCGCGACGGGCCGCTCGACGCTGAGATCGCGGTCGATGAAGCCGTCCTCGATCATCGCCAGCACCAGCGACGTGGTGCCCACCTTGAGGTACGTCGAGATCTCGGCCAGGTTGGCGTCGCCGATGATGACGTGCAGGCGCCGGTACTTCTCGGGGTCGGCGTGCGGCTCGTCGCGGGTGTTGATGATCGGCCGCTTCAGGGTGGTCTCCAGCCCGACCTCGACCTCGAAGTAGTCGGCGCGCTGGCTGATCTGGAAGCCGTGCTCGCGGCCGTCCTGCCCGATCCCGACCCGCCCGGCGCCGGTGACCACCTGGCGGCTGACGAAGAACGGCGTCAGGTGGCGCACGATGTCGGCGAAGCGCGTGGCGCGCCGCATCAGGTAGTTCTCGTGGGTGCCGTAGGAGGCGCCCTTGTTGTCGGTGTTGTTCTTGTAGAGCACGATCGGCGAGCCGTTCGGCAGCTGCCCCGCGCGCCGCGCCGCATCGAGCATCACCAGCTCGCCGGCCTTGTCCCAGCGCACCACGTCGAGCGGGGTGGTGACCTCGGGGGTCGAGTACTCCGGGTGCGCGTGGTCGACGTAGAGCCGGGCCCCGTTGGTCAGGATCACGTTGGCCAGGCCGAGGTCCTCGTCGGTGAGCTGCGAGGCGTCGGCGGCGGCCCTCGACAGGTCGAAGCCGCGGGCGTCGCGCAGCGGCGACTCCTCCTCGAAGTCCCACCGCGCCCGACGGGCCTTGACGGTGGCCGACGCATAGGCGTTGACGACCTGCGAGGAGGCGACCATCGGGTTGGCGCTGGGCTGACCCGGCACGGAGATGCCGTACTCGACCTCGGTTCCCATGACGCGGCGCACGCTCATGGACAGAGCCTACCGACGGCTCATCACCATCTTGGTGACGTAGAGCATCGCGAGCACGACGAGGACGATCGCCAGGATCTTGAGCACGAGTCCAGCCTCCTCCCGGCCGCCGGTAGCCCGCGGCATCCGTGGGCGACCTACCCGTGTCTGCCACGGGGCAAACGAACTACCGTGGGGATGGCTCAACAACGACTCACCGAGGAGCGCCGGATGGGTGCCTGGACCGACCACGTGGTGCCCCGGCTGACCGACGCCTCGCTCAGCGGCGACGAGGTGGCGACCTGGCGCCGGCGGGTGTGCCGGGGGCTGCGCGGCCGGGTCCTGGAGCTGGGCTTCGGGTCGGGGTTGAACCTGGCCTGGCTGCCCGAGGCGGTGAGCGAGGTCGCGGCCGTCGATCCCTCGCACCTGGGGTGGCGCCGCTCGGCGTCGCGGCGCGCCGCCAGCGGCGTGTCCGTGCAGCGCTCCGGACTGGACGGCCAGTCGCTCACCGAGCAGACCGGGTCCTGCGACAGCGCGCTCTCGACGTTCACGCTGTGCACGATCCCCGACCCGCTGCGTGCGCTGGCCGAGGTGCGCCGGGTGCTGGCGCCGGGCGGTGCGCTGCACTTCCTCGAGCACGGGCAGGCGCCCGACGACGCCGTGCGCGGCTGGCAGCGCCGGCTCGAACCGTTCCAGCGGCGGGCCTTCGCCGGCTGCCACCTGACCCGCGACGTCCCGGCCCTGCTGGGCGAGGCGGGTTTCGACGTCGTCGACCTGGAGCAGCTCTACCTACCGGGCCAGGCGCTGCTGCGGCCGTGGACGTTCGGGTCGGTCGGCCGGGCGGTGCGCCCGGCCGACTGACCGCGGCTCAGAGGTACTGGCCGGTGTTGGAGACGGTGTCGATGGACCGGCCGGGCTCGGTGCCCTGCTTGCCGGTGATGAGCGTGCGGATGAAGACGATCCGCTCGCCCTTCTTGCCCGAGATCCGCGCCCAGTCGTCGGGGTTGGTGGTGTTGGGCAGGTCCTCGTTCTCCTTGAACTCGTCGACGCAGGCCTGGAGCATGTGCTGGACGCGCAGGCCCTTCTGCTGGTGCTCGAGCAGGTCCTTGATCGCCATCTTCTTCGCGCGGTCCACGATGTTCTGGATCATCGCCCCGGAGTTGAAGTCCTTGAAGTACAGGACCTCCTTGTCGCCGTTGGCGTAGGTGACCTCGAGGAAGCGGTTCTCCTCGGTCTCGGTGTACATCCGCTCGACGGTGGCCTGGATCATCCCGGCCGTGCACGCCTCGCGGTCGCCGCCGAACTCGGCGAGGTCGTCGGTGTGCAGCGGCAGGTGGGAGGTCAGGTACTTGCTGAAGATGTCGCGTGCCGACTCCGCGTCGGGACGCTCGATCTTGATCTTCACGTCCAGCCGCCCGGGCCGCAGGATCGCCGGATCGATCATGTCCTCGCGGTTGGAGGCGCCGATGACCAGCACGTTCTCCAGCGCCTCGACGCCGTCGATCTCGCTGAGCAGCTGCGGCACGATGGTGTTCTCGACGTCGGAGGAGACGCCCGATCCGCGGGTGCGGAACAGCGAGTCCATCTCGTCGAAGAAGACGATCACCGGGGTGCCCATGCTGGCCTTCTCCCGGGCCCGCTGGAAGACCAGCCGGATGTGGCGCTCGGTCTCCCCGACGTACTTGTTGAGCAGCTCGGGGCCCTTGATGTTGAGGAAGTAGGACTTCCCCTCCTGCCCGGTGCGGGCGGCGACCTTCTTGGCCAGCGAGTTGGCCACCGCCTTGGCGATCAGCGTCTTCCCGCAGCCGGGCGGCCCGTAGAGCAGGACGCCCTTGGGCGGCTTGAGCTCGTGCTCGAGGAACAGCTCGGGGTGCAGGTAGGGCAGCTCCACCGCGTCGCGGATCTGGTCGATCTGAGCGACCAGCCCGCCGATGCGCGAGTAGTCGATGTCGGGGACCTCCTCCAGGACGAGCTCCTCGACCTCGGACTTGGGCACCTTCTCGTAGACGTAGCCGGCGCGGGCGTCGAGCAGCAGCGAGTCGCCGGCGCGCAGCGTCTCGGTGCGCAGCGGCTCGGCGAGGCGCACCACGCGCTCCTCGTCGGCGTTGGCGATGACCAGCACCCGGTCGCCGTCGGCCATCAGCTCCTTGAGCATCACCACCTCGCCGACCTGCTCGAAGTCGAAGGCGGCGACCACGTTCAGCGCCTCGTTGAGCATCACCTCCTGGCCGCGGCGCAGCTCGTCGAGCTCGACCGAGGGGCTGACGTTGACCCGCAGCTTGCGCCCGCCGGTGAACACGTCCACGGAGTCGTCGTCGTTGCGGGCCAGGAAGGTGCCGAAGCCAGCCGGCGGCTGCGCCAGCCGGTCGACCTCCTCCTTGAGCTTGAGGATCTGGTCGCGGGCCTCGCGCAGCGTGTGGGCCAGCCGCTCGTTCTGGCTGGTGACCGCCGCCAGCGAGCGCTGCGTGTCGGCGAGCCGGAGCTCGATGCCCCGTGAGTGAGCGGGGCCGTCAGCGAGGCGCCGGCGCAGGTCGGTGACCTCCGCCTCCAGGAACCGCACCTGGCTGAGGAGCTCCTCGCGGCCGCGACCGAAGTTGGAAGCACTGTCCGATGCCGACATGAGCGTCACCTCCTGTGTGTTCCAGCGACCCTACCGCTGTCCTCCAGGAACGGAAGGGACGCGCGCGGCGTCAGTCCCAGGAGGGCTCCTCGACCACCTGCGGGGGCAGGTCGGCCGGGCGGGGACCGCTGTAGTCGACGCCGTAGGCGCCGGGAGCGGGGCGTCGACGCTTGACCGGGGCGCTCTGGCCGGCCGACATCCGCCGCGCGGTGACCAGGAACGCCGTGTGGCCGATCATCTTGTGTCCCGGCCGCACGGCCAGCCCCTCGACGTGCCAGTCGCGCACCAGCGACTCCCAGGCCTGCGGCTCGGTGAAGCCGCCGTGGGCGCGCAGCGTCTCCACGATCCGGCTCAGCTGCGTGGTGGTCGCCACGTAGGCGCACACGATGCCGCCGGGCACCAGGGCGCCGGCGACCGCGTCGACGCACTCCCAGGGCGCGAGCATGTCGAGGATGATCCGGTCGACGCGGGCGCCGGAGGCCGGCAGCGCCTCGGCCAGGTCGCCGAGCTCGAGGCTCCACGCCGGGTGGTCGCCGCCGAAGAACTGGGTGACGTTGCGCCGGGCCACGTCGGCGAACTCCTCGCGGCGCTCGTAGGAGGTGACCCGCCCGTGCGGGCCGACGGCACGCAGCAGGGAGCAGGTGAGCGCGCCGGAGCCGACGCCGGCCTCGACGACGTGGGCGCCGGGGAAGATGTCGGCCATCGCCACGATCTGGGCGCTGTCCTTGGGGTAGACGACCGCCGCGCCGCGGGGCATCGAGACCACGAACTCCGAGAGCAGCGGGCGGAACACGAGGTACTGGCCGCCGGCCGTCGAGGTGATGGTGAACCCCTCGTCGCGCCCGATCAGGTCGTCGTGCGCCATCCCGCCGCGGTTGGTGTGGAAGCTCTTGCCGGCCTCCAGGCGAATGTTGTGGCGCCGGCCCTTCTGGTCGACCAGGCGCACCCACTCGCCCTCGCGCAGCGGACCGCGGTGCACCCCCGACCAGGCCTCGGGGGCGACGTCCTCCCAGGGAGCGTTCTCGTGCGGCGCGCGCTGGTCCGGGGCCTCCTGGTCGGGAGCCTCCTGGTCCGTCGTCTGGGGGTCCGGGGTGTCCTCGAGCATGCGCGGAAGACTATCGGCGGGTGCTGCGGAACGCCCTATCGACGTCGGCGGTGCTGAGCACGCCGAACAACCGACCGTCGTCGTCGACGACGAGGTACTCCGACGCCGGGGTGCGCCCCAGGGCGACCACCAGCTGCTCCCCCGACAGCCCGGCGGGCAGGGTGAGCCCGGCCTCGAGGCTGCGCGAGATGCTGGAGACCGGCAGCCAGGGACGCCGCTCCTCGGGGGTCGCGAGCAGGGCCGCCTCGCTGAGGATCCCCACCGGCGTGTCCGTGCCGGCGACGGTCACGACGCTGCCCGCCTGCGCCTCCTGCGCGCGGCGTACCGCCTCGGCCACCGAGAGGTCGTCGGGCACGGTGACCGTACGGCGGGCGATGTCGCGGGCCACCAGCTGCGGCAGCCGTGCCCGCATCCGGGCGGAGGCGATCGACGCGGTCGCCCCGGTCCACAGGAAGAGCGCGATCACGAACGCGATCACGTAGTCGAAGACGTCGGGGTCGCGACCCAGCACGGCCGGCTGCGCGGCGGGCCACAGCAGCACCGCGAGCGCGGCGAGGCGCCCGCCCCATCCGGCGGCGACCGTGCCCCGGTGCATGTCGCCGGTCAGCTGCCACACGGCCGCCTTGAGCACGCGCCCCCCGTCCAGGGGCAGGCCGGGAACCAGGTTGAGCACGCCCACCAGCAGGTTGGCGACGATCAGCCCCTGCAGCACCAGGCGCAGCAGCCCGTCCGGGGTCACCGGCACCGCGGCGAGGGCGAGCAGCCCGATCGCGATCGAGGTGAGTGGGCCGACGACGGCGATCAGGAACTCCTGGCGCGGTGTGCGCGACTCGCCCTGGATCTCGGTCGCGCCGCCCAGGAAGTGCAGGGTGATGGCGCGTACGGCGAAGCCCTGGCGGCGCGCCATCAGCGCGTGGGAGGCCTCGTGCAGGAGCACCGATCCGTAGAGGACCACGGCGAAGGTCGCTCCGGCGACGTACTTCCAGGCGCCGAGGCCGGGCTGTGCCTGCTCGATGGCGGGCGCCATCACCACCGCGATCAGGCCGGCGATCAGGAACCACGAGGAGGAGACCAGGACGTCGCTGCCCGCGATGGTGCCGATCCGCAGGGTTCCCGGGGGGCGGTGCGGAGCGGAGCTGGGGGCTTCAGGAGGCACGCTGCCGAGGCTAGCCGACCGCACTGTCGGCGCCCTCGCCTAGGGTTTTTGCCATGAGCGCCCCGCACGACTCCCCAGCGGATCTGGTCTCGACGCCGGTCGACGGCGTCGAGGTGCTCGGCGCGCTCTCCCCCAGCCGCGCCGGGGACTTCCTGACCTGCCCGCTGCTCTACCGCTTCCGCACCGTGGACCGGCTCCCCGAGCCGCCCTCGCCGGACGCCGTGCGCGGCACCGTGGTGCACAAGGTGCTCGAGGACCTCTTCGACCTGCCGGCCGCCGAGCGCACCCCTGAGCAGGCCGCCCGGATGCTCGATCCGGCGTGGGCGGGCCTGCGGGAGGCCGAGCCCGAGCTCGCCGCGATGCTCGGCGAGGAGGGCCCGGAGCTGGCCGGGTGGCTGGCCGGGTGCCGCGAGGTGCTGGAGCGCTACTTCACCCTGGAGGACCCCCGGCGCCTGGAGCCGGCTGAGCGGGAGCTGTACGTCGAGACGGTGCTCGACTCGCGCCTGCTGCTGCGCGGGTTCGTGGATCGGCTCGACGTCTCCACGGACGGGCTGGTGCGCGTGGTCGACTACAAGACCGGCCGGGCCCCCAGCGAGGCGTTCGAGGCGAAGGCGCTGTTCCAGATGCGCTTCTACGCGCTGGTGCTGTGGCGCACCCGCGGGGTGGTCCCGGCGATGCTGCAGCTGGTCTACCTGGGCAGCGGCGAGATCCTGCGCCACGTGCCCGACGAGGCCGAGCTGCTGGCCACCGAGCGCAAGGTGGAGGCGATCTGGCGCGCGATCCGCCACGCGGAGGAGACCGGGGACTGGCAGCCGCGGCGCAGCGCGCTGTGCGCCTGGTGTGCCCACCAGGCGCTCTGCCCCGAGTTCGGGGGCACTCCCCCGCCGCTGCCCCCGACCACCCCCGAGGCCGCCGTGGTGGAGGTGGCTCAGTCGGCGCCGGTGCCGCTCACCGGGTCCGGCGGCGAGTCCGGCGTCGGGTAGAGCACGCAGGCCACGTCGACGGTGCCCGCCCGCCGCAGCCGCGGGTCCACCCCCTCGTGGAAGTGCACGTCCACTCCCGCGCCGTGGTCCTCGATCCGGTCGACCCCTCCCCACAGCGGCTCGTCGGCGTTCTCCGCGCGGATCCGCTCCAGCAGCCCGCGGACCTCGCCGGCGCCGCCGCGCCCGAGCCGTGCCACCTGGCTGGGCCGGTCCAGCACCTCGAGGTTGCCGACCAGCGACTGCTCGGCCTCGAAGGCCTCCGGGCGGCGGGTCCAGTGCTCCTCGAGGAGCGTCTTGAGGTCGCGCGCCTCCCACCCGCAGGCGGGCGTCGCCTCGGGGCAGCGCGGGTGGAAGCTGCAGCCCAGCGGCGGGTTGGCCGCGTCGGGGATCTCCCCGCGGGGCAGGTCGCGGGCCACCATCAGCTCCGGGTCCGGCTCCGGGATCGCCTTGAGCAGCGCCTTGGTGTAGGGGTGGCGGGGGTTGCGGAAGATCTCCTCGGTCGGCCCGATCTCCACCACGCGACCCAGGTACATGATCGCGATCCGGTCGCAGAAGTACTTGGCGCTGGCCAGGTCGTGGGTGATGTAGATGTAGGTGAGTCCCAGGTCGCGCTTGAGGTCCAGCATCAGCTGCAGGATCTTGGCGCGCACGCTCATGTCCAGCATCGAGACCGGCTCGTCGGCGACGAGCACCTCGGGGTCGAGGATGATCGCACGCGCGATCACCGCCCGCTGCTTCTGCCCGCCCGACAGGTCCGAGGGGTACTTGGACAGGAATCGCTCCACCGGGGCCAGCCCGACCCGCTCCAGGGCGTGCGCCACGCGTCGGCGCAGCTCCTCGCCCTGGGCGATCTTGTGGATCACCAGCGGGTGTCCGACGGCGTCCTCGATGGTCATCGACGGGTTCAGCGCGGCGTGCGGGTCCTGGAACACCATCTGCAGGTTGGTCCGCAGCTCGCGCAGCTCGCGGCCCCGCATGGTGGAGACGACCCGCTCCCCACGCCCGGCGTCGTGGTAGGTGATGCTCCCGCTGGTCGCCGGCACCAGCCCGAGCAGCGCCCGGCCGAGCGTGGACTTGCCGCTCCCGGACTCCCCGACCAGACCGAGCACCTCGCCGCGCCGGAGGTTGAAGGAGACGCCGTCCACGGCCTTCACCGCACGCGTCTTGAGGCCCAGCAGCCGGCTCAGCGCGCCGCCGCGCAGCTCGAAGTGCACGGAGAGGTCCTGGACGTCGACGACGGCGTCCGAGCGCGTCTCCACGCGGGTGGTCACGGGTGGCTCAGGCTTCGTCGGCAACGGAGATCTCCTCCCGCACCAGGGGTGCGCGTTCGTGGTCGGTGAGGTCCACCTGGCCGTCGCGCAGGTCGGCGGCCCAGCAGGCGGCGCGGGTGCCCGAGTCGTGCACGCGCTGGACCGGGTGCCGGGTGGCGCAGACCTGCATGGCGTCGGGACAGCGGGGGTGGAAGTAGCAGCCCGACGGGGGTTCCACGAGGTCCGGCGGGGCCCCGTCGATGAAGTTCAGGCCGGTGGTGCGCAGCGAGATGGTGCTGCGCAGCAGCTCGCGGGTGTAGGGGTGCTGGGGGCGGGAGAAGACCTCGCGGGCGTCGCCGATCTCCACGATCTCCCCGGCGTACATCACCGCGACCCGGTCGCAGGCCTCCGCGATGATGCCGAGGTTGTGGGTGATCAGCAGCAGCGACGTCTCGTAGGTGCTGCGCAGGTCGTGCAGGATGCGGATGATCTGCGCCTCGACCAGCACGTCCAGGGCGGTGGTCGGCTCGTCGGCGACCACGAAGGCCGGGCGCAGCACGAGGGCGAGCGCGATCATCACCCGCTGGCGCATGCCGCCGGAGAACTCGTGCGGGTAGGCGCGGTAGCGGGTGGGCGGGATGCCCATCAGCCGCAGCGCCTCCATGGAGCGCTGCTCGATCTCCTCCTTGCTGATCCCCTTCACGTGGGTGCGCAGGGTCTCGGCGAAGTGCTCCGAGATCCGCATCAGCGGGTTGAGCCGGGTCAGCGGCTCCTGGAAGATCATCGCGAGGTCCTTGCCCCGCATCGCGTGCTGCTCCTTCTTGCGCAGCGAAAGCATGTCGCGCCCGCGGAAGTGGAGCTCGCCGTCGCGCACCGCCCCGTCGGGCAGCAGGCCCACCAGGCCGCGGCCCAGGGTGGACTTGCCGCAGCCGGACTCCCCGACCAGGCCGAGGATCTCGCCCTTGCGGATCTCGAAACTCACCTTGTTCACGGCCTGCACCGGGCCGCGCTCGGTGCCGTACCAGACCCGCAGGTCACGTACGTCGAGCACAGGGTCGGCGTCGGGACCGGTCTCCGGGGCGGAGCCGGAGCCGGAGGTGAGGGTCAGGTCGCTCACGGGGTCACCTTCGTGTCGTCGGTCGCCGGCAGCTGCACGGGGCGCAGCCTGCGCCGGCGCAGCGCGGGGTTCACCGTCTCGTTGAGGCCCTCGCCGACCAGCGTCAGGGCGGTGATCAGCAGCACGATCGCCAGGCCGGGGAACAGCGCCGGCCACCAGCTGCCGGCGGCGGCGTCATCCAGGGCACGGCTCAGGTCGTAGCCCCACTCGGAGGCCTCGTTGGACTGGATGCCAAGGCCGAGGAACCCGAGCGCGGCCAGCGTGCCGAGCGCGTCGGCGGCGTTCAGCGTGCCGAGCACCGGCACCGACTGCACCACGTTGCCGAACAGGTACTTGCGCATGATCGTGAACGGGGGCGCCCCGATCGCTCGCGCGGCCTCGACGTACGTCGCCTCGCGCGCCGAGACGGTGGTGTTGCGCACCACCCGGAAGTACTGGGGGATGTAGACGGCCGTCAGCGACAGGGCCGCCGCCACGATGCCCCCGCCGAGGGGGCCGCGCAGCAGGAAGGAGAAGACGATCGCGAGCAGCAGCGCCGGGAAGGCGTACATGGCGTCCATCAGGAAGACCAGGATCCGGTCGATCCAGCCGCCGATGAAGCCGGAGAGGATCCCCAGCGGCACCCCGACGACGGCGGACAGGAGCACCGCCAGCACGATCACCTCCAGCGCGGTCCGCGCCCCCCAGACCACCCGGGAGTAGATGTCGTAGAACTGGTCGTTGGTGCCCAGCCAGTGCTCGCCCGACGGAGCGGCGAGCTTGGGCAGCTTGGAACCGTCGGCCGTGCTCTGGTTGAAGTCGTAGGGGGCGATCCAGGGCGCGAAGACCGCGAACACCACGAACACCGCGGTGATCAGCAGGCCGGTGAAGAAGATCCACCGGGCCATCCCCTTGGTGTTCCAGACGGTCCGCAGGAGGGTGCGCATCAGTACCTCACTCGGGGGTCGACCAGGGCGTTGATGATGTCGACGACGACGCTGACGAGCACCACGATCATCGCGAAGAACGTCACCAGCCCCTGGACCGCGATGTAGTCGCGGGCGGTGATGTAGTCGATCAGGGAGGTGCCCAGCCCCGGCCAGTTGAAGGTGCGCTCGGTGAGCACCGCGCCGGAGAGCGTCAGGGCGATCTGCAGGCCGATCACGGTGATCACCGGGACGAGCGCGTTGCGGAAGGCGTGCTTGCGGATCACCCGGCCCTCCGCGATGCCGCGGGCGCGGGCGGCCTCGACGTAGTCGCCCTTCATCGCCTGGATCACGTTGATGCGCACCAGCCGGATGATCACCCCGGACAGCAGGAGGCCGAGGGTCAGGCACGGCAGCAGGTGGTGCTTGAGCACGTCGACGGTCGCGGCGCCGTCACCGGCCAGGATGGTGTCCACGAGCAGGATGTGCGTCTTCGGCTCGGTGGTGAACTTCGTGACCACCGAGGCGATGTCGTAGGTCGGCCAGCCGGGGAACAGGTTCACCACCAGGATGACCAGCATGATGCCGACCCAGAAGATCGGCGCGGCGTAGGCCACCACCCCGAAGACGCGGATCGTCGCGTCCAGCGCGGAGTCGCGGTAGCGCCCGGCGAGCCGGCCCAGCGGCAGGCCGATCAGCAGCGCGAAGAGGAAGGCGCCCAGGGTCAGGGTCAGGGTGGCGCCGCCCTGGTCCCTGATCAGGTCCAGGACCGGGCGGTTGTCGCTGATGGTGTTGCCGAAGTCGAGGCGGACCACGTCGCCGAGGTAGTCCAGGTACTGCACCAGCATCGGCCGGTCCAGGCCCAACGTCGCCCGGCGCGCGTCCAGGGCGTCCTCGCTCAGCTTCCCGCCGACAGCGGCCGAGACCGGGTCGCCCGGCGCCACGCGGAGCAGGAAGAACACGACGGTGAGCAGCACCCACATCATCGGTACGACGAGGGCCAGCCGCACCATCACGTAGCGCGGCAGCGAGCCCGATGCGGAACTCAAGATCACTCCTCTGGGGCGTGCCGGCCAGGACACGCACGGTGGGGCGGGGTGGGACGGGTGGGACGGGTGGGACAAGGGCGAGGGAGGAGGGCGCAGCGCGCGCCCTCCTCCCCCAGGTGATCAGCTGTTCTTCGAGATGCCCCAGAAGCGGAAGATGTACGTCGGGTCGAGCGTCTCCTCGACCCCCTCCATCTCCGAGCTCGCCACCGCGACGTTCTGGCCGTTCCAGGACGGGATCAGCGGCACGTCCTCGGCCACGATGTCCTGGATCTGCCCGATCAGGTCGCTGCGGGTGCCCTCGTCGGTCTCGGCCAGCTCCTGGTCGAGCAGGGCGTTGACCTCTTCGCTGTTGTAGTTGTTGGCGTAGAAGCCGCCCTCACGCAGGAACGGGGTGAGGTAGTTGTCGGCGTCCAGGAAGTCGGGGTACCAGCCCAGGATGAACAGGTCGTAGGCGCCCTCCTTGTAGAGGGTCTGGTACTCCTCCCACTCGGCGTCCTGCGTGGTCACCTCGAACAGGCCGCTGTCGTTGAGCTGCGCGGCGAGCTCGTTGGCCTCGTCCACGGCGTTGGGGCCGTAGTGGGTGGGCGTGTAGCCGAGCGTCAGCTTCACCGGGGTCTTGATGCCGGCGTCGCTGAGCAGCTTCTTCGCGGCCTCCACATCGGGCTCGCCGTACTTCTCCTCGAAGGAGTCCTTCTGGCCACCGAACCCGGGCGGCACGATGGACTGCGCCGGCTCGACGGTGCCGTCGTAGGCGTCCTGGGCGATCGCCTCGCGGTCGATGATCTGGGCGACGGCCTGCCGGGTGGCCACGTCCTTGGCGACCGGGTTGGCGAACTGCCACACCCAGTAGCGGAACTCCGAGCCCTCGCCGTGCAGCACGTCGACCTTGCCGCCCTCCTCGAGGGAGTTCAGGTCGGTGGGGCTCAGGGTGCGCCAGGCCACGTCGACCTGGCCGGACTCGACGGCCTGCTTGAGCGGTGCCGCGTCCTCGAAGTACTGCACGAAGATCTGCGAGCTCTTGGGCGCACGCTCGCCGTCGTACTCGGCGTTGGCCTCGAGGACGGCCTGCTCGCCGGGCTTGTACTGGCTGAGCTTGAAGGGGCCGGAGCCGATCACCTCGGCGTCGCCCAGAAGCTTGTCCGCCGGGAAGGTCTCCTCGTCCACGATCGAGGCCGTGGCCGTGCTGAGCACCTTGAGGAAGGTGGTGTCGGGCTTGTTGAGGTGGAAGACGACGGTGGTGTCGTCGGGCGTCTCGATCGCGCCCTCGGCCAGCGCCGGCTTCTTCTCGTCGCCGTTGCTGATCGCGCCGAGGAGCACCGAGGAGCCGTTGGGGTCGGCGATCGCGATGTTGCGCTCGAAGGAGAACTTCACGTCCGAGGAGGTGAGCTCGTTGCCGTTGGAGAACTTCAGCCCCTCGCGCAGGGTGCAGGTCACCGTCTCGGCGTCGTCGTAGTCGCAGGACTCCGCGGCGTCGCCCACCGGCGCGTCGGCCCCGGCGGGGATGGAGACCAGCTGCTCGAAGATGTTGAACTGCATGTTCCACGAGCCGAAGTCGTAGGACCCGGCGGGGTCCATCGCGGTCACGGACTCCGTGGTGCCCAGGATCCAGGGGGCGCCGCTGGCGTCGCCCGCGCCGTTCCCGCCGTCGCCGTTGCCGCCGTCACCTTCGTCGTCGCCGCCGCAGGCGACGAGGGACGCCATCAGCACGCCCACCCCCGCCAGCGCGATCGCATGCCTTCTGCGGTTCACGTCCAGACCCCTTACTGACTCGGACCCGGGCCCGAATGAGACCGGTTTCGGGGAACATACTGGCCGCAGTGTGAGCCACGCCACGGGAGAAACCCCGGTGGCAGGTCCCAAATCGGCAACGATCTGCACGACAGCCGGACACGGAGCTCCGTTGAGCGGACCCCTTCGATGGAGCAGGACCCGAGCCATTTGGGCGTGCGAGGTGCACACTTGAGGACTACCCGGAGCGGGGAGCGTCCTCGGTCCGCGAGCCCCTCGGAGGCACGATGTCGACTCCCATCCCGATGACGCACCGGCTGGCAGCGGAATTCCTGGGCACGTTCGTGCTCGTCCTGGGCGGGTGCGGCTCAGCCGTGCTCGCGGCCGGGTTCCTCAGCGACGACGACGTGCACCTGGGCATCGGCTTCCTGGGCGTCTCGTTCGCCTTCGGGTTGACGGTGCTGACCATGGCCTACGGGGTCGGGCACGTCTCCGGAGGACACTTCAACCCGGCGGTCACCCTCGGGCTTGCCTCAGGGGGGCGGTTCCCGTGGAAGGACACCCCCGCCTACATCGTCGTACAGGTGGTGGCCGCGATCGCCGCGGCCGCCGTGCTCTACCTGGTGGCGTCGGGGCAGGCCGGGTTCTCCGCCGAGGAGTCCGGGTTCGCCAGCAACGGCTATGGCGACCGGTCGCCGGGTGAGTACTCGCTGCTGGCGTGCGTGGTCATCGAGGTGGTGCTGACCGCGATCTTCCTCTACGTGATCCTCGGCGTCACCGACACCCGGGCACCCAAGGGCTTCGCGCCGCTGGCCATCGGCATGACGCTGACCCTGATCCACCTGATCAGCATCCCGGTCACCAACACCTCGGTGAACCCGGCCCGCTCCATCGGCCCCGCGCTCTTCGCCGGCGGCGACGCGATCGCCCAGCTGTGGCTGTTCATCCTCGCGCCGATCTGCGGAGCGCTGATCGCCGGACTCAGCTACGGCGCCCTGCTCGGGCGCGAGGAGCCCGCGTCCACGTTGCGCAGCGCCTCCGAGGGCTGAGCGCGCCCGGACGGCCGCGGCGTCAGGGCGTCAGCCGGCGCAGCGCGGCGGCGTCCAGGCCGACCAGGGTGTCGCGGAAGACCCGGTTCTCGGACTCCAGGATCGGCACGTGGTTGGGCACGCACAGCACCAGGCAGCCCGCGGCCTCGGCCGAGCGGGCGCCGGTGTTGGAGTCCTCGATGGCCAGGCACGACGACGGGTCGAGCCCCAGAGCGCCGGCGGCCTTGAGGTAGGGCTCGGGGTGCGGCTTGCCGTGGGTGACCGCGTCGCCGGTGACGACCTCGGCGAAGGTCCCCGGCGGTAGGGCGGCCAGCACCGGCTCGACGAAGCGCCGGTAGGACATCGTGACCAGGGCGCACGGCACCCCGTTGCCGCCCAGGTCCGCCAGCAGCTCGCGGGCGCCGGGTCGCCAGGGCACCTCGCGCTCGACCCGGGCCACCACTCCGTCGAGCAGCTCCTCCACGATCTGCGAGGGCTCGAGGTCGATGCCCATGTGCTCGCGGATGTAGCGCCCCGAGCTGATCAGGTCGTTGCCGACCAGCTCCAGCGCGTGCTCGTGGGTCCACTTCCCGCCGTGGCGCTCGGCGAGCTCGAACTCGGTGGCGATCCAGTACGGCTCGGTGTCGACGAGGGTGCCGTCCATGTCCCACAGGACGGCGTGGGGGAACTCGGCGTGGCCGGTCCGACCTCCGGGTTCTCCCGATTCGGCGGTGTTCAGAAGGTCCTCCCTCAGGCTCCGTGCGGCGTTCCTGTGCGACGGCCCACCCTAGAACCGAGGTGCGCGGCCTGCGCCAACGGGTCGCAGGACCACCGGCGCTGATCCTGCCTCACCCGTGCTCGCGCAGTCAGAGGAGCCGGGACTCCCAGTCCGCGGGCACCAGGTGCGCCGGCGCCGGCGCTCCCTGGTCGAGGGGACGATGGTGCGGGGCAGCGAGCTCGGGTCCGCTGCGCGTCCGCTCGTCCGCGTAGTCCCAGAACCACGACTCCCCGGGTTCGAAGCTCTGCACGTAGCGGTGTCCGGTGCTGCGGTGGTGGGCGGTGGCGTGCTGCGACGGCGAGGAGTCGCAGCAGCCGACATGCCCGCACCGCGCGCACCGGCGCAGGTGGAACCACCAGCCGTCCGGGGTGGCGAGGCACTCGGCGCAGCCGGTCCCCGACGGGGGGACGGAGCGGTCGATTTCGGTCTCGGTCATGCGAGTCCTCGAGGTGTGGGAGGGCGCCCCGGTGAGGGAGCCCTGGGCCGCAGCGGCGACCCACACATTGTGTCGATCGCGCGCGCGAGAAACCAGGGCTCCGCCCGACCTCAGCACAGGCGCGTCGGAGCGGCTCAGTCCTCCGGGTCGTAGGCGAGGTTGGAGGAGAGCCAACGCTCGGCCTCCGCGATCGTCCAGCCCTTGCGCCGCGCGTAGTCCTCGACCTGGTCGCGACCGACCCGGCCGACGACGAAGTACTGCGACTGCGGGTGGGAGAAGTACCAGCCCGAGACGGCTGCGCCGGGCCACATCGCCATCCCGTCGGTGAGCTCGATCTCGGTGTTGGCGTTGACGTCGAGCAGCTCCCACAGGGTCCGCTTCTCGGTGTGCTCGGGACAGGCCGGGTAGCCGGGCGCCGGGCGGATCCCCTCGTAGCGCTCCGCGATCAGGGCCTCGTTGTCGAGCGTCTCGTCGGGGGCGTGGCCCCAGAACTCCTTGCGGACCCGCTCGTGCAGGTGCTCGGCGAACGCCTCGGCCAGCCGGTCGGCGAGCGACTCGAGCAGGATCGCGGAGTAGTCGTCGCTCTGCTTCTTGAAGGCCTCGATCCGCTCGTGGATGCCCAGGCCGGCGGTCACCGCGAAGGCGCCCACGTGGTCGGGCAGCCCGCTCTCCTGCGGCGCCACGAAGTCGCCCAGGCACCGGTTCGGCACGCCGTCGCGGTGCTCGCCCTGCTGGCGCAGGTTGTGCAGTGTCCTCAGCACCTCGGTGCGCGACTCGTCGGTGTAGAGCACGATGTCGTCGCCGACCGCGTGAGCGGGGAAGAAGCCGAAGACGGCGTTGGCGGTGAGCCACTTCTCCGAGACGATCCGGTCGAGCATGGCCTGCGCGTCGTCGTACAGGGCGCGGGCGGTCTCGCCGGTCGTCGGGTTGTTGAGGATGTCGGGGAAGCGCCCCTTCATCTCCCAGGCGTTGAAGAACGGCTGCCAGTCGATGTAGTCGCGCAGCACCCCGAGGTCGTAGCCGGACAGCACGTGTACGCCGGGCTGGCGCGGGGCGGGCGGCTGGTAGCCCTCCCAGTCGATCGGGGTGCGGTTGGCCCGCGCCTGCTCCAGGGAGAGCATCGGGCGGTCCTGCTTGGTGGCGTAGCGGGTGCGCAGCGCGTCGTAGTCGGTCTTCAGGTCGGCCAGCAGCTTGGGGCGCTGGGCGTCGCTGAGCAGCGCGGCCAGCACCGGCACCGAGCGCGAGGCGTCCTTGACCCAGACGACGGGGCCGTCGTACTTGCCGTCCACCTTGACCGCGGTGTGCGCGCGCGAGGTGGTCGCGCCGCCCACCAGCAGCGGGATGGTGAGCCCCTGGCGCTGCATCTCGGCGGCCACGGTGACCATCTCGTCGAGCGAGGGCGTGATCAGCCCGGACAGCCCGATCGCGTCCGCGTCCACCTCGACGGCCTTGTCGATGATCTTCTGCACCGGCACCATCACGCCGAGGTCGACGACCTCGAAGTTGTTGCACTGCAGCACCACGCCGACGATGTTCTTGCCGATGTCGTGGACGTCGCCCTTGACGGTGGCCATCACGATCGTGCCGTTGGTGTCCTTGGCGGTGGCGTACTGGGGGTTGTCGAGCTTCTCCTGCTCGATGAACGGGATCAGGTAGGCCACGGCCTTCTTCATCACCCGTGCGGACTTCACCACCTGCGGCAGGAACATCTTGCCGGCCCCGAACAGGTCGCCGACCACGTTCATGCCGTCCATCAGCGGACCCTCGATGACCTCGATCGGCCGCCCGCCGCGCACCTCGATCTCGGCACGGAGCTCCTCGGTGTCGGACTCCGCGTAGGCGTCGATGCCCTTGACCAGCGCGTGCGTGATCCGCTCGCCGACCGGCAGCGAGCGCCACTCCTCGGTCACCGCCTCGGTGCGCCCGGCGGCCCGGTTGTGCTCCTCGGCGACCTCGAGCAGCCGCTCGGCGGCGTCGGGGCGCCGATTGAGGACGACGTCCTCGATGCGCTCGCGCAGCTCGGGGTCGACCTCGTCGTAGACCACCAGCGCGCCGGCGTTGACGATTCCCATGTCCAGGCCGGCGGCGATCGCGTGGTAGAGGAAGACCGCGTGGATCGCCTCGCGGACCGGGTTGTTGCCGCGGAAGGAGAACGACACGTTGGAGATGCCGCCGGAGACCTTGGCCCCGGGCAGGTTCTCCTTGATCCAGCGGGTGGCCTCGATGAAGTCCAGCCCGTACGACGCGTGCTCCTCGATGCCGGTCGCCACGGCGAACACGTTGGGGTCGAAGATGATGTCCTCGGCGGGGAACCCGACCTCCTCGGTGAGGATGCGGTAGGCCCGGGCGCAGATCTCCTTGCGCCGCTCGAGGTCGTCGGCCTGGCCGTCCTCGTCGAAGGCCATCACCACGGCCGCCGCGCCGTACTTGCGGCACAGCCGGGCGTGCTCGCGGAAGGCGTCCTCGCCCTCCTTCATCGAGATCGAGTTGACGATCGCCTTGCCCTGCACGCACTTGAGCCCGGCCTCGATCACCTCCCACTTGGAGGAGTCGATCATCACCGGCACCCGGCTGATGTCCGGCTCGCCGGCGACCAGCTTGAGGAAGCGGTCCATGGCGGCGACGCCGTCGATCATCCCCTCGTCCATGTTGACGTCGATGACCTGGGCGCCGTTCTCCACCTGCTGGGCGGCCACCGCCAGGGCCGCGTCGTAGTCGGAGTCCTTGATCAGCTTGCGGAAGCGCGCCGACCCGGTGATGTTGGTGCGCTCGCCGACGTTGACGAAGAGGCTGTCGGGGGTGATGTTGAACGGCTCCAGGCCCGAGAGGCGGGTGGCGGGCGCGATTGTGCTCGGCTGGTGCGGGGTGCCGGACGCGGCGGCCTTCGCGATCTCGGAGATGTGCTCGGGGGTGGTGCCGCAGCAGCCGCCGAGCAGGTTCACCAGGCCGTTGCCGGCGAACTCGGCCAGCACGGCGGCCATCTGCTGGGCGGTCTCGTCGTACTCCCCGAAGGCGTTGGGGAGTCCGGCGTTGGGGTAGCAGGAGATGAAGCAGTCCGCGACCCGGCCCAGCTCGGCGATGTAGGGGCGCATGTCGGTGGCGCCCAGGGCGCAGTTGAGCCCGATCGCCAGCGGCCGCGCGTGGCGCACGGCGTTCCAGAAGGCCTCGGGCAGCTGACCCGACAGGGTGCGTCCCGAGGCGTCGGTGATGGTGCCCGAGATGACCACCGGCCAGCGGCGCCCGCGCTCCTCGAAGAGCGTCTCCAGGGCGAAGATCGCCGCCTTGGCGTTGAGGGTGTCGAAGATCGTCTCGATCAGCAGCAGGTCGGCGCCGCCGTCGACCAGGCCCCGGGCCTGCTCGAGGTAGGCCTCGGCGAGCTCGTCGAAGCTGGTGTTGCGCTTGCCAGGGTCGTTGACGTCGGGACTGATCGACGCGGTGCGGTTGGTCGGGCCGAGCCCGCCGGCCACGTACCGGGGCCGGTCCGGGGTCTGCGCGGTGACCTCGTCGGCAGCCTGCCGGGCGAGGCTGGCCGAGGCGAAGTTGAGCTCGTAGGCCAGGTCCTCGAGGCCGTAGTCGGCCTGGGAGATGCGCTGGGCGCTGAAGGTGTTGGTGGCGACGATGTCCGCGCCCGCCTCCAGGTAGCTGCGGTGGATCGCGCGGATCACGTCGGGGCGCGTCAGCGACAGCACGTCGGAGTTGCCCTTGAGCTCGCGGTCGGTGTCGGCGAACCGCTCACCGCGGTAGTCGGGCTCCTCGAGGCCGTAGCCCTGGATCATCGTGCCCATCGCACCGTCGATCACCAGGATGCGGGTGCGCATCGCCTCGGAGAGCTGCTCGGTGAGATCGGGACGAATCAGCTCGGACGGGCTCACAGGTTCTCCTCAAGGTCGCGGACACGGACCGCGTCCTCCAGCCTAGGCAGGCTTGTCCGTCTCGTGGACCGGCTTCCCGCATCGTGACACCGCCGGTCGGCACGGAGGAAATCCCCGGCCGCGACTAGGCTGGGTGGGTGATCGAGATGGACGACGTGCCCGAGCTGGTCGACCCGGTGGTGATCGCCGCCTTCGAGGGGTGGAACGACGCGGCCGACTCCGCCTCGTCGGTCATCGACCACCTGATCGACGTCTGGCAGGCACGCATCGTCGGCGCGGTCGACCCCGAGGAGTTCTACGACTTCCAGGTCAACCGTCCCGTCGTCGGGACCGACGCGCTCGGCCACCGTCGCATCCAGTGGCCCACCACCCGGATCGCGGTCGCCTCGCCCCCGGGCATGGGACGCGACGTGATCCTGGTGCGCGGCATCGAGCCGAACATGCGCTGGCGGCAGTTCTGCGCCGAGCTGCTCGCCGCCTGCGACGACCTGGGCAGCCAGCTGGTGGTGACGCTCGGTGCGCTGCTCGCCGACGCCCCGCACACCCGCCCGATCCCGGTGACGGGCACCGCCACCGAGCCCGAGCTGGTAGACCGGCTCAAGCTCGAGCAGTCCTCCTACGAGGGGCCCACCGGGATCGTCGGCGTCTTCCAGGACGCCTGCGTGCGCCTCGACATCCCGGCCGTCTCCTACTGGGCCGCGGTCCCCCACTACGTGGCCTCTCCCCCCTGCCCCAAGGCCACCCTGGCCCTGGTCGGTCAGCTGGAGGACCTGCTCGAGACGAGCATCCCGCTCGGCGAGCTGCCCGACGACGCCCGCGCCTGGGAGCGCGGCGTCGACGAGCTCGCCGAGGAGGACGAGGACGTCGCCGACTACGTGCGCGCCCTCGAGGAGACCCGGGACACCACCGACCTGCCGGAGGCCTCGGGCGAGGCGATCGCCCGCGAGTTCGAGCGCTACCTCAAGCGGCGCGGGGACGACCCGGCCGGCGGCTGAGCCGCACCGACCCGGCCGGCCCGCCTCACAGAGCCAGGCCGAGGGCCGCGTCGAGCAGCGTCCGGATCGTCGCCGCGGCGCTCGGGTCGCTGGTGTCGGCCAGGCCGTCGGTGCCGAGCGTGGCCGCGACCCAGGCGTCGACGGCCGCCAGCGCCGTGGGCGCGTCGAGGTCGTCGGCCAGGGCGCCGAGCACGATGTCGACGACCGGCGCGGCCGGCGCCCCGGCGCCCAGGGACAGCGCCTGGCGCATCCGCACCAGCGCGTCCACCGAGGCCCAGAGCTGGTCGTCGGTCCACTCCCAGTCGGAGCGGTAGTGGTGGCGCAGCAGCGTCAGCCGGATCGCCATCGGGTCGACGTCGCTGCGGCGCAGGGCGGAGACGAACACCAGGTTGCCGCGCGACTTCGACATCTTCTCGCCGTCGTAGCCGACCATCCCGGCGTGGGAGTAGACCTGCGCGAACGGCGTGCCGGGCACGGCCACCTGGGCGTGGCCCGCGCACATCTCATGGTGCGGGAACACCAGGTCACTGCCGCCGCCCTGGACGTCGAAGGCGCCGCCGAGGTGCTCCATCGCGATGGCCGTGCACTCGATGTGCCAGCCGGGGCGGCCCGGCCCGAAGGGGCTCTCCCAGGCCGGCTCGCCGGGGCGCTCCGCGCGCCACAGCAGGCAGTCCAGGGGGTCGCGCTTGCCGGGCCGGTCCGGGTCGCCGCCGCGCTCGGGGAAGATCCGCAGCATCTCCTCGCGGTCCAGGCGGGACACCGCGCCGAAGTCGGGGTCGGCGGCCACGGAGAAGTAGAGGTCGTCGTCGACACGGTAGACCGAGCCGGTGGTCTCGAGCCGGGCGATCAGCTCGACCGCGAGCGGGATCGACTCGACCGCGCCGATGTAGTGCGCCGGCGGCAGCACCCGCAGCGCCTCCATGTCCTGGCGGAAGAGCTCGGTCTCCCGCTCGGCCAGCTCGCGCCAGTCGATGTCGACCTTGGCGGCCCGCTCGAGCAGCGGGTCGTCGACGTCGGTGACGTTCTGCACGTAGGTCACCTCGTGTCCGGCGCTGCGCCAGGCCCGGTTGAGCAGGTCGAAGGCGAGGTACGTCGCGGCGTGGCCCATGTGCGTGGCGTCGTAGGGCGTGATGCCGCAGACGTAGAGCCGGGCCGGTCCCACCGGGTCGGTGGCCACCACGGCGTCGGTCGCGGTGTCGTGCAACCGGACGATGGGACCCGTGACGGGCAGGGTCGGGACGTCTGGAGCAGACCACGTACGCATGGCGGGCAGCCTAGCCAACCCCCTGCACGGGTCAGGTCAGAAGGGTGGCCACGGGATCGACGGCCAGCCCCCGCCGGGCGTCGGCATCGCCTCGCGGCGCAGCAGCAGCGCGCACCGGGAGAGGAAGGCGCCGACCTCGGCGCCGGTGACGAGCTCGGCCAGCTCCGGGCCCAGGGTGCCGGCTCCGGTGGACAGGGCGAGGTCCTCGACGCGCCGTACGGCGTCGAGCTCCTCGGTGCGCAGGTCCTGGCCGGCCCAGCCCCACAGCACCGTGCGGAGCTTGTCCTCGACGTGGAAGCTCACGCCGTGGTCGACGCCGTAGCGGTGCCCGTCGGTCATCGCCAGGACGTGTCCGCCTTTGCGGTCGCCGTTGTTGACCAGCACGTCGAAGATCGCCATCCGGCGCAGCGCGGGCGTGTCCTCGTGGATCAGCGACACCGGGCTGTCGTTGCCGTCGACGCCGTCGAAGACCCGGCACCACCCCGGGGGCACCTCGCCCTCGGGCACGATGTCGACGGCGCTCTGCTCCGGGTCGGGCTCACGCCACAGCTGGACCATCCCCGGACCGTGCGGTCCGTCGCGCAGGAACGTGAGCGGGACGACGTCCCAGCCGAGGGCCTGCGAGACGGCGTACGCCGCCACCTCGCGCTGGGCGAGCGTGCCGTCGGGGAAGTCCCACAGCGGACGCTCCCCCGCCACCGGCTTGTAGACCACCCGGACGTCGTCGATCTCGCCGATGAAGGTGGCGTTGGAGGCGGGCATCACCCGCCCGTGCAGCTCGATCGGAGCGGTCCGGAGCTGTTCGACGTCGACCTCCGCCGGGCCGGGTGCGCTCACGGGTCGCGTCGACGGAACCCGTTGGCGCGCACGCACAGGTGGCCCTCGGGGTCGATCGGGTGGCCGCAGAACGGACAGTCGGGGCGTCCGGCCTCGAGGACCTGGGCGGCGCGCTTGACGAACGCGCGCGCGGCGGCGGCGCTGAGGCGCACCAGCAGCAGCTCGTCGGGCTCGGGCTCCTCGAGCTCCTCGTCGAGCTGGTCGGGGGCGACCACCGCGGCCTCGCTGAACGGGAAGACCTCGATCACGATGCGCTCGTCGGTGGGGTCCCACGACAGCGTCATCGTGCCCGCCCGGAACTCCTCCTCGATCGGCTGCTCCAGCGGGGCGGTGTCCTCGAGGTCGAGTGGCGCCACGGCGGGGACGACCGCCTCGGTGGTGGCCCGGACCATCACCTCGTCGAGGAGCTCGTCGATCCGCTCGGTGAGGGCGGCCACCTGCTGCTTCTCCAGCGAGACGCTGATCACGCGTGCGCCCTCGCGTGCCTGCAGGAAGAAGGTCCGCTGGCCGGGAGGGCCGACGGTGCCGGCGACGAAGCGCTCCGGAGGGTCGAAACCGTGGACGAGGGGTGCCATGTCCCCCACCTTATGACCCGACAGCGGCGGCGCCGGGCCCGGCGCCGCCGCCGATCACGGCGTCCCCCGGGTCGCCGGGGTCCCCTGTGGCGGCCGCGTCGGTGCCCGGGGCGCCCGGTGCGGCGGCCGCTGCGGCGGCCGCGGGGGGCGCGACGAGCCAGTCCAGCGCGCCGGCGTGGGTGTTCACGCCCAGCACGAACGGACGGGTCGCGGTGTAGCGCACCAGCGACAGCGACGCCGGGTCGACGTGGATGCGCTGGAACAGGTCCAGGTGGGTGCCCAGCGCGTCGGCCAGCACGGATTTGATGATGTCGCCGTGGGAGACGGCCAGCCAGACGGCGCCCGGCCCGTGCTCGGCCTCGACCGCGGCGTCGTGGCGGCGGATCGCCTCCACCGCCCGCGCCTGCATCGCGAACATCGACTCCCCGCCGGGGAAGGTCACCGCGGAGGGCTGCTGCTGCACGACCCGCCAGAGGTCCTCCTGGGCGAGCTCCTTGATCGAGCGGCCCTGCCACTGCCCGTAGTCGCACTCCAGCAGTCCGCGCTCGGTGATCACCGGCGGCGCGGGGCGCTCGTGCGCCTGGGCCCTGGCGATCGCCGACGCCGTCTGCCGGCACCGGGTCAGCGGGCTGGTGACGATGGCCGCCAGCGGCACCGCGGCGAGCCGCTCACCGGCGGCGAGGGCCTGCCGGGCGCCGGTGTCGTCGAGGCGGACGCCCGCCTGACGACCGGCGAGCACGCCGGACGCGTTGGCGGTCGTGCGCCCGTGGCGCGCGAGGATCACAGTGGCCATGGCGTGGAGCGTATCCGTCGTACAGTGACCCGATGATCGTGGAGAGCGCGCTCTACTGCGGCGGCGTCCGGGAAGAGGGCGCCGTCGCCGTGGACCAGCTGGGTGAGGCGCGGGCGCAGGTCCGCGGAGACGACTCCTTCGTCTGGGTCGGGCTGCACGAGCCGACGGCCGAGGAGATGGACACCGTCGCCGGGCAGCTGGGCCTGCATCCGCTGGCGGTCGAGGACGCGGTAAAGGCACACCAGCGTCCGAAGCTCGAGCACTACGGCGACGACCTCTTCCTGGTCCTCAAGACGCTCTGGTACGTCGACGCCGAGGACGCCGTGGAGACCGGCGAGATCAACCTGTTCATCGGCCCCGGCTATGTCGTCACCGTGCGCCACGGTGAGGGCAACGGACTGCACTCCGCCCGCAGCTACCTGGAGGGGGCCTCCGAGGTGCTCTCCCAGGGTGCCTCGGCCGTCGTGTACGCCGTGTGCGACGTGGTGGTCGACCAGTACCAGTCCGTGGCCGCCTCGTTGGAGGTGGACGTCGACGAGGTCGAGCGGTCCGTCTTCTCGACGCTGAGCAGCCGCGACGCGGAGCGCATCTACACCCTCAAGCGCGAGATCGCCGAGGTACGCCGCGCGGTGATCCCGCTGCGGCTGCCGATGAGCAACCTCGCGGCCGGGCGCGTCGAGGGGATCCGGCAGGACAGCCGGCCGTTCTTCCGCGACGTCGACGACCACCTGGGCCGGGTGGCGGAGATCATCGACAACCTGGACGCGCTGCTCTCGTCGGCCTTCGACGCCCACGTCGCGCGGATCTCGGTGCAGCAGAACGAGGACATGCGCACGATCTCGGCGTACGCGGCCCTGGTGGTGGTGCCGACGCTGATCGCCGGGATCTATGGAATGAACTTCAAGTTCATGCCGGAGCTCGGCTGGACCTTCGGCTACCCGTTCGCGCTGGCGCTGATGGCGCTCTCGTCGGGGCTGCTGTGGGTGCAGTTCAAGCGGTCTGGCTGGCTGTGATCCCGGCGGCTCAGGCGGCGAGCACGCCGGTGGCGACGAGGCCCAGGGTGAGGGCGCCCAGCCCGATCCGGTAGATCACGAACGGCGTGTAGGAGCGGGTGGAGACGTAGCGCAGCAGCCAGGCGATGGCGGCGTACCCGACGACGAAGGAGACCACGGTCGCCACGATCGTGGGCGCCCAGCCGAAGGAGTTGTCCCCGTGCGGGATCTCCTTGAGCTCGTACAGGCCCGCGCCGACCACCGCCGGGATGGCCAGCAGGAACGCGTAGCGGGTCGCGGCCTCGCGCTCGTAGCCGAGGATCCGGCCCATCGAGATCGTCGCACCCGAGCGGGACACCCCCGGGACCAGCGCCGCCGCCTGGGCCAGCCCCATCAGCACCGCGTCGCGCAGGTTCATCTGCTTGATCTGCTTGCTGCTGCTGCTCATCTTGTCGGCGATCCCGAGGATGATGCCGAGCACGATCAGGGTGCTGCCGATGATCCACAGGCTGCGGAAGTCCTTCTCGATCACGTCCTTGAGGGCGATGCCCAGGATCACGATCGGCAGCGAGCCGATGATGATGAACCAGCCCATCCGGGCGTCGAGGTGGCCGCGGTACTCCGGCTTCACCAGCGAGCGCAGCCAGGCGGTGGCGATGCGCCAGATGTCGTGGCGGAAGTAGATGAGCACGGCGAGCTCGGTGCCGATCTGGATGACCGCGGTGAACGCCGCGCCCGGGTCGCCCCAGCCGAGCATCTCGGGGAAGATCCGCAGATGGGCGCTGCTGGAGATCGGCAGGAACTCGGTGAGCCCTTGGAGGGTCCCGAGCACGACAGCCTTGAGTAGGTCGACCACGGGCCGGAAGCCTACGTGGAAGTGTGTCGGTGCGGTCCGACACCCACGTGTACGGCGTGCCGCGGGAAGCGTCCGTGAGGGGCGTGGCTAACGTTGCGCCATGCAGCAGCGCGCGATGGGCTCGACAGGGCTCAAGGTCTCCCGGCTCGGTCTGGGGACGATGACATGGGGACGAGACACCGACGAGCATGAGGCGCGCGACCAGCTGATCGCCTTCACCGAGGCGGGTGGCTCGCTGCTGGACACGGCGGCCGGCTACGGCGACGGAGCCTCGGAGGAGCTGATCGGGTCGCTCCTCGGCGAGATCGCCGACCGCGACGACCTGGTGATCGCCACCAAGGCCGGGATCTCGCGGCGCCACGGTCAGCGTTCGACCAACACCTCGCGCGGTCATCTGCTCACCACCCTCGACGCCTCGCTGCGGCGCCTCGGGGTGGACCACGTCGACCTCTGGCAGGTGCACGTGTGGGACGACTCGACCCCGCTCGAGGAGACGCTCACCGCGCTCGACCTGGCGGTGTCCAGCGGTCGCGCGTCGTACGTGGGGATCTCGAACTACACCGGCTGGCAGACCGCGCAGGCCGCCACCTGGCAGCGCGCGGTGCCGGGGCGTGCACTGCTCGCCTCGACGCAGGTGGAGTACTCGCTGCTGAACCGCTCGATCGAGGCGGAGGTGCTGCCCGCCGCCCAGGCGCTCGGCCTCGGCGTGCTGCCCTGGTCGCCGCTGGGTCGCGGGGTGCTGACCGGGAAGTACCGGCACGGGACCCCCTCGGACTCACGCGCCGCGACCGAGCACTTCGCCGGCTTCGTCAACGCCTACCTCGGCGAGCGCAGCCGTGGCATCGTGGAGTCCGTGATCCGTGCCGCGGACGGGCTGGGCTGGTCGCCGCTCGAGGTGGCGCTGGTCTGGGTGCGCGACCGGGAGGGGGTCACCGCCCCCATCGTCGGGGCGCGGACGGCGGCACAGCTGCGTGCCGTGCTGGAGACCGAGGGGCTCGAGCTGCCCGAGGAGATCACTGACGCACTGGACGACGTCTCAGGAGAGTGAGATGAGCCCTCGCACGCATCGTCGGCCGCCCGCCCCGGGAGTGGAGTGGGAGTTCGATCGGATCACGCTGTCGCGGGAGTTCTCCCGCAACGTGGTGACCCGGCTGCTGGTGGACCGGGCCGAGCACGGCGGCTGGGAGCTGGACCGGGTGCGGATCACCCCGGACGGCACCCGGCGGGTCACCTTGCGGCGCAAGATCATCCGCCAGGCACGGCCGACCTTCTACCTGTGAGCCGCTGAGACACGTGTGCGGTCGATCCGGAGCAGGTGGTGCTCCGGATCGACCGCACTGTGCTCACGCGGCGTGCGCGCTGGCGACTCAGAGGGCCTTGAGGATCTCCTCGGCCAACGGGGCCGAGGACGCCGGGTTCTGTCCGGTGAACAGCGTCCGATCCACCACGACGTGCGGCGTCCACGGCTCGGCCTCCTGGTAGTCCGCGCCGAGCGCGATCAGGCGGTCCTGCAGCAGCCACGGTGCCTGGTCGGCCAGGCCGGCCTGGCTCTCCTCGGCGTTGCTGAAGCCGGTGAGCCGGTAGCCCGCGAACGGGCTGGTGCCGTCGGCGTCGGCGGTTGCCAGCAGCGCGGCGGGGGCGTGGCAGACGATGCCGAGCGGCTTGCCCGACTCCAGGGCCGAGACCAGCAGGCGCCCGGAGGTCTCGTCGACCGCCAGGTCCTCCATCGGGCCGTGGCCGCCGGGGTAGAACACCGCCGCGTAGTCGTCGAGCCTGGTGTCCTCGAGACGCACCGGCGTCGCGAGCTGCTCGATGCCGTCGAGCTGGGCGGCGATGGCGTCGGCCTGCTCCTGTCCCCCGTTGACGTCGGCGGCGAGGCTGGCCTTGTCGACCACCGGAGGGACTCCCCCGGGCGTCGCGATCACCACCTCGTGACCGGCGTCGGTGAAGACCCGGTACGGCGCCACGAGCTCCTCGGCCCAGAACCCGGTGGGGTGCTGGGTGCCGTCCTTCAGCGTCCAGTGCCGGGCTGCGGTGACCACGAAAAGGACCTTGCTCACGAGCTCTCCTTCGGTTGACTGCGTGCGGCGTCCTGCCCCCACCCCAACCCCCTCGCCCCCGCCCCCATTCCCCGCCCACCCGGCACGAGCTCACCTCGTACGCCCCCCGAGTCGGCGTGAACTCGCGTCGTACGGGTGCTGAGTCGGCGCGAACTCGCGTCGTACGGGTGCTGAGTCGGCGTGAACTCACGCTACGGGCGTGCGACTTCACGCCCGGTCGGCGTACCGAGCGCACGACTTCACGCCGACTCGGCGTGCTGAGCGTGCGACCTCACGCCGACTCGACGTGCTGGGTCAGGCTTCGTCGAGGAAGCGGTCGAAGACTCGGGCGCCGAAATGGAGGGCGTCGACCGGGACCCGCTCGTCGACTCCGTGGAAGAGCGCGGTGAAGTCGAGGTCGGCGGGCAGGCGCAGGGGCGCGAAGCCGTAGGAGCGCATCCCGAGCTTGGTGAAGTGCTTGGCGTCCGTCCCGGCGCTCATCAGGTACGGCGCGACGAGGGCGTCGGGGTCCTCGGCCATCAGCGAGCGCGTCATCGCGTCCACCAGGGGGGTGTCGTAGGGCATCTCCCAGGGCTGCTGGTGGCTGACGAAGTCCATCTCGACGTTCTCCCCGCACAACTCGGCGATCGTGGCGAAGAACTCATCCTCGTAGCCGGGCAGGAACCGGCCGTCGAGGTGTGCCGTGGCCTCGGTCGGGATGACGTTGACCTTGTAGCCGGCGTCGAGCATCGTCGGGTTCGCGGTGTTCCGGATGACGGCGCCCAGCATCCGAGCCGCCGGGCCGAACTCCTGGATCAGCGCCTCCGCATTCTCCGGCGTCGCCTCGGTCCCGGCGAGCTCCCCGACCGAGGCAAGCAGCACCCGCATCGCCGGGGTGAGCCGCACCGGCCACTCGTAGGCACCGATCCGGGCCACCGCTCCGGCGAGCTCGGTGATGGCGTTCTCGTGGTTGATCATCGAGCCGTGGCCGGCGCGTCCGCGGGCGCGCAGACGCATCCAGGCCATCCCCTTCTCGGCCGCCTCGATCAGGTAGATCCGCCGACCTCGCACCGTCGCGCTGAAGCCGCCCACCTCGCCGACCGCCTCGGTGCAGCCCTCGAGCTCCTCGCGCGCCACCTTGACCAGGTGCTCGGCACCCTTGTGCCCGCCGGCCTCCTCGTCGGCGGTGAAGCACAGCACGATCGGACGCTCGGGCAGCCGACCCGCGCGGGTGCGGGCCCGGACCACTGAGAGCAGCATCGCGTCGAAGTCCTTCATGTCGACCGCGCCGCGGCCCCAGACGAAGCCGTCCTGGACCTCCCCGGAGAAGGGGTGCACCTGCCAGTCCTCGGCTGCGGCCGGCACCACGTCCAGGTGGCCGTGCAGCAACAGCGGCTCACCCGTCGTACCGCCCCAGTGCGCGATCAGGGACGTGCGCCCCGGCTCGGACTCGTACATCGTCGACGTGATCCCGACCTCGTCGAGCAGGGTGGCGACCAGCTCGGCGGCCTTGCGCTCCCCGGGACCCTCGGCATCGCCGTAGTTCGAGGTGTCGATGCGGATCAGGTCGCGGCACAGGTCCACGACCTCGGCGGCGGGGTCGTACGGCGCGGGCTGGGGGCTCTCGGTGACCATGGGCACATCCTGACATCTGCACCGCCCGGGGGGTCCGATGTGAGAGTTGGGGCGAACCTTTGTTACAGTTCCACAGCACTCGTCCGGGTGGCGGAATAGGCAGACGCGCTAGCTTGAGGTGCTAGTCCTCGTATAGAGGGTGGGGGTTCAAGTCCCCCCTCGGACACTGGAAAGGCCCCGGCTCCACGGGGCCTTTTCTTCATTTCAGGCTCCTTCGTTCCGGGCGCCCAGTCGACGCACCGTCGCTACTCGGCGTTCGCCCACTTCCGGCGCACCTTCCAGACGCCATGGTCCTTCTGGTAGATCACGTGCACAGCCTGTCGTCTGATGAATCGGACGTGGCAGACCTTGTAGTACTTGTGCAACCGGCCGGCGTCTCGCCAGGCAACCCGGCCCGCGGTGTCGAACACCCGTTGGACGCGAGACATTCGCATCCCGGGGCGCACCTCGTAGAACTCGTGCCGCGTCACACAGCCCTGGCTGTCTGCCACGGCGGGCGACGCCGTGAGCATGGGCGCGCTGGACACGAGCACGGCGCCGGCGACGGAGAGTGCAGCTCGCCTCATGCCCATGCCTCCTCGAACGGTCGGCGCAGATGCGTCGACAGACTCCATCGTTGACTGGCGTACCTCCCCAGATTGCGCCCCCACGGACGAGGGCGCAACGAACGGTCACCCAGGCACCGTTCGTTACCTGTTCAACGGCGCCCCCTGCCTCCGGGCTCATCAGGAGCTACCGGCTTGGGGGTCGCGGTCTCCCGGGCGTCGATCGGCTCGCGCCGCCGCGGAGCACCGGCCGGCGCCGGGAACCGTGAGGCGAACCTCTCCGCGAGCGCGGTGATGGTCAGCGACGGGTTCACGCCGAGGTTCGCCGGGATCACGCTGGCGTCCATCACGTACAGCCCCGGGTGGCCGTGCACCTGGTGGTCCGCGTCGACGACCCCCCGGCTGGCATCGGTGCCCATCACCGCGCCGCCGAGGATGTGCGCGGTGATCGATAGCCCGCCGACCGACTCCCCCAGCAGGTTCAGCGCGCGCCCACCGGACGCGGCCGCGAACGCCCGGGTCACCTCGTTGGCGATCGGCAGGTAGCTGGGCGGCCGCTCCCCACCGGTCAGCCGGGAGCGCAGCACCCGGCGCCAGGGCCGCAGCGGCGCCGCACGCAGGTCCAGGGCGAGCTCGCTGTCATGGTGCTGCATCGTGGTCAGCACGGTCAGACGCCGCAGCAGCCCGCGCGCGGACAGCAGCCGGGCCTGGGCCCCCGGGCGGGTGATCAGCTGGCCCAGCACCCGACGTGCCCGGCGGGCGGGCCGCGCGTCGTCCACCATCGGCCCGACCTGGAAACGCATGTGCCAGCCGCCGATGTAGCGGTTCAGGGTGGTGTGGGTGCGCTCGTCGGGGTGGAAGTCGCTCGAGATCGTCGGCCCGCGGGACAGGTCCTGGCCGGGCGGCTGCAGCACCGCCGTCAGCGCCTCGGAGTTCGTCCGCACGTGCTGGCCCAGACGCGGCGAGACCCTCGGCAGGGTGCCCAGCTCGTCGCGGCAGCGGTAGAGCAGCTCCACGGTGCCCAGCACGCCGCCGGCGAGCACCACCTGCCGCGCGCGCACCGTGCCGGTCTCGCCGCGCCGCCACGGGTGGCGCACCCCCACCAGGTAGCCGCCCTCGGCCAACGGCTCGACGCGGTGCACCTCCTGCTCGGCGCGGATCCGGGCGCCGTAGCGCTCGGCGAGGTGCAGGTAGTTGCGGGTCAGCTGGTTCTTCGCGCCGTACGGGCAGCCGAGCAGGCACTCCCCGCACAGCCGGCAGCCGGTGTGCTCGGGCCCCTCCCCACCGAAGAACGGGTCAGGCTCGCGCTCGCCCTCGCGTCCGAAGTGGATGGCCAGCGGGACGGGCCCGAACGTCGCCTCGGCGCCGACCGCACGCGCGGCCGCCCGCAGATGATCGTCCATCGGCCCGTGGTGAGGGCTGGTCACCCGGCCCAGCATCCGCGCCGCCCGGGCCAGGTGGGGCTCCAGCTCGGCGCGCCACTCGACGCCCAGGCCGCTCATCGCGGGGGCGGCGTAGAAGTCCTCGCCCGGCTCGAGCAGCACGCCCGCCCAGACGATCGAGCCCCCGCCCACGCCGGTGCCGCCGATGATCGCCATGTGCCGGAAGATCCGCTGCCAGAAGAACCCGCGCAGCCCCAGCGAGGGCTGCCACAGGTAGTCGCGGGGGTCGCGCCTGGCGCGCACCAGGTCCGCGTCGGAGAGCCGCCGCCCGCGCTCCAGGACCAGCACCCGGTGCCCGGCCTCGGTCAGCCGCAGCGCGGTGACCGCGCCCCCGAACCCACTGCCGACGACCACCACATCCGCGTCGTACCCACCCTCGCGCGTCATGACCGGAGGTTAGCGGCCGGCGACCTCCCAGAAGGCCGCAATCCAGGCCCGAACCGGGACGTTCGGCCCTCGGCTGACGCCCCTGGCCGAGCTTCCTCGACACCCTGAAGTGCAGCGCCCAGAGCCCCTGGCTGGTCCGAGACGTACGACGGCGGCACCCGCCCAGCCGAGCGGGTGCCGCCGTCTCATTGTGCTGCGGTGCTTTCAGTGCTGCGGTGCTGCGGTGCTGCGGTGCTGCGGATCAGCGCACGGGCAGGTGCTCGTCCTCGAAGGGCGCGCCGGGAGCCGAGCGCTGCGAGCGCTCGGCGCGGGGCTCGGCGAGGAAGCCGCGCTTGGCGTTGGCCAACGTCAGTACGGCGTGCGCCGCCGCGTCGGTCATCTCGCCGATCGCCTTGCGGCTGACGTTGCTGATGTCGTCGCAGGCGCTGTGGTAGCACTTGTCGTAGGGACGCCCGGCCCGGCCGCCGAAGAGGCGAGCCTCCTGCGCCGTCTTGATTCCCTCGGCGCCGGTGAACAGACCCCCTGCCGGGATGCCCACCGCGATGAACGGCCCGTAGTCCGAGCGGCCGCTGAACTCCGTGGGCGCGCTGGCCAGCTTCTGGCTGCGGAAGTACCTGGTGAAGACCTGCTCGATGCGACCCGACCCGGCGGGCCCGGCCACCTCGGTGGCGGAGCCGTCACCGTCGTACACGAAGCGGGCGTAGTTGGGCGAGCCCACCATGTCGAAGTTCAGGTTGGCCATGATCTGCCGGCGGGCCTGCGTGCTGAGGGTGGAGACGTAGTGCTCGGAGCCGAGCAGCCCCGCCTCCTCGGCACCCCAGAAGGCGAACCGCACCTGCTGGCGCGGCTTGACCTTCAGCCGCGACATCTGCTGAGCGATCTCGAGGAGCGCCGCGCTGCCGCTGCCGTTGTCGTTGAGGCCGGGACCCTCGAGCACCGAGTCGAGGTGGGCGCCGACCACCAGTGCCCGGTTGGGGTTGCCCTTCTTGGTGCGGGCGATGATGTTGCTGGTGCGGGCGGCGGCATCGGTGCGGGTGTCGGTGGTGACGTGCATGGTGACCTCGCCGGCTCCCGCCTGGGCGGCCAGCGCGGAGCCGTCTGCGAAGGACAGGCCGACGACCGGGATGGTGACCGGGGCCCCGAGCGTGCCGGTGCTCAGGTCGGTGCGCCCCGGCTGGCCCTCGTTGAAGATGATCGCCGCCTCGTAGCCGGCGTCCGCCGCGTTCTGGGCCTTGTCACCGAACGGGCAGGTGCCGCGCTGCATCAGGGCGATGGACGGCGTGGCGGGAGCGGCGGGGAAGTCCTCGTCCTCGCAGCCGGACGTGGACGAGGGCTCCGGGGTGGGCGGCAGGGTGAGGTCGATGGGGACGACCGTCCCGGTGACATCGCCGGCGCCGGAGAACTGGTAGGTGGCGGTCGTGTAGGTGGTCGCGGTGGGCGCGGTCTGCTCCAGCACCGGAGCGGAGAGCTCCTGGAAGAACGGGAACGTGAAGTACTGCTGGCGCACCCGGTAGCCGGCTCGCTTCAGCGTGCGCATCACGTAGGCCGCCGACGCGTCGTACCCGGGAGTGCCGGAGGCGCGGTTGCCGTCGTTGCGGTCCGCGATGCGCTGGAAGGCGCGTGCGTGCTCCATCACCCCGCGGGTGGTCACCGCCTTGCGCAGGGCCTTGCTGCTGACCCGCTTGGCGGGCCGCTGGGCAGCCTCCGCCAGGGACGTGCGAGCGGTCGGCTCGCCGGGTGGCGCTGCGGCCTGGGTGGTGGCCACGGGTACCAGCGACAGGACCAGGGCGCTGGCCCCACCTGTCGCGATCATACGAATACGGTGCAAGACGCCTCCTGAGAACGACGCCCGCGTCGGTGACCGGCGCGGACAGGTGGCGGGTCGACGTTCACACGCGTGGCCGGCCAACGGCCCCGAGCGCTCCCGGGTTCCCGAGCGGCTGGAGGGCCGCGCCTCAGGAAACCCCGCGCCGGTTCGGTTTGGCAAGAGGTTCTGCGGCGCAGTTGCGTGTCGGTTGCGCGCCGGTCGTGCCCGCCGTACTCGCCCTTGGCCGTGCGGTCAGGCGCCGACGCTGGTGGAGCCCTGCTGCGTGGTCGAGCCGGACTGCGCGGTAGGGACGGACGTGGCGCGGTTGCCGGTCATCCCCATATCGGCGTCCCGCATCAGCTCGGAGACCAGGCGCTGCCCCGTCTCCAGGGTCTCGTCGAGGGTCTCCAGGGCGCGCTCGTGGCGCCCGGCCTCCATCGCCCACTTGGCCGCGGCCATCCCCTGAACGAGGGTGTCGTTGATCTCGACCGCCTGCCGGTGGCGCATCGCGGCGATCTCGTGGGCCTGGCGCTGGCGCTCCGAGTGCTGCAGCCGATCGGAGGCGTCGCCCAGGAGGATCCCGACCAGGAGGTGAGGCAGGGTGCGCGAGGCCCACCCGAGCGCACTGAGGTCGACGGAGTCGACCACCACCCAGGAGGCCACGAGTGCCACCGCGATCAGCCCGGCCGCGACTCCCCCGCGTACGCCGAGGGCCAGGGCCAGCAGGGTGACCGGGAGCGCGTAGAGCATCGTGATGCCCTCGCTGGTGTCCGCGCCGAAGGCGAGGCGCAGCCCGAAGACCGCGGCGAAGAGGACCCCGGCGAGCACCACCGCCATGGCGGGGCGACGTCGAAACCAGGGCGCCTCGGCGCGGGCGACGACGAGTCGCTGGATGGGGTTCACTCGGCAATCCTGCAGAGTCGAGGCGCCAGATCCTAAGGACCAAGGTCCCGACTCTGCGCGCCCAAGGTCCGGTCTGTCGGCGTCCGGAGCATCGGCGTGCGCCCTGCGGGACGTTGGTCCTCGCCATGCGGACGGGAAGGCCCTGCCCGCACGCGAAGGGGACGGCGAGCATGAGGGCAGCACGCAGACCGATCATCCGGAGGCACCATGTCCCACGCACCCGCCGACGTCGCCGCCGAGGCGGCCCTCCTCACGCAGGAGCAGCCATCCGCCGGTGCCACGCCTCCTGTCCGGGTCTACCTGGTCGACGACCACGAGCTGGTCCGCCGCGGTCTGTGTGACCTCCTCGACGAGTACGACGACATCGAGGTCGTCGGGGAGTCCGCCACGGCAGCCGAGGCGATGGCACGCATCCCGGCCCTGCGACCGGACGTCGCGGTGCTGGACGGCAGGCTGCCCGATGGCAGCGGCATCGACGTGTGCCGACACGTCCGCTCGATCGACCCGTCGATCCAGGGTCTGATCCTCACCTCCTACGACGATGACGAGGCGCTGTTCGCCGCCATCGTCGCCGGGGCTGCGGGCTACCTCCTCAAGCAGATCGGCGGGGATGCGCTGGTCCAGGGCATCCGCCAGGTGGCCCGGGGGCAGTCGCTCATCGATCCCGCGCTGACGCTGCGCGTGCTCGAGCGGGTACGCACCGGGCAGAGCACCCACAGCGAGCTGGCCTCGCTGACCGAGCAGGAGCACCGGATCCTGGCCCTGGTCGCCGAGGGACTCACCAACCGCCAGATCGGCGAGCGCCTCTTCCTCGCCGAGAAGACGGTCAAGAACTACGTGTCGACGATCCTCACCAAGCTCGGCCTCCAGCGCCGTACCCAGGCAGCGGTGCTCGCCACCCGCCTGATGGCCTGAGCGCTCCGGGGGGCTACCTCGAACGCGGCCGCGCCCGCGCGGTAGCGGTGGCGGTGCGCGGGTCCTCAGGCCAGGCGTGGCGGGGGTAGCGCCCGCGCAGGTCGGCGCGGACCTGCGCATAGCCGCCGTCCCAGAACGACTCCAGGTCGGCGGTGACCGCGGCCGGGCGGCCGGCCGGCGAGAGCAGGTGCAGCAGGAGCGGGACCCGGCCCTCGGCCACCCGCGGCGTCGCCGTCCAGCCGAACACCTCCTGCAGGCGCACCGCGAGCACCGGCTGCGCGCCGGTGTAGTCGATCCGGTGCGAGGCGCCGCTGGGGACCTTCACCCGTTCGGGGGCGAGCTCGTCGAGGCGCCCGGCCTCGGGCCAGGGCAGCAGCCGGCGCAGCGCCGCCAGCACGTCGACCCGCCTCAGGTCGCGGGCGCCGCGCAGCCGGTGCAGCTCGGGAGCGAGCCAGACGTCGACGGCCGCCCGCAACGCGTCGTCGGACAGGTCGGGCCACGGCTCCCCCAGCACCTCGTGCAGGAAGCCGACCCGGCGGCGCAGCGACGTGGCCGCCTCGGTCCAGGGCAGCAGCGACAAGCCCTCGGTGCGCAGCCCCTCGCGGATCGCGTCGGCCACCAGGTCGGCGGGCGGCTCGAAGGGCGCCGAGGTGAGCTCGACGGCCCCCAACCAGGTACGCCGCCGGGCGACCACCTGCCCGGCCACCCACGCCACCTCCTCCGTCTCGCGCCACAGGGCCGGCGCCGCCTCGAGCGCGGAGTCCTCGCCGATCGGCGCGGCCGCCCGGATGGTGGCGTCGCGCTGCCCGGGGCGTCGCTCGACGTCCGCGACCGCCAGCCAGGCGTGTCCGGCCAGGGCGGACGCCCCGGGGGCGAGCACGGCGCCGGTCCCCGACGTCATCAGGTACGACGAGGAGCCGGCGCGGCGCCGGGCGATGCGGCCCGGGTGGGCGAGCGCCGCGACCAGGCCGACGGCGAGGTCGTCGTCGGTCCCCGCCTCGCCCGGGTGCTCGCGCAGCGCGGCGGGCAGCGAGGCGCGCAGCTGTCGGACCGTGCTCGCCCACAGCGTGGTGGCGGCTCCACCGCGGCGCATGGTGCGCAGACCGGCGACCAGGTCACCGTCCGGCACCCGCAGGTCCGAGGAGATCAGCGCCACGACCTCCGCCGCCCGCCGGGCGCCGACCAGCCGGGCACCGTCCAGCAGCGCCCGCGCCAGGGGCGGGTCCACGGCCAGGTCGGCCATCGCCCGGCCGCGCGCGGTCGGCGATCCGTCGTCGGCGAGGGCGCCCAGCGCCAGCAGGGTGGCCCGGGCCGCGGCCAGCGCTGCGGGCGGCGGCTGGTCCAGGAGAGCCAGCTCCGCCGGGTCCGGGCTGCCCCAGACCGCCGCCTCGAGGGTGAACCCGGTCAGGTCCGCGGTGGCGATCTCGGGCTCCGGATGAGCCGCCAGGTGGGCGTGCTCGGACTGTGACCAGCAGCGGTACACCACACCCGGGCCCTCGCGGCCCGCTCGTCCGGCCCGCTGCTCGGCGGCGGCCCGGCTCACGTTGACGGTGACCAGCCCGGCCAGTCCGCTGCGGTGGTCGGTGCGCGGCTGGCGGGAGAGCCCGGCGTCGACGACGACCCGCACGCCGGGCACGGTCAGCGACGACTCCGCCACGGCGGTCGACACCACCACCCGGCGCCCCGGCCCCGGGGTGAGGGCCCGGTCCTGCGCCGCGGAGGGCACCCGCCCGTGCAGGGCATGGACCTCGGCGCCGGCGCCGGACAGCCGCCGGACCACCCCCGCGACCTCGCCGGCACCGGGCAGGAAGACCAGCACGTCACCGTCGTGGCGAGCCAGGGCCTGACGTACGCACCCGGCGACGTGGTCGAGGTACGCCGGGGTCACCCCGCGCTCGTCGAGGCGCCGCACCCCCGGCGGCGGCGGGCTCCACACCTGCTCCACCGGGTGCAGGGCGCCCGGCACGGCGATGACCGGAGCCGGGGAGCCGTCGCCCAGCAGCCGCGCCGTCCGCTCGGCCTCCACGGTGGCCGACATCGCCACCACCATCAGATCCTCGCGCAGGTGGGCGCGGACGTCGACGAGCAGCGCCAGGGCCAGGTCGACGTCGAGCTGGCGCTCGTGGACCTCGTCGAGCACCACCGCGCTCACGCCGGGCAGCTCCGGGTCGCGCTGCAGACGCCGCAGCAGGATCCCCGTGGTGACCACCTCGATCCGGGTCTGCGGACCGGTGCGGCGCTCACCGCGCACGGCGTACCCGACGCTGCGGCCCACCGTCTCTCCCAGCAGCCCGGCCAGCCGCCGGGCCGCCGCCCGTACGGCGATGCGGCGCGGCTGGGTGACGACCACCCGCCCGGGCCGCAGGGCGGCGACCGCCGGCGGCACCATCGTGGTCTTGCCGGTCCCTGGCGGCGCCTGCACGACCGCGACCCCGTGCTCGGCGAGCGCCGCGGCGAGAGCCTCCAGCCCCTCGACCACCGGCAGGGCCGGCGGTGCGCTGAGCAGTCGCTGGATCGGGTCGCCGGACACCCCTGAAGTGTGCACCGGCCCGAACGGTCGGCGCCCACCGGCCATTGCCTTGGACGGCGTGTCGCGCGAGGGTGGGGATCCAGCCAACCGAGGAGGCCCCCATGAGCGACGACGCCGCTCCCACCGCCATCCAGCAGCTGATCCAGGACCTGCGTGACGACCTCAAGGGGGCCGACGAGGCGCTCGCGCGGATGCGTGAGCACGCCGCCACCGGGAGCAGCACGGTGCGCGAGGAGCTCGGCGCCACGCTGCGCCAGCTGCGCGCGGACGCCAGCCACGTGCTCGCCGAGCTCGACGCCAGCACCAGCGGGCGTCGCGCGGACTACCTCAGCGAGGCGCGGCGCCGACTCGACGCCAGCCGCGGCGCGCTCGACGAGATGTGGGTGCGCACGTCTCTGGGGCGCAAGGACCTGCAGGAGGACACCACCCGGCTGCTGGGCGCCGCGGAGAACGCCTGGCTCGCCGCCCGCTCCCGGCTCACCCAGGCTCAGACGGAGAGCAAGGACGACGACCTCGACGACGCGCGCACCGGCCTGGGCGAGGCGCTGCAGCGCTTCAACGGGGCCCTGTCCGAGGCCCGGTCGGCGTTCAACCGCTCGCGCGCTCAGTGACCTCGGCGGCGGCCGCGGCGTCCGTGTTCGTCTCCTGGGGAGCGACCACCATCACCGGGCAGTCCGCCTCGCGCAGCAGCGTGCGGGCGGTGGCACCCAGGTGCGTCGCCGCGGGGACGCCGTGGGCGCGGCGCACCAGCACCAGCAGGTCTGCGCGGCGCGATGCCTCCACCAGGGCGCGACCGGGCGGCTCGTGCACCACGGTCACCTCGACAGGCACCTCCGGATACTCGCCACGGGCCTGCTCGATCAGCGGCTCGACGACCTCCCTGGCCTGTTCGGCGAAGCGCTGCCGGCCGACGCGGTCCACGATCAGGTCGTCGTAGGCGGCGGGCAGCTTCCAGGCATGCAGGACGACCAGCCGCGCCTGCCGCGAGGAGGCCTCGGCGAAGGCCGCGCGGAACAGCTCCGGCGCGTGGTGCGGCGACTTGAAGCCGACCACCACCTCCTCCTGCTCCGTGGCGGGTGGCCAGGCGGCCGGGACGCAGACCACCGGACAGGTCGCCCGTGCCGCCACCCCGGCCGTGGTGGCCATCCCCAGCGCCCGCTCGAGCAGCGAGCGGTCCGTGCGGCCCAGGACGATCATCCGGGCGTGCTCGGCGACTCGGGTGAGCGTCAGCGCCCGGCGACCGTCGTAGAGCTCCTGGGAGATGCTGAGCTCGGGGGCCAGCTCCTGCGCCGCAGCGGTGGCCGTGGCGAGGATCTGGTTGCCGGTGCGCTCCATCGCCATCCGGACCGCGAGGTCCACCGGCATCGCCGCGATGTGGTCGGGGCGCACGTGCACCAGCCGCAGGGAGGCGTCGGCGCTGCGGGCCTCGCGCACGGCGAAGCGCAGCGCCCCCAGCCCGGTGTCGTCGCCGTCGATCCCGACGACGATCGCCTGGTCGTGTGAGGGGGACATGGGCAGACCTCCGCTGTTGGTATCCGCCTCCAGCCTGGCTCGACCACCCTGACAGGGCAAGGGAACGCGTTCAGTCGGGCGCCACCGCGGGGGGCCGGAGGCGGCGCGGGATCCCGGCGTCGAGATGAGTGGTCGGGGTGGCCAGGCGCACCTTGGCGTCCACGCAGACGGCCCCGTCGGCCAGCACCATCACCGGGTTGAGGTCGATCTCGGCGATCTCCGGCACATCGAGGCTCAACCGGCCCAGGGCGACCGCGATCCGCTCGACGGCCTCCACGTCGGCGGGCCGCGCCCCCCGGTGCCCGGCGAGCAGCGGCCAGATGCGCAGTGCCCGCAGCGACCGCTTCGCGTCGCCCTGGCTCAGCGGGGGCATCGAGAAGACGTGGTCGGCCCAGACGTCCACGGCGACCCCTCCGCTGGCGACCATCACCAGGGGCCCGAAGCCCGGGTCCCGGACGACGCCGAGCGCCAGCTCGACCCCGCCCAGCACCATCGGCTGGACCAGCACGGGCACGTCGGGTCGCCCCATCTCCGCGGCGAAGTCGGCCAGGCAGTCCACCACCGCGTCACGACCGTGCACCCCGACCCGGACCAGCCCGCGGTCGGACTTGTGCACGACCGCCGGGTCGGCCACCTTGAGCGCGACCGGGAAGCCGATCTCCTCGGCCAGCGCGAGGCACTCCTCGACGCCGGTGGCGACGCGGCCCACCGGGGCGTCGATGCCGTAGAGGCCGAGCAGTCGGCGCACCTCGGCCGGGCTGAGCCAGCCGGAGTCGCCCCCGCCGGTGGCGGGCCCCAGCTGTGTCGTCGCCAGCGCGCGCGCACGCTCGGCCACCGCCGGGTCCTCGCCGGGCAGCTCGGTGGGCGGCGCCGCCAGCCAGGCGGCGTACCGGGCGGCGTGGGCAAGGGACTGGATCGCCTCGTCGATGGAGCGGAACGCCGCGTACGGCGCCCGCCCGGGCCCCTGGTGCCGCGGCACCTCGACGTCGCCGATCGCCACCAGCAGCAGGGGCTTGTGCGGGGCCGCCGTGCGCGTCTGGGCGAGCCCGGCGAGGACGCCCTCGGCGTCGCTCACCGCGGTCGCCGTGATCGTGACCAGCACGCTGTCGACCTCGGCGGAGGTGAGCATCCCGCGCACCGCCGCCAAGAAGTCCTCACTGGCGACGCTGGCACCGAGGTCCACGGGGTTGCTCGCACCGATCGTGCCCGAGAGGTAGGACTCCATCTGGTGCTGGTCCTCCCCCGACAGCTCCGGTACGACGATGCCGACGCGCGAGGCGGCGTCCGCCGCCAGGACGCCGAGGCCGCCGGCGTTGCCGACGATGCCCACCCGCGGGCCACGGGGCACCGGCTGGGTGGTGAGCAGCAGCGCGGTGGCCGCCAGGTCGTCCAGACCCCGGCAGCCGATCACCCCCGACTGCGCGAACAGCGCATCCACGCCGACGGAGGGGACGGCCGCGGCGGCGGTGTGGGAGGCGCCGGCGCGCCGGCCCCCGGTCGACCGGCCGCCGACGACCGCGAGCAGCGGCTTGCGCTCGGCGAAGCTGCGGGCGACCCGGGCGAACTTCTGGGCGTTGCCGAAGGACTCCAGGTAGAGCACGGCCGCCGAGACCTCGGCGTCCTCGAGCCACGCCGAGAGCAGGTCGTTGCCCGAGACGTCGGCCTTGTTGCCCAGCGAGACGAACGACGAGATGCCCAGGCCCGACTCGCGGGCCCGGTCGAGCAGGCCGATCCCCACTCCTCCGGACTGGGTGGCCACCGCGAGACCGCCGCGGGGCGGCAGACCGCGGGTGAAGGTGGCGTTGAGCCGCACGCCCGGCTGGTTGGCCATCACCCCGAGGCAGTTCGGGCCGACCAGGCGCAGGCTGTGTCGCCGGGCCACGGCCAGCATCTGGTGCTGCATCGCCCGCCCGGCCGCTCCCATCTCGCTGAAGCCGCCGGAGAGCACGACCGCCGCGCGCACCCCGGCTCTGGCGGCCTGCTGGATCACCGCGAGGACCTGCGCCGCCGGGACGGCCACCACCACCAGGTCCACCGGCTCGTCGAGGTCCTCCAGGCTGCGGCAGGCCGGCACCGCGTCGATCTCCTCGGCGCTCGGGTGCACCACCACCAGGCGGCCGGTGAAGTCGTCCTTGCGGATCGCGTCCAGGACGGCGCGCCCCACGCCGCTGCCGTCGCGTCGTACCCCGACCACGGCCACCGAGCGGGGCCGCAGCAGCGGGGCGAGCGAGTGCGCCTCGGAGAGCCGCTCGCGCCGGTCGGCCGCGGCCACCGCCTCGGCGGTGGCGGCGGTGTCCAGGGTCATCACCACGGTGCCCGGCTCGCGCTGGCGCTCGGCCGCGAAGCCGGTGTCGCTGAGCACCCGCAGCATCTGGAGGTTCTCGGGCAGCACGTCGGCGGTGAACCGCCGGATCCCGCGGTCGCGGGCGTGCGCGGCGAGGTGCTCGAGCAGCAGCGTGCCCGCCCCCATCCCGTGCGCCTGGTCGGCGACCAGGAAGGAGATCTCCGCGGTCGCCGGCTCGGTGGGCTCGGCCGTGGCCACGCCGATGAGCTCGTCGGCCACCAGCAGCAGCAGCACGATCGGGCGGTCGGCCTCCTGGGAGGACTCCGCGGTCATCAGGTGCTCGACGTAGTTGTGTCCCGCGGCGCGCCCGGCGGTGAAGAAGCGGAACCGGTAGCTGTCCTCGGAGACCTGGTCGTGCAGCTCCAGCAGGGCCTCACGGTCGGTGCTCATCAGCGGCCGCACGGTCGCGACCCGGCCGTCGGCGAGCAGCACGTCGACCGCCCCGCGGACGGGACGGCGCACGGGCGTGGGCTGGATGGTCATCGGGGCTCACTCCTCGGGGGCGGGGACGTCCTGACGTCAGCCCAGCAGTTCACCAGGCCAGTGACAAGGACCCTAGGCCCCCACCGCCCCGCACCCGGCCCCGGTCAGTCCGGGGCGGGGTGACGTCGCAGCAGGAACGGCGTGCCGCCGGCGCGCCGCGCGCCCGGCACGTCGAGGTAGGTCATCGCGACGAGCTCCCCGCCCGCGCCGCGTCGTACCTCGTCGCGCACCCACCGCCAGGGCCGGGGACCGTCGGCGGCGTACGACACCACGACCGCCGGGCGCCCGTCGGCCAGCGACGACCCCAGCCGGGCGGTCATCGGCAGGGTCTCGAGGAGCCGCCGGGGATCGAGCACGGCTTCGCCGGCCGAGGGTACGCCGTGCCGGGGACGCACCAGGTTCACCCCGGCCAGCGTCTCGCCGTCGGCGGCGCCGAAGCGCTTGCCCCACCACCGGGGCAGACCGATGAGCCCGAGCCCGGCCGGGGCCACCCGTCCCAGCGGCGCCAGGAAGGAGGCGGCGAGGTCGCCGACCAGCTCCTCGAGCTCGGGGGCCGGCAGGCCGGACCAGCCGCGGCGCAGCGACCGCAGGCTCGGCGCTGCGCTGTCGGGGCCAGTTGCGCTGTCGGCGGATGACAGGGGCTTCGTCACGCCCGCCACCCTAGGGCGCTCGCGAGTGCGGCCGAGCGGGCGCCACGCACTAGCCTGAGCCGGTGTCCACCGCGCAGCGCCCCTTCCGAGTCGGCTTCGTCACCGGAGCGACCCCCGACAAGTGGGCCGGCGTGTGGCGACGTCGTCGACGCGACACGCTGGAGCTGGTCCCGGTGGAGCAGGCCGAGCAGGAGACCGGGCTGCGCGACGGGACCCTCGACATGTGCCTGGTGCGGCTGCCCGTGGACCGGGACGGGCTGCACCTGATCCCGCTCTACCACGAGCGCCCGGTCGTGGTGGTCGCCAAGGACCACGTGGTCAGCGCCTTCGACGAGGTGGACCTCGCGGACCTGGCCGACGAGCAGCTGGTCCAGCCGCCCGAGGACGTGCCCGGCTGGAGCGAGGTGGCGCGAGCCGAGCGGCTGGACTGGCCGCAGATGAGCCTCAAGGACGCCATCGAGGTGGTGGCCTCCGGCACCGGGATCGTGGTGGTGCCGATGTCGGTGGCCCGCCTGCACCAGCGCAAGGACGTGGTCTACGTGCCCGTCGCCGGGGTCCCCGAGACCCAGATCGGACTGGCCTGGCTGATCGACAACGAGGACGAGCGGGTCCAGGAGTTCATCGGCATCGTGCGCGGGCGCACCGAGCGCAGCTCCCGGGGCTGAGCCGCCGCCCGCTCCGGTGGGCTCGTTCCGGCGGCTCGCTCCGGCCGGTCCGCTCAGGCGAGCAGCTCGGACAACCGGGCGCCGAGCACCCGGGCACTGGCGTCCACCAGCGACGGCCAGTCGAGGGCGCCGGCGTCGGCGTTGTCCGAGACGTGCTTGAGCATCCGCACCGGGACCCCGACCTGCCGGCAGGCCCACGCCACGGCGTACCCCTCCATGTCGACGAGGTCGGCCCGGGTGGCCAGCCGCGCGCGCACCGCGGGGTCGCTGACGAACATGTCGCCGGTGGCCAGCACGGTGTCGTCCCCGCCCTCGAGGCTGAGCCGGTCGTGCGGGTCGTGGCCGAGCGCACGGATCGCGTCGGCGGCGAGGTCGTGGTTGAGCACGGCGCCCGGCTCGAAGACGCCGCTGAGCCCGTCGCGCAGGGCGCCCGCGGTGCCCAGGTTGACGACCGTGTCCACCGCGCCGGCGCGTGCCAGCAGGGCCAGGGTGGTGGCCACCGCCGCCTGCGTCTTGCCGATGCCGGTGATCTCCACCGCCACGCCGTCGGGGACGTACGCCGCCTCCTCGGCCGTCGCCGACACCACCAGGACCCGGTCCGCACGCAACGTCTGCACGGGCAACACGCTAGTGCGCGCTCGGGTTTGTCGCCTCCCCTGGGGGGAACCGACCAGGGTTGAGTCCATCCACATCTCACCCGATGGGAGGCGGCGCACCCGTGCGCCGACACCGTGAAGAAGCAAGCCCCTGTCCCCCACCCCGCCCTCGACGCGCACCTCAACGTGCCGCCGCAGCAACGCTCGCCGGGCCTCGACCGCGTCGTCTTCGGCGTCACCGCGGTGATCGCCATCGCGTTCCTGATCTGGGGGTTCGTCAGCACCAGCTCGATGGCGGCGGCGTCCGACACGGCGCTGGGCTGGACGATGTCCAACACCGGCTGGCTCTTCGTGCTGACCTCGAGCGCGTTCGTGGTGTTCGTGATCTGGCTCGCGCTGAGCCGCTTCGGCAACATCCCGCTGGGCCGTGACGACGAGGGCCCGGAGTTCCGGACCGCCTCATGGGTCGCGATGATGTTCAGCGCCGGCATGGGCATCGGCCTGATGTTCTACGGCGTCAGCGAGCCGGTCACGCACTTCGTCACCCCACCGCCGGGGACCGGTGAGGCGGGCAACCCCGAGGCCGCCCAGAACGCCATGGCGACCACGCTCTTCCACTGGTCGCTGCACCCGTGGGCGATCTACGCCGTGGTCGGCCTGGCGGTGGCGTACGGCGTCTACCGCAAGGGCCGCATGCAGCTGATCAGCGCGGCCTTCGAGCCCCTGCTGGGCCGTCACGCGCACGGCCCCGGCGGCAAGGTCATCGACATGCTGGCCATCTTCGCCACGCTGTTCGGCTCGGCCGCCTCGCTGGGCCTGGGCGCCCTGCAGATCCGCAGCGGGCTGGAGATCGTCGCCGGCATCGGCACCATCGGCAACGGTGTGCTGGTGATGATCATCGCCGCGCTGACCGCGGCCTTCGTGCTCTCCGCCGTCTCCGGGGTGAGCAAGGGCATCCAGTGGCTGTCCAACACCAACATGGTCCTGGCGGTCTGCCTGGCCCTGTTCGTGTTCGTGGTCGGGCCGACGGTGTTCATCCTCAACCTGATCCCTACCTCGATCGGCGCCTACATCCAGGACGTCGCGATGATGTCCGCGCGCACCTCCACCCAGGGCGCCGCGGCCACCGAGTGGCTGGAGACCTGGACGGTCTTCTACTGGGCCTGGTGGCTGTCCTGGACGCCGTTCGTCGGAATGTTCATCGCCCGGATCTCCCGCGGCCGCACGATCCGCCAGTTCGTCAGCGGGGTGCTGCTCGTGCCCAGCCTGGTCAGCCTGGTCTGGTTCTGCATCTTCGGTGGCGCCGCGATCGACCTGCAGAGCAACGGCGTCGACATCGCCAGCGCCGGAGGGATCGAGTCCCAGCTGTTCACCACCCTGGAGTCCTTCCCGTTCGCCACCGTGACCAGCGTGCTGGTGATGGTGTTGGTGGCGATCTTCTTCATCTCCGGTGCCGACGCCGCCGCCCTGGTGATGGGCTCGCTCTCCGAGCACGGAGCGCTCGAGCCCTCCCGCGCGGTCGTGGTCTTCTGGGGCGTCGCCACCGGCGCGGTGGCCGCGGTGATGCTGCTGGTCGGCGGTGAGGACGCGCTCAACGGCCTGCAGACGGTGACGATCGTCGCCGCGCTGCCGTTCGTGCTGGTGATGATCGGGCTGTCGGTGTCGCTGGTGAAGGACCTGCGCTCCGACCCCCTGATGATCCGGCGCGCCTACGCCATCGAGGCCATCGAGCAGGCCGTCGTCAAGGGCGTCACCGAGCACGGTGACGACTTCGTGATCAAGGTCGACAAGGATCCGGACGCGGGGGTGAGCTCCGACCTCGCGGTCAAGCCCGCGAGCCCGTCCGCGAGCCCGTCCGCGGGGACTGCCGCAGACGCGGCTGCCGCAGACCCGACCGCCGAGGACCCGACCGCCGAGGTCCGCAGGAACGCTGTCGCGGAGTGAGTCAGGCTGCCGCCCCGACGCACGATGCGTCGGGGCGGCAGGCGCTCAGAGGTCCCGGCCGAACATCGCCGCCGTGGCGCGGGCCGACGGCGTGCCGGCGTCCAGGTCCGCACCGTGCGCGAGCAGCGAGGCGATGACGTCGTCCTCGCCCTTGAACACGGCGCCGGCCAGGGGCGACTGGCCCCGGTCGTTGAGCCGGTTCACGTCGGCGCCGCGCTGCGCCAGGCCGTCCACGAGGGCCGCATGCCCGTGGTAGGCGGCCAGCATCAGCAGCGTGTTGCCGGTCGGGTCCGCAAGGTCCACCGGGACACCGGCGTCCACGTAGGCCAGGACCCGGTCGGAGTCCCCGGCGCGCACCCAGTCGAAGAGCTGATGGGCCAGGGCGATCAGCTCCGCGCTCGCCTGGCCGGTCTGGTCCGTCCCACCCGCCGGAGCGCCGGAGCCGGGCTCGTCCGGGGTCGTCCCACCTGTCGTGCTGTCGTCGTCCGCCATGACCCCGAGTCTGGCACTCGGCCCGCGGACCCCGGCGCCTAGGCTGGCCCCATGAGCTTCGTGGAGCCCGGCACACCCGAGGACCTGACGACGGGCGTCCGCGCCGGCTTCCTCGCCAGGAACGGACGCGAGGCCCAGGTGGTGGGCCGCGCCCCCGGCCGGGTGAACCTGATCGGGGAGCACACCGACTACAACGCCGGCCTCTGCCTGCCGCTGGCGCTGCCGCACGCGACGTACGCCGCACTCGCGCCTCGCGACGACGACCGGGTGCAGGTCACCAGCGCCCAGGTGGAGCAGCCGTGGACGGGAACCCTCGCCACCTGCGGACCCGGCGGTGACCAGGGCTGGGCGGCGTACGTGACCGGGGTGCTGTGGGCGCTCGCCGAGGACGGGCTGGCGGTGCCGGGCCTGGACGTGCACGTGGAGAGCACCGTGCCGGTGGGAGCGGGCCTGTCCAGCTCTGCGGCGCTGGAGTGCGCCGTGGCGGTCGCCGTCGTGGACCTGCTCGGGCTGCCCCTGGACGACGCGCTGCGGCGCAGGTTGATCGACGCCTGCATCCGGGCCGAGGCGGAGGTGGCCGGCGCCCCGACCGGCGGCATGGACCAGACCGTGTCGCTGATGGCCACGGACGGCGGCGCGCTGCTGATCGACTTCGAGGACGGCTCGACCCGCGACGTTCCGCTGCCACTGGAGGAGGCCGGCCTCGCCCTGCTGGTCGTCGACACGGGGGTCTCGCACGCCCTCGTCGACGGCGGGTACGCCGCCCGGCGAGCCGACTGCGAGGAGGCGGCCCGCGCGCTCGGCGTCGCAACGCTGCGCCAGGCCTCCGAGCCCGACCTGGCGCGGCTGACCCACGAGCGGCTGCAGCGCCGGGCCCGTCACGTGGTCACCGAGAACGCCCGGGTCGAGGCGACGTCGGCGGCTCTTCGGGAGCGCGACTGGGCGGCGGTCGGCCAGGCCCTGAGGGGCTCCCACCTCTCGCTGCGCGACGACTTCGAGGTCTCCTGCCCGGAGCTGGACGTGGCGGTGCACACCGCGCTGGAGGCCGGCGCCCTCGGCGCCCGGATGACCGGTGGCGGGTTCGGCGGCTCCGCCGTGGCGCTGGTGCCCCAGGAACGCCTCGAGGCGACGGTCCGCGCGCTGGACGTGGCGTTCGTAGCCGAGGGCTGGGCCCGCCCCACCTACCTCCGCGCCGTCCCCTCCCCCCGCGCCCAAACCCTCTAACCCCCGCCGAGTCGGCGTGAACTCGCGCCCCCACCCCGCCGAGTCGGCGTGAACTCCTGAACTTGCGCCGACTGGGCGGGCTCAGCGTGCGAAGTTGCGCCGACTCGGCGGGGTGGGTCAGGTGGAGCTGACGCCTATGCGGCCTTCGCGGAAGGCCTCGACGAAGAGGGCGTGGTCGGTGCGGACCTGGCCGGCGTAGGCGACGCCGAAGTCGACCACCCAGTCGGTGAACGCGCGGCGTCGGCGCTCGACGGATGCGGCCACCGCCTCCTCCACCTGGAAGTCGACGAGGTCCTGGTCGCTGTCCTCGTCGGAGGCGCAGTGGATCTTCGCGGTGGCGCGCCCGAGCAGGTCGACCACCGCCGCCATGTCCTCCGGCTCGGTGATCGAGCCCCAGTCCAGGTCGAGCTCGTAGGGCGAGACCTCCGACACGATGTAGCCGACACCGTCGAGCTCGGTGTGGCCGAGCAGCGGGTCGGTGTGGACCTGCAACGCCCGCTGGCTGACCGCGGTGCGATGGGCCTCGTGCGCGAAGTACCGGTCGACGGCCTCGGTGTCCACGAAGCGGCTCAGCGCCGGCACGTTCGCCTGCTTCATGGAGAGCACCACGTCGTTGTCGAGGGCCTGGCTGTACCCCTCCACTAGCAGGCTGTACGCCGGGAGCCCGGCGCTGCCGATGCCGAACCCGCTCTTGCCCACCACGTCGCGAAGCTCGTAGAACAGGTCCCGGTCGAAGCGCTTCGACGCCGGGATCGTCTCCAGGTAGCCCTCGAACGCCGCTCCCACCGCGCGCCGCTCCTCGCCCCCCAGGTGCCGCACGCTCGCGTCCTCCCGGAAGCGTCGCGTCCCCTCGCGCAGCTCGGTGGCACCGTCCAGGAAGTCCGCACGCCGCCGGAGTCGCGCGCGGCGCAGAGCATCGAGCACCGGGCCCTCGGTGTTGTCGAGGTGCAGGGCGAAGTCCTCGTCGCTCTCGGCGCTCCGGTAGTGGTCGACCTGTGCCAGGTAGGCGCGCACGAACCGGGCGACCAGGGAGCGGATGTCGGCGTCGGGCAGCGCCTTCTGCCAGCAGACCAGCGCCAGCGACGCCGCGAAGCGTTGGAGGTCCCAGGTGAACCGGCCGATGTAGGCCTCATCGAAGTCGTTGACGTCGAAGACCAGGCGTCCGTCGGAGTTGAGGTACGTCCCGAAGTTCTCCACGTGCAGGTCGCCGTGCACCCAGATCCGCCCGCTGCGCTCGTCGGCGTAGGGATCCTCGGCCCATCGCGTCTCGCCGCGATAGCCGGTCACGTCCGCGTAGAACAGGCACGCGGTGCCCCGGTAGAAGGCGTGCGGATCGCGCGACATCGTGCGGAACTTCCCGCGGAACGCGACCGGATCCGCCTCCATCAGCGCCGCGAAGGCATCAGTGATGACCTCGATGATCAGGTCGGTGCGCACGCCCTCGTCGGTCATCGGCTCACGCCTGCGCCTGGTGGTTGGCCGTCGTCCGGCGGGTCGCCGAGGGCGCCCTCAGTCCGAGGCTGCGCAGCTCTGCTGCTGCCAGCGCGTCCACGGCGCGCGGATCACGCCGGCGCCAGGCGTCGGCTGGGTCCGGTCCGAGACTGGTGATCTGCGCCAGCGGCAGCCGGGCGAGCGCGCGCAAGGCCAGCAGGTCCCGGTCGTAGTGCACCTCGAGCAGCCGCGAGGTCGCGGTGGCCTCGCGCACGTAGCGCACGCGGCCCGGCAGGTGGAACGGCATGGCTGCCATCACCGGGATCGCGACCACGGCCACCCCCAGCCACAGGGCCAGGTCCTCGACCGCCTCGACCTCCTGCAGACCCGCCTTGGCGAGGCTCGTGGAGGCCTTCTCGGCCTTCTCGAAGGTGTCCTTGATCCCCCCGCCGACCAGCGGGACACCGTCCAGCAGGTCACCGGCGTCGCCGAGGCCGTCCGCGAGGCTGGAGCCGGCGCTCGCGGCGTCGCGCCCCGGTCCGGCGAGCGCCAACGTCTTGTCGTGCACGGTGACCCCGAACCAGACCCAGCCCACGACCCAGGCCACGAAGAGGAGGTCGGCGACGATCTGTCGGGTACGACGGGAGCCGGTGTCGGCGTACAGCTTCATGGCCCCCATCCGATCAGCCCCGGGCAGCTGAGTCGAGCACCGTCCACTGGGTAGTCCTACTCAGTCGGATCGGGTAGCCGCACGGATTCGCCACGTCGCGGGCGACGGCAGGCTCTGGGCCATGGACAACAACACCAAGCCCCAGGCCCGCAACACCAACGCCTTCTTCGCCCAGGCCGCCATCGCCTTCGGTGCCGCGCTGCTCACCATGATCGTCGCGATCCTCTACCTGCCCGTGGACCCGTGGATCCGCTCCTTCCTCGGTCTGGGCACGCTGTTCCTGACCACCTCGTGCTTCACCCTCGCCAAGTGCGTGCGCGACGCCCAGGAGAACCAGTACGTCGTGGCCCGCCTCGACCAGGCCCGGGTGGATCGGATCCTGGCCGAGCACGACCCGTTCCGGGCCGTGTCCTGACGGCCGCCGAGCCCGTCCTCCCCGATCCGGCGCGCCCTCCCGCCCAGACGGGGCGATGTGACCAACACAACGTTTCGATCCCGATTGGTAGAACGTGTTCTCGGGAATGGGAAACCCGACCTGCTCGGCAGACGCCGTGCTTGAATCGCACCAAGGCCAGACCTACCGAAGGGATGTCACGTGGCGCGCAAGAGCCCGCTCGGCAAGATCAAGGACGCAGCGTTCGACACGATCAAGGACCCATTCGGCGCCGCCGAGAAGGCGGTCGGCCAAGCCCGTGACACAGCGGCCTTCGGGGTCTCGGTGGCCACCCAGGTCACCCGTACCGCGGCCTCGATCGCGACCGAGACCGTCACCCAGTTCACCGTCGGCGCCCGCAGGCCGGTGACGCCTTCGGCGCCGGTGAGCAAGCCCGCCTCCGGTGCCGCTGGGGCAGGCGCCCCGGCTGCCAAGGCCGCGCCTGTGGAGTCTGAGCGGCCCAGGCCGCACGGCGATGCGCTGGCAGAGACGCCGCCCACCGCCCCGGTGAAGAAGGCGGCGAAGAAGGCGGCGAAGAAGGCCCCTGCCTCGAAGGCACCCGCGGCCAAGGCACCAGCGGCCAAGGCACCGGCCGCCAAGGCACCTGCCCCGAAGGCGCCCGACGCGAAGCCGACGGTCACCAAGCCGCCCACGGAGCCGGATCTCGCCACCCCGCTGGCGAAGAAGGCCGCCAAGAAGTCGGCCACGAAGACCACGAAGAAGGCGCCGGCGAAGGCGACGAAGAAGGCAGCCAGCTCGAGCTCGAGCGCTCCCGAGGTCGACGTCACCCCGGCGGACATCGCCAAGGTGGTCGAGCAGAAGCCGGCCGCTGAGAAGGCCGCCGCCACCCAGGCGGCGGCGAGCGTCGCGCAGCCCGCCCCCAAGCCGGACTCCGCCCCGGGCGACAAGCTGCCGACCAAGAAGGCCGACTCGGGCAGCGACACCCCGGCCAAGACCGCCAAGAAGGCGCCGGCCACGAAGACCGCCGCCAAGAAAGCCAGCCCAGCTGCCCCGACGGCCGCCAAGAAGGCCCCCGCCAAGACGGCCTCGAAGAGCGCTACGCCGACCCCGTCCAGCCCTGCGAGCAGCGGCGGCAGCAGCGGTGGCAGTAGCGACAGCGCCCGCAAGGACGCCGGCTCCCCGTCGAGCGCCGAGCCCCTGATCGATCCGGCCACCGCGAAGGCGGTCCGCAGCGAGCAGGCGACGCTGTCGCAGGCGGCCGAGCCCGACAAGGGCTGAACACCCGGCCAGCCCGACGAGAAGGGGCGCTCGCGCAGATGCGCGAGCGCCCCTTCTTTCGTGTCCGGGACCGGGCTACCGCAGCTCGGCGCTGGTCAGGCCGAGGATCCGCCGCGCCACGATCAGCTGCTGGATCTGCTGGGTGCCCTCGAAGATGTCCAGGATCTTCGAGTCTCGTGCCCACTTCTCGAGCAGCTCGTTCTCGCTGTAGCCCAGCGAGCCGCACAGCTCCACACAGCTCAGCGTGATGTCGGAGCCGACGCGCCCCGCCTTGGCCTTGGCCATCGACGCCTCGAGGGAGTTCGGCTTGCGGTTGTCGGCCATCCACGCCGCCTGCAGGGTGAGCAGGTGCGCCGCCTCCCAGTCGGCCTCCATCTGCAGGAACTTCGCCGCGGCGGCGGACTGGACGGCGCTGGGCCGGTCGTAGTCGACGACCACCCCTGCCCGCTCGAGCAGCTCCCGGGTCAGGTCCAGGGCGGCGCGCGCACACCCGACCGCCATCGCGGCCACCAGCGGCCGGGTGTTGTCGAACGTCGCCATCGCGCCGGCGAACCCCTGCTTGGGGTCGATGTCCGGACTGCCCAGCAGGTTCTCGGCCGGCACCCGGCAGTCGTCGAAGATGATCGTGGCGGTGTCGGAGGAGCGGATCCCGAGCTTGTGCTCGAGACGCTCCACGCGCATCCCCGGGGTGTCCTTGGGAACGACGAACGACTTGATCGCCGCCCGGCCCAGCTCGCGGTCGAGCGTCGCCCAGACGACCACGGCGTCGCAGCGCCCACCGGCGGTGACGAAGATCTTCTCGCCGTTGATGACGTACTCGTCGCCGTCCAGCACCGCGGTGGTCTTGATGTTGGCCGAGTCGGAGCCGGTGCCGGGCTCGGTGATCGCCATGCCGGCCCAGACGTCGGCGAAGCGCGCGGCCTGCTCGTCGTTGGCGACCGAGGCGATCGCGGAGTTGCCGAGGCCCTGACGCGGCATCGAGAGCAGCAGGCCGACGTCGCCCCAGCACATCTCCTGCACGGAGAGCACCGAGGCGAGGTTGGCGCCGTTCTTCACGCCCGCGTCGACGGGTGCGGATTCGTCGCGTCGTACGCCGGCCGCGCCCGCGCCCTCCGAGGCGCCGGACTCCGACAGCCCGTCGATCATCGCGGCGAGCATGTCGAGCTCCTTGGGGTAGGCATGCTCGGCCCGGTCGTACCTGCGCGAGATGGGGCGCAGCATGTTCATCGCGACCTGGTGGGCCTGGCCGGCCAGCGGACGGAACTTCTTGGGGTTCTCGAGACTGATCATGATGTGGTCCCGGTCCTCAGACCAGGACACCTCCTTCCGCTAGGCCGATCGCTCGCAGGTCGCGGTACCACCGCTCCACCGGGTGCTCCTTGACGAAGCCGTGGCCGCCGAGCAGCTGGACGCCGTCGAGGCCGATCTGCATGCCCTTGTCGGCACAGAGCCGCCGCGCGAGGGCAACCTCGCGGGCGAAGTCCTTGCCCTGGGCGGCGCGCGAGGCGGCCTTCCAGGTGAGCAGCCGCATCGACTGCAGCTCGATGGCGATGTTGGCGACCATGAAGGCCACCGACTGGCGGTGGCTGATCGGCTCCCCGAAGGCCTCGCGCTCGTTCACGTACGGCGTGACGTAGTCGAGCACCGCCTGCCCGGTGCCGACCGCCAGCGCGCACCACGCCAGGCGGGAGAGCCGCACGCACTCGGTGTACGTGGTGCCGTCGGTGCTGCCGAGGACCGCGTCGGCCGGCACTCGGACGCCTTCCAGGCCGACCCGGGCCAGCGAGGCGGCGCGCAGGCCCATCGAGGGGTCCGCCTCCACGCTCAGCCCGGTCGTCGAGGACTCGACCAGGAACAGGACCGGCTGCCCGTCCAGCTGCGCGCCGACGACCAGCAGCTCGGCCTCGGCGCCGCGCGGGACCATCGACTTCACGCCGTCCAGGACGTAGCCGTCGCCGACCCGACGCGCCGTGGTGCTCGGCGCCAGGGCGTCGAAGAGGACCGTGGGCTCGGCCAGGGCCAGCGCCGCGGCCGGCACCTCGTCGCCGGTGAACGCCGGCAGGTAGGTCTGCTGCTGCGCGTCGGTGCCCCACAGCGACAGCGCGGTGGCGACCGCCCCCGGCGCGAGCGCGGCCACGGCCAGGCCCATGTCGCCGCGCGCGAGCGCCTCGGCGACCAGGGCTCCGGCCATCGCGGAGCGCTCCTCGGAGATGCCGCCCAGCGACTCCGGCACCCCGAGGATCGGCAGCCCGATCTCGAGGCTGGAGGCGAGCAGGTCCGCGGGCGCCGCACAGGCCTCGTCGGCCGCGGCGGCGGCCGGGCGGACGACCTCGGCGGCGAACTCCCCCACCACGTCGACGAGCATCTGCTCGTCCTCGGTGGGCGTGAGGTCGAAGACGCCGGGCCGCGGCGCAGCCGGGACCCGGACACCGCTGGCGCCCTTGCGCCCCCGGGCCGCGAAGGTGCGGCTGGCCGCGCCGACCGTCCGGAAGCCGCTGCGGGTGGCGGTGAAGACGGCCTGCTCGGTCTGCTTGCGCAGTCCGAGCCGGTCGATGAGATCGCTCTGGGCGACCACGTTCAGGGCGGCGACCGCGTAGCCGATCGGGTCGCGCTTCTCGCGTGACGATAAGCCGTGCCGGCGACCAGGCCGGGGGCTGGTGGTGAGTGACATGCGCTGACTGTAACTCGCAGTTACACTCCGCGCCACGCTCACGCCGGTGGCTTCGCTCACGCGGTGGGCTGCGGCGTAGGATCGGGCACCATGTCCCCCGAGTCCGAGTCCTCCGTCCTGACCCCGTACGGCCCGCTGCCCGAGGGCGGCACCGTGCGCCCGATGACCCGCTGGGGCGCCCCGGTGATGCACCGCCCGCAGGCGCGCGTCACGTCGTACGACGAGGAGCTGCGCACGCTGGTGGCGGACATGGTGGCCACGATGTACGCCGCGGACGGCGTCGGCCTGGCCGCCTGCCAGATCGGCGTGGATCTCGCGGTGTTCGTCTTCGACTGCCCCGACGAGAGCGGCCAGCGCACCGCCGGGGTGGTCTGCAACCCCGTGCTGACCCTGCCCGAGGGCAAGGACCGCCACCTCGACGAGGACCTCGAGGGCTGCCTGTCCTACCCCGGCGCCTTCGTGCCGTGCGCGCGCCCCGACTTCGCGAGCGTCACCGGCACCGGCCTCGACGGCGAGCCGGTGGAGTACTCCGGCGACGGGCTGCTGGCCCGGTGCCTGCAGCACGAGACCGACCACACCCTGGGCACCGTCTTCGGTGACCGGCTGGCCACCAAGCAGCGCAAGCGGCTGGCCAAGCAGCACGACAAGGCGGCCGAGGAGTTCGGCGAGGGTTGGCCCGCGTGAGCGCCCCTGCCCGGCGACGCACCGAGCCGGCGCCGGCGCCCCCGGTGCGCATCGAGCGGCTGCCGCTGGCCACCCTCCGGGCGCTCGCCGACGGCGACCTGGCCGCGGCGCAGGAGAGCTCTCCGGTCGCGCTCACCGAGTGGCTCGCCGGCACCGACTGCACGAGCATCTGGCGGATGCGCGCCGCCCAGCTCCCCGAGCATCCCGAGGACGCGGACTGGGTGACCGGCGTCCTGGTGGACGAGGCCACCGGCGAGGCTGTCGGGCGCGCCGGCTTCCACGCCGCGCCCGATCCGGCAGGGCTGGTGGAGATCGGCTACGGCGTCGACCCCGCCCGCCGTCGGCGCGGCTACGCGCGTGCGGCGCTGGCGCTGATGGTCGATCGGGCCCGCCATGACCCCGCCGTACGACGGGTCCGGGCCTGTGTCTCCCCCGACAACGACGCGTCCCTGGCGCTGGTCCGCGAGTTCGGCTTCTTCCCGATCGGCGAACAGTGGGACGAGGAGGACGGGGTCGAGCTGATCCTGGAGATCGACGTCGCGCAGGACGCCCGGTGAGCGCGCTCGACGCGGACCGCGTGCGCGCCGCCGCCCGTGACTGGGTGTGGGTGCCTCCCGACGCCCAGGACGTGCTCACCGACGACTACCGGCTGACGATCTATCCGGGCTGGGCCACCAGCGTGCAGTACTCGGTGACCACGCGTCCGGTCAGCGAGGTGGTCGCGTCGGTGCTGGCGCGCGCCGAGGAGGCCGGCAGCCCGCTCGTGCGCTGGTGGGTCACCGAGGCCACGGTGCCGCCCGACACCGCGAGCACCCTGCGCGAGCTCGGCTTCCGGCAGGCCGAGGTGCTCGACGTGCTCGCGCTCGACCTGAGCGAGCCCGACGCGCTGCTCGCCTCCCTCGACGTCCCCGGCGACGTCCACGTCACGATCCCCACGGACGCCGACAGCATCTCCGAGGCCGCGCTGCTCGCCGCGCGGATCTTCGACGACTATGCGCCGACGCCGGCGCAGCTGCGCGGTGAGCTGGACCAGCTGGCCCTCCCCCTGGACGGCCGGGCGCCGGTGGCTCGGCGCTACCTGGCCCGATGGGGCGCGCCGGACGGGCCGCTGGTGGGCACGGGTGGGCTCACCCGGGTCGCGGACTCGGGACGGCTGTGGGGTGCGGCCGTGGAGGAGGGGGTGCGCGGACGGGGCGTCTACCGCGCGCTGCTGGCCGCACGCTGCCGCGACCTCGCGGCCCACGGCGCCGACTTCGCGCTGGTCAAGGCGCGCGTCGACACGTCCTCACCGGTGCTGCGGCGGGTGGGCTTCCAGCGGTTCGGTGGAGAGTCCGCCTGGGAGCTGGCGCTCGGCTGAGACGTCCTGCCGCACAGCGTGAGGGGATGGCTGCATGGAGCTGACCATGGCGCGATGGTGCGGCACCTGTGAGGGAGCACCGGATGGCGGGCAGGGCGACCGTTCGGAAGGAGAACGCGGGCCGCCGAGCCGGCTGCTGAGCGTGGAACACCCGAACGGGCGACGCGTTTTCCTTCCAAACGGTCGCTTGGTCATCCCACGACCCCTGAGCTCGTGCAGTCCGACGCTCTCGGAGCGCGGCGGCGGTGAGCCGATCAGGGCGCGGGCACCGCGCCCGGGCCCTCCCTCGGGCCCTCTCCCGGCCGCACCCGGCTCGGGGCCGTCGAAACGGCCAGGGCCCGGCCGGCGACGAGCACGGCGCCCACCGCCAGCACGAGGGCCAGCACGAACGGCACCGCGTACGCCGTGGTGGCCCGGTCGCTGACCAGCGTCGTGAACAGGGCCCCGGCCGCGGCCAGCCCGACGGCGATCCCGACGTACTCCATGATCTGTCCCGCCGAGGAGTTGGCGCCCTGGTCCGGGCCCTGGGAGTAACGCAGCAGCAGCACCGAGAGCCGGGGGTAGGACAGCCCCATCCCGGCACCGGCCAGCGTCCAGGTGACGATCGCGAGCGCGGGGTGCAGGTCGAGGACCACCACCACCAGCGCCGCCAGCACACCGACGCCGATCAGGATCGGGCCGGCCCGCAGGACCGCCGCCTCACGGGCCCCGTTGCCCAGCCGCGACTGCAGCCACGAGGCACCCGACCAGGTCAGCGCACCGGTGGTGAGCACCAGGCCGGCGGCGCTGGGGGCCAGGTCGTAGCGCTCGGTCAGCACCAGCGGGAGGTACACCTCTGCGGTGAAGTAGCTGGCCCCGAGCAGTCCGCGCATCGCCACCACCGCCGGCAGGCCGCGCGCCGCGTGCAGGGTCCCGGCCGGGACCAGCCGGCGCAGCGCGAGCGGCAGGGCTACCACGGTGACGACCACCGCCACCACGACCAGCTGCCAGGAGTGCTCGGCTCCCTCGCCGGACCCCACGTGCAGGACGAGCACCGAGACCGCGATGACCACGCCGGCCACCAGCCGGCGCGCGCTCCACGGCGCGGCGTCGCCGGCTCCCTGCGCCAGGCGGGGGTCGGCGAGGCCGGCGCGCAGCAGCAGCACCGTGGGCAGGATGAGGGCGCCGACGCCGAGGAAGACCCAGCGCCAGCCGAGGTGCTCGGTGACCAGCCCGGCGGCCAGCGGCCCGACCAGCGAGGGCACCACCCAGGCCGCCGCGAACGCCGCGAAGATCCGCGGGTGCAGCTCGGCGGGGTAGATCCGGGCCACCACCACGTAGAGCGCGACCACCATCCCGGCGCCGAAGCCCTGCACGATCCGGCCGACCACGAGGACACCCATCGACCCCGCCACTCCGGCGAGGACCAGGCCGGCGGTGAACATCACCACCGTGGCGAGCAACGGGGTCCGTGGGCCGATCCGGTCGCACCAGGTGCCGACCACGACCATCGCCAGGACGCCGGTGGCCATCGGTCCCGCGAACGCCAGCGCGTACATCCGCAGCCCGCCGAGCTCGTCGCTGATCGTGGGCATCGCGGTGGTGACCGCGAGCGCCTCGAAGGCGTTGAGCACGATCAGCACCACCATGCCCACGGTCAGGGCGCGGTAGGGCGGAGCCAGCGGGCCCGGCGGGCGGGAGGTCGTGCGCGTCACGAGAGGCACCTAGACCTCAGCCGCGGCCGGGCCCGGCCGGGGCCCGGCGTGCGGTGACGTAGCAGGCGACGGCGGTCGCGGCAGCGACGTTGAGGGAGTCGATGCCCTCGCGCATCGGGATGATCGCCCGGCGATCGGCGGCCTGCTCCCAGCGCGGCGAGAGTCCCGGCCCCTCGGAGCCGAGGACCAGGGCCACCTTGTCGACGCCCGCGACGGCGGCCTCGATGTCGGTGGCGTCGTCGGCCAGGGTGAGCGCCACCGTCGTGAAGCCGTACGACGCGAGCCGCGGCAGCGCGTCGTACCAGTCGTCGAGGCGGGTCCAGGGGACGGTGAACACCGCGCCCATCGCCACCTTGATCGCGCGCCGGTAGAGCGGGTCGGCGCAGCGCGGGGAGAGCAGTACGGCGTCGAAGCCCAGCGCGGCCCCGGAGCGGAAGATGGCGCCGACGTTGGTGTGGTCGACGATGTCCTCCAGCACCAGCACCGACCGGGCGCCGGCGAGCACCTCCTCCAGGGACGGCAGCGGGCGGCGCTCCAGGGAGGCGAGCGCGCCGCGGTGCACGTGGAAGCCGGTGACCTCCTCGGCGAGCGCCTCGGTGACCACGTAGCACGGGGCGTCGGTGGTCGCCAGCACGTCGCTGAGCCCTTCCAGCCAGCGCTCGGCCATCAGGAAGGACCGTGGGGTGAAGCCGCCCTCCACGGCCCGGCGCACCACCTTCTCGCCCTCGGCGAGGAAGAGCCCGTGCTCGGCCTCCAGGTGCTTGCGCAGCTCGACGTCGCGCAGGTCGCGGTAGTCGGCCAGCCGCGGGTCGCCGGGGTCGGTGATCGTGACGAGCTCAGCCACGGCTGTAGCGCTCCGGTCGGGCGACGGCGACGACCTCGCCGACCACGATGATCGCCGGTGGGCGGACCTGGTGGGCGACGATGTCGTCGGCCAGCTCGCCGAGCGTGGACAGCACCGTGCGCTCCTCGGGCATCGTGCCCTCGATGATCACCGCGACCGGGGTCTTCGGGTCACGACCGCCGGCTGTCAGTGCCGCGGCGATCGGCGCGGCGTTCTGCACGGCCATCAGCAGCACCACCGTCCCGCGCATCCGGGCCACCGCCGACCAGTCGACCAGCGACTCCTCGTGTCCGGGCGGGAGGTGCCCGGAGATGACCGTGAACTCGTGGGTGATGCCGCGGTGGGTGACCGGGATCCCGGCGCGGGCCGGCACCGAGATGGCCGAGGAGAGGCCGGGGATGACGCTGACCGGCACGCCGGCCGCCTCGCAGGCGAGGAGCTCCTCGTAGCCGCGGCCGAAGACGAAGTTGTCGCCTCCCTTGAAGCGCACCACCCGCTTGCCGGCCAGCGCGCGCTCCACGATCACCCGGTTGATCTCCTCCTGAGCCGCCGAGCGACCGCGCGGCAGCTTGGCGACGTCGATCAGCTCCACCTCCGGGGAGAGCTCGTCGAGCAGCTCGCGCGGGGCGAGCCGGTCGGCCACCACCACGTCGGCGGAGGCCAGCGCGTGCCGGGCGGCGACGGTGACCAGCTCGGGGTCACCCGGCCCGCCCCCGACCAGCACGACTCCCGGCGTACGGTCCTGTGCGCCGCGGGCGGTGATCCGGCCGTCCCCCAGCGCGGCCATGATCTCGTCGCGCACGCCGGAGGACTTGCGCGGCTCGCGGTTGCCGAGCACCGCCACCGTCATCGAGCCGTGGCGCCCGACCGCGGGCGTCCAGGCGGTGGCCGAGCGGGCGTCGTCGGCGCGGACGCAGAAGATCCGCCGTTCCTCGGCGGCCGCCGCCACCGCGGCGTTGACCTCGGGTGAGTCGGTGGCGGCGATCACGTACCAGCTCTCCTCGAGGTCGCCGGTCTCGAAGCGGCGCCGGTGCCAGGTGATCTCCGGGGCCAGCCCTTCGAGCGCGGGCGTGACCTCCGGGGAGACCAGCACCACGTCCGCGCCGGCGGCGATCAGCGCCGGCACCCGGCGCTGGGCGACGTGCCCGCCACCGACCACCACGACGCGACGCCCGTGCAGGCGCAGGCCGACCGGGTACGGCGGGTGCTCGTCGAGGTCGGGGGCCGGGTGGCGCGGCTCCATCATCCCTCCTTGCGGGCGACGCCCGCGGAGTCGAAGGTGGCCATCTCGTCGAGGATCAGCGCGGCCGAGCGGACCAGCGGGAAGGCCAGTACCGCGCCGCTGCCCTCGCCCAGGCGCAGGTCGAGGTCGACCAGGGGGCGCAGACCCAGCGCGGCCAGGGCAGCGGCGTGGCCGGACTCCAGCGAGCGATGCCCGGCCAGGCAGTACGCCGTGACCTGGGGGGCGAGGGCCTGGGCGACCAGCGCGGCGGACCCGGCGATGATGCCGTCCAGGATCACCGGGACCCTGGCGGCGGCGGCGCCCAGCACGAAGCCCGCGATCGCGGCGTGCTCGAGGCCGCCCACCTCGGCGAGCACGTCGAGCGGGTCGGGAGCGGCGCCCAACCGGGCCACGGCGGCCTCGACCACCCGGGTCTTCAGGGCCAGGGTCTCGTCGTCGATGCCGGTGCCGCGGCCGGTGGCCGTGCCGGCGTCGACCCCGCCCAGGGCGGCGACCAGGCAGGCCGAGGGGGTGGTGTTGCCGATGCCCATGTCGCCGGTGATCAGCAGGTCGTGCCCGGCGTCGACGAGGCGGCGCGCGATCTCGATGCCCACGCCGACGGCCTGCTCGGCCTCGGCGCGCGTCATCGCCGGCCCGACCGCGAGGTCGGCGGTGCCGGCGCGGACCTTGCGGACCAGGACGGTGTCGTCCGCGGCGACCTCGCCGGCCACCCCCACGTCCACCACGACCACCTCGGCGCCGACGCTGCGCGCGAGCACGTTGACCGCCGCGCCGCCCGCCCGGAACGTCTCCACCATCGCGCGGGTGACCTCCTGGGGCCACGGCGAGACCCCCTGGGCCAGCACGCCGTGGTCGCCGGCGAAGACCGCCACCGCCGGGCGAGCGGGCACCGGGGGCGGGCAGCTGCGGCTGATCCCCGCCAGCTGCACCGAGACGTCCTCGAGCACACCGAGGGCTCCGGCGGGCTTGGTCAGCTGCGCCTGCCGCTCGCGGGCCTGCGTCAGAGCCGCGGAGTCGGGCGGCTGGATGCTGGCCAGGGTCTGGGCGATGAGGTCGCGGTTCACCCCGACATTCTCCCCGAGGAGGCTCGGCGTCTTGCCACCCGTCCACTAACGTCTCGGCCATGAGCATCGAGCGTCCCGTCGCCCCCAACCCCTACGACCTGCTTCCGCCGACCGCGTCGTTCACGGTGACCAGCACCGACGTCACCGACGGCCGGCCGCTCAAGGACGACCAGGTCGCCGACAAGGGCAACACCTCACCGCAGCTGAGCTGGGAGGGCGCGCCCGCGGGCACGAAGTCCTACGTGGTCACCTGCTTCGACCCCGACGCGCCGACGCCCAGCGGCTTCTGGCACTGGGTGCTGGTCGACCTGCCCGCCGACGTCACCTCGCTCGACACCGGCGCGGCGGCCGGTGACCTGCCCGGCGAGGCGTTCCACGTCCGCAACGACGGCGGCGACCGGGGGTTCATGGGTGCCGCTCCCCCGCCCGGCGACCAGGTGCACCGCTACTTCTTCGTGGTGCACGCGGTAGGCGAGGAGACCCTCGGCGTGGACGCCGAGGCCTCCCCCGCGGTGGTGTCGTTCAACCTGGCGTTCAAGACGCTCGGCCGCGCCATCCTCCACGGGACCTACCAGCACTGATGCTGCCGTCCGCGGCCTGCCGGCGGAAGACCCAGACCCGCATCGCCACGAAGCGCAGCAGGGTCACCACCAGGTTGGCCACGGTGAGCACCGCCACCTCGACGCGCTGGTCCTCGACCCCGGCGCCCTGCAGCAGCCACAGCGCACCACTGGTCACCGCGAGCCCGACGCCGAAGACCACCAGCCCGCGCAACTGGTGCCGCAGGGCGCCGTCTCGCCCGCGCACGCCGAAGGTCAATCGCCCGTTCGCCGCGGTGTTGGCGATCGCGGTCAGCAACAGCGCCAGCAGGTTCGCCAGGAACGGCGAGGTCACCCCCCGCAGCAGCAGGAACAGCACGGCGTACGCCGCGGTCGAGGCGACCCCGACCAGCGCGAACAGGACGACCTGCATGCCGAGTCGCCCCCCTCCCGCGTCCGCCGACGCCCGGCCCAGCCGGGCGGCGACCTGCGAGACCGGCAGCCGGCCGGTCACCAGACCGCTCCCGACGCGGAGGATCCCGCGGACGTCGTCGAGGGCGGTGCGGACGATGTCCACCCGGCTGTCCGGGTCGTCGACCCAGTCCACCGGGACCTCGTGGATGCGCAGGCCGGCCCGCTCGGCGAGCACCAGCAGCTCGGTGTCGAAGAACCAGCCGTCGTCCTGGACCAGGGGCAGCAGCTCCCGGGCGACGTCCGACCGGATCGCCTTGAACCCGCACTGGGCGTCGGAGAACCTCGCGTGCAGCGTCCCGCGCAGCAGCAGGTTGTAGCAGCGCGAGATCAGCTCCCGCTTGGGCCCGCGCTGCACCCGGGCGCTGCGGGCGAGCCGGGTGCCGATGGCGACGTCGGAGTGGCCGCTGATCAGCGGCGCCACCAGCGGGAGCAGAGCGGTCAGGTCGGTGGACAGGTCGACGTCCATGTACACCAGCACGGCGGCGTCCGAGGTCGACCAGACCCGCTTCAGCGCACGGCCGCGGCCCTTCTCGGCCAGGTGCACCACGCGGACGTCGTCGTAGTCGCGCGCCAGCCGGCGCGCGAGCACCGCGGTGCCGTCGGTGCTGGCGTTGTCGGCGATCGTCACCCGGCTCGACCACGGCAGCGTGGCGAGGTGCTCGCGGACCCGCTCGACCGAGCGGGTGAGGTCGCGCTCCTCGTTGTAGACCGGGATCACCACCTCCAACGTGGTCACGGCCGCAGCCGGCTCACGGACGGGCGAGATGGGGAGCAGGGCGCTCATGCCGCACCCCCGTTGTCCCTGATCGGGCTGGTCAGGTCGTAGACGGTGACGCCGTCGACGGTGGTCGAGGAGAAGCTCTCCTCCACCCACGCGGCGATCTCGCTACTGGCATCGCTGCCGCCCATCGAGGGGCCGAAGCCGTCCCCGCCGATGAAGTAGTGGATCTCTCCATCCGCGACGTACTGCTGGAACTGCTCGAGGGTGGGACTCGGGTCGGAGCCGTTGAACCCGCCGATCGCCATCACCGGCTCCTCGGTGGCGAGCTGGTAGCCGGCCGCGCTGTTGGAGCCGACGGCGGCCGCGACCCAGGTGTAGTCCTCGGCGTCCTGCTCGAGCATTTCGGTCAGCTCCGCGCTCGGGTCGCTGCCGTGCAGCAGCCCTCCGGCGCCGCCACCCTGGCCGGGCGCCTGGCCCTGGCTCGGCGGCTGCATCTGGCCCTGGCCGGGGAGCTGGCCCTGTCCGGGCGGTGCACCGAACCCACCGAACGCGCCGTCCTGTCCGCCGTCCTGTCCGCCACCGGGGGCGCCGCCGGGGGCTGCGCCGGGGCCGCCGCCGGGGCCGCCGCCGGCCACGCTCGGACCGGCGGTCGGCAGCGAGCCGGTGTGCGGCGTGCTCGCGGTCTGCACGGCGTACGCCGTCGGGCCGGCCAGGCAGGCGACCAGCGCGAGCAGTCCGGCGACGGCCGTGGCGCGGCGCGGCAGCCAGGCGAGCGCGGCGAGCGCCATCGCGGCCAGCAGGCCGACCACGAGGACCGACCAGCGCAGCCAGGGCAGGAAGTCGGGGCTGCGGCTGAGCAGCACGAACGCGGTCACCACGGTGGCCGCGACGCTCACGGCGGCGACCCCGCCGGCCTCGACCGTGTGCCGGTGCTGCCAGATCAGGGCGGCGCCGATGCCGACCAGGGCGGCGATGGCCGGTGCCAGGGCGACGGTGTAGTAGGCGTGGAAGATGCCGGCCATCAGGCTGAAGGTCAGGCCGGTGACCAGCAGCCAGCCACCCCACAGCACCAGCGCGGCGCGGGTCAGGTCGGTGCGGCCGCGGTGCCGGGTGAACCACAGCCCGGCCAGCAGCAGGATCAGCGCAGCCGGCAAGAGCCAGGCGATCTGTCCGCCGATCTCGCCGCCGAACATCCGGCCCAGGCCGGCCTCGCCCCACATCCCGCCGCCGGCGCCGCCGGGGCCGCCGGGGCCGCCACCGCCCACGGCACCGGTCTCGTTGCCGTTGAGCCGGCCGAAGCCGTTGTAGCCCAGGGTGAGCTCAAGGATCGAGTTGTTCTGCGAGCCGCCGATGTAGGGCCGGCTGGAGGCCGGCCACAGCTCGACGATCGCGACCCACCAACCGCCGGCCAGGACCATCGACGCGAACGCGACGAGCAGGTGGCTCAACCGCTTGAGCAGCCGCGGCCGACCTGCGATCAGGTAGACCAGCGCGAAGGCCGGCAGTACCAGGAACGCCTGGAGCATCTTGGCGAGGAACGCCAGGCCGACCAGGGCGCCGGCGAGCGCCAGCCAGCGCACCGGATGTCCGGCCGGGGCGTCGGCGCCGCCTGAGCCGGCCTCGATTGCGCGCAGCACGGCGTACGCCGCGGCGACGAGCAGCAGCACGAGCAGGGCGTCGGGGTTGTTGAAGCGGAACATCAGCGCCGCCACCGGGGTCAGCGCCAGCGTGGCGCCGGCGAGCAGCGCGGCCCCCGCCGAGCCCGTGCTGCGCCGCACTGTGGCGGTGAGCAGCCAGACGGCCAGCACACCGGCGATGGCCTGGGGTACCAGGATCGCCCAGGACGACAGGCCGAAGATCCGCACCGCCAGCGCCATCGGCCACACCGAGAGCGGGGTCTTGTCGACGGTGATGCTGTTGGCGGCATCGGAGGAGCCGAAGAAGAACGCCTTCCACGACTCCGCCCCCGCCTGAGCGGCTGCGGAGTAGAAGCTGTTCGCCCAGCCCGACTCGGACAGGCCCCACAGGTAGAGGGCCGCCGTGCCGAGCAGCAGCGCGGCGAGCGCGACGCCGTACCGGCGCCCGGGACGGTGACCGGGCGCCCGTGCGGTAGCGGGCGGTGCGGACGGGACAGAGCTGGTGGGCAACACGGTGGTAGTCATGGCTCCACCGTGACGCCGGCGCCTCTGCCCCACCCATGCCGAGCCTGTGCCCTCCCTGTGAGCCCACCCCCTCCAGCCCAGCCCCCCTCCAGCCCAGACCCAGCAACCAGCCCCCTCAACTGCAGCCAGACCCCACACCAGCACCCCGCGACCCGTCACTCCCTCGACCAAACACGCCGTGTCCCGCGGAGCGAATGACGGGTCGCCCCGGCCGCCAGCCGGCGACGACCGCACCACGCCGGTGTACGGCGTACGGCGTGGGGCACGCCTCACCCGCCGGCCCACTCGCCCACCGCCCGGATGGCGGGAACCGGCGGGACCCATGCCACGTCGCCAGCCGGCGCCACGACGTACGGCGGCACTCGGGCGACCCCGTGCGCGCCACGCCACTGGCCGGCCACCCCCTACCTACCTGCGCCGACCCGTCAATGCCTCCGCCGGACACGGCGTGTCACGTCGAGGGAGTGACGGGTCGCTCAGGTGCGGTGGAGGAGTTGCTCGAAGGGGACGAGGTGGGGGAAGGGTTGGGGGTTGGTGGGGGTGGCGTCGGGGTTGGGGCGGGCGCGGTGGGGGCCCAGGACCAGGGTGGCCAACTCGCCGGCGGCGCGCCGTACCCGCGCGTCGAGGTGGCCGGCGTCGCTGCTGCCGAAGTCCTCGCTGGCGGCGAAGACCCCGGTCGGCACCACGACCGCGCCGAGGTAGGCGAAGAGCGGGCGCAGCGCGTGCTCGAGCACCAGCGAATGCCGGGCCGTTCCCGCGGTGGCGCCGATCAGCACCGGCTTGCCGCGCAGCAGGTCGGGCTCCAGCACGTCGAAGAACGTCTTGAACAGCCCGCTGTAGGAGGCCGAGAAGACCGGCGTGACCGCGATCAGCGCATCCGCACGGCGCACCTGCTCGATCGCCTCCGCGAGCTCCCCCGAGGGGAACCGCGTCAGCAGGTTGTCGACCAGGGGATGGGCCAGCTCGCGCAGCTCGACGACGTCGAGCGAGAGCTCCTCCCCCGCCTCGCCCAGTGCGGACGCGGTGGCACCGGCCAGCTGGTCGGCGAGCAGCCGGGTCGAGGACGGGACGCTCAGCCCCGCCGAGACGACGACGATTCGGCGGCTCATGCGTCCTGCCTCGGCGCGATCGCCGCGAGGTCGCCGGCGGCGAGTCCTCGCTCGTCCCCGGCTCGACGGGTCTCGGCGAGCAGGCTCGCATGGGTCGGCGCATCCGGCACGTGAGCGGGGCGCAACGCCGCGAACTCCTTGCGCAGCACCGGCACGACCTCCTCACCGAGCAGGTCGAGCTGCTCGAGCACCGTCTTCAGCGGCAGTCCGGCGTGGTCCATCAGGAACAGCTGGCGCTGGTAGTCGCCGACGTAGTCGCGGAAGCCGAGGGTCTTCTCGATGACCTCCTGAGGCGAGCCCACGGTCAGCGGCGTCTGCGCGGTGAAGTCCTCCAGCGAGGGCCCGTGCCCGTAGACCGGGGCGTTGTCGAAGTACGGCCGGAACTCGCGCACCGCGTCCTGGCTGTTGCGGCGCATGAACACCTGGCCGCCCAGGCCGACGATGGCCTGGTCCGCGCTGCCGTGCCCGTAGTCCTCGAAGCGACGGCGATAGAGCTCGACCATCTGCCGGGTGTGCGAGGCGGGCCAGAAGATGTGGTTGGAGAAGAAGCCGTCCCCGTAGTAGGCGGCCTGCTCGGCGATCTCGGGGCTGCGGATCGACCCGTGCCAGACGAACGGCGGTACGCCGTCCAGCGGGCGCGGCGTGGCGGTGAAGCCCTGCAGTGGGGTGCGGAACCGCCCCTCCCAGTCGACGACATCCTCACGCCACAGCCGGTGCAGCAGCGCGTAGTTCTCCACCGCCAGCTCGATGCCCCGACGGATGTCCTTGCCGAACCAGGGATACACCGGCCCGGTGTTGCCGCGCCCCATCATCAGGTCCATCCGGCCGTCGGAGAGGTGCTGCAGCGTGGCGTAGTCCTCCGCGATCCGCACGGGGTCGGTGGTCGTGATCAGCGTCGTGGAGGTCGAGAGGATGATCCGCTCGGTCTGGGCGGCGATGTAGGCCAGCGTCGTGGTCGGCGCCGAGGGGATGAACGGCGGATTGTGGTGCTGCCCGGTCGCGAAGACGTCGAGTCCGACCTCCTCCGCCTTCCTGGCGATGGCGACCGTGGCCTTGATCCGCTCGTGCTCGGTCGGGGTGCGACCCGTGGTCGGGTCGGTCGTGACGTCGCCGACCGTGAAGATGCCGAACTGCATCGCTGCTCACCGCTTCCGATGGTTGAAAAGCTAACTAGCCGTCCAACCATCTGTGCGGTCGCGCTATTCCCTCGAGTCCCCCAGCTCCTCCCAGCTACGACGACGCGCGGCGCTGACGGGCCAGGGCGGCGACGGCGACGCCGGCGCCGAGCAGGAGCAGCGCGCCGGCCGCCGCCATGCCGGCCCAGGACCGCTCCGCTCCCGGGAACACCCGATCGACCACGGACTGCACCGTCGTCGTCGTCACCCGCGAGGCGCCGAGCACCCGAGTGCCGACGACCCGGTCCTGCGTCGAGCCCTGCACATCGGGACCGCTGGACTCGCCGGCGGGACGCTCAGCGCCCGCGCCCGGCCCGACCCGCGCGCGCCCGGCGCCCTCCGCGCGCGTGCCCGACGAGCCGCCCGGCCTGCCCTGACCGCCACCGGTCGCGGTGGGCACGCCGCCCCCACCGCCGAGCGTGGCGCCCGGGCGCGGACCGCCCGCAGGGCCTTCGGCGCCCCCGCTCGGACCGGGCCCTCGGGTCGGGGAGCCGGCCCCGGGAAGAGCGCCGCCGGGTGGCCGTCCCCCTCCGGTCCCGGGCTCGTTCCCGCGGCCCGGCTGGCTCCCGCGGCCGGGCTCGTTCCCCCGGCCCGGTTCGTTCCCGCGGCCGGGCTCGTTGCCGCGGCCCGGTTCGTTCCCGCGACCGGGCTCGTTCCCGCGGCCCGGTTCGTTCCCGCGGCCCGGTTCGTTCCCGCGGCCCGGTTCGCCCCCGCGGCCCGGTCCACCGCCGTGGTCGTGACCACCGTCCCCGCCGTCGCGCCCGCCTCCGGTGTCGCGCCCACCGTCATTACCGCGCCCACCGTCACTGCCGCGGCCACCGTGGTCGCCGCCGCCGCGCCCACCGTGACCGTCACCGCCGCGCCCGCGCGAGCCGCCCGAGTCGCCGTGCCCACCGCCGGGCCCGCCGCCGTGCCCACCGTCGCGAGACGCGGCCGCACCGGCCCGGGCAGAGCGATCGGCGTCCCCGGAGACCCCCGCCGCGGGCAGCGCCCCGGCGCCAACCAGCGTCGCCGCCAACGCCGCCAACGCCACCGCCGCCACTGCTCGTCCCGGCGTCACCCGTCCCGGCGCCACCTTGCCTGCCTTGTCCACCATGCGTCTCTTCCTCGCGTCTCGACCCTGCGCGTTCGCTCCGCAGACCCCAACGACGCGGCGAACACGGAGTTACCCCTTCTCCAGCGTGGTCCGCGCCACGCCCAGCTCAAGCCTTTTCTTGACTCGTTCCAGAAAAGGTGGTTGAGTCTGCGTCGTGCACCACCACCCCACCGCCTCGCCCGAGACGGTGTTGCGGACGGCCGGTCTTCGCGTCACGAAGCCCCGACTGGCAGTCCTCAGCGCCCTCGCCGCGACGCCCCACTCCGGAGCCGACGCCGTGCTCACCGCCGTACGGCGTGAGTTCGAGGTCTCCACGCAGGCGGTCTACGACGTGCTCAACACGCTCACCGAGAAGGGTGTGCTCCGCAAGTTCCACCCGGCCGGTTCCGTGGCTCGCTACGAGCTCAGCACCGGCGACAACCACCACCACCTGGTCTGCCGCGCGTGCGGCGCGGTCACCGACGTCGACTGCGCCACCGGCGCGGCCCCGTGCCTGGACCCGGCACAGCTGACCGATGGTGGCTTCGTCGTGGACGAGGCCGAGGTGACCTTCTGGGGACTCTGCCCCACCTGCCAGGCCGCCGCGCGGTCCGGCTCCACCGACTGACACACCCACACTTCGCCCCACCGGCATCCGACGCCCGGCGACAACAAGGAGACACACCTGATGAGTGACACCCGACCGCACGGCGGTTCCACGACCGCTTTCGGCAGCCCCGCCCCGAGCGACCGCAACACGCTGAGCGTCGGCGCCAACGGCCCGCTCCTGCTCCACGACGTCCACTTCATCGAGCAGATGGCGCACTTCAACCGGGAGAACATCCCCGAGCGTCGCCCGCACGCCAAGGGCTCGGGCGCCTTCGGCGAGTTCGTCACCACCGAGGACATGTCGGCCTACACCAAGGCGGCGATGTTCCAGAAGGGCGCGAACACCGAGCTGCTGATCCGCTTCTCCACGGTCGCCGGCGAGCTCGGCTCGCCCGACACGTGGCGCGACGTGCGCGGTTTCGCGCTGAAGTTCTACACGACCGAGGGCAACTACGACATCGTCGGCAACAACACCCCGGTGTTCTTCCTGCGCGACCCGATGAAGTTCCCCCACTTCATCCGCAGCCAGAAGCGTCTGCCCGACTCCGGCCTGCGTGACGCCAACATGCAGTGGGACTTCTGGACCCTCAACCCCGAGTCGGCCCACCAGGTCACCTACCTGATGGGTGAGCGCGGCCTGCCCCGCACCTGGCGCCACATGAACGGCTACGGCTCGCACACCTACATGTGGGTCAACGAGGGTGGCGAGAAGTTCTTCGTGAAGTACCACTTCCACACCGAGCAGGGCATGGAGTTCTTCACCGACGAGGAGGCCCAGGAGATGGCCGGGGCGGACGCGGAGTACCACCGCCGCGACCTGTTCGACTCCATCGCCGAGGGCGACTACCCGAGCTGGACGCTGAGCGTGCAGATCATGCCGTACGCCGACGCGGCCAACTACCGCTTCAACCCCTTCGACCTGACCAAGGTGTGGCCGCACTCGGACTACCCGCTGGTGAAGGTCGGCCGGATGACGCTGAACCGCAACCCCGAGAACCACTTCGCCCAGATCGAGCAGGCGGCGTTCTCGCCGGGCAACACGGTCCCCGGCATCGGCATGTCCCCCGACAAGATGCTGCTGGGCCGCTCGTTCGCCTACAACGACGCGCAGCGCAACCGCATCGGCACCAACTTCATGCAGCTGCCGGTGAACCGTCCCAAGACGGCCGTGAACACCTACCAGTTCGACGGCCAGATGGCCTTCGACCACTCGGGTGCCGCTCCGGTCTACGCGCCGAACTCGTTCGACCGCGGCTGGGCCGACGACGCCGCGACCCCGGAGGAGACCTGGGCCGTCGACGCCGAGCTGGTGCGCAGCGCCTACATGCTGCACGCCGAGGACGACGACTTCGGGCAGGCCGGCACGATGGTCCGCGAGGTCTTCAACGACGAGCAGCGCGAGCGGTTCGTCAACACGGTGGCCGGTGCCCTCGGCAGTGTCGAGCACCTCGGCATCCGCCAGCGGGCGTTCGACTACTGGAAGAGCGTCGACGCCGAGATCGGCAAGCGCATCGAGGTCAAGGTGCTCTCCCACGACGGTGACGCGCACGCCGTCACGGGCATGGGCGAGGACTGAGTCCTAGCCTCACCCTCAGCACCACCAGCACCACCCGCGAGGGGCATCCGGCACGTGCCGGGTGCCCCTCGCGGGCGTTGGCGTTCCGGGCCGCCCCCTTGTGGGCGCCAGCGGGCCGGCACCTAGCGCGCGGCCAGCAGAGAGCGCAGCTCCGCGCGCCATCCGTCGTGCAGCCCGCCCACCGCACGCCGTGCCGTGGGCGTCCCGGGCAGGCGCACCCGCAGGGCGACGCCGTCCGCGGTCCGCGACAGCCACAGCTGCACGTCGTCGGCCAGGGTGGGCGCGGAGATGTGCTGCGCCCGGCGAGCCCCGGCGCGCGCGTGCCCGGGAGTGTGGCGATAGTCCAGCCAGGACACCATGAACACGTCGCCGCGAGTGCGGACCAAGGGCTGGGGCAGGGTCGCGATCACCTGGTCCAGCGGCACCTGCGCCAGGTCCTGCGCCCGGCGCAGCCGCTCGCCGGTCACCGCCAGGGAGGCGGCGCCGTCGGTCGGCACCTCCAGCGGCACCGAGGTGGTGAACCAGCCGACCGCGCGCCGCTCGTCCTCGCGGCGCCGCAGCCCGACCGGCACCAGCAGCTGGAGCGGGTGCGCACCACCCATCCGGCCCAGCGCCCGGCTCAGCGCCGTCAGCAGCACCGCGAACGTCGAGGCCCCCTGCCTTCGCCCGATCCGGGTCAGCGCCTCCGCCTCCTCGGCGTCGGCGAGACCGCGCAGCACGGTCTCCTGGGGCACCCGCTCACCGGCCGCCACGCCCAGCGCGAGCGGGAAGACCGGCAGCGTGTACGACCTCGCCGCGAGGAAGTCGTGCCAGGCGCGCAGCCGCGGGTCGTCACCGGGGACGGGCGGCGGCGCTCCCTCCCGGTTCCAGGAGACGAAGCACCCCGCCTCGGGGAGCGCCGCGGGGCCGCCGGTCCGGCGCGCGTCGTACAGCGCATGGAGGTCCTCGATCACCACCGGCAGCGAGTGCGCGTCGGCATGGAGGTGGTCGAGGGCGAGCAGCACGGTGGAGCCCTCCGGGCGTGAGATCGCCGCCGGCACGAACGCCGGGTAGCCGAACGGCTCGCAGCCCCGGTCGAAGCAGGCGCGCAGGAGCGCGCGCGTCTGCGCCGGGTCGGCGGTGCTCGCCTCCACCCGCGGCTCCCACACCAGCGCGGACGGCTCGTGTCGGCGCCCGGTGATGCCGTCGGGGCTCACTGTCGCCTCGCACTGGAGCGTGCCGTGCCGGGCGACCAGGTCGCCGATCGCGCCCTGCAGCGCGACCGGGTCGAGGGGGCCGGGTACGTCGAAGGACGCCGCGAGCCACACCGACGGCTCCCCCGCGGCGGCGGCGGCCAGGTGGTTGCGCTGGTTCAGCGACAGCGGCACCGCGACAGTGGCGGATCCGGCGGCGGGGCTGGCCCGCCAGGTGGTCACCGTGCCCGGGGCCGGTGACCAGTGCTCAGCGCTGGTGACGTGCATGGGCCCCCTCGAGCAGCCGACCGTCCGCCGCCGCGCGCAGCACCGCGCGCAGCGTCTCGTGGTACGTCGTGACCGCCTCCTGGGCGAACGGGGTGTCCGGGGTCTGCGCCACCACGTAGAGCCGGTCGGCGTCCCGGTTGACCCACATCGACGCGTTGGCGGTGCGGCCGGCGCCGGTGAAGTGCACCCCTCGCGCGTGCGCCGGGCTCGCGACGCCGGGGAACCAGCGCAGGTCGATGTAGGAGACCAGCTGCGGACTCCCCAACGACTCCGGCGGGGTGGTCCCCGAGGTCACCAGCGTCTCGAGCACCACGTGCACCGGGGTCGCCGCGAGCCGCTTGGCCCGCTCGAACCCCGCGTGTGCCGCCGCGACCGCGTCGGCGAACGAGGTGGCGCCGCCGAGCCCGAAGGCCACCGGCGCGAACGTGCAGAACCAGCCCTGCGCGGTGGTCCAGGGCCCGGTGCCGCGGGTGCTCAGCACGGTGACGCCGAAGTAGTCCTCGGCGCCGGTCAGCTGCCGCTCGGTCTCGGCCAGGGCGGCGAACACGCCGGCGGTGAGCCGCGCTCCGCCGGCCCTGCAGACGGCGTCGAGCCGGGCCAGGTCCTCGGCGTCGAGCAGATCGGTGTGCCGGATCCGGACCGGCGCGCTCTCCCCCGGCTCCAGCCCGAGGTCGAGGGGGAACGTCGGCAGCCGGCCGCCGTGGGTGGCCACGATCTCGACCCACTCCCGGACCTCGGGCGACGACGCGTCGTACGCCGCCGCGGCCCGGCGCTCGGCGCCCACGTAGCCCAGGAAGCCCTCGACCGGCTCCTCGTCCCCTGCCGGGTCCTCGTCTCCTGCCGGCTCGTCCGACCCGCTGCGCGCGGCCTCCTCGGCATAGAGGTCGGCCAGCTCGGAGGCGAGCAGGATCTGCGAGACGCCGTCGGTGAAGGCGTGGTCGCAGCCCCAGGCCAGGCCGAAGCCGTCGGGGCCCTCCACCACCTCGAGGGCGAAGCCCGGCCAGGAGTCCGGGCGGCAGGCCGCGTCGAAGCGCTCGGTCAGGTGCTCCTGCAGGCGCTGGTGCCACGCCTCCCCCGCGGTGGCGTCCGCGGCGTCCTCGGTGGCGGCTTCCTCGGTGCCAGCGGTGGGCGCGCCGTCCACGATCTCGAAGTCCACGTCCGCCACCGGCACCAGGTGGCGCACCGGCTCGGGGCCGCTCAGGTCGAACCAGGTGCGCATCCCCTCGTGGCGGACCACGAAGCGGCGCAGGGCCCGGGTCAGCGCCGCACGGTCCAGCGGCCCGTCGATCTCGGTGGCCACCCCCGTCCAGGCGCGGTGGAGGCCGCCGCGACGAGCCACGGCCGCATACGCGCGCAGGTGGTCCTGCTGCAGGAACGAGGGCGGTCCCGGGTCGACCGGGGCGGCCTCGGCCGCAGCCAGGCAGGCCGCGCTGGGACGCAGGGAGGCCAGCCGCCCCGGCGCGGGTCGCCACTGCGACATCTCCGCGAGGATCATGCGCTCACCTCCTGGCTCGCCTGCGCGGGCAGGCTCTCGAAGAGCCGGGCCAGCTCGCGCAGCACCTCGCCGATGACCTGGTCGGCCTCGCCTGCGCGCGGGTAGCGCGCCGAGACGTTGATCCCGTCGTGGTCGCGGATCAACCACAGGTAGACCTCGTCGTCGGCGTGGACCGGGCTGCGCAGCGCGCGCGCCCCCCAGTCCTCCCAGTCGCGGGACCCCGGGACGGTTCGCGTGTCGACGTACGTGATCACGAAGTGCGGGTGGTCGTCGAGGCCGAGCAGCTCCGCGACCCGCGGCAGCGGCTGCAGGGCGAGGGCCCGATCGCGGGCGACCGCGACGGCCGCCCGCTCGATCACGTCGATGAGGGCGTCGGCGCCGGCGAGGGTGAGGGCGATCGGCGCGCAGCCGACGTACCAGCCGACGGACGTGGCGTGCGCCGGGTCCTGCCGGGTGTGCAGCGGCAGCACGAAGTCCAGCCGATCGACGCCGCGCTGCGCGCGGATCGCCAGCGCGAGCAGGGCCAACGCTCCCGACTGCACTCCGGTGCCCGCGCCGCGACACAGGTCCGCCAGCACCCGGGCCTGCTCCGCGGTGGCCACCGGCGTCGAGGACGAGCGCTGCGGCAGCGCCTCATCGCTGACGGCGGCCACGGTGACGCGCGGGTCGGGGAAGTGCGGGAATCCGAGCTCGGGGGTGCCGGTGCCGGCGGAGAGGAACTCTCGCCACCGCCGCACGGCCGGGGCCTCCGGGGTGAGCCGCTCCCCGCGGGCGCGGTCCAGCGCCGAGTGGTCGACGTGGCTGCCGAGCTCGCAGGCGACGAGGTCGCCGGCCGGGGTGCCGGCCGCGACGCGGCGGTAGAGCTCGACGATCTCGGCGAACCACAGCAGCTGCGAGTAGGCGTCCATCACGCTGTGGTCGGCCCCGAAGACGAGCAGGAAGCCGTCGGCGTCGTCCTCGTGCACCGACGCGACCAGCAGGTGCGGCCAGGCGCTGGCGGAGATCGTCGCGAAGAGCCCGGCGACCATCTCGCGGGCGTCCTGCGCGCTGTGGTGTCCCTGGTCGACCGTGCGGACGTCCACCCCCTCCCCGAGGGCGGTCAGCCGGCGCCAGTGGCCGTCGTCGGTGGCCGCGACCGTGGTCCGCAGCGCCTCGTGGCGGGCGATCCAGGCGCGCAGCGCGCGACGCAGCACCTGCTCGTCGTACGGCTCCGGGACGCGCAGCACCGACCCGATCCAGGACCCCCGTTGGCCGTGGGCCAGCTGGTTGGCATGGTCCCAGGAGAGCCCGCGCGGGTCGGGCTCCCACGTCGCCTCCTCGACGTGGGGATGCCAGGTCGTCAGACGACCGGCGATGAACGGGTAGTCAGTCAGCTCCGTGTACTCCACACCCCGATCCTTGCCTGCCTACACCCCGGAGGCGATGTGAGATAACTCATGTTCACACACTGAGTGACACGTTTGCTCCGGTAACAAACATCGGCTTGCATGACGGCTCCCCGATCGACCGAAGGGCTACCTCCGGGTTCGCTCCCCCACGCGCGAAGGCTGACGCGATGCCCCTGTCCACCCGTCCACCGCAGCAGCCGCCGCTGCGCCTGAGCTTCGGCGACGACCTCTTCCTGCGCCGCCATCGTGGCGTGGCCAGCCCCATCGTGAACCAGTTCGTGTGGCGCTTCGACGACCCGGTCGACATGCAGCGGGTCGCCCTGTTCCGCGACGCGCTGGCCGCGGGGGCGCTGGCCCGCCGTGCCGAGCGGGTCCGGGTCCCCGGCGCACGCGACCGGTGGGCCGCCAGCTCCCACACGCCGGACGTCGTCGGGCACCCCGGCCCGCTCTCCCCCGCCGATGCCCTGCGCTGGGCGCGTGCCCAGGGCCAGGCCGCGCTGGAGCCGGCCCTCGGCCGGGGCTGGCGGATCGCCGTGGCCGAGGTGGCCGGCGGTGGCGCGCTCGTCTCGCTCGTGGTCTCCCACGCGGTAGCCGACGGTGCGGCGATGCTGGACGCGGTCGAGCGCGCGGTTCGCGGCGCACCGGCGCCGCGGCTGCCCACCAGTCCCTCGCTGGGCCGGGCGGTGCTGGCCGATCTGCGCGACGGTGCCGGGCAGCTCGCCGAGGTGGGCCGCTGGGCTCTGGGGCGGCTGACCCGGCCCGGCCGGGACTCGGCCGCCGCCGACCCCGCGAAGGATCCCGCGGAAGCGGTTGGGCCCGACACCGCCGTGCCCGCACCGACGCCCGACCCGACGTCCGCCCCGATGTCAGCGCCGACACCGGCGCCGCCCGGTCCCTGGACGATGCCGCTGGTCGTCGCGGAGGTCGACACCGCCACCCTGACCGCGGCGCTCGCCGCCCACGGGGGCAGCCCCACCAGCTGGTTCGTCGCGGTGACGGCCGCGCTCTCGCGGGCCAGCGGGCGGATCGGCGCTGGCTCGCACGTGCCGGTGGCGCTGCCGGTGAGCACCCGCACCCCGGACGACCTGCGCTCCAACAGCACCCGGATCGCGCGCGTCGAGGTCACCCCCGAGCAGACAGAGGGGCGCGACCTGGCCGGGGTGCGGGCGGGCTGCAAGCGGGCGTACGCCGAGCTGGCCGCGGCCACGCCAGGTGCGGCGCCGCTGCCCCTGGCACTGATCCAGATGCTGCCCGACGCCGTGATCGGCCGGATCCCCCAGCCCCCCGCCGCGGCCGTGCTGGCCTCGCACATGGGCGAGCTGTCGCAGGCCTTCTGCTCCGTCGTCGGTACGACGCCGCGCAGCGTCGCCGCGATCGCCCATCACGTCGGCGCCCAGGCCGGCGAGATCCGGCTGCTGGGCGGCGGCCTGACCGCGTGGGCCTGCACCCGCGGTGAGGTGACCACGCTGAGCATCGCCGCACTGGACCCCGATCGGATCCCCGACGACACCACGCTGGAGCGTCTCGTGCGCGAGGAGCTGGACCGCTGGGGTCTCGAGGCCACCCTGTGGTGAGGCGGGTCGGCTCAGCCGGCGTCGGCGAGCAGGCGGGCGGCCTCGCGCACCGCCTGGTCGGGACCGACCATCGACGCACCGAGACGGCGGGCGCGCTCCCGGGTGTCCTCTCCGAGCACCCGCTCCAGCGCACCCCGCAGGCGCCGCCGGTCGAGGTCGGCCGCCCGCAGCGAGGTGGCGACCCCGAGCTCGGTCAGCAGCCTGCCCCACAGCGGCTGGTCGGCGCTGTACCAGCCGATCACCGAGGGCAGCCCGGCCCGCAGGGTCGCGGCGACGGTGCCGGCCCCACCGTGGTGCACCGCCACCCGGCAGCGCGGCAGCACGACCGCATGGTCGACGGCGCCGACGACCCGCACCCGGTCGCCGCGGCGTCCGGGGAAGTCGTTCCAGCCGCTGCTGATGACCGCGCGCAGACCGAGGTCGGCGCAGGCGGCCTCGACGGCGCCGACCAGGTGGGCGGGGTCGCTCACCGGCATGCTGCCGAAGCCGACGTAGACGGGGGCGTCCCCGGCGTCGAGCCACCGGTCGAGCTCCGGGTCCGTGCTGGGGTCGGCGTCCTCGAGCAGGCCGCGGGCTCGGGCGTCGAGGCCGAGGAAGCCCACCAGCGGTCGGCGCGGAGTCCACTCCTCACCCAGCCCGGGCACCAGCGCGCGGTCGTAGGCCTGGATCTCCAGCGCCCCGCGCTCGCGCAGGCGCTCGGGCAGCTGGACCCGAGCCGGCCGCAGCCCCAGCGACGCGCGCACCCGGTTCTCGGCCGCCTTGGTGAGCCGCCAGCGGGCCTGCTCCCCCAGCGCCCAGGTGGCCCGGCGCACGCCTGCCGACCCGGCGCCCAGCGACACCAGCGGGACCACCGTGTTGGCGCGCACCGGGCAGTAGTGCAGCGCCGCGAAGCCGATGTCGCGGTACTCGGCCACCGCCGAGCCGACCTCCTGGCCGAGCAGGCCCGTCACCACCGCGTCGGCGCCCTCGCTGAGCTCCAGCAGGTCGGCGCACAGCGGGTCCCAGCCTGCCGTCGCGACCTCGCGCAGCGCACGCTGGCGACGCACCGGGTGACGCGAGCGCATGTCGCGGCGGACCAAGTCGGAGACCAGCAGGTCGTGGCTGTCGGTGCCGACCGCGACCGGCGCGAGACCGAGCCGCGCGGCCATCGGGACCAGGTTGGGCGCGACGCCGACCGCGACCCCGTGTCCCGCCGCCTGCAGCTCCAGGGCCAGCGCCAGCCCGGGCTGGACGTCGCCGCGGCTGCCGGCCAGCGCCATCGCGAACTTCACGGGGCAACCGTAGACGCAACCACCGGGTCGCGGACCCGGGTGGGAGGGAGAGCACATGGATGAGCCCTACGCCGTGCACGCCCAGGGGCTGGTGAAGTCCTTCGCGGGCCACCGGGCCCTCGACGCGGTGGACCTGAGGGTGCCGGCGGGGAGCGTGTGCGCGCTGCTCGGCCCGAACGGCGCCGGCAAGACCACCGCGGTGCGGATCCTGGCCACGCTGGTGCGCCCCGACGCCGGCCGGGCCAGCATCCTGGGCCACGACGTGGTGCGCGAGGCGACCGCCGTACGGTCCCTGATCGGACTGACCGGCCAGTACGCCTCGCTCGACGAGGCGCTGACCGCGACCGAGAACCTGGTGGTGATCGGCCGGCTGCTGGGCCTGCGCCGCGGGGCCCGTCGCCGGGCCGAGGACCTGCTGGAGGAGTTCGGCCTCACCGAGGCGGCCCGCCGTCCGGTGTCGGGCTTCTCCGGGGGCATGCGCCGGCGCCTCGACATCGCCGCCAGCCTGGTCGCGCGGCCCCCGGTGATCTTCCTCGACGAGCCCACCACCGGGCTCGACCCGCGGACCCGGACCCAGATGTGGGCCACCGTGCGCGACCTGGTCGCCCAGGGCAGCACCGTGCTGCTGACCACGCAGTACCTCGAGGAGGCCGACCAGCTCGCGGACCGGATCGCGGTGGTGGACCGAGGACGCATCGTCGCCGACGACACCCCCGACCGGCTCAAGTCCTCGGTGGGCAGCTCGACCCTGACCGTCCGGGTCGCCGCCGCCGAGCAGGGCCGCGCCGCCCTGCTCGTCTCGCAGGTGACCGGGCGGCGCGCCGCTGCCTCCGCCGACCCCGGGGAGCCCGGGGTCCTGCACGCCGCGGTGGAGGACCCTGCCGTGGCCGCCGACGTCGTGCTGGCGCTGCGCGAGCACGCCATCGCGGTGCAGGAGATCGGGGTGCACCGGCCCTCGCTCGACGACGTGTTCTTCGCCCTCACCGGCGACCCGCGCCCGGACACCGGCGCCGGCCAGGACGAGGGGGCGGCATGAGCGCCGCGGTCAGCCAGTCGCTGACGATGGCCTACCGCGGGCTGCTGCGCGTGCGCCACGACCCCCAGCGTCTCTTCGACGTGGTGGCCCTGCCGGTGGTGGCGACGGTGATGTTCGCCAACGTCTTCGGCGGCGCGGTCGCCGGCGGCATCGACGCCTACCTGCCCCGGCTGGTGCCGGGGGTGATGGTCCAGATCGCGGTGACCGCCTCGGTCGTCACCGGCGTCCAGCTGCGCGACGACATGGAGCGGGGCGTCTTCGACCGGTTCCGCTCCCTGCCGATCGCCCGGACCGCGCCACTGGCCGGGTCGCTGCTCGCCGACGTGCTGCGCTACGTGATCGCGGTGGGCCTCACCGTGGTGGTGGGCCTGGCGATGGGCTACCGGCCGCAGTCCTGGTCCGGGCTCATCCTCGGCGGCCTGCTGGTGATCGGCTGCGCGTTCGCGGTGAGCTGGGTCTTCGCGTTGATGGGCGTGATGATGCGCAGCGCCTCGGCGGTGCAGGGCGCCTCGATGCTGGTGCTGATGCCGCTGTCGTTCATGTCCAACGCCCTGGTGCCGGTGGAGACGATGCCGGGCTGGATGCGGGCCGTCGCCGAGGTCAACCCGATCACCCACATGGTCTCGGCGGTGCGCGAGCTCGCCGCGGGGACCCCGGCCGCAGGCTCCGTGCTGTGGTCCCTGCTGGGCGCGGTGCTGCTGATCGCCGTGATGGCTCCCCTGACCGTGCGCGCCTACGTGCGCAGCGCCTGACCCGGAGGTACGACGTGCCCGTCCTGCGTGAACCCGCCACCCGTGCCAACCGACTGACCTACGACGACGACCTGTTCCTGCGCGCCCGCCGGGTGCTCGGCATCCCGCTGGTCAACCAGACCCTGTGGCGCTTCGACACCGAGCTGGACCCGGCGGGGGTGGAGGCGATCCGGGCTCGGCTCGCCACCGGGCGGCTGGCCCGCACGGTGGCCGCGCCGAGGATCCCCTGCGCCCGGCCCCGGTGGGTGCGCTCCTCGGTGGCCCCGGCGCTGCACGTCGAGCCCGACCCGGTCTCGGCCGACCAGGTCCTGGCCTGGGCGGACCGGATGGCCGCCGTCGAGGTCGATCCGGTGGACGGGCCCGGCTGGGCGCTCGCTCTGGCCCGCACCGACGACGGTGGCTCCGTGCTGTCCTACCTCACCTCGCACGTGCTCTGCGACGGCGGCGCCCACCTGGGCGCGGTGATCGCGGCGGTCGAGGGCACCCGCGGTCGCCGCCTCCCCGTCGACGACCCCGGCCTGCTCCAGCACCGTCGCCGCGACGACGTGCGCGACGCCCTGCACCTGGCCCGCCGCTCCGGGCGTGGGCTTCTCGAGGCGCGGCGCCTGGCCCGCGACCCGGCACCCGCCCTGGACGCCCAGCAGTCCTCCGACCTCCCGATGCCCGCGCCGGCGGCCGACGACGACCTGCCCTTCACCATCCCGACCGTGGTCCTCGACTGCTCGGCCGACGCCTGGGAGGAGGTCGCCCGTCGCCACGGCGGCACCGCCAACACGCTGCTGGTGGCCATCTCAGTCGAGCTGATCCTCGCGCTCGGGCGGGCGCAGGCCGGCCGCCCGGTCCGGGTGGCCGTCCCGGTCAGCCTGCGCGGCGAGGACGATCTGCGCTCCAACGCCACCTCGGGGGTCTCGGTGAGCGTCGCCACCGAGGTCGTCGACGGCGTCGGCCGCGTCACCGACCTCGCCGCGGTCCGCACCGCGGTGCGCGCGGAGCTCTCGTCGCTGGCAGCCGGGACCCGGCGAGACGCCGTGGAGCCGCTCAAGCCGCTGCTGCAGATGATGCCGGACCGGCTGTTGCGCCGCCTGGCGCGCGACAACGCCGCCCCGCTGTGCCTGGCCTCCAACCTGGGGCGCCTGCCCACGTCGTACTCCCAGCCGACCGGGACGCCGCCGGCCTCGGTGATGATGCGCTCGGTGACCCAGCGGGTCACCCGCGGCATGATGCGCGGCACCCGCGGCGGGATCAGCACCTGGTGGTCGCGCCACGGCGACGTCGCCACCCTGTCGGTGGTCGGGCTCGACCCCACCCACGTGCCGGACGCGGAGGTGCTGCGCGCCGCGACCCTCGCCGTCCTCGCCAGGTGGGGGATTCGCGCGCGAGCGTGGTGAGCGGCTGAGAGGATGTGCCGGTGACCAGCAGCACCCACGACGCCGTACTCGGTGCGCCGTACACCGTCGAGACCCTGTCCCTGCGCCCCGACGACGAGGGCGAGGTCGTCGCGACCCTGGTGCGGCGTCCCGCCGACGGCCCCGCCGGGGCCTCGGCCGGCGCGGTCCTGCACGTGCACGGCTTCGCCGACTACTTCTTCCACACCGAGTACGCCGAGTGGTGGACCAGCCGCGGCTACGACTTCTACGCCCTCGACCTGCGCAAGTACGGCCGGTCGCTGCGCCCCCACCAGACACCCAACTACGTGGCCGACCTCGAGGAGTACTTCGAGGAGCTCGACCTCACCTGGCAGCGGGTGACCGAGCGCGACGGCCACGACCGCGTCCTGCTCAGCGGCCACAGCACCGGCGGGCTCACGCTGCCGCTGTGGGCCGATGCGCGGCGCCCCGGGGCGACCGGGATGGTCCTCAACTCCCCCTGGCTGGACCTGCGCGGCTCGTTCCTGATGCGCACCGTCGGCACCCGACTGGTCGACCGGGTGGGTCAGCACCGTCCCCTGCGCGAGATCCCCCGCACGGTGAGCGGCTTCTACGGGCGCAGCCTGCACCGTGACCACGAGGGCGAGTTCGACTACGAGCTGGCGTGGAAGCCGATGGACTCCTGGCCGGTGTACGCCGGCTGGCTGCGCGCCGTGCGGCGCGGGCACGCGCGGGTGCACGCCGGGCTGGAGGTCGGCTGTCCGGTGCTGGTGCTCTGCTCGGCGCGCACCGGCGCCCCGCTGGAGATGGGCGAGGAGGTGCACAGCACCGACATCGTGCTCGACGTGGGCCAGATCCGCCGCTGGGCCACCTCGCTGGGCAGGCACGTGACCACGGTCGCCGTGGACGGGGCCCGGCACGACGTGGTGCTCTCCCGACAGCCCGCGCGGAGCCGGGCGTACGCCGAGATCGAGCGCTGGCACACGGCGTACGTCTCATTGGCGGACGTCGAGCCCGCCTGAGCGGGCTCGGTGTGGTTAGGGTCACGCCCATGAATCCCGTGACCGGCCTGGCCTGGGGCCGCATCGCCCTGGGCACCGTCTCCTTCGTCTCCCCCGGCCTCGCCGCCCGGCTGCTGCGCCTCGACTCCGCGGCGAACCCGCAGCTTCCCTACCTGAGCCGGATGTTCGGCTCGCGCGAGATCGGGCTGGGCGCGATCACCCTGCTCGCCGGCGGCCCGGCGCGCCGGCGCCTGGTCCAGCTCGGGGTCGCGATCGACGGCGCCGACACCGTCGCGGCACTGCTCGCCGGGCGCGGCGGTTACGTTGGGAAGACGACCAGCGCGCTGTTGTGTCTGCCGGCACTCAGCGCGGTCGCCGTCGGGGTGGCCGACCTCGGCGCCGACGCCTAACCCTGCCAGAGGAGCCCAGATGACCCACCAGCCCTTCCCCCGCGACTTCCCCGCCGCGCCGTCCGCCGGAGTGCCGGCACCCCTGCTGGACCGGTTCGTGGCCCGGCTCCTGGACGCCGTGGTGGTCGGGCTGCCCTACCTGGTGCTGAGCCTCGTCGTGCGCATCACCGTCGACGGCTGGCTCCTGGAGAACGCCATCTCGACCGTGCTGCTGGTGGCGATGCAGCTGGCGTACTTCGGCTATCTCGAGTCCGCCCAGGGCCAGACCATCGGGAAGATGGTGATGAAGCTGCGCACCGTGGGTCCCCGCGGCACCAACCCGACGCTGGAGCAGGCGCTGCGTCGCAACCTCTTCTACGCGGCCGGGATGCTCTCCCTCGTCCCCTTCGTCGGTGGCGCCATCGGCAGCCTGGTCCAGCTCGCCGCCTGGATCACGATCGCCCTGGGCATCAACGCCGACACCGTCTCCCGGCAGGCCTGGCACGACCGGCTCGCCGGGGGCACGCAGGTGCTGAAGTACGGCTGAGGCTCGGGGTGGGGCGCTCGGGCGGGGTCGGTGGTTGCGGCTGGGAGGGCGTCAGAACCACGAGTTAACTCGTGAAACCCGCACTTCCCACGCGAAGGAACACGTGGGAAGTGCGGGTTTCGTGTGGGGAGTACGACGCGGCGAGCGCACCCACGCCCCGCCGCGGCCAGGCGCGATCCGCACCCCGAGCGCGGCTCAGAGCAGGAACGACACCAGCGCGACCACGCCGACGACGACGATGAACACCCGCAGACCGGTCGCCGGCAGCCGGCGCCCGACGCTGGCGCCGATCTGGCCGCCGATCACCGAGCCGACCCCGATCAGCGCCACGATGCGCCAGTCGACGTGGGCCACCACCGCGAAGATGAGCCCCGAGATGCCGTTGACGACCGCGGCCAGGATGTTCTTGACGCCGTTGAGCCGCTGGAGGGTCTCGTTGATGCCGATCCCCATCACCGCCATCAGCAGGACGCCCTGGGCGGCGCCGAAGTAGCCGCCGTACACGCCGGCGAGCAGGACCAGCGGCCACACCCACCAGGCACCGGTCTCGGGCAGACCGCCCAGGTGCTCGTGGCGGCGCGCCACCCACGCGGAGATCCGGGGCTGCAGCACGACCAGCACGCAGCCGAGCACGATCAGCACCGGCACGATCGCGGAGAAGGCCCCCTCGGGCAGGGCCAGCAGCAGCACCGCCCCGAGGACGCCGCCGATCAGGGAGGCGCCGGCCAGGCGCAGGATGCGCGCGCGCTGGCCGGAGAGCTCGCGCCGGTAGCCCCAGGCGCCCGAGAGCGACCCGGGGACCAGGCCGATCGTGTTGGACACGTTGGCCGTGACGGGCGGGATGCCGAACGCGATGAGGGTCGGGAACGTCACCAGCGTTCCCGACCCCACCACGGTGTTGATGGTGCCGGCCGCGATCCCGGCGAGCAGGACCGCGGCCATCTCCAGGATGCTCACGGGGCCGGCGGCACCTCGGTGTCGGGCCCGGCGATGTCGTTCCCGGCGGAGCGGCGGGGCGCGGCCGCGCCCTCGGCCTCCGCGATCGCGCGCTGGACCTCGGCCTGGGCGCTGGAGACCTGCTGATGGGCCTCGGCCAGGTCCTCGGCCAGCGACGGAGCCTCCTCGCCCATCGGCACCCGGACCCGCGGTCCCTCGACCTCGTCGGGGATGCCCTGCAGGCTGTTCATCGTGGAGCCCAGCCCCTCCAGCGCCTTGCCGATCTCGCTGGGCACGATCCAGACCTTGTTGGCGTCACCCTCGGCGATCTTCGGCATCATCTGCAGGTACTGGTAGGCCAGCAGCGACTGGTCGGGGCGCCCGTCGTGGATCGCCTGGAACACCGTCTGGATGGCCTGCCCCTCGCCCTGCGCACGCAGGATCTGCGACTCCCGATCCGCCTGGGCGCGCAGGATCTGCGACTCGCGGTCACCCTCCGCGGAGAGGATCGCGGCCTGCTTCTGGCCCTCCGCGGTGAGGATCGAGGCCTGCCGGCCACCCTCGGCGGTGAGGATCTGCGCGCGCTTGTCGCGGTCGGCGCGCATCTGCTTCTCCATCGAGTCCTTGATCGACGGCGGCGGGTCGATGCCCTTGAGCTCGACCCGGTTCACCCGGATGCCCCACTTGCCGGTCGCCTCGTCCAGCACGCCACGCAGCCGGGTGTTGATCTCGTCGCGGCTGGTCAGCGTCTCCTCCAGGTCCATGCCGCCGACGATGTTGCGCAGCGTGGTCATCGTGAGCTGCTCGACGGCCTGGATGTAGTTGGCGATCTCGTACGTCGCACTGACCGGGTCGGTGACCTGGAAGTAGATGACGGTGTCGATGGAGACCACCAGGTTGTCCTCGGTGATCACCGGCTGCGGCGGGAAGCTCACCACCTGCTCGCGCAGGTCGATCATGTAGCGCACCCGGTCGATGAACGGCACCAGGATGTTGAGCCCTGCGGGGAGGGTCTCCTTGTACTTGCCGAACCGCTCCACGACACCGGCACGCGCCTGCGGGATGATCCGCACGGTCTTGGCCAACAGCACGATGACGAACAGCCCCAGAAGAACGAGCAGGGCCAGGAAAACGGGCATGGTGACTCCTCTCAGCTCTCCAGGGATGGGACGGGGTGGACGTAGGCGATGGCGCCGCGGATCTCGAGGACCTCCACGGTCTCTCCGGGCGCGATGATCAGGGTCTCGTCGTAGGGCAGTGCCGACCAGATCTCGCCGGCCAGCCGCACCCGGCCGGCCTGCAGGCCGGTGATCTCCTCAGTGACCCTGCCCTGGGTGCCCAGCAGCTTGCTGTGCCCGAGCACCAGCTCGGGCCCGTGGTGCATCCGCTTGACGATCGAGGGACGTACCAGCGCGAGCATCGCCGCCGAGGCCAGGAACGCCCCCAGGACCTGCAGCCCGAAGGGCAGCCCGACCACCGCGGCCAGCATGCCCACCAGGGCCCCGGCCGCGAGCATCGCCAGCACCAGATCGAGGCTGAGCATCTCCGCGACACCGAGGGCGATGGCCAGCCCGAGCCAGGACTCCCACGCGTGCTCTCTGAGCCAGTCGAGCCAGTCCATGACGAGAGCCTATCGACTGTTCACTGAGCGCGGTGCCCACTTCGACGACGCGCCGACCAGCGGCCCTCGTCGTGAGCCAGGCTCAGCGGCATCCCGAACGTCTCCGAGAGGTTGTGCTCGGTGAGCGTCTCGGGGATCGGGCCGGCCGCGACGGCGCGCCCCTCACGCAGCATCAGCACGTGGGTGAACCCCGGGGGGATCTCCTCCACGTGGTGGGAGACCAGCACGGTCGCCGGCGAGTCGGGGTCCACGGCCAGCGTGGAGAGGATCGAGACCAGATCCTCGCGCCCTCCCAGGTCCAGGCCGGCCGCCGGCTCGTCGAGGAGCAGCAGCTCGGGATCGGTCATCAGCGCGCGCGCCACCTGCACCCGCTTGCGCTCGCCCTCGCTGAGCGTCCCGAAGGTCCGCTCGCGCAGGTGCTGCACCCCGACCTCGGTGAGCAGCGCGTCGGCCCGGTCGTGGTCCAGGCTGTCGTAGTCCTCGCGCCAGCGCCCCAGCACGCCGTACGACGCGGAGACGACCACGTCGGGCACCAGCTCGTGGCGGGGGATGCGCTCGGCCAGGGCGGCGCTGGTCAGGCCGATCCGGGGGCGCAGCTCGAAGACGTCGACGGTGCCCAGCACCTCGCCGAGGATGCCCACCACGCCGCTGGTGGGGTGCATCTGCGCGGACGCTACTTGCAGCAGCGTGGTCTTGCCGGCGCCGTTCGGGCCGAGGATCACCCACCGCTCATCCTCGTTGACGGTCCAGGAGAGCTGGTCGAGAAGGGTCGCCTTGCCCCTTCGGACCGTGACATCGGCGAACTCGAGGACAGCGGTCATGGGGCTCACCCTATCCATCCCCCTCCGAGCCCCGCGTAGGGTCTTCGCCCGTGAGCGCCTCGCTGCCCGAATCCGCCGTCCTCGCCTGGTGGGGCACCGCCTGGCTGCGCGGCCAGGTGGTCGCCGACCAGCTCCTCGACGTCGTGCTCGGCGGGGAGGACGCCGCCCACCTGGTCCGCGAGACGGCGCCCGGCCTCCCCCACGACGCTCAGCCGCGCCCGCTCCTGGAGTCCCTGGCCGGGCTGCGCGCCCGCGGCGTCGACGGGCTCGGCCTGGCGTTGCCGGCGGAGGGCGACCCGGTGGGTCTGGGTGGGCCCGCCGCGTTCAACGCGGCCGCCCTGGAGGCGGGCGAGGCCGTGCTCGCGGGTGACCTCGGGCTGGTCCCCGAGCGAGTGGGTCGGGTGGTCACCTGGGTCGCCCACCCGGCCGCGCGCCGACAGCTCCCCGACGTCGGCGAGGCCGACCGCGGGCTGCGCGCCGCCATCATCGCCGCCGCCGAGTCGCTGGCCGCGCTCGACGTGGCCCGCTGGCGCCCGGAGGTCGCCGACGAGCTGATGAACCTGCGCCGGCTCCGGCTGCCCGACGCCCCGCCGGGGGTGCCCCCGCGCTGCGTCGAGCTCGCCGGCCGCGCCCTGCTCGCCGCGGGGATCGTGGAGCTGGCGCTCGAGGACGACGGCGCCGCGGTCACCGCCCACGAGATCGAGCTGCGCCGCGAGGCGCTGCGCCCCCTGGAGCGCGCCGCCCGCCGCGGGCTCGTCGCGGCGTGCTCACCGGAGGTGTGGCCGCCGGGCTGAGTCCCCGGGCCGCGATAGCCTCGTCCTGCCATGACCCAGGACGCCCCCAACACCCTGCTGATCACCCTCACCGGCATCGACCGGCCCGGAGTGACGTCGACGATCTTCTCCACCCTCGCCCACACCGGCGTCGACGTCGTCGACGTCGAGCAGATCGTGCTGCGCGGCCAGCTGGTGCTCGGGGTCCTGGTCACCGCCCCGCGGGACTGGAAGCGCCTCGCCGCCGCCGTCGAGGAGAGCGCCGCCTTCCTGGGGATGCACGTCTCGATCGAGCGCGGCACCGGCGACAACCAGGCGCGCAAGCAGGGACGCTCCCACGTGACCGTCCTCGGCGCCCCGCTGCACGCGCACGCGATGGCCGCCATCTCGGGGCGGATCGCCGACGTCGGGGGCAACATCGACCGGATCGTGCGGATGGCCCGCTACCCGGTCACCGCGATCGACCTGCACGTCTCCGGCGTCGCACCGGCCACCCTGCGCTCGGTGCTCGCCCCCGAGGGGTCGCGCCAAGGCGTGGACGTCGCCGTGCAGCCGGCCAGCCTGATCCGGCGCGGGATGCGGCTGATCGTGATGGACGTGGACTCCACCCTGGTGCAGGGCGAGGTCATCGAGATGCTGGCCGCCCACGCCGGCTGCGAGGCGGAGGTCGCCCGCGTCACCGAGGCCGCGATGCGCGGGGAGCTCGACTTCGAGGCGTCGCTGCGCTCGCGGGTGGCGCTGCTGCGCGGCGTCGACGCCTCGGCGCTCGACCAGGTGTACGACGCGATCCAGCTCGCACCCGGGGCCCGGACGATGGTGCGCACGCTGAGCCGGCTGGGCTACCGGTTCGCCATCGTCTCCGGCGGCTTCAGCCAGATCACCGACCGGCTCGCCGCCGACCTCGGGATCCACTTCTCCCGGGCCAACGAGCTCGAGATCGTCGACGGCCGCCTCACCGGCGGCATCGTCGGCCAGGTCGTCGACCGGGCCGGCAAGGCGCAGGCCCTGCGCGAGTTCGCCGCCGAGGTCGGCGTGCCGGAGTCCAGCGTGGTGGCGATCGGGGACGGGGCCAACGACCTCGACATGCTCAACGCCGCGGGCCACGGCATCGCCTACAACGCCAAGCCGGCGGTGCGGGAGGCGGCCGACACCTCGGTCAACGTGCCCTACCTGGACGCGATCATGTACCTGCTGGGGATCACCCGCGAGGAGGTCGAGGCCGCCGACGCCGAGGCCGGCATCGTGACCCCCTCACCCCCCGTGTGATCCCGCTCGGGTGACCCGAAGCGGCTCAGCCGCGCCCGTCGTGGAACCCCGCCAGCCGCGCCGTCGCGAAGCCGAGGTCGGCCCAGTCCCCGTCGTAGGCGAAGACGCTCACCGCGGCGGTCGGGTAGCCGCCCGCCATCGCCGCGCCGGCCTGCGCGTCGCCCTCGCCGTCGTCGAGCATCTGGGCGAGGTAGGCGATGGTCGGGTTGTGTCCCACCACGATCACCGAGCGCGCCGAGGCCGGCGCCAGCCGGATCAGGTCCAGCGCCGTCTCGGGTCCGGCTGAGTAGAGCCCTGCCTCGACCTCCGGCTCCAGGTGCCAACCTGCGGTCTCGGCCAGCTCGGCCCAGGTCGACCGGGTCCGGGTCGCGGCCGAGACCATGGCGTGGTCGGGCACGAAGCCGGCCGACCTCAGCCAGCCGGCCGCCCGGGCGGCGTCCTCGCGCCCCCGCGCGGTGAGGTCGCGGGCGGCGTCGGAGGCGGCGTGGCCCTCGGCCTGGGCATGTCGCATCAGGACGAGACTGCGGTTCTCGGGCACGCCCCGAATCCTGCCACTACCCGCGCCGGTGGCGACAGCGCGCTCGCTCAGGAGCCCATCGCGTGGAAGCCGCCGTCGACGTGCACGATCTCACCGGTGGTCGCGGGGAAGAAGTCCGAGAGCAGCGCACAGACGGCCTTGGCGGTCGGCGTCTGGTCGGTCTCGTCCCAGCCCAGCGGCGCGCGGGTGCTCCACATCGACTCCAGCTCCTCGAAACCGGGGATCGCCCTGGCCGCCAGCGTCCTCAGCGGTCCGGCGGCGACCAGGTTGCAGCGCACCCCCTGGGGCCCGAGGTCGCGGGCGAGGTAGCGCGAGCACGACTCCAGCCCGGCCTTGGCCACGCCCATCCAGTCGTAGGCGGGCCAGGCCACCGTCGCGTCGAAGGTCAGCCCGACCACCGAGCCGCCCTGCGGCATCAGCGGCAGGCAGGCGGCGGTCAGCGACTTCAACGAGAACGCCGAGACCTGCAGCGCCTGCGCCACGTCGGGCCAGGGCCCCTGCATGAAGTCGCCCCCCAGCAGCGTCTCGGGGTTGCCGTAGGCGATCGAGTGGACCACCCCGTCCAGGCCGTCGACGTGCTCGCGCACCAGGTCAGGCAGCCGGGCGAGGTGCTCGTCGTCGGTGACGTCGAGCTCGAGGACCGGCGGCTCCACGGGGAGCCGCTTGGCGATCCGCCGGGTGATCCCCAGCGCCCTGCCGAAGTTGGAGATCAGCACGGTCGCGCCCTGCTCCTGTGCGACCCGGGCGGTCGCGAAGCCGATGGAGGAGTCCATCGTGACTCCGGCGACCAGGATGCGCTTGCCCTCGAGTATGCCCATGTGTGTTGCTCCCTCTCCTTGGCTGTCGGCCGGGTCCGGCCTGGTCAGTGCCCCATGCCCAGGCCGCCGTCGACCGGGATCACGGCCCCGGTGACGTACGCCGCGGCGTCGGAGGCGAGGAAGGCGACGACCGACGCCACCTCGTCCGGGGTGGCGTAGCGGCCCAGCGGCACCTGGGTCTTGATGAGCGTCTTCTGCTCGTCGGTGAGCACCCCGGTCATGTCGGTCTCCACGAAGCCGGGAGCCACCACGTTCGCGGTGATGGAACGGCTGCCCAGCTCGCGGGCGATGGAGCGCGCCATGCCGATCAGCCCGGCCTTGGAGGCGGCGTAGTTCACCTGGCCCGCCGAGCCCAGCATCGCGACCACCGAGGAGACGAAGATGATCCGGCCGCGGCGCTGGCGCAGCATGCCCTTGGCGGCGCGCTTGGCCAACCGGTAGGAGCCGGTCAGGTTCGTCTCGATCACCGAGGACCAGGCGTCCTCGGACATCCGCAGCAGCAGGGTGTCGGAGGTGATGCCGGCGTTGGCCACCAGCACCTCGACCGGACCGTGCGCCTGCTCGACGCTCAGGAAGGCCGCCTCCACCGCGGCGGGGTCGGTCACGTCGCAGCGCACGTCGAGGGCGCCCTGCGGGGCTCCCCCGTTGCGGGTCGTGACGGCGACCTTGTCGCCCTGGGCGAGGAAGGCTTCCGCGATGGCGCGGCCGATGCCGCGATTGCCGCCGGTGACGAGGACTGATCTGCTCACGTCCAGCGACGCTAGCGATTACCCGCGCGTAGCCCTAAACACCTCGCCGCCCGGGCCGTGGGACGCCGGCTCAGTCGTCCTCGAGGCGGAAGCCGAGCCGGATGCCCACCTGGAAGTGCTCCACCTGGCCGTCCTTGACCTGCCCGCGGACCTGGGTGACCTCGAACCAGTCGAGGTGGCGCAGGGTCTGGGAGGCGCGCGCGATGCCGTTGCGGACCGCCTGGTCGATGCCGTCGGGCGAGGTGCCGACGATCTCGGTGACGCGGTAGGTGCGGTCGGTCATGGGGTCCTCCGTGCGGTGTCGGTCCAGGCTGGTCCCGGGCGGCTCGACGATCGTAGCGACGTACGATGGTGCGATGGCCGAGCGCGAGCGTCGCCGGGACTCCGAGCCCGTGCGCATCACCAGTGCGGGGACGAACCGCGCCGACGAGATCGCCGCGCGCCAGCGCCGCTACCTGTACTCGATGTCGCTGCGCGCGGTCTGCTTCATCGGGGCGGTCGTCGCCGACGGTTGGCTGCGCTGGACCCTGGTGGCGGGCGCGGTGGTGCTGCCCTACGTCGCGGTGGTGATGGCCAACGTTGCCCCCCGTCGCCGCGACGACTTCCAGGTCCCCGAGGGCGGTCCGATCGACCGCCAGCTGGGCAGCGGGACCACCGGCTCGACACAGCTCCCGCCGCGCCCCTGACCGGCGTGTCCGCGCGCTCGGCAGCCGGCCCCTCTCCGGGCCCGGAGCGGGCCGACGAGGGGCCCGTCACGTTGGGCCCGCAGCGGTAGAAAACCGCTGAGGGCCGTGCAAGAATTACCCTCGTCGGCTCGGTCTCCCCCGTCTGAGCCGGCAATCGCGATGCCGGACAGCTTCCCCCGTGGCTGTCCGGCATCGTCCGTCTCTAGGCTGGCGCCATGCCCGATCCCCTGAGCGCGCCCCCCGAGACCGAAGCTGCCGAGATCGCCCCGGTGGACGCACCGCTGACCTGCTCGGCGAAGGGCTGCCCGCAGGACGCGGTGTGGGCCCTGCTGTGGAACAACCCCAAGCTGCACACGCCCGAGCGCCGCAAGACCTGGCTGGCGTGCGCGCAGCACCGCACGTCCCTGGGCGACTTCCTCCAGGCGCGCGGGTTCCTGCGCGACGTCGAGGCGCTCTGATCCGAGCCGGCGCAGGGTCGGGCCGGCGGCTCAGCCGCCGATCGCCGACATCGGGCGGTCCGGCTGCAGGAACAGCGGGTCGTCAATGCCGTGCCCGGCCCGCTTGCCCGCCATCGCGGCGACCCAGCGGCGGGCGATCTCGTCGTCGGAGGCTCCGCCGCGCAGGGAGGCCCGCAGGTCGGACTCCTCGCGCGCGAACAGGCAGTTGCGGATCTGGCCGTCGGCGGTGAGCCGGACCCGGTCGCAGTCCCCGCAGAAGGGCCGCGTCACGCTGGCGATGACCCCGACCGTGCCGGGTCCGCCGTCCACGGTGAACAGCTCGGCCGGTGCGCTCCCCCGCGGCTCCACCGCGGCGGTGAGCACGAACTCGCGCTCGAGCATCGCGAAGATCTCGTCGGCGGTGATCATCAGCTCCCGGCTCCACCCGTGCTGGGCGTCCAGGGGCATCTGCTCGATGAAGCGCAACTCGTAACCCTCGCCGAGCGCCCAGCGCAGCAGCTCGGGCGCCTGGTCGTGGTTCACCCCGCGCAGCAGGACCGCGTTCACCTTGACCGGTCCGAGCCCGGCGTCGCGCGCGGCGGCCAGGCCGGCGAGGACGTCGTCGAGCCGGTCGCGGCGGGTGATCGCGGCGAACGTCTCGGCGCGCACGCTGTCCAGGCTCACGTTGACCCGGTTCAGCCCCGCCTCCGCGAGCGTGTGGGCGGTACGGCGCAGGCCGAGCGCGTTGGTGGTCACCGACAGCTCCAGGTCCGGTCCCGCCAGACGGCTGCGGCGCACGATGTCGACCAGCCCGCGGCGTACCAGGGGCTCCCCGCCGGTGAAGCGGACCTCCTGGACCCCGAGTCTCTCCACGCCGATCCGGACCAGCCGCACGATCTCGTCGTCGGTCAACACCGACTCGTCGGGTAGCCAGTCCAGCCCCTCGGCCGGCATGCAGTAGGAACACCGCAGGTTGCACCGGTCGGTCAGGGAGACACGCAGGTCCGTGGCCACCCGGCCGAATCGGTCCTCGAGCGCGTAGGTCGTGACGGGGTCACTGCTCATTGCCTCAGTCTAGGTGTGAAGCGGACCTCACAGTAGGCGGGGACCGGTCGCGAGTCGCCCGTCGCGCGCGACTACCCTCGGGGAGGTGGATCGGATGCGGTTGTTCCTCAGCAGGCGGTGGGCGCTCTTCGCCATCGCCGTCGCGCTGCTCGCCTACGGCGCGTGGTGGCTGGGCGGGTGGCAGTTCGACCGGCTCGAGGAGCGCAAGGACCGCAACGAGGTCGTCGAGCGCAACGAGACCGCCACCCCGCGCCCGGTCCAGGACGTCCTGGCACCGGGTCGCGCCGTCAGCTCCGAGGACGAGTGGGCCCGGCTCACCGCGACCGGGGTCTACGACACCGACGACACCGTGATCGTGCGCTACCGCACCCGCGACGGGAAGTCCGGGATCAACGTCGTCGTCCCCCTGGTCACCGAGGACGGCACCGCCCTGCTGGTGGACCGCGGCTGGATGCCCACCGACAACCGCGGCATCGACGCCGCCGAGGTTGCGCAGCCCCCCTCGGGCGAGGTGGAGGTGACCGGCTGGGCCCGCGGCGACGCCACCGGCGACAGCACCAAGGTCGCCAACCAGTCCACGCGCGCCATCTCCAGCACCGAGATCGGTGCTGCCCTGGACCGGGAGGTGTACGGCGGCTTCCTGCAGCTCTCCTCGGAGGACCCGGAGCCCGCCGAGTCCCTCACCCCCTCGGACCTGCCCGAGCTCGGCGACGGCCCACACTTCTTCTACGGACTGCAGTGGTGGTTCTTCGGGGTGCTCGCGGTGTTCGGCTTCTGCTACCTGGGCTACGACGAGTGGCGCAAGGCCAAGCGCAAGAACGAGCCCGCCCAGGAGTCCCCCGGCGAGGACTCACAGGGCGCGGAGCATGCCTCCGTCGACCGGTAGCATCACGCCGCTCACGAACGACGCGGCGGGCGAGAGCAGGAAGGCCGCGGCCCGGCCGAACTCCTCCGGCTCGCCGTAGCGTCCCAGCGGGATGCTGGCCAGCGCCGCGGCCCGGGCCGCGGCCGGGTCGGGTGCGGAGGCGTCGAGCTCGGCGACCCGCTCGGTCGCGATCCGCCCGGGCAGCAGTCCGTTCACCCGGATCCCCCGTGGCCCCAGCTCCTCGGCCAGCGTCTTGGCGACCATCGCCAGCCCGGGGCGCAGCCCGTTGGACAGCGCCATCTCCGCGAGCGGTGCGCGGACGCTGGAGGACAGCACCACGGCCAGCGCGCCGGTGTCGGACAGCTCGGCGCCGATCTCGCGCAGCAGCCGGACCGCACCGAGGAAGACGGTCTCGAACGACCGGGTCCAAGCCGCGTCCCCGGTGTCGGCCACCGTGCCCTTGGGCGGTCCGCCGACGCTGATCAGCGCGCCGTCCAGACGCCCCCAGCGCTCCCGGGCGGCGGCGATCAGGCGCGCCGGCGTGTCCGGGTCGGCGTTGTCCGCCCGGACCCCGAGCGACGCCTCGCCCAGCGCGGCCGTGGCCTCGTCGAGGGAGTCGGCGCTGCGCCCCGAGAGCACCACCCGGGCGCCCTCGGCGACCAGACGCTCGGCGCTCGCGCGACCCAGGCCGCGGGCTCCACCGGTGACGACGTACACGCGCTCGCGCAGCTGGAGGTCCATGCCGGGGAGCCTACTCACCCCGTCGAGGCGCAGGGCCTCGCTCAGCCCACCCGCTCAGCCCACCCGGTCGCCGTCGTGGACGGCGAACTGCGTGCGGTACAGGTCGGCGTACAGGCCACCCTGGGCGAGCAGGTCGGTGTGCGTGCCGGACTGGACGATCCGGCCCTGCTCGAGCACCAGGATCCGGTCGGCGTGGCGCACGGTGGAGAGCCGGTGGGCGATCACCAGCGACGTGCGCCCCTCCAGGGCGGCGTCCAGGGCCCGCTGCACGGCGGCCTCGGACTCGCTGTCGAGGTGGGCGGTCGCCTCGTCGAGGACGACGATCGCCGGCGCCTTGAGCAGCAGCCGGGCGATGGCGAGCCGCTGGCGCTCACCACCGGAGAGCCGGTAGCCGCGGTCGCCGACCACCGTGTCCAGGCCGTCGGGGAGGCTGCGCACCAGCGACGCCACCTGGGCGGCCTCCAGGGCGCGCCAGATCTCGGTGTCGTCGGCGCCGGGCCGGGCGTAGAGCAGGTTGGCGCGGATGGTGTCGTGGAACATGTGCGCGTCCTGGGTGACGTAGCCGACCGCGTCCTCCAGCGACTGCAGCGTCACGTCACGCACGTCGTGTCCACCGACACGCACGGCGCCCTCGGTCACGTCGTACAGGCGCGCCACCAGGTGCGTGACGGTGGTCTTGCCGGCCCCCGAGGGGCCCACCAGGGCGATCATCTGCCCGGGCTCGGCGCGGAAGCTGACGTCGTGCAGCACCGGCCCGTTGTCGCGGGTGTCGCGGCGCGCGACGCCCTCGAGCGACTCGATGCCGACCTCCTCGGCGCCGGGGTAGCGGAAGCCGACGCGGTCGAACTCCAGGCGCGCGGCGCCGGCGGGCAGCGCGACTGCGTCCGGCTTCTCGGCGACCAGGGACGGCAGGTCGAGCACCTCGAAGACCCGGTCGAAGCTGACCAGCGCGGTCATCACGTCGATGCGCACGTTGGACAGCCCCTGCAACGGCCCGAGCAGGCGCAGCAGCAGCGTGGCCAGCGCCCCGAGCGTGCCGATGGTGAGCTGGTCGCGGACCGCGAGATGCCCGCCCACGCCGTACACCAGCGCGGTGGCCAGCGCCGGGACCGCCATCATCGTGGCCATGAAGACCCGGGTGATCAGCGAGATCCGGATGCCCAGGTCGCGCACCCGGCCGGCCTTCTGCGCGAAGAGCGCGTCCTCGTCGGCGCGACGCCCGAACAGCTTGAGCAGCATCGCGCCGCCCACGTTGAACCGCTCGGTCATGACGTTGCCGAGGTCGGCGTTGCCGTCCATCTGCTGCCGCGTCAGACCGGCCAGCCGGTTGCCGACCCAGCGGGAGGTGATCAGCAGGATCGGGAACGTCGCCAGGCACAGCAGCGTGACCTGCCAGCTGAGCACGAACATCGCGATGCCCACCACGAACACCGAGATGGTGTTCGACACGGTGCTGGACAGGGTGGAGGTGAAGGCGCGCTGCGCCCCGATCACGTCGTTGTTCAGGCGCGAGACCAGGGCGCCGGTCTGCGTGCGGGTGAAGAACGCCAGCGACTGGCGCTGCACGTGCGCGAAGACCTGGGTGCGCAGGTCGTAGATGAGCCCCTCGCCGATCCTGGCCGAGAGGAACCCCGACAGCACGGCCAGCAGGGCGCTGAGCACCGCGGTGGCCACCATCGCCAGCGCCAGCACGGTGATCAGGGTGCTGTCGTGGCCGAGGATCCCGTCGTCGATGATCCGCTGCACCAGCAGCGGGGTCACCACCACCAGGCCGGCGTCGACGACGGTCAGCGACAGGAACAGCGCGATCAGTCGCCGGTGCGGGCGCGCGAACTGCAGGATGCGGCGCACCGTGCCCCGCTCCACCTTGGCCTTGGCCACACTGCGATCGGTGCGCAGGTTGCGGAACGCCGGGCCCATCCCCTGCATGCCGGACATGGCCCCTCCTCCGGGCCGCGAACAGCCCTGCTGCTTCGTCTAGCCGGTCTGGTCAGGCCGGTGTCGTCATCCCTGCATCATCTGGGCCAGCTCACGGAACCTGCGGGCCTGCGCCTCACGCTCGAGGCGGCGCTGCTCGTCCAGGCTCCGGTCCGCTGCCCCCTGCAGCAGGGTCTTCGTCTCACGCACCGCACCCGCCATCGGTGCGGTCAGCGCGGCGGTGAGGTCCGCGACCGCCGCGTCCAGCTCGGACGCCGGCACGACGGCCGTCGCCAGCCCGATCGCCGCTGCCTCGGCGGCCCCCACCATCCGTGCGGTGGCACAGATCTCGAGTGCTCGCGAGTAGCCAACGCTCTCGACCAGCGGCTTTGTTCCCGTCAGGTCCGGCACCAGGCCCAGCGCGGACTCCTTCATGCACAGCTGCGCGTCGTCGGCGAGCACCCTCAGGTCGCAGGAGAGGGCCAGCTGGAAGCCGGCGCCGATGGCGTATCCCTGCACCGCGGCGATCGAGACGAAGCGAGGGTCGCGCAGGAACGTGAAGCCGCGCTGGTAGTCGTCGATGGTCGCCGAGATCTGCTCGTCGGGCAGCGCCAGCAACGAGGCCACAGTCTCCTCGCCGTCCCCGCCCGCGGGGTCGAGCATCTTGCGGTCCAGACCCGCGGAGAAGCTGTGCCCCTCGCCGCGCACGACCACCACCCGGACGTCCTCGGGCAGCGACTCCCCCACCTGCGCCATCGCCCGCCACATGGTGGGCGTCTGGGCGTTGCGGGCCTCCGGCCGGTTCAGCGTCAGGGTGGCCACCGGCCCCTGGATCTCGAGACGCAGGCCGGCGGAGGTGAGCTGTTCGGGAGTCATGGGCCGCAGTCTAGGAAGCCCCCTCACCGGGCCGCAGGTCAGGCTGGGCTCACCTTGCCCGCGCCGCACCCGCCCGGCTCAGCTCAGCCCGGCTCAGCTCAGGCGAGGCTGACCAAGTCGGCGTACTCGTCGCTCCAGAGATCCTCTTCACCGTCGGGCAGGATCAGCACCCGGTCCGGCTCGAGGGCGCGCACCGCACCCTCGTCGTGGGTGACCAGGATGATCGCCCCCTCGTAGCTGCGGATGGCGGCGAGCACCTCCTCGCGCGAAGCGGGGTCGAGGTTGTTGGTGGGCTCGTCGAGCAGCAGCACGTTGGCGCTGGAGACGACCAGGATGGCCAGGGCCAGACGGGTCTTCTCGCCACCGGACAGCACACCGGCCGGCTTGTTGGCGTCGTCGCCGGAGAAGAGGAAGGAGCCCAGCACCGAGCGTGCCTCGGCGTCCGCGAGCTGGGGTGCGGCGGTGCGCAGGTTCTCCAGCACCGTCCGGTTCACGTCCAGCGTCTCGTGCTCCTGGGCGTAGTAGCCCAGCTTCGCTCCGTGGCCCGGGACGACCTTGCCGGTGTCGGGCTGGTCGACGCCGGCGAGGATCCGCAGCATCGTGGTCTTGCCGGCGCCGTTGAGGCCGAGGATGACGACCCGCGAGCCCTTGTCGATGGCCAGATCGACGTCGGTGAAGACCTCCAGCGAGCCGTAGGACTTCGACAGCTCGGTGCCCATCAGCGGGGTCTTGCCACAGGGGGCGGGCGAGGGGAACTTGATCTTCGCCACCCGGTCGGCCTGACGCTCGCCCTCGAGCCCGGCCATCATCTTCTCGGCGCGCTTGAGCATGGACTGGGCGGCGGTGGCCTTGGTCGCCTTGGCCCGCATCTTGTTCGCCTGGTCCATCAGCGTGCTGGCCTTGCGCTCGGTGTTCTGCCGCTCGCGCTTGCGACGTCGCTCGTCGGTCTCACGCTGGGTGAGGTAGGCCTTCCAGCCCATGTTGTAGATGTCGATCTCGGCCCGGTTGGCGTCCAGGTGGAAGACCTTGTTGACCGTCGCCTCGAGCAGCCCGTTGTCGTGGCTGATCACGATCAGGCCGCCCTTGTGGGTGCGCAGGAACTCACGCAGCCAGACGATGGAGTCGGCGTCGAGGTGGTTGGTCGGCTCGTCGAGCAGCAGCGTCTCGGCCTCGGAGAACAGGATCCGGGCCAGCTCGACGCGGCGGCGCTGGCCACCGGACAGGGTCTTCAGCGGCTGGCCGAGCAGCCGGTCCTCGATGCCGAGGCTCTTCGCGATCTGGGCCGCCTCGGACTCCGCGGCGTACCCGCCACCGGCGTGCAGGTCGGCCTCCGCGCGGGTGTAGCGGCGCATCGCCTTCTCGCGGACCTTCAGGTCGTCGCTGCCCATCTGCTCCTCGGACTGGCGCATCCGCCGTACGGCGTCGTCGAGCCCGCGCGCCGAGAGGATCCGGTCGCGCGCGAGCACCTCGGGGTCGCCGATGCGCGGGTCCTGGGGCAGGTAGCCGATCTCGCCCGAGCGCAGCACCTGGCCGGAGGCGGGCAGCGCGTCACCGGCGAGGATCTTGGTGAGGGTGGTCTTGCCGGCGCCGTTGCGCCCGACGAGACCCACCTTGTCACCGGCCGCGACCCGGAAGCTGACGTTCTCCATGAGCAGGCGCGCACCGGCGCGCACCTCGAGTTGCTGAGCCGTGATCATGTGAGCTTTCTGCAGGCTGGGAAGGGATGCGGGGCCATCGGGAGGCCGATCGGCCCGCGCGCATCATCGTCTCCACCCTACGCGCTGGCGCGGGCCCGTCCCGCATCGCCAGAGCGGGGTGCGATCATGCGCAGATGCGCTTCAACCCCAAGGCCCGTCTCGACACCGGCCGCGTCTCCAACCGCGGCGGCGGTGGCCGCTCCGCCCGCGCGAGCGGCGGACTGCCGATCCCCGGCGGGGTGGCCGGCGGCGGCATCGGCGGCGTGGTGGTGCTGATCATCGTCTTCGTCGTCCTGCAGCTGGTCGGCGGCGGCGAGGGTGGGGGCGGTACGGCGACGTCGGGCGTCGACACCAGCCGGGTCGCGCAGGCCGACCGGGAGCGCTACGCCGGCTGCACCACGGGCGCGGACGCTAACGAGAGCGCCGACTGTGCCCGGGTGGCGATCGAGAACTCGCTCTACGACTACTGGGCCGACACGCTGCCCCGGCAGGGCGACGTGGCCTTCCGGCCCGCCACGATGGCCACGTTCACCGGCGCGGTCGACACCGCGTGCGGTCGCGCCGATTCGGCGGTCGGCCCCTTCTACTGCCCCGCCGACCAGGGCATCTACCTCGACTCCGCGTTCTTCGACACCGTCCTGGAGCGCCAGCTCGGCGGCCCGGACGGCGGCTTCGTCGAGGCGTACGTGCTCGCCCACGAGTACGGACACCACCTGCAGAACCTGAGCGGGACGATGGGCCGGGTCCGGACCCAGCAGGGCCCGCGCAGCGACGCCGTACGCCTGGAGCTGCAGGCCGACTGCTACGCCGGGATGTGGACCGCCGCCGCCACCTCCACCGAGGACGCGGCCGGGTCCCGGCTGTTCGCCGAGGTCACCGACGAGGACGTCCGCCTGGCGATCGAGGCGGCCGAGGCGGTGGGCGACGACCGGATCCAGCAGAAGACCCAGGGCCAGACCAACGAGGAGTCCTGGACCCACGGCTCCGCGGCGTCGCGGATGAAGTGGTTCCGCACCGGCTACGAGCGCGGCACCCTCGAGAGCTGCGACACCTGGGCCGTGCGCACCCCTTAGTCGCCGCACCCTCCCGCTCGAGGCCACTGGCCACACGAAACCCGCACTTCCCACGTGTTCCTTCACGTGGGATGTGCGGGTTTCACGAGTTAACTCGTGAAAGCAACAGGGACGGCGCCCCTCACAACAGCGCCTCGATGTGCGCCGCCTGCCGTTGCAGGGCCTGGAGCGCCGGCGCCACCGAGGGGTGCCGGAACTTCCCGGCCAGCGCGCCCTCGCCGTCGGCCGCGCGGGACAGCGCCCAGTCGGCGCGGGTGAGCACCGTGAAGACCGACACCGCCCGCGCCGCCAGCAGCACCTGCTCGGCGGTGGCGAGCCCGCTCGGCAGCCCGTCCAGGTACGCCGCGAGCAGCGGCTCGAGCGACTCCCGGGTGGACAGAGCGAAGTAGCCCAGGTCGGCGCCGACGGGTCCCTGGCCCAGGGCCGACCAGTCGATGGCGATGACGTCGTCACCGTGCCGCCCGCGCAGGTTCGCCGGCACCGGGTCGCCGTGCTGCGCCACCTGCGGAAGCTCGTCGAGGCGCGCGAGGAGCACCTCGCGCCGCGACCACAGATGGTGGGCCACGTCGGCGACCGTGGTTCGGGCGAGGACCGTCCAACCGCCGCGGCGTTCCACCGGACGCAGCCGGCTGCGCAGCTGTCCCCGGCTCAGCCAGGGCCGCTCCCCCAGCTGCGCACCGGCGAACCGTCCCAGGGCGCGGGCCGTGAACAGGCCGGGGTTGTCCGCCAGTTCGACCAGTTCGTGGACCAGCGTGACGCCCTCGTGGTCCTCGTCCACCCGGAGCGCCGCCGCGCTGCGCAGCCCGGGGGTCCGCTCGGTCCCCCGGTCGAGGGCCGCGTCGGCCTCGCGGCGCCAGTAGGCGGGGTGGCGCGGGTCCGAGAGCTCAGCCGGGTCGTCGGGGCCCGGGGCGCGCAGCCGCTTGGCGACCAGCTCCCGGCCCGCCTCGTCGAACGCCCACACTCCCTGCGTCGACGCGGAGGGGCCCGCCGGGAGGCGGCGCCAGCCGGGCTCGGGCTGCCACATGGGCACATCCTGACAGAACGCGGCCTCGGATCGCCGCAGATCTCCACGACGGAGGCCGGCCTGTCCCGGCACTCTCAGCCGCGGTTGGTGACCTCGACCCGGATCGCGCAGGCGTCGCGCACCGCGCTCTCCAGCACGCCGCGCCGCGGGTCGGGTACGGCGAGCCAGGGCGCCACCACCTCGAGGTGCGCCAGGCGCGGGTCCTCGAGCACCTCCCGGACTGCCGGACGGTCCCCTCCGGTCACCAGCATGGGCACCGCGACCAGCAGCCGCGCGGCATGCTCGGCCGCCGCCTCGTAGGCCTGGCGGGCCTGGTTGTCGCGCCGGCGGGCGAAGCGCTGCTGGCTCTGTCCGCCCGCCTTGGTCCGCCCCTGGACGTGGCGCTGGCCCACCTTGGACGCGACGATGCTGTCCCCGGCCAGTCGGGCGACGGCGAATCCGCCCCTGCGGACGAGCAGGATCCCCCACGACTCGGGAGGGCGCCACGCCTCGGCGAGGCCCTCGGCCCCCGGCTCCCCGTCGTACGGCGCGGCGAAGGGCAGGCGCGCCGCGAACGTGGACCCGTCCTCGGCCACCCCCCGCAGAGCACCGTCGGAGCAGGCCAGCGCGGTGGTCCCGTGCCGTTGGCCGAAGTTGGCCACCCACCGCCCGATCCGCTCGACCGGCACGAACACCTCGACGCTCACCGCCCGAAAGTAGCGCGTTGCCCGTAGCCTGTGCGCACTGACCCGTGACGAGAGGACTGGCCATGGACTTGAGTGTCGTTGGGATCGTGGGCCTGATCGCCGGGGTCTTCGTGGTCGTCGCCGGCTGCGTGCTGGCGCTGTTCGTCTCGGTCTTCCGGCGGATCCGCCGCGGAGACCTGGTGCGGCGCAGCCCCCAATCCGACTGGCGTCACGATCCGTCGCACTCGGACACCGCCAACTGGACGGGCGGCACCACGGACTACACCAGCGGTCCGTGAGCGAGAGGACCAGCCGGAACCGACCAACACCAAGCAGGGGGACTCTTCGTGCACCGCCTCACCGTCGACGGGCGTGACGTCGCTTTCGTGGAGCTCGCCACGACCGCGCGCACGCGCAGCAAGGGCCTCCTGGGCCGGACCGGCCTGGAGGGCGCGTTGTGGCTGGCCCCGGCGCGGCAGGTGCACACCTATCGGATGAAGTTCGCGATCGACGTCGCCTACCTGGACAAGGAGCACGTCGCCATCCATGTCGCCACCATGCAGCCGGGACGGCTCGGACCGTGGTCATGGCGCAGCAAGGGCGTCCTGGAGGCCGAGGCCGGGGCGTTCGAGACCTGGGGTCTCACCCAGGGGTCCCGGATCGACTTCACCAGCCGCGCGCGCGACGCCGTCTGATCCGGTAGAGCAGCACCCCCAGCCCGATCGTGCCGACGGCCAGGAAGCCGGCGAGCACCGGCGCGCGCCACGTCGGCGCCTCCGACTCCGAGACGGGCCGCCGGTACTTGTCGGCAGCCGAGGGCCCCGGTGACGCCGGCGGGACGCTCGGCGAGGGGACGGGCGCGGTGCTCGGGTCGGGATGAGGCGTCACCGGCTCCCCCGGGTCCACCGGCTGCTCGGACTGCTCGGACTGCGGATCCAGGCCGTCGTAGTCCAGCGAGAACCGGACGTTGTACCGGCGCGGCGCGAGGTACTTGGCACACTCGAGAAGCTCGTTCTCCCGGTCGACGCCCAGCGCCAGCCGGATGGTCCACGGGCCCGCGTAGTCGATGCCGGTCGAGCTCTCCTCGAGCGGATGGGAGGTGGAGGCTCCCGTCGAGCCGAAGTCCACGCCGTCGAAGACTCCCGAGTTGCCGTACGGCGGGTACACGTAGCCCTCGCCGGCCCGGTTGCGCAGCTCGGCGCGCCAGGACGGGCACCTGCTGAGCTCTCGCGGCATCGTCGTCCGCTCACCGCCCTCGATGGTGGCGAGGACCCGGGGCCGGGCGCCGACCGGCGCGTCGAACCGGAACCAGGCGGAGCCACCCGGCGCCAGCGTGATCCGGTAGGCCCCGGGCGTGATCATCCTGGCCTTCGCCCGTCGCGGACTCGCCTCGACGGCACGCCCGGTCCCGAGCCGGCCCGTCGCCTGCTGGCTGATCCGCCGCAGCGCCGCGCTGAGCGCGTCGGAGTTCTCGGCGTCGTAGTAGTCCCCGCCGGTGGCGTCGGCGATGCAGCGCAGCTGACTGCGGGCCTTGCCGGTCCGGCCGAGCGCGACACCGACGGTCTCGATGCGCACCTCGAGGCCGTTGCGCTTCAGGTCCTTCACGATCTCGCACGGCGGACGGGTGCTGCAGTTGTCCTCGCCGTCGCTGATCAGCACGATCACGTCCCGCGCTCCGGCGCCCTGGGTGAAGTCGTCGGCGGCCCGGGTGAGGGCGTACCCGATCGGGGTGTCGCCGGTGGGGCTCAGGCGACCGGCCGCGGCGACCACCCGGGCCGGCCTGGTCGGGGCCAGCGGCACCAGCAGCCGCGAGTCGCGGCACGATTCGGCCCGGTCGTCGCCGGCGTAGTCCGAGCCGTAGGCCCGCAGCCCCATGCTCGAGGCGCGAGGAAGCGAGAACGCCAGCTCCGAGAGGGCCCGGCGTGCGCCGTCGAGCAGCGACTGCCCGTGCCCGCCGTCGCGTTGCATCGATCCCGAGACGTCCAGCACGACCAGCACCCGCAGGTCCGCGTCGGTCGGCGCGCTCGCCCGACCCGGGGCGACCAGCCCGAACGCCACCAGCAGGCCGGCAAGCACCGAGACGAGCAGGCGCCGCCGGCGGTCTCGGCGGCTCACCGCGGCCACGGTGACCGGCACGTTCGTCTCGTCACGCTCAGCGACTTCCCCATGCTCTGCTGGGAGGAAGCTCCTGGTGGGTCGAGAACTGCGAGGACTGGTCGATGACGCCTCGCTGGATCACGTAGAGCGCGCCCCCCACGAAGCCGATGGCGCACCCCACCCCGACCGGCATCGCCGTGCGGTCGGCAAGCCAGCCGAGGCCGGAGGCGGTCCCCACGCTCGCCGCCGTCAGCAGCGCCAGGGGTGTCGCCACCGTGAGCACCGCCTGTCCGGGCGAGGACAGCCCCGCCCCCGTCAACGCCATCCCACCGGCGATGACACCGGCCAGGATCGCGGCACAGGCCACGAAGGCGGTGGAGCCCCACCACAGCACGTTCACCCGGGAGCCGACGCCCTGGACGTCGCTGATCGTCCGATCCGCCCCGGCGACGGAGAAGCCGAGGATGACGATCCCGGCTCCGACCACGCCGATGGCGGCTGCCGCCAGCACCCCACGGGTCACCGCGATCGGGCGCGTGATCATCCCGCGGTGACCTTCACGGAGTCGTAGGCCTTCTTCATCAGCGAGTCCCACTCCCCCTCGGGGGCGATGAAGCGGATGCTGGAGGAGGTGTCGTCCGACAGCTGGATCATCAGCGTCACCTGCTCCACCGGGTACTCCTCACCGTTGTAGTCCAGGTTCCGTCGGAACCTGAGGAACTCGGCTGCCTCGGCACCCGGCACGTCCGCTTCGCCCTTGTCCAGGAGCTCGTAGCCGGACGAGAGCTCGGCGATCTTCTCGGCCGCGGTGGCCATCCCGGCATCCAGCTGAGCGCCCTTGTCGGGCTGGCCCATCGAGAACTGCAGTCCGGCGGGGAACGGCGTCGTCTCGATCGGCTGGCCGACGGCCCACTCCCAGGTAGTGCCCTCGACGCTCTCGATCTCGGGGTCGTAGTCGACCCAGTCATCGGCCATCTTGACCACGATCCCGTGACCCGCCGCGTAGGACGCTCCGTCCTCCTCGACGATCCGGAACTCATCGGGGGCGGTCGAGACCAATGCGTCCGACACCTCAACGTCCTCTCCACCACAACCGGTCAGCATCACCAGCGACGCGAGAGCCGCACCGAGCAGCGCACGTGCCCTCGAGGTCATCCGCATGCGAGGTTCTCCTCCCAGGTGCCGGTGACGGGGTTGTAGTACCAGCCGCCGGTCGTCGTCTCGTCGGTGGTCACGACGTGCCCCTCGGCGCCGACGGTGACTGCGATCACCTTGACCTTACCGCCCCACTCCTCTCGGCTCTCGTCCACCGTGCCCTGCGTGAACGTGTACTGCGAGTGGTTGCGGAACTGGTCGTTGATCGCCGCCTGGGCGTCCTCGTCGAGCCCGCCGCCGGTGACGAAGTTCCCCACCGCGTCGGAGAGCTGGCTGCGTCCCTCGTCGTCGAACGTCGTCGAGAACCCGAGGGAGACCTTGCCGCCGGCTCCCAGGGTCAGGCTCGGCAGGTTGAACACGTCGTTGGTGGTGCCGGGCTCCGGCTTGCCGTGGCCGGGACCGAGCTGGACGTTCGCCGACCCCTTGGCCTGGCCCGAGATCTCGCCGGCCATCGAGACGAGCTTGCCGTCCTTGTCGAACGTCACGTCCGTCATCACGCTGAGGCTCATCTTGCCCGAGGCGCTCGCCGCGATCATCTCCGAGGGGACGGGGATGCCCAGCTTGAGAGCTGCGTCAACGGTCAGTGCCATCTTGAACTTGGTGTTTCCGTTCTTGAACGTCTCCACACCGAGGACCGCCTTGCCGCCGGCCGAGCCCTTCAGGGGCCCCGCGTCACCCGAGACCTCAGCGCCTCCGCCGGCCTGGTAGTAGGTGGATTCCGCCTCGGGCCCGCCCTCGACGCCGCCCATGGCCCCGCCGAAGTTGTCCTTGTTCTTCTCGGCGAACTCCCGCGCCTCCTCCAGCGAGTCGAACTTGAAGTTGCTCCCGGTGCTGATGCTCCCGGAGATCTTGACGCTGGCGCCCTTGCTCGCGTCGACGCCGCCCTCGCCGGTGTTGACGTCAGCCCCCGCCTTGGGACCGAACTCGTAGTTCGCGTTGACCTCCCCGGACGTCTTCACGACATAGGTGTCCTTGAAGGACCCGTCGTCCTGGCGCTCCCGGATCTTCAGCAGCGTGTAGCCGCTGTCGCCGCCGACGGTGGCGATGACCGACACCGAGCCGCCGTACTGCTTGCCGTTGGAGGACACCGTGCACTTGGTGGGGACGTAGGAGGGCAGCTCGCTGTTGGAGCAGCCGGCACCGCCCAGCGTCCCGCCGATCTTGCAGAAGGCGCTCGACATGATCTGCTTGCTCTGCCCCGAGATCGGGGTCGTGAAGCCGATCACCGCGATCGCCAGGAGCGCCGCGAAGGCCAGGATGCCGACGTACTCGGCGGTGGTCGCGCCGTCTTCCCCGCGCCGCCTCCGGCCTCCGAATGGGTACATGGTGCGTCTCCTGACTAGGTGTGCCGTGTGGCGCTGGGGTGCCGGTGTCACTGGATGAGGTGGATGTCCCACTGCAGAAGATCACCAAGGTTCGTGGCGCAGAAGCCGGCCGGTTCGAACGGCTCCGGCTCCTCGGGCTCCTCCGGCTCAGGCTTCTGGGTCTCCTTCGGGCCGCCGGGGCCCGGGGGGTCCGAGGGGCTCGGCGGCGGCGGAGGTGGCGGCGGTGGCGGAGGTGGTTCCACGCAGGACTCCAGGTACTCGGTCAGCCCGATGCAGGAGCCGCCGATCATGAAGCCGCTCAGATCGCTGCACAGGCCTCCCGAGATCGCGACCGCGACCTTCGAGCGGCTCCGGGAGCGGGCCTCGGCGTCGCCGCCCTTGACCGTGTCGAGCTGACGGGTGGTCACCTCGTAGGTCCACTGGCGCTTCACCGGGTCGTAGCCCCGGAAGGAGACGAGGCCGTCGACCTCGGCACCGTTCGCCTCGGCGTACTCTCGCGCCGCAACCTGAACGGCGGGCGCGGATCCGAAGCTCTGGAGGAAGGTGGTGAGGCTCCCGCCGGTGCCGAAGACCGACTCCAGCCTGAGCATCGACTCGACGTGGTCCTTGTGCTCGGCTCCCACTGCCAGGGCCGCCGCGTCCGCCGCGGTGTCTGCTCGGCCGGTCTGGTCGAGAAGATTCTGCAGGGCCACGAACGTCACGGCAATGGCGAACCCGCCGATGACCGCGAGGAGGAGGGCCGGGTAGACCTGGCCCTCCTCCTCAGTGGCGCGAGTGCGCATGAATCAGCCGAGCTCTTCGGAGATCTTGTCGAAGGCGGAGGTGATGATCTCGTTGGCCTTGCCGCCGATGGGGGTGGCGAAACCGATCACCGCGACGGCCAGCAGGGCGACGAACGCCAGGATGCCGACGTACTCGGCGGTGGTCTGGCCCTCCTCGTTGCGCCGGGCCTGGAGGTTCTGGCCGAAGACGTAGAGCGTGGCCTGCAGGGTGGCTGCGAACTGGTTCATGGTTGCTCCTGGTGTCGTGAGAGAGATGTGGGTCGTCGTGGTCCGAGTCGCTGCCCGTCCCTTGCTGACGACCTGAACGCTACGCAGGAAGGGCCGAATCGCCTCGGGCCCGCGGGCCCAATTCCGGGCCCAATCACCCGGGCCCAATCCGGGCCCCGACCGTGGGTGAGGCCTAGACGGAGCGCAACCCCAGCAGCAGCGAGACGGCGGCCGAGCGGTTGGTGACGCCCAGCTTCGCGAAGAGACGGTTGATGTGGTTCTTGACCGTCTTCTCCTCGATGTAGAGCGAGGCGGCGATCTCGGTGTTGGTCTTGCCCAACACCATCTCCTGGGCGATCTCCCGCTCCCGGCGGGAGAGGTGGAAGCGCTGCATCACCGCGGCATCGAGGACGGTGGCCACCGCGGTGCCGCCCGGGTCGGCGGCGGCCGGCTCCGGGCGGCGAAGCGGCCCGCTGAGCAGCACCGCGGCCGCCGGTGGGGAGAGCCGGACACTCCCGCAGGCGGTGTCCTTGATCGCGACCGCCAGTTCGGCGCTGTCGAAGGTGCCGTAGACCAGGTAGCCGGTGGCTCCCCCCGTCAGCGCCTGCGACACGATCGCCGGCTCGTCGGAGTAGGTCAGCATGAGCACCCGGCTGACCTCCTGGAGGTCGGCGAGGACGTCGAGCCCGTTCCCGCCGGGCATCCGTACGTCGAGCAGCACCACGTCGGGCCGCTGCGCCTGGGCCAGCGCGAGCGCCTCGGGACCGGAGCTGGCCTCGCCGCACACCTCGATGTCGTCCTCCAGCTCCAGGAGGCTGGTGAGCCCCATCCGGACCACCGGATTGTCATCGGCGATCAGCACGCGAACGCTCATCTAGTACCACTCCTCCTCGTCGGGCAGGGCAGCCGGCAGACGCACGTGAACCGTCGTGGGGCCGGTCGAGCTGCTGGTGAAACTGAGGGCTCCGCCCACCCGGGCGGCCCGCTCGCGCATCCCGGTCACCCCGAAGTGCCCGGGGCGTGGCGAGCCGGGACCGTTGAGATCGAGATCGGTGCCCGGACCGTCGTCGCTGACCGTCAGCTCGACCCATCCCGGGCTCTCGGCCAGGCAGACCTCCACTCCGGTGGTCGGGGGGGTGTGCCGAGCGACGTTCTCCAGCGCCTCGTTGAGCAGCGCCACCAGCTCGTAGGTCGACTCGGTCGACAGATCGGGTTCGCCGCTGACCTGCACCGCCGTCCGGCGACCGGTGCTCAGCGACCACCGTTCGACGGCCTCCGGCACCTGCTCGGCGACCCCCGACTCACCGCGGGCGCGGCGCATCGCGAGGATCAGGGCCCGCGAGTCCTTGGAGGCCTGGAGCAGCTGCTCGCTGATCGCGGCCGCGTGCTGACGAGCCCGGTCCGGGCTGCGCTCCAGCCACGCCGGCAGCGTGTCCGCGAGCAGCGCCACGCCGTGCAGGGTCTTGACCAGGGAGTCGTGCATCTCGCGAGCCAACCTGGCCCGTTCCTCGGCCACGCCGGCGAAGTGGTTCTGCCGCCGCCGATCGCGCTCGGTCTCGGCGGCCCGCAGGATCACCTCCCTGATGCCGGTGCCGAGGAAGAGCGAGCCGACCAGCAGCACCGGCACCACCACCAGCGCGTTGAAGGAGTCCTCGGCGCGCAGCGACTCGGGGGTGCTGAAGGAGAAGACGAACCACCACCCTCCGGCGAGCACCGGCGCGAACACCCAGGCGCCCCTGCGGCCCAGGCAGAGCCCCGAGAGCACTGCTCCTGAGCCCAGCACCAGGAGCATCGGGCTCACCGGCTCGGTGAGGTGCAGCACGAACAGACACACGATCGCATCCACGGCCAGGATGAAGGGGTGGGTGCACAGCGTCAGCCCGAAGCTCTCCCAGCGCAGCAGCACCATCAGCAGCCAGGCGCTGGCAGCCACCAGGGCGAGCGCTGCGGCGTGCAGCTCGGGGATCCACGCCAGCCACAGCGTGACCAGCAGGCAGCACACGATCCGGATGTCGAGCAGGATCTTGGCGACCTCGCTGAGGGTCTGGACGCGCTCGAACTCGTCCGAGTGCGGGATCAGCTGCAAGGTGGCCACGACTCAGGCCTCCGAGAACGCCATCAGCACCAGGGAGCCGATCATGAAGATCGAGAGCGCCGGCATGATGATCAGCGTCAGGATCAGGCTGATCTTCGGGTTCGCGCGCGCCGCGGCGGTGCGCGCGCGTTGGCCCGCGGTGCGTCGCAGCTCCTTGGCGTAGGTCTCCAGGAATCCGGTGATCGGCGTGCCCAGCTCCTCCGCCTGCAGGAAGGCCGTGACGAAGTTGTGCAGTGACGGAGCCGTGGTCCGCTCGCGCAGCTCGGTGAAAGCCGCCCGCCGGCTGGCCCCGAGGTCGATCTGACGCAGCGTCACCAGCATCTCCTCGGCGACCGGGCCCTCGACCAGCGAGGAGACCCGTCGCAGGGCGGAGCGGAAGCCCAGGCCGGCGCTGATGGTCACCGAGAGCACGTCGAGGAAGTCGGGCAGCTCGCGCTCGATGGCCGAGGAGCGACGCCGCGCCGCGGTGTAGAGGGTGAGTCGGGGGAAGAACCAGCCGAGCACCGGGATCAGCATCCCCAGCACCTGCCCCTGCAGCAGCAGGATGATCCCGGCCACCAGGCCCAGAGCCGCCCAGGTCGCCTGGCGCTGGATCAGGCTCTCGACCGTGAAGCCTTCGGGGGATCCGGCCCGGGCGATCGCCCCTCTGACCTTGCGACGCGACTCGGCGGGCATCTGTCCCAGCACCCGGCCGCCGATGGCGCGGTCGAGGAAGACCAGGAACTTCCCCACCAGGCTCGTGCGCTCGCGCCGCGGAGCGGCGTCCGCGTAGGCGCTGAAGGCGCTGGTGTCCACACCGGGCTCACGGATCAAGGTCCAGCCGCGGGCGGCGAGCGCGACGAGGCACAGGCCCACGGCGCCGAGCAGCAGCGCCATCAGATCTCCACCTTGGCTGCCTTGCGGACCAGGACCATCCCGAACAGGAACAGGCCCAGGCTGAAGACGAACAGGAAGAGCCCGACCGGGTTCGCGAGGAGTCCACGCAGGCCGCCCTCGACCGAGTTGTGCACCAGGAGCACCATCCCGCCCCCCAGCGCGGAGACGGCGAGGACGGTGGCCTTGGAGCCGGCCACGAGCGTGGCGACCTCACGGCGGAGGTCGCGGCGGATCTCCAGCGCCTCGGTGATGCCCTGCAGGGCCGTCACGATCTTGCCGCCGGCCCGGGACTGGATGACCAGCACGTTGACCAGCACCGCCAGCTCCCGCGAGGGCAGCCGGCTGCCCATCCGCTCGAGGGCGTCGTCGAGCGACGACCCCAGGGCGAGCTCCTCGTTGACGCGGTGCAGCTCGCCACGCGTCGGCTCCACCGTCTCCTGGGCGGCCACGGCCAGGGCGGCCCGCAGCGACAGCCCGGCGCTGGCCGCGTTGGCGAGAAGTCGCGCCAGGTCGGGCAGCTGGTCGATGAACTTCGAGAAGCGCGCCTCCTCGCGACGCTTCAGCCACGCCCGCGCGCCCATCCCCAGCAACGACAGGACGATGACGGTGAGGACCGGCCCGCCCATTCCGTAGCTGATCACGCCTGCCAGCACGGCGATGAGGGTGCCGATGATGACGGCGTCCGCGACCGGCCACTTCAGGTCGGCGTTGTCCAGACCCCAACGGAGCCGCTTGCCGAACCGGGTCCGCAGCACCCGGCGCTCGAGGCCGCGCCGCAGCCGTGCCAGGGCCGGGGAGCGGTCCTGGGACACGACGAAGGCCAGCGAGCGTCGCCGGTCCTGCTCCTTGACCAGCACGCCGACGCCCACCACGACGAGCGTCAGGGTCGCCAGGAGCATCAGGACGATGCCGAGGATGGTCACCGGTCGTGCTCCGGAGGCGGCGGCGCCGAGGTGAACTCGTCGGGGACCGCGATGCCGGACAGCCGGATCCGCTCGGCGTAGCGCTGCGGCAGCGAGTGGTAGGTCGACGTGCCGGTGACCTTGCCGTCGCCGAGCCACGGGTCGGGCACGAAGCTGAACACCGGGTGCATCTTGTAGTCGTCGCGGTGACGCGAGACGAGCAGGACCACCTCGGTGAGGCGCCGGCTGCCGTCCGGCAGCCGGCTGAGCTGGACCACGCAGTCGATGGCGCTGTTGATCTGGTCGCGCAGCGTCGCGTCGGGCAGCTGCACCTCCGACATGGTGCACAGCGTCTCGAAGCGCAGCAACGCGTCCTCGGCGGTGTTGGCGTGGATGGTGGCCAGGGAGCCCTCGTGACCGGTGTTCATGGCCTGGAGCATGTCGAGCGCCTCGCCGCCGCGGGTCTCCCCGACGATGATCCGGTCGGGACGCATCCGCAGCGAGTTGCGCACCAGGTCACGGATGGTGACCTCGCCCTTGCCCTCCACGTTCGGCGGGCGGGTCTCCAGCCGGATGACGTGGTTCTGCTGGAGCGCGAGCTCGGCGGCGTCCTCGATGGTGACGATGCGCTCGTCGGCGGGGATGAAGGAGGAGAGCGCGTTCAGCATCGTGGTCTTGCCGGATCCGGTGCCGCCCGACACCACGATGTTGAGCTCCGCCTTCACCATCGCCGACAGCAGGCGGGACGTGGGCTCGTCCAGGGCATCCATCTCGATCAGCCGGGCGATCGAGAACGGGCGCGGGAAGCGACGGATGGTGATGGTGGGACCGTCGACCGCCAGCGGGGGGACGATGACGTTGACGCGCTCACCCCCGGGGAGCCGGGCGTCCACCATCGGGCTCGACTCGTCGACGCGGCGGTTGACGCCGGCCACGATCCGGTCGATCGCCTGGTAGACCTGCTCGACCGAGGAGAAGCTCAGCGGCAGCTGCTGGATGTTGCCGGCCCGCTCCACGAAGATCTTCTCGTGTCCGTTGACCATGATCTCGGTGATGGTCTCGTCGCGCAGGAGCGGCTCGAGGACGCCCAGCCCGAGTGCCTCGTCCACGACGCGACGGACCAGGATGTTGCGCTCGCGGTTGGTGAGCAGCGGCCCTTCCCGGGTCAGCAGGGTGCCGACCACCCGCTCCAGGCGGGCCCGGCGCTGCTCCTCGGTCAGCGCCGACAGCTCGCCGAGGTCGACCTCCTCGAGCAGGAGTCCCTTCAGGTAGGTCACGCCGTTGTTGTTGACGACCGAGTCGATCTGGACCTCGCCCTTGCGGTCTCTCAGGCTCACGCGCTCAGTCCTCGACCTTCGGCATGACGGCGTAGCGGGTGATCTCGAAGTCGAGGCCCCGCACGCCGATGCCGAGGAACGGCACCTTGACCGAGGTCCGCGCCGAGACCTGGTCGCCGCCACCGCCACCGGTGACCGACGGCTCGTCCCCGGCTTCGCTCAGGTTGCCCGAGGAGACGTCGGTACGGGCTCCGAGCAGGTCGATGACGTCGTCCTCGGCCATCTGCTCGGCGATGTTGTGGGTCGTTCCCTTGCTGGCCTCGCGGGCGGCCATCCGCGAGGCGGACTCGGCGGCCACCGCGCCGTACCCCACCAGGAAGAGCTGGATGATGGCGCCGACGATCAGCGCGACGATCGGGATGATCCCGATCATCTCGATGACCGCCTGGCCGCGCTCGTCGCGTGTCCGTCCGCGTCTCATGACCCCTCCTTCGATGCCGAGCCATCGGCCGCGATGGGCCGGTTGACGAGCGGGAAGAGCGTGGGGCCCTCCAGCGTCGCCTTGTAGGTCGTGTCGTCGATCCTGGTCACCTCGACGTCGTAGAAGCCGGGCACGGCATCCGCGGCCGCCTCCTGCACCTCCGCGATGGTGCCGCCGCGCACCGCCGTGCGCGCGGCCTCGTCCGCCGCTCGGCGGCTGGACACGGTCGCGATCGCCAGCAGCGTCGTCTGCATGAGCAGGAGCAGGATGAGCATCGCCACGACGATGCCGACCACGGCCTCGATCGTCACCTGGCCGTCCTCGTCGCCACGGCGACGCCGCGGCTTCACCTTCAGCTTCCCGCGCGGGGCGGCAGCCGCGGCCACCGGCGGCGCGGCGACGGCGGGCAGCGCGAGGTTCAGCTCCCGGCCGAGGGCCAGGATCGCCCGGCGGAAGGGCCCGTCCGCGACGTCCAGCGGCGCCATCGCGTTGGCGGCCGGCTCCAGCTTGCGCCAGTCCTCCGGGATGCTCGCCGACAGGGACTCCGCGGAGGTCATCCGGGCCCCGAACTCGGGCTGGACCTCGTTGCGCGGGTTGACCTTGTTGAAGAGCAGCTGGACGTCGCCGCTCTTGGCCACCTGCAGGCGGTTGAGCATGTCGAGCTTGTCCTGGACGGCGCGGATGCACGCCACGTCGGGTGTGGCGACCATGATCAGCGCGTCGGCGAACTCCATGCCCACCGCGCTGGCCTCGCTGACCACGGAGCCGGCATCGACGATGATCAGGTCGTAGTGGCCCTTGGCGGCGCCGATGATCTGGCGCGCGACCGGTCCCGAGACGTCCTCGGACTGCTCACCCTGCTGCGGCGACATCAGCACCCGCAGCCCGCTCTTGTGAACGATCACCGCCTCGTCCAGGTTGCGCCCGGTCAGGGCGTCGGAGATCGTCACCAGGTCGACGATCGTGCGCTTCGCGGAAACGTCGAACATCTGACGCAGTCCGCGCTGCTGCAGGTCGAGGTCGATCAGGCAGATGCGCCGCTCGGGGTTGCTCACCGCGGCGAGGAGCGCCGCGTGCAGGGCGACCGTGCTGGTCCCGACCCCGCCCTTGGCCCCGGTGAAGGCGATGAGGCGTCCCGCCTGGTCTGCTCCGCTCAGTCCCAAGGGCGGCCCGGAGATGGCACGCAGCCGGCGCTGCCAGTCCAGGATGCCGGGCAGGCGGGCGGACAGCTCGTCGTGCGAGGGCGGCGAGTCGATGACGGCCCGCCCTCCGGCATCCATCACGGCCTGGTAGGTGGACAGCGTCGGGCTGGCCGTCATCACCATCACCGCGGTGTCCGGCGAGCGGGTGACGATCTCCCGCACCAGCGCCAGGTAGGGCAGCGTGCCGATCTGGTCGTGGACGACCACGACGTCGAGGTCCTGCGCCGCGTCCACCGCGAGCAGCAGGTCCGAGGAGGTCTCCGCCACGCCGAGCACGTCGACGTCGTCGCCCAGCTCGGCGAAGGTGGCGACCGTCTGGCTGCGCAGCTCCTCCTGCCCGATGCCGAGCAGCACCCGTGCGCTCATGACTTGGCACCCTTCTCGAAGGTCTCCACATAGGTCTTGCTGTCCGGGGCGACCTCGGACCCATCGCCCGGAGGACGCAGGACCAGGCGGGTCTGGGACGCGAACGCCTCGGCGAAGGTCAGGGCCTTGACCTGCCCCTCCGCCGTGGCGAACGTGACCGGCAGCGCCTCGTTCTGGGTCATCCCGCCCGCCGAGTTGGCCTTCTCGCGGGCCACGGTGAGCCCGACGTCCAGGATCAGCAGGTTCTGGGCGATGACCTTGGTCCGAGGTCCGACGCCGGTGATGCCCTCGTCGAAGGTGGCCCAGATGTCGACCCGGTCACCCGGCTGCACCTTGCCGGCGACGCCCGTCTCGGCGTCCACGAGGATCGCGATCTCGCGCTGCCCCGCCTCCAGGCCGGGCCGCGGCACGAGGTTCGCGTTCTGCAGCAGGGTGCCCTCGGTGAGCGGCGCCGCGGACACCTGGCCGATCAGGTCGGCCAGGTCCGTGACGGTGCCGTCGGGCAGCCACCGTTGGGGGATCTCGACCTTCTCGAAGTCGGTCTCGCTCAGCTCCTGGTAGGCGGCCACGTCCTCGACGACGACGTAGGCGGGCACCCGGTTGCCCACCTGGCTCTCCACGTCGTTGACATAGCTGATGATGGCGAAGAAGACCGCCACGGCGCCCACGATGGCGGCGGCGAGGAACAGGACTCCCCTACGTTGACGGGGGTTCATACGACCACGACTTCCTCTCGGGCACTGCAGAAGAGACAGGACACGGACGCCACGCCGCCACATTCGGGGCACCGCCCGAAGCGCTCACGTGAGAGGCGCTGCAGGGTCGGCAGGAACTCCTGGGGCAACAGGGTCTGTTCGAAGAACTGCTTGCGACCCCACCACGAGGTGGCGGGGTCGCCCGCCGGGAGCTCCACCGTCTCGCCGACCGGCGGCAGCGAGAAGTCGATCCGGCTCCCCAGCTGGGGGTTGCCCTGGACCACTCGATCGAGCTGGTCCTTGCCGAAGTCGACCTCCGGGGCGCCGTTGATGGCGATGCGCGATCCACCGAGGCCCACGGAGAGGCCGAAGGTGACGCCGGGCACCCAGGACACGGCATGGTGGCGCAGCTTGACGCACGCGATCTCGAGGCCGGCGGCCGAGGTGGTCACCACCAACGTCGGGAGGACGGCGGGCTGACGCTCGAGGTGTACGACGGCGACCGCGGCGGGGACCCGGCGCTCGGCCAGGGTGGCCATCCAGGTCGCCGTCGCGGCCAGCCCGGTGGGCGGCACCGGCAGCGGGACCCCCAGGACCGCCACCGTGCGCGCCAGCGCGCGCAGCACCCGAGTCTTGCGCACCTGCTCGTGGCGTCCGGCGTGGAGCAGCAGGACCGGCTGATCGGTCTCGATGCTGGCCAACAGCGCCAGGCCCTGCTCCACGAAGTCGGCGGAGGTGGGGTCCGGCAGCAGCAGCACCTTGCGGTGCGCGGGATGAGCCTCGAGAGGCGCCGCCGCGAAGCCGCACGCGACTACCGTGAAAGATGCCAAGTTCCTGTTCCCCCGCCGCTCATCCAGACCGACCTCGGTGCGAGTCCGTCAAACGGGCGAAAGCGTACCCACGGAAAGCCGCGCCAAACGCCTCTATCTCACGCCAGCAGAAGCGAGGCGACGAGCAGGGACAGACCGAGAAGCGCCAACAGGCCCGCCCACATCAGGTCGCGCCCCACTCCGCTCGTCACCCGTGGCGCCTCGGCGATCCGCGGCATGGTGATCGTGGCGGCGCTCGGCCCCGAGGACTCCGGGTCACTCGTCGCGGCGTGCCCCACCGCAGGCACCACGACCGCTCCGGGTCCCCCGCGCTCGGGCTCGGGCCCGGGCAGGGACCACCGCGTCGGCAGCGGCGGCACGTGGTCGAAGACCTCCACCGGGGCGGCGGGGTCCGCGCCCAGCGACAGCCGACCGGCCGCCGGCAGCTCGTGGAGCCGCTCGACCACCTCGCGTGCGGAGGCCGGACGACGCGAGGGGTCCGGGTCGGTCATGGCCGAGATCAGCCCGGCGAGCTCCCCGCCGCCTCTCCCGGGGAGCCGGGCGGGCTCCAGCGACCCCGCCAGCATGTGGCGCATGGCCATCCCCAGCGCGTAGATGTCCTGCGCGGGCGCCGGATCCGCCCCCCGCCGCGCCTCCGGCGACAGATATCCCGGCGTGCCCAGAACCGCGGTGCTGGAGGTCAGCCGCGGCCCGTCGAAGGACCCCGCCGTGCCGAAGTCGGACAGTCGCAGGTGTGGCTGAGCGGAGCCGGTGGCGTCCAGGAGGAGGTTGGCGGGCTTCACGTCGCGATGCGCGAACCCCGCTGCGTGCACGGCCGCCAGCGCCTCGGACGTCTGCCGCGCCAGCTCGACGACCCACCCCTCGGGCAGGGCACCGAAGTCGCCGATCAGGGTGGACACCGACCCGCCCCGCACCAGATCCATCGCGAAGAGCACCCAGTCGTCCTCACCGGTCCAGCTGCGCGGCGCGAGCACGTGCGGATGCTCCACCAGCCGCTTGGCCTCGCGGACGAACCGGATCAGCGCGTCGGAGTCGGAGGCGCGCAGGACCTTCGCCGCCACGAACTCGCCCGCCCGGTGGTCCCACGCCCGCCACACCGTTCCGACGCCACCCCGGTCGAGAACATCGACGAGCTCGTAGCGTCCCGCCACCACCTCAGCCACACCCACCGCCTCGCTCATGCGTCATCGGGGTCCGATCCTGGCACAGCTCGACATGTCCTACTGGGCACCTCAGGCGGGGAAGTGACGCTCGAAGTGCGCCACCGCATCGGCCGACGTACCTGCTCCGTAGACGCGCAGGACCTCGGCGACGGCCGGGAACTCCCCCTCGAGAAGCGCTGCGGCGCGTTCGTGCTCCTCGGGGGTGCCCGCCCACCGCAGCACCTGCTGCACCTCGCCCGCGCCCTCGCGGCGCAGCCGCTGGGAGCTGCGGGTGAGCACCCCGCCCGGCGTGTCGGCCGAGACCGTCTCCATCGCCTGCTGCGCGGTCAACTCGCCCCGCACCACGTCCTCGGAGAGCTCCATCAGCCACTGCAGGCGCTGCACCGCGGCCGGGTTGCCGATCTTCAGCCGGTGAGCCGATGCCAGCTGGGAGAGCATCGGCGCCGAGAGTCCGAGCAGCGCCGCCAACGCCGCGCGGGTGATGCTCAGGCGCTGGGTGAGGGAGTCGACCACCTCCCCCAACGGCGCGCCGTACAACCGCGTTTGCTCGGCACGGTTCCGGGAAGCATGGTCCTCCGCATCCGCGTTCATGAGGCACCTCTTCGTTGGCTTCTCGATGGTGGTCCAGATGGTCACCCGACGGCGAGGCATCACGCAACGGGTTGACGCGAGCCAACAGTACTCCGTAGTTTCCTATTGCAAATCGCCTCGACTCTGCGAAAGGGGCCACCGTGCCTGCTCCGAGAGCCATCCGCCTGCTCGCGATCGCGACCCTCACCGTCAGTGGCTGGATGGTCGTGCCCACGGCCCCGGTCCTCGCCGAGACCCCTGCCGCCGCACCGGTCGCAGCCCCTGCAGCCCCCGCAGCCCCCGCAGCCGAGGATGACCCCGGCCGGCTGATGCTGGTCCTCGACTCCTCGGGCTCGATGAAGGAGTCGACCCCCGGCGGGCAGAGCAAGATCGAGGCGGCCAAGGAGGCGCTGCGCAAGGTCGTGGCCGATCTGCCGGCCGACCAGGAGGTGGGGCTACGCGTCTACGGCGCCAAGGTCTTCTCCGCCCGCGACGCCGGCGCCTGCACCGACTCCCAGGTCGTGGTCGAGCCGGCCACCGACAACCGCGGCGAGCTCAACAAGGCCGTGAACGCCTACAAGCCGTACGGGGAGACGCCGACGGGCTACGCCCTGCAGGAGGCGGGCAAGGACCTGGGCAGCGAGGGGAAGCGCAACATCATCCTCGTCTCGGACGGCGAGCCCACCTGCGACCCCGACCCCTGCGTGGTCGCCCGTCAGCTCACCAAGGACGGCGTGGACGTCCGCATCGACGTCGTCGGCCTCGACGTCAACGACGCCGCGCGCAAGCAGCTGCAGTGCGTCGCCGGCGCCGGCAACGGCACCTACTACGACGTCGACGGCGCGGACGAGCTCGCCGACTCGCTGATCCGGGTGGCGCGACGGGCCGCGCGTCCCTATGCCGCCATCGGGACCCCGGTCACCGGTGCGGCCACCCCCGAGCAGGCTCCCGAGATCGAGCCCGGCGACTGGCTCGACCGCGGCGAGCTCGCCGCTCCGGAGAAGCACTACCGCGTGCAGCGGACCCTGGAGGGCTCCACGGTCTTCACCAGCGTCGCCTTCCGCACCAGCCGCCAGGGTCCCGACTACGTCGACGTCCGGCTGACCACCCCGGACGGCGCCACCTGCGGCTCGGCGACGAGCGTGGGCAGCAGCAACCGGCTGGTGAGCCAGGCCGCTGTGGCCTCGGTCTTCGCCGGTCCCGACGACCCCTGCGTCACCAGCGAGGAGCTCATCCTGACCGCCACCTACCGCGGCACGGCGCAGGAGGTGCCGATGGAGGTCAAGGTCACCGAGCTGCCCGACGTCACCAACGTCGACACGCTGCAGCCCGCCCCCAAGACCGCCACCTGGGTGCGTCCCAGCAAGGGAGCCCGCACCGAGGTCACCGGCGGCACGTCCTTCGGCGATGCCGAGGTGCTCACGCCCGGCAGCTACCAGGGCACCATCGTCCCGGGCGAGACCCTGACCTTCGCGGTCGAGGCTGACTGGGGCCAGCAGATCGACGCCGTCGCGCACTACCCCGCCCTGGACGGGCCGCTCGGCGAGGCGGCCGCGGGCGGGCCGCACACGATCATGGACGTGTACTCCCCCAGCCGGGCCCCGGCCCAGGCCGCGTCCACCGACCAGCCGATCAACGACGACGTGCTGCTGCTCACCGACGGCTCCACCGAGCCGGCGGTCACCACCGGAGCCATCAGCCTGGCGAACCTCGACGGCGTCACCAACTTCGCCGGCTCCGAGGCCGGCGCCTACACGGTGACCTTGTACCTGGAGGACACCGACGAGAACCCCTCGATCGCCGTGCCGTTCGAGCTCGACCTCGCGGTCAGCGGAGAGCCCTCCGGCGCGCCGGAGTTCGTGGAGAACCCGATCGGCGGCACCGAGGAGACCCCGACGGAGCAGCCGAGCGCCACGCCCGAGCAGGACGAGCCGAAGGACACCGCGGTCGCGGGCGCCGACGACGAGGGCGGCATCTCACTGGCCGCCGTGGGCGCCGCCGGAGCCGGCGTGCTCGCCCTGCTGGCCGCGGCCATGCTCCTGTTGCGCACCCGACGCCGGCGGGCCTGACCGGGAGAGACGGGGGAAAACGAGATGACGGGGTTCTTGCTGGCGGGCCTGGTGGCGACGGCATCGGTGCTCGCGCTGATGGCGGTGGTGGCCCTGGTGATCTGGGGCGTGGCGCTAGCCCGGGGCGAGAGCTTCCCGGCCCGCCGCGTCAGCCGGGTCTCGGCCTGGGACGACGCCGGCAACCGGTTGGGTCGCTCCGACGGCGGCGGTGGCGGGGGCTTCTTCGACGGGGGCTGCTCCGACGGCGGCGGCGGCGGCGGCGGCGACTGCTGAACGCCGACGACCCGGCAGCGCCCCTGGTCGGGGCTCTGCCGGGTCGGTGCGGGACGTGTCCCGGGTCAGACGTTGAAGCCGAGGGCGCGCAGCTGCTCGCGGCCGTCGGGGGTGATCTTGTCGGGGCCCCACGGCGGCATCCACACCCAGTTGATCGCGACGTCGTTGACCAGCCCCTCCAGGGCGGAGTTGGTCTGGTCCTGGATCACGTCGGTCAGCGGGCAGGCCGCCGAGGTCAGCGTCATGTCGATCACGGCGTTGTTGCCCTCGTCGACGTGCACGCCGTAGACCAGGCCGAGGTCGACGACGTTGATGCCGAGCTCGGGGTCAACGACGTCCTTCATCGCCTCGGTGACGTCGTCGACGCTGGGACCCGTCGACGTTCCGGGGGCGTCGACGACCGGCAGATCGCCGTGGTCGACGCTCTCGGTGGACCCGATGGTCTCGTTGCTCTGGCTCACTTGCTCTCCTCGGTCTGGGCCGCCCCGTGGAGGGCGGCTGCGGTGGCGTCCTTCCAGGCCATCCAACCCAGCAGCGCGCACTTGACGCGTGCCGGGAACTTCGCGACACCGGCGAAGGCGATGCCGTCCTCCAGCACCTCCTCGTCGGGTACGACGGTGCCCTTGCCCTGCATCAGCGCGAGGAAGTCCTCGTGCACCGACAGCGCGTCGTCGACGCGCTTGCCGATCACCAGGTCCGCCATCACCGATGCCGACGCCTGGGAGATCGAGCACCCGACGGCGTCGTAGGAGACGTCGCGCACGACGTCGCCGTCCAGGTGCACGCGCAGGGTCACCTCGTCACCGCAGGTGGGGTTGACGTGGTGCACCTCTGCCTCGAACGGGTCACGCAGACCCGCGTGGTGAGGGTTCTTGTAGTGGTCCAGGATGATCTCCTGGTAGAGCGCATCGAGCTCCGCGGTCATTGCACCCCTCCTAACCCTGGGACAACTTGAAGTAGGAGCGGGTGTATTCCAACCCGTCGACGAGGGCGTCGATCTCGCCCGGCGTCGTGTAGAGGTACGACGAGGCGCGCGAGGAGGACTGCACGCCGAACCGCTTGTGTGCCGGCTTGGCGCAGTGGTGCCCGGCGCGGATCGCGATCCCCCGGCTGTCCAGGACCTGAGCCACGTCGTGCGGGTGGACGCCGTCGATCTCGAAGGAGATCGCGCCGCCACGCGACTGCGCGTCCTGCGGGCCGAGCACCTTCAGGCCGGGGATCGTGGCCAGCCCCTCGAGGGCATAGCCGGTGATCGCCTGCTCGTGGCGGTGGATGTTGTCCAGCCCGACGTGGTCGAGGTAGTCCAGCGCCGCGCCCAGGCCCACGGCCTCGACGATCGGCGGTGTGCCGGCCTCGAACTTGTGCGGCAGCCCGGCGTACGTCGAGCGCTCCATGGTGACGGTCTCGATCATCTCGCCGCCGCCCAGGAACGGGGGCAGCTGCTCGAGGATCTCGCGTCGGCCCCACAGCACGCCGATGCCGGTCGGCCCGACCACCTTGTGGCCGGTGAAGGCGAGCAGGTCCGCGCCGCTGGCGACCACGTCGATCGGCAGCTGCGGCGCCGCCTGGGAGGCGTCGACCACGACGATCGCCCCGACCTCGTGAGCGCGCCGGGCGATGTCGGCGACCGGGTTGATCGTGCCGAGCATGTTCGACACCCAGGTCAGCGAGACGACCTTGGTCCGCTCGTTGATCAGCTCGTCGATGTTCGACAGGTCCAGCCGGCCGTCGTCGGTCAGGCCGAACCAGCGCAGCTTGGCACCCGTGCGCTGGGTGAGCATCTGCCACGGCACGATGTTGGAGTGGTGCTCCATCTCGGTGATGACGACCTCGTCGCCCTCACCGACCTCGAGCGGCCCGCGGGCCCAGGCCAGCGTGTTCGCCACCAGGTTGAGCGCCTCGGAGGCGTTCTTGGTGAAGATCACCTCGTCACGCGAGGGCGCCTTGAGGAACGCCGCGACCCGGTCGCGCGCGTTCTCGAACGCCTCCGAGGACTCGGCGCCGAGCTGGTGCATGGCACGGGCCACGTTGGCGTTGTGCCGCTCCAGGTGGTCGACCATCGTGTCGATGACGATCTGCGGCTTCTGCGAGGTGTTCGCGCTGTCGAGGTAGACCAGCGGGCGGTCCCCGGCGAGCGTCCTGGTGAGGATGGGGAAGTCCGCGCGGATCAGGTCGAGGCCGTCGAGGAGGCCGTCGACCTGACCGGCTCGACCGACGGTCGCCGGGGACGACATCAGGCGCCGGCCCCTGCCTTGACGTACTTGTCGTAGCCCTCGGCCTCGAGCTGGTCGGCCAGCTCGGGGCCACCCTGCTCGGCGATCCGGCCGTTGACGAACACGTGCACGTAGTCGGGCTTGATGTAGCGCAGGATCCGCGTGTAGTGCGTGATCAGCAGCACGCCCTTGTCACCGTTGGCGGAGAAGCGGTTGACGCCGTCGGAGACGACCTTGAGCGCGTCAATGTCGAGGCCCGAGTCGGTCTCGTCGAGGACGGCCACCTTGGGGGCGAGCAGCTCGAGCTGGGCGATCTCGTGGCGCTTCTTCTCACCGCCGGAGAAGCCCTCGTTGACCGAGCGCTGCCCGAACGTGGGGTCGAGGTCGAGCGCGGCGAGGGTGGCGTTGACGTCCTTGACCCAGGTGCGCAGCTTGGGCGCCTCGCCGTCGATGGCGGTCTTGGCGGTGCGCAGGAAGTTCGACACCGAGACGCCGGGGACCTCGACCGGGTACTGCATCGCCAGGAACAGGCCGGCGCGCGCCCGCTCGTCGACGGACATCGCGAGGACGTCCTCGCCGTCGAGGGTCACGGTGCCGCCGGTGACGGTGTACTTCGGGTGGCCGGCGATGGAGTACGCCAGGGTGCTCTTGCCGGAGCCGTTGGGCCCCATGATCGCGTGGGTCTCGCCGTCCTTGATGGTCAGCGTGACGCCCTTGAGGATCTCCTTGGCGCCGTCCTCGGTCTCGACCGAGACGTGCAGGTCGTTGATCTCCAGGGTGCTCATCGTGTGGTTTCTCTCTCTTCTGTGTTGAAGTCTGGTGGCCGGGCTCAGCCCGGGGTGACGCCGTTCAGGGTCGTGGAGACGTCGACGAAGACGTCGTCGCCGCGGACCTCGACCGGGAAGGTCGCGACCGGGTCGACGGCCGGCGGGCCGGTCGGCTTGCCGGTGCGCAGGTCGAAGCGCGAGCCGTGCAGCCAGCACTCGATCTGGCAGTCCGCGACCTCGCCCTCGGCGAGCGCGACGGCGGCGTGCGTGCAGAGGTTGTGCACGGCGAAGAACTCCTCGCCGTCGCGCGCCACCGCGACCTCGACGCCGTCGAGCACGACCGCGAAGCCCTCGTCGTGAGGCACCTCGTCGGTCGCGCAGGCACGCACGAGGGCCATCAGAGGCCCTTCAGGACGTTCTTCGCGAGCTCCGCCTCGACGGTCTCGGTGAGCTTCTCCTCCAGCTCCGCCACGTCGATGCGGCGGATCAGGTCGTTGAAGAAGCCGTGCACGACCAGGCGGCGCGCCTCGGCCTCCTCGATCCCGCGGGCCCGCAGGTAGAACAGCTGCTCGTCGTCGAAGCGGCCCACGGCCGAGGCGTGCCCGGCGCCCTGGATCTCGCCGGTCTCGATCTCGAGGTTCGGCACCGAGTCGGCCTGGCAGCCGTCGGTGAGCACCAGGTTGCGGTTCTCCTCGTAGGTCTCGATGCCCTCGGCGACCTTGCGGATCAGCACGTTGCCGATCCAGACCGCGTGCGCTCCGTCGCCCTGCAGGGCGCCCTTGTAGATCACGTTGGAGCGCGTGTTGGGCTCGTTGTGGTCGACGAAGAGTCGGTGCTCGATGTGCTGGCCCTCGTCAGCGAAGTACATGCCGAGCATCTCCACCGAGCCGCCGGGTCCGTCGTACGTCGCGGTGGCGTCGTGGCGGACCACGTCGCCGCCGAACGACACCGACACGTGGCGCAGCGTCGCGTCGCGCCCGATCTTGGCGTGCTGGGTGGACAGGTGCACCGCGTCGTCGGCCCAGTCCTGCAGGGAGACCACGGTGAGCTCGGCGCCGTCCTCCACGACGATCTCGACGTTGTCGGCGAGGACCGCCGAGCCCTCGAAGCGCAGCACGACGGTGGAACGGGAGAACTTCTCCGCCACGATCACCGCGTGGCCCGCGCCGGGAGCGTCGCTGCCGGTGCCGGTGTGGGTGATGATCGTGGCGCCCGCGACGACGGCCTCGCTCGGCACCCGGACGACGGTCGCCCCCGCGGCCGCCTCCCAGGCACGAGCCGAGACCCGGTCGCGCGGCACGAGCCCGGAGGCCCCGCGCAGGGCGTGGTCGGCGCCGACCTGCTCGACGACCACGCCGGGTGCGGCCTGGACGTCGAGCGTGCACGCGCCCTCGGCGAACGGCACGGCGTCGTGCAGGCCGTGCAGCCGCTTGAGCGGGGTGAAGCGCCAGATCTCCTCGCGCCCGGTCGGGACCTCGTGGTCCGCGACCGCGAAGGATCCTTCGGGGTGGAGGTGGCTGGAGACCTTGTCGGTCGTCTCCAGGGCGCCCGCGACGGCGGGCGTGTCAGTCACAGTCACTAATCGTCAGCTTTCTCGGTTCGGGATCGGGGGCTCCGGCGGCGCCGCGCGCGGCGCCGTGGATCAGCCGACGGCGCCTTCCATCTGCAGCTCGATGAGCCGGTTGAGCTCCAGGGCGTACTCCATGGGGAGCTCCTTGGCGATGGGCTCGACGAAGCCGCGCACGATCATCGCCATCGCCTCGTCCTGCTCCATGCCACGCGACATGAGGTAGAACAGCTGGTCGTCGGAGACCTTCGAGACGCTGGCCTCGTGGCCCATCGAGACGTCGTCCTCGCGGATGTCGACGTAGGGGTAGGTGTCCGACCGGCTGATCTGGTCCACCAGCAGAGCGTCACACAGCACGTTGGACTTGGAGCCGTAGGCCCCCTCGTTGATCTGGATCAGGCCGCGGTACGACGTGCGACCGCCGCCGCGGGCGACCGACTTCGACAGGATCGAGCTCGAGGTGTGCGGAGCCGCGTGCACCATCTTGGCGCCGGCGTCCTGGTGCTGGCCCTCGCCGGCGAAGGCGATGGACAGGGTCTCGCCCTTGGCGTGCTCGCCCATCAGGTAGATCGCCGGGTACTTCATGGTCACCTTGGAGCCGATGTTGCCGTCCACCCACTCCATGGTGGCGCCGGCGTCGCAGGTGGCGCGCTTGGTGACCAGGTTGTAGACGTTGTTCGACCAGTTCTGGATGGTCGTGTAGCGGCAGCGACCGCCCTTCTTCACGATGATCTCCACGACCGCGGAGTGCAGCGAGTCCGAGGAGTAGATCGGGGCGGTGCAGCCCTCGACGTAGTGCACGTAGGCGTCCTCGTCGACGATGATCAGCGTCCGCTCGAACTGGCCCATGTTCTCGGTGTTGATCCGGAAGTAGGCCTGCAGCGGGATGTCCACGTGAACGCCCTTGGGGACGTAGATGAACGAGCCGCCCGACCAGGTCGCGGTGTTGAGCGCGGAGAACTTGTTGTCGCCGACCGGGATGACCGTGCCGAAGTACTCCTTGAAGAGCTCCTCGTGCTCGCGCAGCGCGGTGTCGGTGTCGACGAAGATCACGCCCTGCTCCTCGAGATCCTCGCGGATCGAGTGGTAGACGACCTCCGACTCGTACTGCGCGGCGACGCCGGAGACCAGGCGCTGCTTCTCCGCCTCGGGGATGCCGAGCTTGTCGTAGGTGTTCTTGATGTCCTCGGGGAGGTCGTCCCAGGTGGCTGCCTGCTTCTCGCTGGAGCGCACGAAGTACTTGATGTTGTCGAAGTCGATGTCGCCGAGCTCGGCGCCCCACTGCGGCATCGGCTTGCGGTGGAAGAGCTTGAGGCCCTTGAGACGCTGGTCGAGCATCCACTGCGGCTCGCTCTTCTTGGCGGAGATGTCGCGCACGACCTCCTCGCTCAGGCCCCGCTTGGCGATGGCGCCGGCGTCGTCGCGGTCAGCCCAACCGAACTCGTAGCGGCCGATGCCCTGGAGTCCGGGGTTGAGCTCTTCGATCGTCGTCATGCTGACGCTCCGTCCTTCTTGTTGAGGTCTGGAATGCAGGTGGTGCACACGCCGTCGCCGTGGGCGATCGTCGCCAGGCGCTGGACGTGCCGGCCGAGGACCTGGCTGATCGCCGTGGTCTCGGCCTCGCACAGCTGGGGGAACTCGTGGGCCACGTGGGAGACCGGGCAGTGCTGCTGGCACAGCTGGTCGCCGATCGGCAGCTCGCGGACACCGGCGGCGTACCCGTTCTCGGTGAGCACCGTGGCGAGCACCTGGGCCGCGGAGAGCTCCGGGTGCCGCTCGGCCATGCCGGCGTAGTCGCGCTCGATGAACGCGACGCGCCGCTTGGCGAACTCCAGGACCGCTTCCTCACCCTGGGTCTCGGCGAGGAAGCGCAGCGCCTGGACGGCCAGGTCGTCGTACTGCTGGTCGAACGAGTCGCGCCCCGCCTGGGTCAGGCCGAAGACCTTCGCCGGGCGGCCGCGGCCGCGGCTGCCGTGCACCCGCTGGTCGGCCGCCTCCACCGTCCCCTCGCTGACGAGGTGGTCGAGGTGGCGGCGCACGGCGGCGGGGGTCAAGTGCAGTCGCTCGGCCAGGGCGGCCGCGGTGGAGGGCCCGTTCTCGAGGATAGACCGACCCACGCGCGCACGCGTCGACGCGTCCCCGGTGGGGGCAGCGAGGGAGGTCCGGGAGAATTCCACAACACAAGTGTGACGTTAATGCCCGAGCGCATTCAAGTAAGGGTCACCTAAGCCTGCTTTCCGCATGCCCGCGGCCGCGCGGGCATGAATTTTGCCCGTCCGGATACCGCGCTGTTTCATGGGTGGCGCCCCACCCCCGACCTCCCGCTGGAGGGCCTCGTGCGGCTGAGAGCCCTACTCCACTCCCGCGTCGTGCTCTGGCTCGGCATCGCGCTCAGCCTCGTCGTCCCCGCCGTCACCCTGCCTCGGCTGCCCGAGGTCAGCCTGTGGCCGCTGCTGTGGGGGCTGCTGCCCTGGGTGATCGGCAAGTACGTGCTGTGCCCGCTGCGCTGGGAGGCGATCACCGATGCCGGCCTCGGCCGGGGCTGGCACCTGCGTGCCTACGCGGAGTCGGAGCTGCTGGGGCTGCTCACCCCGGGGCACGTGGGGGCGGACGCGTGGCGCCTGCACCGGCTGGTCCGGGTCGGGCTGCCGCGCGCCGACGCGGTGATGAGCGTGGGGCTGGACCGCCTGGTCGGCGCGCTGGGGCTGGCGGCTTTCACCGTGTTCGCCGGTACTGCGCTGCCGCCTCGGACGCTGCTGGCCGCACTCGCCGTCGGGGTGCTCGTCGTGGCCGCGGTTCTGGTGATCCGCCGCACGCGCCCGCAGTGGCTGCCCCGCCGCCCGCTGCCGCGGCCCCGCCAGCTCCTGCACGGCGTGCTCCTGTCCGCCGGCTACCAGCTCAGCATCGCCGGGCTCCTGCTCGGCGCGGTGGCGGCCACCGGCTACTCGCTGTCCCCGCTCGCGGTGCTCGGCGCCTTCGGTGCCAGCCAGATCGCCGGCGCGGTGCCCGGCCCGAACGGCGCGAGCCCGCGCGACGGCGCGCTCGTCGTGGCCCTGGTCGCCCTCGGGGTGCCGTGGGCGGCGGCCGCGGCCGCGGTGAGCCTCAAGGCGGCGCTCGCCTGGGCGCCGGCGCTGCTGCTCGGCGGCGCCAGCCTGATCCTGACCCGTCGCGAGCTGCGCCGCGCCGGCGAGAGCGTGCCCTCCGCGGTGGCGGCCTGACCCGGCAAGGGGCCAAGTGCCCACGACAGCCGCGCCGTCGGCGCGCATAGTGGGTGGGAGGGTTCGACGGGGCGATCACGGACCGGAGCCGTTCATGGACATTGCGCCGGACCGCCGGCTCGCGCACGGCCGCGGAGCCTGGGCGCTGGGCCAGGCCGCGCTCATCGTGCTCTGCATCGTCGTCTACTTCGGCGTGCGGGGCCTGACCGAGGGCTCGCCGCACACCGCTGTGGACCACGCCCACGACCTCGTCGCCCTCGAGCGCGCGCTGGGCATCGACGTCGAGTCGCAGGTGCAGGAGCCGTTCACCCGGTGGCCCTGGCTGGCGACGCTCGCCAACTGGATCTACATCTGGGGCCACTGGCCGGTGATCGTGGCGACCATGGTGTGGCTGCTGTGGAAGCATCGCCCCGTGTTCGAGCGACTGCGCGACGCGATGCTGATCTCCGGCCTGGTCGGCATGTTCATCTTCGCGCTCTACCCGGTCGCTCCCCCTCGGCTGGCCGGGCTCGGTCTGGTGGACACCGTGAGCGAGACCTCGCACGCCTACCGGGTGCTGCAGCCGCCCGCCTTCGTCAACCAGTACGCCGCGATGCCCAGCCTGCACGTGGGCTGGAACCTGCTGGTGGGGATGGCCGTCGTCGCCGCCACCTCCTCGGTGCTGCTGCGGGTGCTCGGCTGGCTGATGCCGATCCTGATGGCGCTCGCGGTGGTCGCGACCGCCAACCACTACGTGCTCGACGTGGTGGGGGGCATCACGCTGGTGCTGTGCGCCCACCTCGCGGCCCTCGCCCTGGAGCGACGCCGCCGTAGCGGCTCCTGGGCCGTCCAGCCGTCGGGACAGATGCAGGCACCGCCCCGATGAGCGCGCTGGCGATCGCCCACCGCGCCGGCAACTCGCTGAGCGGGCTGCACGCCGCCAACGCCCTGGGCGTGGACGTGATCGAGTGTGACGTGCACGAGTACCGGGGCCGGCTCGAGGTGCGCCACCTCAAGACTGCCGGCCCCCTGCCGTTCCTGTGGGACCGCTGGGAGCTCGCCTCCGCGTCGGCGCCCCGGCTCGGCCTCGAGGAGCTGCTCGAGGCCGACAGCCACGGCACGCTCTTCATGCTCGACCTCAAGGGCCGTCGCGACACGGCCGGCCGGGCCGCCGCCCGGCTGCTGCACGAGAGCGGGCGCCATCAGCCGGTGGTGGTCTGCGGGCGCTGGTGGCCCTCGGTCGACGCGATGTCCGACCTGCCCTACGTGCACCCGGTGCTCTCCGCGCGCAACCGGGCCGAGCTGCGCCGGCTGCTGACCCGTCTGGAGTCGCCCCGGCCCGCGCCGTACGGGGTCTCGGTGCACAGCTCGCTGCTCGACGCCGCGGTCGTGGCCCGCCTGCACCGGCACGTGGAGGTGGTGATGACCTGGCCGATCAACGACGTCCCCCGGCTCGAGGAGATGCTCGCGATCGGCGTGACCGGGATCATCAGCGACGAGGCGCACGTGCTGGCCGAGCTGCTGGCACGCCGCGGCTGAGTGCCGCGAACCGCGATGCCCGGCGCGGGCCCGGCGCGGCGGCGTACCTAGACTGGGCGCGTGCTTCCCCCCGACGATGGTCCCGACGCCGCCGTCGTCGTCGACCGGCTCAAAATGCGCTACGGCACCAAGGTCGCCGTGGACGGGCTCTCGCTGAGCGTGCCGCGCGGCTCGATCACCGCGGTCCTCGGACCGAACGGCGCCGGGAAGACCACCACTCTGGAGACCTGCGAGGGCTTCCGCGCCCCCCAGGGCGGCTCGGTGCGGGTGCTCGGGCTCGACCCCGTCCGCCAGCGCCGCGAGCTGCTCCCCCGGATCGGCGTGATGCTGCAGGACGGCGGCGCCTGGTCAGGGGCCCGTGCCGACGAGATGCTGCGTCACGTGGCCGCGCTGCACGCCCACCCGCTCCCGGTCGGGCTGCTCGTCGAGCGGCTCGGTCTCGACGAGTGCGGGCGCACGCCGTACCGGCGCCTGTCCGGTGGGCAGCAGCAGCGGCTGAGCCTGGCGATGGCCGTGGTGGGGCGCCCCGAGCTGCTCTTCGTCGACGAGCCGACCGCCGGGATGGACCCCGCCGCGCGGCGCACGACCTGGGAGCTGCTGCGCGAGATGCAGGGCGACGGCGTGACGATCGTGCTCACCACCCACTACATGGACGAGGCCGAGCGGCTCGCGGACCTGGTCCACGTGATCGACCACGGCCGCGCGATCGTGTCGGGGACGCCCTTCGAGCTGACCCGGACCCGGGGTGCGGCCACCATCCGGCTGGTCCTCACCGAGCCCTTCCCGCCCGGCGCCCCGGCGTCGCTGGCCGACGCGCTGGGCGCGCACACCGAGGTGACCGCGCTCAACGAGCACAGCCTGCTGGTCACCGGCCCGGCCGACGCCTCCACGCTGGCCGTCGTCTCGGCCTGGTGCCAGCGACACGACGTGGTCCCCGAGTCGCTGACGCTGGGACAGCGCACCCTCGAGGACGTCTTCCTGCAGCTCACCGGGCGCGAGCTCGGCACCGAGGAGGTGGCCGGGCGATGAGCACCACCCCCACCGGCACGTTCAGCCCCGCACCCGGCGCCGCGCCGTACCGCCAGCAGGTGCGCGCCCAGACCGCGATGGAGGCCCGTCTGCTGCTGCGCAACGGCGAGCAGATCCTGATCGCGGTGGTGATCCCGGTGATCGTCCTGGTCGGCGGGGTGCTGGCGGCGCGCCGCCTCGACCTGTCCTTCTCGCACCCGGGCGTCGACGTGCTCACCCCGGGCGTCCTCGCCCTCGCGGTGATGTCGACCGCGTTCACCTCGCTGGCCATCGCCACCGGCTTCGAGCGCCGCTACGGCCTGCTCAAGCGGCTGGGGGCCTCCCCGCTGCCGCGCAGCGGGCTGCTGGCCGGCAAGGTCGGCGCGCTGCTCGGCGTCCAGGTGCTGCAGGCGGTCGTGATCTGCGGGGTCGCGCTGGCCCTGGACTGGAGCCCCCGCGGCGGCCTGGCCGGGGTCGCCCTGGCGATCCTCAGCGCCGCCCTCGGCACGGCCGCCTTCGCCGGCCTGGCCCTCGCCCTGGCCGGCAGCCTGCGCGCCGAGGCGACGCTGGCCGCGGCCAACCTCGTCTACCTGCTGCTGATGGCCGGCGGCGCCGTGGTGCTGCCGCGCTCGTCGTACGGCTCGGTCGGCGACCTCCTGCAGTTCCTGCCCTCGGCTGCCCTCGGCGACGCCATGCGCGCCTCTCTCCTGGACGGCACCACCCCGGTGCTGCCGCTGCTCATCCTGCTGGGCTGGGCCCTGCTCGGCACCGCCCTCGCCTCACGCTTCTTCAAGTGGGAGTGACCTTCGTGAACACCACCGACACCCTCGAGCGCCTCATCCCCACCGACCACCGCTGGCTGCGGGGCATCTCCATCGCCAACCTGGTCGCCAACATCGCGATCGTCGTCACCGGCGGCGCCGTGCGACTCACGGCCTCGGGCCTGGGCTGCTCGGAGTGGCCGAAGTGCAGCGAGGAGTCCTTCGTCGCCCACCCCGAGCTCGGCATCCACGGCGCCATCGAGTTCGGCAACCGGATGCTCACCTGGGTGCTGGTCGCGATCGCCGTCTCCTGCCTGGTCCTGGTCTGGCGCTCGGGCCGCGAGCGCGCCACCCGGCTCGCCCTGGTGGTGGTGCTGGGCATCCCGCTGCAGGGCGTGATCGGCGGCATCACCGTGCTCACCGAGCTCAACCCCTGGATCGTCGCCCTGCACCTGCTGGCCTCGATGGCGATCATCGGCGTGTGCGTGATGTTGCTCGACGAGCTGGGCAGGCCCGCCAGCGCAGCGGACCGGGCTCCGGCCACCGCGCGCCCCGGGCTGGGCCTGCGACGCCTGACCTGGGCGGTCTTCGCGGTGATGTGGGTGGTCCTCTACCTCGGCACCGTGGTGACCGGCAGCGGCCCGCACGCCGGTGACGTGGACGCGCGCCGCAACGGCCTGGACCCGCAGGCGATGAGCCACGTGCACGCCTGGGCGGTCTACCTGCTGCTGGCGCTGACCGTGGCCCTGGTCTGGTTGGCACACCGGCAGGGCGCCCGGGCGCTGGCCTCCGCGGCGGGCGTGCTCCTCGCCCTCGAGCTGGCCCAGGGGGTGCTCGGCTTCGTGCAGTACTTCACCGACCTCCCCGAGATCCTCGTCGGGCTGCACATGCTGGGCGCCGCGATCCTCTCGGCGGCGGTCACCTGGGTGCTGCTGCGCGCACACGGGACCCCGGCTTCGGCGAGCTGACCGCTGGTGGACTGGCCGGCTGGTGAACTGGCCGGGTTTCGACCGGGTGATTCGGCCGGTCCGGGTGGACCGGGTGGACCGGGCCGGGTGATTCGGCCGGTCCGGGTGGACCGGGCCGGGTGATTCGGCCGGTCCGGGTGGACCGGGTCAGCCGACTAGTCCGGGCCGATTAGTCCGGACCGACGGATTCAGGCTGGCGTGCCCAGGCCGGCGGTGCGCGTTTGGCGGCGCGAGGCCGTTCGGTCAGGCGGTCCGGTCGGGCGGTGTGGTCAGGCCGTGCGGGGCCGGGTCCACACCCCCGTGACGGACCCGGCCCCGCACCGCCTGCCTGTCTCTGACGCGTGGGACACCGAGATGGTTGCCCGGTGGGCCGGAATTTTTCCGACCGCATCGCCGCCTCGCCGCCGTTTGGTCCCCAACGGATGCCATTCCGGGTATCGGCATGCCGTTTCTGACCATTCGATGAGGGTCGCCGGCCCCTCCAGTGACCCAGCGTCGACTTCTTCCCGGCCGGTACGGCGCACTCCCCTCGGCCCCCTGCCAACGGCGCGACCCTGCCGTCGTACGGTGCGAAACCACCCCACGACCAACCCACCCGCCCCGCTCGCTCGCAAGACAAGCTCTCCGGGGCCGCCGAATGGTCAGAAACGGACTTCTCGGCCGCAGAATCACGCCGTTGGGGACCAAACGGCGGTCTCATCATCGCCGTGGTCCTAAGGGACGGGGACGCCAGGCCGGGTAGCGGTGGGCCGGATCTGACCGTGCGGTGATGGCCCCGGCTACGCCACGGACCCAGCGCCGGCCTCCATCCGGCCGTTCGGCGCACTCCCCTGGGCCGCTACCAGCGGCTCGGGACTGCCGTCGTACGCCGCAGCACCGCCCAGCCACGCCCGACGGCCCGCGCAACTCGCGTGGGCAGCCCTCCGGGGCCACCGATTGGTCAGAAACGGACCTTCTCGGCCGCGAAATCACGCCGTTGGGGACCAAACGGCAGCCTGGGAGGCGCACCACCCAGCCGCAGGCCCTCAGCGGGTGAGCAGCGGATCGAGCGCGACCGCGACGAACAGCAGCGACAGGTACAGGTTCGAGCTGTGGAAGAGCCGCATCGGCCGGATCTCGGTCAGGTTGTCGCTGGCCCGGGTACGCCGCCACATGGCGTGCGCCTCGTAGAGGAAGTAGGCGCCGAGCACGGTGGCGGCGACGGGGTAGACCCAGCCGGTGTCCGCCACCGGCCACAGCAGCAGCGAGGTGGCCACCAGCACCCAGCTGTAGATCACGATCTGGCGCCCCACCACGTTGGCCGGCGCGACCACGGGCAGCATCGGCACGTCGACGTTCGCGTAGTCCTCGCGGTAGCGCAGGGCCAGCGCCCAGGTGTGCGGCGGCGTCCAGAAGAACACCACCAGGAACAGCACGACCGGCGTCCAGGCGAGCTCGTTGGTGACGGCCGTCCAGCCGATCAGGGCCGGGAAGCACCCGGCGAGTCCGCCCCACACGATGTTCTGGGTGGTCCGGCGCTTGAGCACCATCGTGTAGATCAGCACGTAGAACGCGTTCGCGCCCACGGAGAGCATCGCCGAGAGCGGGTTGACCCACAGCCACAGGATCACCGTCGAGATCACCCCGAGGGCGAGCCCGAACACCAGGGCCGCGCGCGGCGAGACCATGTGGCGGGGCAGGGCACGGCGACGGGTCCGACGCATCTGCTCGTCGATGTCACGGTCGTAGACGCAGTTCAGCACCGACGCCGAGCCCGCGGAGAGCGTGCCGCCCACGACGGTGGCTGCGACCAGGCCGAGCCCGGGCACCCCCCGCGCGGCGAAGAACATCACCGGGACGGTGGTGAGCAGCAACAGCTCGATCACGCGCGGCTTGGTCAGGCCGATGTAGGCCCCGACCACGTCGCGGAAGCTGGCCCGTCCCTCCGGGGTTGCTCCCGTGTCGCCCGCTGCGCCGCCCGGGAGATGCCCTGCAGGGTGCTCCTGAGGGTCAGGAGCAGCTGGGGCCGAGCGGCCGACGTACGTCACAGAGATCCTCGCGGGGGTGGGGTTGGTGCGGGGTCGAGTCTATCGCTCGGGGTGAGTAGGCTCAGAGGCGGCTGCACTCCCCCGGCATCCATCTCGGCTCCACGCCGAGAACAGTGCTCCGGCCCGGCCGGACAAACCCGTGAACGAGAGGAACCCCGTGAGCGACACCGCGCGTCTGGACTGGAGCGAAATTGACCAGAGGGCGGTGGACACGGCGCGCGTGCTGGCCATGGACGCGGTCCAGAAGGTCGGCAACGGCCATCCCGGCACCGCGATGAGCCTGGCCCCGGTCGCCCACCTGCTGTTCCAGAAGGTGATGCGGCACAACCCGGCAGACCCCAACTGGGCAGGACGCGACCGCTTCGTGCTCTCCCTGGGGCACAGCTCCATCACGCTCTACACCCAGCTGTTCCTCGGCGGGTTCGGCCTCGAACTGGAGGACCTCAAGGCGCTGCGCACCTGGGGCAGCAAGACTCCCGGGCACCCCGAGTTCGGGCACACCGCCGGTGTGGAGACGACCACCGGCCCGCTCGGCCAGGGCGTCGCGAACGCCGTGGGCATGGCCATGGCCGCGCGCCGCGAGCGCGGGCTGCTCGACCCGGACGCTCCCGCCGGCACCTCACCGTTCGACCACCGCGTCTACGCGCTGTGCAGCGACGGCGACCTGCAGGAGGGCGTGAGCGGCGAGGCCTCCTCGATCGCCGGGACCCAGCAGCTCGGGAACCTCACCGTGATCTACGACGCCAACCGGATCTCGATCGAGGGCGACACCGACGTGGCGTTCACCGAGGACGTCGCCAAGCGCTACGAGGCGTACGGCTGGCACGTCCAGACCGTCGACTGGACCCACGACGGCACCGCCTACACCGAGGACGTGCCCGCGCTCTACGACGCGATCCGCGCCGCCGAGCAGGTCACCGACCGGCCCAGCTTCATCGTGCTGCGCACCGTGATCGCCTGGCCGGCGCCGAACGCCCAGGGCACCGGAGCCTCCCACGGCTCGGCCCTCGGTGACGCCGAGGTGGCGGCCACCAAGGAGATCCTCGGCTTCGACCCCGACCGGACCTTCGAGGTGCCGGCCGACGTGCTCACCTACACCCGTTCCCTGGTCGAGCGCGGCAAACTGGCCCAGCAGGAGTGGCAGGCCTCCTTCGAGAAGTGGCACGAGTCCGCGGACCTCGCGCTCTGGGAGCGGCTGCAGACCCGAGCCCTGCCGGTCGGGCTCACCGACGCGCTGCCGACCTTCGAGGCCGACCCCAAGGGCGTCGCCACCCGGAAGGCCTCCGGCGCCGTGATCAACGCGATGGCCGAGCTGATGCCCGAGCTGTGGGGCGGCTCCGCCGACCTCGCCGAGTCCAACAACACCACGATCAAGGGCGCCCCCTCCTTCATCCCCGGCGACCGGTCCACCGACCAGTGGCAGGGTGACCCGCTCGCCGGACGGGTGCTCCACTTCGGCATCCGCGAGCACGCGATGGGCGCGATCATGAACGGCATCGCCCTGCACGGCGGCACCCGCGTCTTCGGCGGCACCTTCCTCACCTTCTCCGACTACATGCGCGGCGCGGTGCGCCTGGCGGCGCTGATGGGCCTGCCGGTCACCTACGTGTGGACCCACGACTCCATCGGCCTCGGCGAGGACGGCCCGACCCACCAGCCGATCGAGCACCTCGCGGCGCTACGGGCGATCCCCGGCCTCGACGTGGTCCGCCCCGCCGACGCCAACGAGGTCTCCGCCGCCTGGGCCGCGATCATGGCGCACACTGACCGCCCCGCCGGCCTGTGCCTGACCCGGCAGAACGTCCCGGTCTTCCCGCGCGGCACCGAGGGCTTCAGCGACGCCTCCCAGGTCCACCGCGGCGGCTACGTGCTGCTCGACACCGACGGCGGCCTGCCCGACGTGGTGCTCCTCGCCACCGGCTCCGAGGTCCAGCTCGCCGTCGAGGCGCACGCGCTCCTCGCCGAAGAGGGCGTCCGCGCCCGGGTCGTGTCGATGCCGTGCCTGGAGTGGTTCGCCGAGCAGGAGCAGGCCTACCGCGACACCGTGATCCCGCCGTCGGTCAAGGCGCGGGTCTCGGTCGAGGCCGGCATCAAGATGGGCTGGCGCGACCTGGTCGGCGACGCCGGCCGGATGGTCTCGATCGAGCAGTACGGCGCCAGCGCCGACTACGCCCGGATCTTCACCGAGTACGGCGTGACCGCCCAGGCGGTCGTCGACGCGGCCCGCGACAGCATCGCCGCGGTCACCCGCTGAGCGTCGGGGGCGTTGACGAAGCGCCCGACGGGAAACCGTCACACCCACGACCCCGCTCCACCACCTGGGAGGAAGCACATTGTCTGACCGTCTGAAGGCCCTGTCCGACGCCGGAGTCTCGATCTGGCTCGACGACCTGTCCCGCGAGCGCATCGAGAGCGGCAACCTGGCCGACCTGGTCCGCGACTCGTCGGTGGTCGGGGTGACCACCAACCCGACGATCTTCGCCTCCGCACTGGCCAACGGCGAGCGCTACGACGCCCAGGTCCGCGCGCTGGTCGCCGACGGCGCCGACGCCGACCGAGCGATCTTCGAGCTCACCACCGAGGACGTCCGCAACGCCTGCGACATCCTCGCCCCGGTGTTCGCGAAGACCCCCGCCGACGGCCGGGTCTCCATCGAGGTGGAGCCGGGCCTGGCCCGCGACACCGCCGGCACGGCCAAGGCGGCCCACGAGCTGTGGGCCGCGGTCGACCGCCCCAACGCGATGATCAAGATCCCCGCGACCATCGAGGGGCTGCCCGCGATCACCTCGGCGATCGCGGAGGGGATCAGCGTCAACGTGACCCTGATCTTCAGCCTCGAGCGCTACCGTGCGGTGATGGACGCCTACCTCACCGGCCTCGAGCAGGCCCACGCCCAGGGCCGTGACCTGGCCTCGATCAGCTCGGTGGCGTCGTTCTTCATCTCGCGGGTGGACAGCGAGGTCGACAAGCGCCTGGACGCCATCGGCACCGACACCGCTCAGGTGCTCAAGGGCAAGGCCGCGCTGGCCAACGCGTGGCTGGCCCACGCCGCCTACGCCCAGGTCTTCTCCTCGCCGCGCTTCGAGGCGCTCGCCGCCCACGGCGCCCGAGCGCAGCGGCCGCTGTGGGCCTCGACCGGAGTCAAGGACCCGGCCTACCGCGACGACCTCTACGTCAGCGAGCTGGTCGTCTCCGGCAGCGTCAACACGATGCCGGAGAAGACGCTGACGGCCTTCGCCGACCACGGCGAGGTGACCGGCGACACGGTCACCGGCCGGGCCGGCGAGGCCGAGCAGGTGCTGGCCGGCCTGGCCGCGGTCGGCGTCGACTTCGACGACGTCCTGGCCGTCCTGGAGCGCGAGGGGCTCGAGAAGTTCGACGCCTCCTGGGCCGAGCTGGTCGAGACGGTGAGCGGGCAGCTCGACAAGGCCCGCGGCGCACAGGCCGGGGCCGACGCGTGAGCGGGGCCGCCTGGACCGTCGTGAAGAGCGAGGGGGCCGGAGCGGCCCCCGGCTCCACCCTGCACCTGACCTGCCCCGACCCCGCGTCGTACGACGCGGTGGTGGGGCAGCTGGTCGGCGACCGGGTCGCCTCCCGCCTGGCCGACCAGGACCCCTCCCTGTGGGGTCCGGCGGCCGAGGCGGAGGCCGGCAAGCGGCTCGCCTGGATCGACCTGCCGCACAGCTCGCGCCCGCTCCTCGCCGAGATCGCGGCTCTGCGTGAGGAGCTGCGCGCCGAGGGCCTGACCCGGGTCGCGCTGTGCGGGATGGGCGGCTCCTCGCTCGCCCCGGAGGTGATCTGCGCCGCGGAGGGCGTCGACCTGGTCGTGCTCGACTCCTCCGACCCCGACTTCGTGCGCACCGCCCTGGAGGACCGGCTCGCCGAGACCGTCGTGGTGGTCTCCAGCAAGTCCGGCGGCACCGTCGAGACCGACAGCCAGCGCCGCGCCTTCGAGAAGGCGTTCGCCGACGCCGGGATCGACCCGACCCGACGCATCGTGGTCGTCACCGACCCCGGCTCGCCGCTGTCGGAGAGCGCCACCGACGCCGGCTACCGCGTCTTCCACGCCGACCCGGCGGTGGGCGGGCGGTTCTCCGCGCTGACCGCCTTCGGCCTGGTGCCCAGCGGCCTGGCCGGCGCCGACCTCAGCCGGCTCCTCGACGAGGCGGCGGCGGCTCGACCCGCCCTCGAGGCCGACTCGCCGGACAACCCGTCCCTGCGGCTGGGCGCCCTGCTCGGGGCCGCCAACCTGGCCGGCGTCGACAAGCTGGTGCTCGCCAACGCCGGCGCGGCGTTCTCCGGCCTCGGCGACTGGATCGAGCAGCTGGTCGCCGAGTCGACCGGCAAGGACGGCCAGGGCGTGCTGCCCGTGGTCGTCGAGGACGTCCACGCCGTCGACTTCCAGCCCAGCCGCCCCGACGAGGTGCTGTGCGCGTTCGGCCCCGACGACGTCTTCGCCGACGTCTCCCCCGCCTCCGGCTTCGCGGTCCGCGTCGACGCCCCGCTGGGGGCGCAGCTGCTGTTGTGGGAGCACGCCACCGCGGTCGCCGGACGGGTGCTCGGGATCAACCCCTTCGACCAGCCGGACGTGGAGAGCGCCAAGGCCGCCGCCCGCGAGATGCTCGGCGGGGGCGCCTCCGGCCCGACGCCGCTGTTCGTAGACGGCCCGGTCACCGTGTACGCCTCCGAGGGGTGGCTCCCGGCCGGCACCGACACCGTCGCCGACGCCGTGGCCGCCCTGCTGAGCCGGCTCGACGAGCGGCGGGGCTACCTGTCGGTGCAGGCCTACCTCGACCGGCACCGCGACGCGGCCCTGGCCGCGGTCCGCGCCCCGCTCGCCGAGCGGACCAGGCGCCCGGTCACCTTCGGGTGGGGGCCACGCTTCCTGCACTCCACCGGGCAGTACCACAAGGGTGGGCCGGCCACCGGGGTCTACCTGCAGATCACCGGCCAGCCGGAGGCCGACCTGGCGGTCCCCGACCGTCCGTTCACGTTCCACGAGTTCCTGACCGCGCAGGCCGTCGGCGACGGCCAGGTGCTGGCCGCCGCAGGTCGTCCGGTGCTCCGGCTGCACGTGGAGAACCCCTCCGGCCTCGCCTCGGTGCGTGCGGCGCTCGCGTGACGACGTACACGAACCCGCTGCGGTCGCCCGACGACCGGCGGCTGCCGCGCGTCGCGGGACCGTGCACGCTGGTGCTGTTCGGGGTGACCGGCGACCTGGCCCGCAAGAAGCTGATGCCGGCCGTCTACGACCTCGCCAACCGGGGTCTGCTGCCGCCGGGGTTCTCGCTGGTGGGCTACGCGCGGCGCGACTGGGCCGACCAGGACTTCACCCAGGTCGTCCACGACGCCGTGCGCGACAACGCCCGCACGCCGTTTCGTGAGGAGACCTGGCAGCAGCTCGCCGAGGGCATCCGCTTCGTGCAGGGCGACTTCGCCGACGACGAGGCGTTCGCCGAGCTGCGCCGTACCCTCGAGACGCTGGACGAGGAGCGCGGCACCGGCGGCAACCACGCCTTCTACCTGTCGATCCCGCCGCGATTCTTCGGCGACGTGATCGGCCAGCTCAAGGAGCACGGCCTGGCCGAGCCCAAGGGCGACGCCTGGCACCGGGTGGTCGTGGAGAAGCCGTTCGGCCACGACCTCGCCTCCGCCCGCGAGCTCAACGCGATGGTCGAGGAGGTCTTCCCCGCCGAGTCGGTGTTCCGCATCGACCACTACCTGGGCAAGGAGACCGTCCAGAACATCCTGGCGATGCGCTTCGCCAACACCCTGTTCGAGCCGGTGTGGAACGCGAACTACGTGGACCACGTGCAGATCACCATGGCCGAGGACATCGGGATCGGTGGACGCGCGGGCTACTACGACGCGATCGGCGCCGCCCGCGACGTGATCCAGAACCACCTGCTGCAGCTGATGGCGCTGATCGCGATGGAGGAGCCGCCGAGCTTCGACGCGCTCTCGCTGCGCCTGGAGAAGCAGAAGGTGCTCTCCTCCGTCACGGTGCCCAAGCGCCTCGACCTGGCCACCGCGCGCGGCCAGTACGTCGAGGGCTGGGCGGGCGGTCACCTGGTCGCCGGCTACACCGACGAGGAGGACATCCCGGCCTCCTCGACCACCGAGACCTACGCCGCGATCACCCTGGCGGTGGAGAACAGGCGCTGGGCGGGCGTGCCGTTCTACCTGCGCGCCGGCAAGCGCCTGGGTCGCCGGGTCACCGAGGTGGCGGTCGTCTTCAAGCGCGCACCCCACCTGCCCTTCCACGACACCGCCACCGAGGACCTGGGCAGCAACGCGCTGGTGATCCGGGTCCAGCCCGACGAGGGCGTCACCATCCGGTTCGGCGCCAAGGTGCCGGGCACCCAGATGGAGATCCGCGACGTGAGCATGGACTTCGCCTACGGCGAGGCCTTCACCGAGGCCAGCCCGGAGGCCTACGAGCGGCTGATCCTCGACGTGCTGCTCGGTGACCCGCCGCTGTTCCCCCAGCACCAGGAGGTCGAGCTGTCCTGGCAGATCCTCGACCCGATCATCGACTACTGGGCACGCAGCGGGAAGCCGGACACCTACCCGGCCGGCACCTGGGGCCCGCCGTCGGCGGATGCGATGCTGGCCCGCGACGGACGCACCTGGAGGCGCCCATGATCGAGCTCGAGGACACCAGCGCCACGTCGATCGCCGCCGAGCTGGTCCGCGCCCGGGTGCGCGCCGGCTCCCCCGCGATCGGGATGGTGATGACGCTCGTCGTGGTCGCGGACGACGACAGCCTCGACACCGCGATGGACGCCGCGCGCGAGGCCACCCACGAGCACCCGGCGCGGGTGCTGGTGGTGGTCCTCGGCGACGGCCGCGGCAAGGCGAAGGTGTCCGCCCGGGTCGGCAACGGCGGGGGCTGGACCGGGGAGGTGGCGCTGATCCGGCTCACCGGCCGGGTCGTCGCGCACTCCGAGTCGGTCGTGCTGCCGCTGCTGCTGCCGGACTCCCCGGTCGTGGTGTGGTGGTCGTGCCGGGCCCCCGTCGAGCCCGGTGCCGACCCCATCGGCAGGCTCGCCCAGCGCCGGATCACCGACCTCACCTGCGGCCCGGCCAGCGCCGGGGCGCTGCTGGCCCGGTGCCGCTCCTACGCACCCGGCTCGACCGACCTGACCTGGACCCGGATCACCCCGTGGCGCGCCGTGCTCGCCGGTGCGCTCGACCAGCACCAGGAGCGCGTGCTGGCTGTGGAGGTCACCGCCCCCCGGCACGACCCGAGCGCGGAGCTCCTGGCCGCCTGGCTCTCCGATCGACTGCGCGTCGAGGTGACCCGTCACCACGCCGAGCAGCCGGGGATCCACGAGGTGGTCCTGGAGACGGCCAGCGGCCCGGTCCGGATCACTCGCCGCGACGAGCACGCCGCCACGCTGAGCACGCCCGGCCAGCCGGACCGAACCGCGGCCCTGCGCACCCGCGGACTCGCCGAGCTGCTCGCCGAGGAGCTGCGGCGCCTGGACGAGGACGACGTGTACGCCGCCACCGTGCGTCACCTGGCCGCCGCGGCGGAGGCCTGAGATGGCCGGCACCGAGCCCCGCCTCGTGGTGCTGCCCGACCCTGCCACGCTGGCCGGTGAGGTGGCCTCGACGCTGCTGGCCCGCCTGGAGGCCGTCCAGGAGGCCGGCCGGGTGCCGCAGGTGGTGCTCACCGGTGGCTCGATCGCCGTCGAGATCCACCGTGAGATCGCCCGCCGCGCGGTGGACTCGCGCGTGGACTGGTCGCGCGTGGAGCTGTGGTGGGGCGACGAGCGGTTCGTGGCTCCGGGCGACGCCGACCGCAACGACGCCCAGGCCGACGAGGCCATGCTCGACCAGCTGCCGCTGGACCCCGCCCGCGTCCACCGGATGCCGTCGAGCGCCGAGGTTCCAGACGTGGACGCCGGTGCGGCGTCGTACGCGCGGGAGCTGGCGGCGCTCGGCCGTGGCCAGGCTGTCGGCGGGAGCGAGGACGGCGTCGGCTTCGAGTTCGACGTGGTGATGCTGGGACTCGGACCGGACGGCCACGTGGCCTCGCTGTTCCCCGGGCATCCGGGGTTGGGCGCCACCGGCACGGTCGTGGGGGTGCGGGACTCCCCCAAGCCGCCCCCGCTACGGATCTCGCTCACCTTCGAGAGCCTCAACCGAACCCGCGCCGTGTGGTTCGTCGTGGACGGGGCGGCCAAGGCCGACGCCGTGGCCCGTGCGCTGGCCGGCGGCGACCCCCACGAGATCCCCGCCCGAGCCGTCCAAGGCCGCCACGAGACCACCTGGTACCTCACCACTCCCGCAGCCCCCGCAGGTGCCGAGTCGGCGTGAACTCGCGCCGTACGGGTGCCGAGTCGGCGTGAACTCGCGCCGTACGGGTGCCGAGTCGGCGTGAACTCGCGCCGGACAGGTGCCGAGTCGGCGTGAACTCACGCCGGACAGGTGCCGAGTCGGCGTGAACTCACGCCGTACAGGTGCCGAGTCGGCGTGAACTCGCGCCGTACGGGTGCCGAGTCGGCGTGAACTCGCGCCGTACGGCGGACATGGGCGGGTCGTTATCCACAGACGTGTGAATGTCCCGTTGGCAGTCCGTCCCGGCGCCGCGACATTGGCGGCATGACATCTGTCAGTGCCGCGTGAAGACTGACCCCCTGGTGCCGGATGAATGTTGACCCCCCTCCGACACAGTGAGGGAGTGATCAGCGTGGAGCATTGGGCCGAGATCCGCAGGCTGCATCGAACGGAGGGCATGGCGATCAAGGCGATCGCCCGTGAGCTGGGAGTTGCCCGCAACACGGTGCGAGCGGCCTTGGCGGCGAACGAGCCACCCAAGTACGAGCGTCGGGCGGGGGGCTCACGTGTCGATGAGTTCGAGCCTGCGATCCGGGCGCTGCTGGCAAAGACCCCGGCGATGCCGGCCACGGTGATCGCCGAGCGGATCGGATGGCACCATTCCGCGTCAGTGCTGCGCGCCAGGGTCGCGCTGCTACGTCCGCTGTACGCCCCAGCAGATCCCGCGGACCGCACCCAGTACGCCCCTGGTGAGATCGTGCAGTGCGACCTGTGGTTCCCCCCGAAGGTCGTGCCGGTGGCGCCCGGCGTGCTGGCCGCTCCGCCGGTGCTCACGATGGTCGCGGCGTGGTCGGGCTTCATCATGGCCACGCTTCTGCCGAGCCGCACCACTGGCGACCTGCTGGCCGGGATGTGGCTCCTGCTGTCCGGCTCGCTCGGGGCGGTGCCCAAGACGCTGGTGTGGGACAACGAGGCCGGGATCGGCCAGCACCACAAGCTCACCGTCGGTGCCCGTGGGTTCGCCGGCACCCTCGGCACCCGGATCTACCAGACTCGGCCCCGCGATCCCGAAGCCAAGGGCGTGGTCGAGCGTGCCAACGGCTA
>NZ_JCBAJY010000004.1:0-420402 GCF_059766615.1 Nocardioides sp. Z43_10 | reverse complement strand
CCAAAGGTGATCGACGAGGCATCAAACTAATTCGTCGACTAATATGACACACTGTTGAGTTCTCAAACATCACACGCGCACCACCCCAACCACCACCATCAGGTGACGATCAGGCGCCGGGGCAACCTGCAGAAACTTACCCGATCCGCACCACCCGGTCAAACCGGAGACACAGCGAAAGGGGCCGACCTGAGAGCCGGGAGCCCGCACCCTCTTCAGGGCCTTGCTCCCCGCCGCTCTCGGCGACAGACAGAACATTAGACCGGGCCTGACCTGGTGGGCAACTCGGGGCCACGTGACGCCGGGCACAGTCAGGTTTGAAGCGGGCCAGTGTCCCGTCTTCGCAGGTCAGAGGCCCGGGTCGGCCAGTCCTCGTGCGTCGGCCACGCTTCGGCTGCCGGACAGCCTCAGGGCCTCCGTCGTCTGCCGAGCGAGCTCCGCGTGCCAGGCGGCGACCCCGTCCTCCCCGTCGACCAGCGCGTAGAGGGCGGGGCGCCCCAGGAACACCGCCCGGGCGCCCAGGGCACACGCGGTCACCACGTCCAGGCCGGTGCGCACTCCCCCGTCGACGTACACCTGCGCGGTGTCGCCGAGGGCGTCCACGACCGCGGGCAGCGCAGCCGCGGTCGAGACCGTCCGGTCCAGCTGGCGCCCTCCGTGGTTGGAGACCCAGACCGCGGCCGCGCCCGCCTGGACGCAGCGCACCGCGTCGTCGGGGCGGAGCACTCCCTTGACCACGACGGGCAGGCCGGTGAGGGCGGCCACCCAGCCGATGTCGTGGGGGCCGAGGTCGGGCGCCTTCTCCGAGCCTGGCTGCTCGTCGTAGCCGGCGTCGAAGTTCACCCGCAGCAGGCCGGCGTCGACGCTCTCCCACACGCTGGTCTCACCACGCTGGTACTTGGTGCCGACGACGGGGGTGTCCACGGTGAGCACCACGGCCTGCGCGCCCGCCGCCACGGCGCGCGCCAGCAGCGGCTTGGCCAGCGTCCGGTCCGCGGGCAGGTAGGCCTGCAGCCACCAGTGCACCCCGGTCTCGCCGATCGCCGCGAAGGAGGTGCCGGCGTTGCTGGAGACGACCATCGGCGAGCCGGCGGCCGCGCAGGCGCGCGCCATCGCCAGCTCGCCGTCGGGGTGCACCGCCCGCTGGAACGTCGTCGGCGCCACGCCCCACGGCACGGCCAGGTCGTGGCCGAGCAGGCTCACGGTGAGGTCGACGCTGGTCACGTCGCGCAGCACCCGCGGGTGCAGGCGCACCTGGCGCCAGGCGGGTGTGGCCTCCTGGGTGGTGACGCCCTCGCGCGCCCCCTGTGCGACGTACTCGAAGACCTCGGGCGCGAGCACGGACTGCGCTCGGGCCTCCAGGGACTCGGGCCACCCGCTCACGCCGCCTCCTCAGCCGATCTCGACGCCGGCCAGGTTGCGCTTGCCGCGACGCAGGACCAGCCAGGTGCCCCCCAGCAGGTCGGCACGGGCGGGCACGTGCTCGGGGTCGCTGACCCGGACGTTGTTCACGTAGGCGCCTCCCTCGGAGACGGTACGGCGAGCGTCGCCCTTGCTCTTGGACAGGCCGGTAGCCACGAGCAGCTCCACCACGTTGGGCAGCGCCTCGGCGCCGTCCAGGCGAACGGCGCCGGCCTCGCGCAGTGCGGCGCCGAGCGTGGCGGGGCTCAGGGTGGCGAGGTCGCCGCTGCCGAAGAGCGCCGCGGAGGCGGCCTTGATCCGCTCGGTCTCCTCGGCGCCGTGCACCAGGGTGGTGACGTGCTCGGCCAGGGCCTTCTGCCCCGCGCGCAGGAACGGCTTCTCCGCGGTCTGCCGGTCGAGCTCCTCGATCTCCTCGCGGGAGAAGAAGGTGAAGATGCGCAGCAGCTCGCCGACCTTCTCGTCCTCGACGTTGAGCCAGAACTGGTAGAAGGCGTAGGGAGACATCATCTCGGGGTCGAGCCACAGGGCTCCACCCTCGGTCTTGCCGTACTTCGTGCCGTCGGTCTTGGTGATCAGCGGGGTGGCGAAGGCGTGGGCCTTGCCGCCCTCGGAGCGACGGATCAGCTCGACGCCGCCGGTGAGGTTGCCCCACTGGTCGGAGCCGCCGAACTGCAGCGTCACACCGTGGTCGCGGTAGAGCTGCAGGAAGTCCATCGACTGCAGCAGGATGTAGCTGAACTCGGTGTAGCTGATCCCGGCCTCGAGACGGCTCTTCACCACGTCGCGCGCCAGCATCCGGTTGACCGGGAAGTGCTTGCCGATGTCGCGCAGGAAGTCGATCGTCGACAGCGGCGCGGTCCAGTCGAGGTTGTTGACCATGGTCGCGGCGTTCTCGCCCTCGAAGGCCAGGAACGGCTCGATCTGGGAGCGCACCCGGGCCACCCAGTCGGCCACCGTCTCCGGCGAGTTGAGCGTCCGCTCCCCGGAGTCGCGCGGGTCGCCGATCATCCCGGTGGCGCCGCCGACCAGGGCGTACGGCGTGTGCCCGGCGTCCTGGAGCCGCTTGGCGGTGAGGATCTGCACCAGGTTGCCCATGTGCAGGCTCGGGGCAGTGGGGTCGAAGCCCACGTAGTACCGCACGCTGCCCTCGGCCAGCGCCGCGCGGAGCGCGTCGCGGTCGGTCGAGTGGGCGATCAGGCCACGCCACTCGAGCTCGTCGAGGACATTCTGGGCGGTCACGGGCTTTCCTTCCGGTCGGACAAGCGGTCGGGACCCAGTCTGCCCCACTGCCCACGGGCCCCCGGGATCGGCCGCGACGCACGCGGCGAGACGGTTGACATACCCCACCTCGGGTCTGGTTAGGTTTGCCTAACCTAACCAATCTCGGAGGACTACGTGAGCTCGGCACTCCCCCCATCCCCTGTCACGACCCGCAGGCACCATGCGTCCCAGGGCCGCGACGACAGACGTCCCGTCCCGGCGCTCGTGGACGCCACCTCGGCCGAGGCCCTCGCCGAGCAGCTCGACCTGGCCCGGGCCCTGGTCACCGACACCTTCGCCTCGGTCACCCGACCGTTCTCGGGCACCACCCCCGACGCGGGCCGTCGCGACGTCGCCGCGATCGATCTCGACACCCCGCTGCGCGACACCGCCGCGGCCCTGGCGGAGGTGCGCGAGGTCTACCTCGACCACGCGGTCTACTTCCACCACCCGCACTACCAGGCACACCTGAACTGCCCCGTCGCGATCCCGGCGGTGGTGGCCGACGTGATCGCCAGCGCGGTCAACTCCTCGATGGACACCTGGGACCAGAGCGGTCCCGCCACCCACATCGAGCGGCGCCTGGTCGACTGGACCGCCCAGCGGATCGGCCTGGGCCCCCGCGCGGACGGCGTCTTCACCAGCGGCGGCACCCAGTCGAACATGCAGGCGCTGCTGCTGGCCCGCGGCGAGGCGCTCGCCGCCGGAGCCGCGCTGTCCGCGCTGCGCATCGTGACGACCGGGCACGCCCACTTCAGCAGCCGCAAGTCGGCGATGGTGCTGGGGCTGGGCGAGGACGCCGTCGTGCCGGTCGCCACCGACGCGGTCGGCCGGATGGACGCCGCGGACCTGGACGCCGTGCTGGTCGCGCTGCGCGCCGAGGGGCTGCACCCGATGGCGGTGGTCGCCACCGCCGGCACCACCGACCTGGGCTGCATCGACCCGCTGCCCTCGATCGCCCGCGCCTGCCGGCGCCACGACGTCTGGCTGCACGTCGACGCCGCCTACGGCGGAGGGCTGCTGGCCTCGCGCCGGCGCCGGCACCTGCTGACCGGCATCGAGCGGGCCGACTCGGTGACCGTCGACTTCCACAAGACGTTCTTCCAGCCGGTCGCGTCCAGCGCGCTGATCGTGGCCGACGTGGCGACGCTGCGCCACGTGACCCACCACGCGGCGTACCTCAACCCGCAGCGCGACGTGCTCGAGGAGATCCCCAACCAGGTCGACAAGAGCCTGCAGACCACCCGGCGCTTCGACGCCCTGAAGCTCTGGATGACGCTGCGGGTGCTCGGACCGGACCGGCTGGGCGAGCTCTTCGACACCGTGATCGACCTGGCCGCGGACGTGCGCGAAGGGCTCTGCGGGGACCCCGACTTCGCGGTGCTCACCGACACCGACCTGAGCACGGTGCTGTTCCGCTTCGAGGAGTCCGGGGTCGACACCCACGTCCTCGACGAGGTCAACAAGACCGCCCGCGACCTGCTCTTCCGCAGCGGCCTGGGGGCGGTGGCGCGCACCGAGCTCGAGGGCCGGACCTGGCTCAAGCTGACCCTGCTCAACCCGGCCACCACCCTCGGCGACGTCGACCACGTCCTCGATCTGGTGCGCGGGCACGCCCGGGCCTGCCTGGCCGCCCGCGAGGAAGGTGTCGCCTGATGCACGTCCACGACTTCGTCGCCGTCGGCCTCGGGCCGTTCAACCTCGGCCTCGCCTGCCTGGCCGAGCCGCTGCCGGACCTCGACGGCGTCTTCCTCGAGGCCCGCGGCGAGTTCCGCTGGCACCCCGGGATGATGCTCGACGACGCCACCCTGCAGGTGCCGTTCCTGGCCGACCTGGTCACGATGGCCGACCCCACCTCCCCGTTCTCCTTCCTCAACTACCTCAAGGAGAAGGGCCGGCTCTACCCGTTCTACGTGCGGGAGTCCTTCTTCCCGATGCGCCGCGAGTACGACGACTACTGCCGCTGGGCGGTCTCCCGGCTGCGCTCGATCACGTTCCACCGCCAGGTGGTCGCGGTCACCTTCGACGAGGGGGCCGGCTGCTACACCGTGCGCAGCACCGACCCCCGCGACGGCAGCGAGCACGTGCACCACGGGCGGCGGATCGTGCTGGGCGTGGGCACCACGCCGTACGTCCCGGACGCGCTGCGCGACCTCCCCGGCCCGGTCACCCACAGTGCCGGGTACCTCGACGCCCGCGAGGACCTGCTGGCCCGCGACGACGTCACGGTCGTGGGCAGCGGGCAGAGCGCCGCGGAGATCGTCAGCGACCTGCTCGCCCACGCCCCGCGCACCCAGCAGCTGCGCTGGGTCACCCGCAGCCCGCGCTTCTTCCCGCTGGAGTACACCAAGCTCACCTTGGAGCTGACGTCGCCGGAGTACAGCCGGCACTTCCAGTCGCTGCCGCCCGAGCGGCGCGCCGGGCTGCTGCGCTCCCAGGCGGGGCTCTACAAGGGCATCAGCGGCGAGCTCGTCGACCAGCTGCACGAGCAGCTGTACCGGCGCAGCCTCACCGACGCGGTCGCCCCGCAGCTGCTGACCGCCGCCGAGGTGACCGCCGTGGAGCACGACGGGGTCCGGCACCGGCTGCACGTGCACCACACCGAGCTGGAGGAGGACTACCGGCTCGACACCGAGGCGCTGGTGCTCGCGACCGGCTACTCCGGCCGGCTGCCGGACTTCCTGGCCCCGGTGCGCGACCGGCTCCACCTCGACGAGCGCGGCCGCCCGCTGGCGAGCCCCGACTTCGCCATCGACACCACCGGCGCCGGCATTTTCGTGCAGAACGCCGAGCTGCACACCCACGGGCTCGTCGCCCCCGACCTGGGCATGGGCGCCTGGCGCAACTCGGTGATCCTGGCTCGGATGCTCGGACACGAGCCCTACCCGGTCGAGCGACGCGTCGCCTTCCAGGAGTTCGGTGTGCCCGCCCCGAGCAGCAAGGAGCTCGTGCGATGACCGCGACCACCGTGACCACCTTCCGCACCCGCCCGCTGCGCCTCGGCGACGACCTGGCGCTGCTGCACGGCTGGGTGACCCACGAGCGCTCGGTGTTCTGGGGGATGCAGGGCGCCAGCCGCGACGACGTCCGGCGCGAGTACGCGGCGATCGCGGCGAACCCGCACCACGACGCCCGGATCGGTCTGCTCGACGGTGAGCCCGTCTTCCTGATGGAGACCTACGACCCCGCCCACCACGAGCTGGCCCAGCACGCGCCGCTGTGCGCCGGTGACCTGGCGATGCACTTCCTGGTGGCTCCGCCGGGCCCTGCCGGACCGGTCCACGGCTTCACCCGGGCGGTGATCGAGGCCGTGCTGCAGGAGTGCTTCGCCGACCCGGCGGTACGTCGCGTGGTCGTCGAGCCGGACGCCGAGAACGAGCGCGTCCACGCCCTGAACGCGGCGATGGGCTTCCTCGTCGAGCGCGTGATCACGCTGTCGGACAAGCAGGCACTGCTCAGCTTCTGCACCCGCGAGGCATTCCACAGGAGGACCCGATGACGACCGCCGACACCCGGCACCTGACCCCGGAGCGGATGGCCGCCGCACACCGCGCCCAGGTGGCCAAGGCCCTGGCCGAGCTCGCCCACGAGGAGCTGCTGCACCCCCAGCCGGACGGCGACGGAGGCTGGCAGGTCGCCGCGGACGACGGCTCGGCCCAGTGGCGCTACCGGGCGCGACGGCTGCCGCTGGACCACTGGATCGTCGACGCCGAGTCCGTGCGCCGCGTCGCGGACGGGCGCGACACCCCGGTCGACGCCCAGCGCTTCGTGCTCGACCTGCAGGAGTCCCTGGGCCTGAGCGAGACGGTCCTGCCGACCTACCTGGAGGAGATCGCCTCCACGCTGGCCGGGCGCGCCTGGAAGCTGCGTCCCGAGGCGCCGACGTCGGCCGACCTGCTGGAGGCCGACTTCCAGCAGGTGGAGGCGGCGATGAGCGAGGGCCACCCCTGCTTCGTGGCCAACAACGGCCGGATCGGCTTCGGCGTCGACGACTACCACGCCTACACCCCCGAGACCGGCGCCCGGCTGCGGCTGGAGTGGCTGGCGGTCCGCGCTGACCTGGCCACCTACGCCGGCGTGGCCGGCCTGGAGGACCAGCGGGCGCTGCTGGCCGGCGAGCTCGCCCCCGAGGAGCTCGACGGCTTCGAGAAGCGGCTGCGCGACCTCGGCCTGGACCCGGACGACTATCTGCTCCTGCCGTGCCATCCCTGGCAGTGGCGGATGAAGATCGCGGTCACCTTCGCCCCGCAGGTCGCCGCCCACGAGATCGTGCACCTGGGGACCGGGGCCGACGCCTACCAGCCGCAGCAGTCGGTGCGCACCTTCTTCAACACCGACCGTCCCGAGCGGCACTACGTGAAGACGTCGCTCTCGGTGCTCAACATGGGCTTCATGCGCGGCCTGTCGCCGGCCTACATGGCGGTCACGCCGGCCATCAACAGCTGGGTGGACGCACTGGTGCGCGACGACGAGGAGCTGGCCCGGCACGGGTTCTCGGTGCTGCGCGAGGTCGCCGCGATCGGCTACCGGCACCCCGTCTACGAGGAGGTGGCCCGGCGCACCGGCCCCTCGCCGTACACCAAGATGCTCTCCGCGCTGTGGCGCGAGAGCCCGCTGGACCGCATCGAGGACCAGGAGCGGCTGGCCACGATGGCCTCGCTGCTGCACGTCGACGCCGCCGGCACCCCGTACGTCGCGGAGCTGGTGCGCGCCTCCGGCCTGAGCGCGGCCGACTGGGTGGGGCGCTACCTCGAGGCGTACCTGGTCCCGGTGCTGCACTGCTTCTACGCGCACGGGCTGGTCTTCATGCCGCACGGCGAGAACCTGATCCTGGTGCTGCGCGACCACGTGCCGGTGCGCGTGGTGATGAAGGACATCGGCGAGGAGGTCGGGCTCTTCGCCACCGCCGCGCACCCTCACGACGAACTCCCCGAGGACGTGCGCCGCATCGCCGCCGACCTGCCCGAGGAGCAGCAGCTGCTGGCCATCTTCTCGGACGTGATGGACTGCTTCCTGCGGTTCCTCGCCGGCCTGCTGGACGAGGCCGGGGTGCTGGGCGCCGACGACTTCTGGGCGGAGGCGGCCGCCTGCGCGCGCCGCTACCAGGCGTCGCACCCCGAGCTCGCCGAGCGCTTCGCCGGCCACGACCTGTTCGCCGCCCGGATCCCGCGGATGTGCATGAACCGGCTCCAGTTGCGCAACAACCAGCAGATGGTGGACCTCGGCGACCCGTCGAGCGCGCTGGCCCTGGCCGGGCCGTTGGAGAACCCCCTGGCACAGTGAGCCTCGTCTCGCCGCACGCACACCGGCGGGGCCGACCGGCCCCGCCGGGTGTGTGCCGCGCACGCTCGGGGGGTACACAGGGAGTCGGCATCCTCAGCGAGGGGGCTGCCGCACGCCCGATTCCCCGCGGAAGGTTCGAACACGTTGATCGCAGGCAGGTACACCCTCGAGCGCGAGGTCGGGCGCGGCGGGATGGGCGCAGTCTGGCTGGCACGGGACGAGGTGCTCGGCCGCGCGGTCGCGCTCAAGCGGATCGGGATGGCGCCGGGGACCGAGACGGCCGACCTGGAGCGCGCCGCCCGTGAGGCCCGCCTGGCGGCGATGCTCAACCACCCGCACGTGGTGGCCGTCTTCGACCTCGTCACCCACGACGACCAGCAGTGGCTGGTGATGGAGTACGTGGAGAACGTGACCCTCGCCGAGCTGGTCCGGCGCGAGGGTCCCCTCTCCCCCGAGGATGCCGCGCCGCTGCTGCTGCAGGCGGCCGACGCCCTGGCCGCCGCGCACGCCGCGGGCATCGTGCACCGCGACGTCAAGCCCTCGAACATCCTGGTCACCCAGCAGGGCCAGGTGAAGCTCACCGACTTCGGCATCGCCCGCGCGGAGGCAGACGCCTCGCTCACCCAGACCGGTCTGGTCACCGGCTCCCCCGCCTACCTCGCGCCCGAGGTGGCCAGGGGGCAGGTGGCCAACGACGCCAGCGACGTCTGGTCGCTGGGTGCCACCTGCTTCCACGCCCTCGCCGGCCACCCGCCCTACGACGTGACCGGCAACCTGATGGGCGCCCTGTACCGGATCGTGAACGAGGAGCCGCCCCGCCTCGACGACGCCGGGCCGCTCGCCCCGCTGCTCGAGGCGACGATGGCCCACGACCCGGAGCGCCGCTGGTCGATGGCCCAGGTCAAGGAGTTCCTCGCCGAGGTCTGCGCCCGACAGGACGTCCCGGTCGCGGCGGACGAGCGCACCGCCCTCCAGCCGATCGTCCGCGAGGAGCCCGCGCCCGCTCCTGCGCCTACTCCTGTGTCTGCTCCGGTGCCCGCTCCGGCGCCCGACCCGTCCCGACGACGACGCCCCTGGCTGGTCCCGCTCGCCGCGGTCGCGGTGCTGGCCATCGTCGCCGTCGTCGGGTGGCTCGCGCTGAGCAGCGACGACGGGGCCCCGGACGGTGAGCGGGCCCGGGCCGACGCACCGGCGACCACGTCGGCGTCCCCCTCCCAGAAGAGCACCCCCACCCCTACGCCCAGCGACACCGCGCCGCCGACCCCCGAGGGCCCCGAGGCCGAGGAGATGGAGAGCTTCGTCGCCGACTACCTCGCCACGGTGACCTCGGACCCGAAGACGACCTGGCGGTGGCTCACCCCGGAGTTCCAGGGCCGCAGTCGCGGTTTCGGCTCCTACAGCGGCTTCTGGAGCACGATCGCGTCGGCCCGAGTGACCCAGGCCAGCGCCGACCCCGAGGCGATGACGGTGAACTACTCCGTGGACTACACGAAGAAGAACGGCGAGCGCACCAGCGATCAGGTGACGCTGCAGCTGGTCTACCAGGACGGCGAGTACCTGATCGCCCAGGAGCTCAGCTGACCTGGCCCGCACTCGCGCCGGCTCGCATAGTCTGTGCGCGGAGGTAACCATGGAGCTCGCGGAGTTGTACCGCGACATCGTCGAGGCGTCACCGGACGGCATCTGGGTCGTGGACCTGGAGGGCCGTACTCGGTATGCCAACACGCAGGTCGCGACGCTCCTCGGCATCCCCGAGGGCGACCCGGTCACGGTCTCGGCGCTCGACGTCCTGGACTCCGAGGGCCCTGACCAGCTCGCCTCGCACGGAACCGAGCGGAGCTCCGCTCGGGCGAGCGGGGCCGACGTGGAGTGCCGCCTCAGGCGCCACGACGGCACCGTCGTGTGGGTGCTGGTCCGGGAGAACCCGCTCTACGACTCCACCGGGGAGCTGGTGGGCACCCTGCTGCGGCTCAGCGAGTACGGCGAGCGCCGCCGGCTGTTCGAGGAGCTGAGCGCCACCAGCCGGCAGCTCGCCGAGGCCCAGCGCATCGCCCGGGTCGGGAGCTGGGAGTGGGACATCGCGCGCGACGTGGTGCGCGGCTCGAACGGTGTGCGCGCGCTGCCGAGCACCACCACTGCCGACGGCCGCAACACGCTGCGCCAGTTCCTCGACCGGGTGCACCCCCAGGACCGCCCCGTCGTCGAGGCCGCGGTGGCCCGGTCGCTGGAGGAGGGTGTCGAGCTCGCCTTCGAGGCACGGCTGCGCGGCTCGTCGGGCTGGGTGTGGACCCGCAGCCGGGCCGAGGTCACCCACGACGCCTCCGGGCGCCCGGCGTACATGTCGGGCACCCACCAGGACATCACCGAGTTCAAGGAGGCCCAGGGCGCACTGGAGGACATGGTCCGGCAGAACGCGCTGATGCAGGCGGTCGCCGCCGCCGCCAACGAGGCGGCCGACCTGGAGGAGGTCCTCGGCAACGCCCAAACCCTGGTGATGCTGCACGACGACTGGGAGCGGGGCCGGGCGTTCGTTCCCACGGCCGACGGAGACGACGTCGTCCCTCTCTACCTGCACGAGGCCGACCGCCTCGCCGACGCCCAGGAGCCGGCCAAGGCCGCGATCGAACGGCGTGCGGCCCGCTGCGCCCTGCACGAGCGCGGCGTGGTGTGGGACGACGCCAAGCTCACGATCGCCTTCCCGGTGCTGCTGGGCGAACAGGTCGTCGCACTCGTCGCGATCACCTCCTCTCCCCCGCTGTACCGCCGCGCGATGGTCCAGGGGATGGTGGAGGAGGTCGCCATCCAGCTGGCCCGGGTCGCCGAGCGCGACCACGCCGCCCGCGAGCTCGCCGCGGCCCGCGACCAGGCGATGGAGGCCTCGCGGCAGAAGTCGGACTTCCTGGCCACGATGAGCCACGAGATCCGGACCCCGCTCAACGGCGTGATCGGGCTCAACGACCTCCTCACCCGCACCCGCCTCGACGAGCACCAGCAGCGGCTGGTCTCGGGGGTCCAGGTGGCGAGCCGGGCCCTGCTCGCCGTCATCAACGACATCCTCGACTTCTCCAAGATCGAGGCCGGTCGACTCGAGCTGGAGCACCTCGACTTCGACGTGCGCGCGGTCTTCGACCAGGTGGCCAGCCTGCTCGCGCAGAGCGCGCGGTCCAAGGGCCTGGAGCTGATGGTGGCCTGCCACCCCGACGTACCGGAGGTGCTGGCCGGAGACCCGACCAGGTTGGCCCAGGTGCTGACCAACCTGGGCTCCAACGCGGTCAAGTTCACCGCCGCGGGCGAGGTGCTGATCCGCGCCACCGCAGTGGCCGCCCCCGACGGCGGCCACCTGCTGCGGGTGGAGGTCAGCGACACCGGCATCGGCATCGAGGACGAGCAGCGCGAGCAGATCTTCGACCCCTTCTCCCAGGCGGACGTCTCCACCACCCGCCGCTTCGGCGGAACCGGCCTCGGCCTGGCCATCGCGCGCGAGATCGTGGAGGCGCTGGGCGGTGAGATCGGGGTCGAGAGCCGTCCCGGAGAGGGCAGCACCTTCTGGTTCACCGCGCACTTCGCGGAGCCCACCGGCTCGCAGTCGGACCCGCTCGACGACCGGGCGCGCTCCGCGCTGAGCGGCCTGCGGATGCTCGTCGTCGACGACAACTCGCACAACCGGATGATCCTGTGCGAGCAGCTGTCCTGGTGGGAGGTCGGCACGCTGAGCGTGGCGACGGCCCAGGACGCGCTGCTCGCGTTGGACGAGGCACGCGCGAGCGGCCAGCCCTTCCGCGCCGTGCTGCTGGACATGGCGATGCCCGACCAGGACGGGCTGGACCTGGCCGACGCCGTACGCCGCGACCCGGCCAACGACGCGGTCCGGCTCATCATGCTCACCTCCTCCACCCCGCCCGACCAGGCCCGGCTGCGCGCCAGCGGCATCTCCGCCTGCCTGACCAAGCCCGTGCTGGCCTCGTCGCTGCGCGGCACGCTGATGCGTGAGCTCGGCGGCGGAGTGCCCCAGGACGCCCCGGAGCAGCCGGTGGCCAGCCACGGCCCCCGCCGCCGGATCCTCGTGGTCGAGGACAACCCCGTCAACCAGCTGGTCGCGGCCGGCTTCCTGGAGGCGCTGGGCTACGTCAGCGACACCGCCTCCGACGGGCTGGAGGCCCTCGACGCGGTCGCCGCGGCGAGCTACGACGCGGTGCTCATGGACGTGCAGATGCCGCGGATGGACGGCTACACCGCCACCCGCCGGATCCGCGAGCGCGAGGCCGAGACCTGGGGCGCGCGGACGCCGGTGCTGGCGATGACCGCCGCGGCGATCGAGGGCGAGCGCGAGCGCTGCCTCGACGCGGGGATGGACGACTTCCTGACCAAGCCGGTCGACCCGGCGGCGCTGGGTGCCATGCTGGACCTCTGGATCTCCGGGGATCCGGCCGCTGCCCCCGCCACGGCGGAGGCGGACGGGGCCCCCGAGACCCCCGCCGAGCCCCGTCGAAGCGAAGAACCCGAGGAGCAACCCGTGCCGTCCGGACTCGACCTGTCCCGGTTGAACATGCTGCGCGACATCGATCCCGGCAACACCGCCTACCTCGACCGGGCGATCGCGAACTTCGTCAAGAACTCCGACGCGGCGCTGAGCACGCTGCGCACCGCGGTGGCCGCCGAGGACGCCGAGGACATGCGGCAGGCGGCGCACAAGCTGCGCGGCAGCGCCCTGAACCTCGGGATGCCGGCGGTCGGGGCGGCCGCGCTGGAGCTGGAGACGCTGGGCGACTCCGGCTCCACCGCCGGCGCCGGCGCCATGCTCGACGTCCTCGAGGCCGAGCTGGAGCGGGGCCGCGAGCAGCTGCTCGGCTACCAGCGCAGCTACCAGCAGGCGGACGCCGACGCCTGAGCCCCGACCCGGCGGTGAGCGCCCGCGCGACTCTTCGACGGGTCACACCGCTGTCTCATCGGGCTCTCAGAGTCCCCCGACAATGTCGACGCCATGAGTGACTTCGCCATGCCGCCGACGTCCCCCACGCCGACGCCCCCGACGCCCCCGACGCCGCCGACATCGCAGCCGCCGACGCCCCGCCGGCCCCGACGGGCGCGGGTGCTGCTCGGCGCCGGGGTGCTCGGCCTCAGCCTGCTCAGCGCCGGGATCGGCGCGGCCACGGCGGTCGGGATGACCGACGGCGGCGAGGACCCCGAGCCCGCCGGCACGAGCGTGGTCGCCGGCGAGGACCTTCCCGCCGACGAGGGCTCGGTGCAGCAGGTGGCCGATGCGGTGCTGCCCTCCGTCGTCCAGATCAAGGTGGTGGGCCTACGGGGCTCGGGCTCCGGCTCGGGCGTCGTGATCAGCGACGACGGCAAGATCCTCACCAACGACCATGTGGTCGCCGGTGCGGAGCGCGGACGCATCACGGTCTGCTTCAACGACGGGACCTCGGCGCCCGCGCGCATCGTCGGCACCGACCCGGTGACCGACCTCGCGGTGATCTCCGCCGAGGGGGTCTCCGACCTCACCCCGGCCACGATCGCCACCGGCGACCACGTCGACGTCGGCGAGGAGGTGGTCGCGATCGGCTCGCCGTTCGGGCTGGCCGCCACGGTGACCAGCGGCATCGTCAGCGCCCTGGACCGCCCGGTGAGCGTCGGGCAGAGCACGCAGGGCGTCGACACCATCTATCCCGCCATCCAGACCGACGCGGCGATCAACCCGGGCAACTCCGGCGGGCCGCTGGTGAACATGGCCGGCGAGGTGGTCGGCATCAACTCCTCCATCCGCACCGCGTCCTCGTCGGCGTACGGCGAGTCCGAGAGCGGCTCGATCGGGCTGGGCTTCGCCATCCCGATCAGCAAGGTGTGGCCGATCGTGGAGCAGCTCCTGGCCGGCGACCCGGCCACCCACGCGCGGATCGGGGTCTCGGTGCGCGACGTGGTCAGCGAGGACGGACTGGTCAGCGGGGCGGGCGTGCAGCGCGTCGAGGACGGCTCCGCCGCCGCCCGGGCCGGCCTGCGCGCCGGTGACGTGATCACCAAGGTCGACGACTTCGTGGTCACCGACGCCGAGAGCCTGATCGCGTTCATCCGTGGTGAGCGGCCCGGGGACGAGGTCACCGTGACGGTGGTCCGCGACGACGAGCCGCGCAGCGTCGAGATCACGCTCGACAGCGACGCAGACACGTCCGGCTCCTGAGCGGGGCGCCCCCTCAGCCGGGGGCGTCCCAGGCCGGGCGTCCGGCGAGGATGCGCAGCAGGTGCTCGAGCCGGCGGTCCTCCTGCTCGGGATGCGGGCACAGCACGGCGCTGAGCGCCTCCCCGTCGAGCTGGTGCACGATCCCCATCAGCATGCTCTCGACCTCCGGCTCGGGGATCTGCCGCGCGATCGGCAGCGAGCGGCCGAGCTCCACGATCTCCTGGTGGTAGCGCGCGACCATCGGCGCCAGCTCGGCGCGCAGCTCGGGGTCGGTGCGGGCGGCGACGAGCAGCTCGTACCAGGCCGCGTTGACCGGCGCCCGACAGGCCACCCGCAGCAGCCGCAGGCACTCGGGCACCGTTGCCGCGCTCAGCTGGGCGAGCCCCTCGCGGAACCCGTCGAGCTGGCGGGCGCGCACCTCCTCGGCGGCCGCGACGATCAGTGCCGGCCGGGTCGGGAAGTGGCGGAACAGGCCACCCTGGGAGACGCCGGTGCGCCGGCTGATCTCCGCGGTGGTGGTCCGGGCGTAGCCGACCTCGCTGAGCGCGTCCACGGTCGCCCCGACCAGCGTGGCGATCGTGGACGCGCGCCGCTGCGCTTGGGTACGGCGCGGGCTCGTCGTCGTGGCTACGGCGCAACCGCCTCGGTCGGGCGCAGCCGACGGACCGGGGTGACCGTGCCACGCGGCTCCTCGGCGCGCAGGAACCGGCCGGTGCCGAGCGTGCGGCCGTAGCCCTCGACGAACTCGCCGTCGCGGTAGACGAGCGTGCCGCCGACCACGGTGGCGGTGAGCGCCGCGTCGTTGCGGTTGACGATGCGGCTCAGGTTGCCGAACTCCTCGATCGTGGCCTCGTGGTACTCGTCCACGCGCGCGTCGAGGCCCGCGGGGTCCACCACCACGATGTCGGCCCGGTCCCCGACGCGGATGCCGCCGGCGTCGAGGAGGTAGAACTCCGCGAGCTCGCCGGTCAGCTTGTGCACCGCCTGCTCGACGGAGAGGAACGGCTTCGCGCTCTGCTGGGCCTCGTGGACGCGGCGCAGCAGGCAGATCCCGAAGTTGTAGAACGCCATGTTGCGCAGGTGCGCTCCGGCGTCGGAGAAGCCGATGCTGACGCCCGGGGTGGTGACGAGCTTGTCGGCCACCTCGCGGCGGGTGTTGGCGATGTCGGTCTTCCAGCGCAGCTTGGTGCCGTACTCCACGACGAGGTCGAGGTAGCAGTCCACCGGGTGCAGTCCGCGCTCACGGGCGACGGCGCCGATCCTGCGGCCGACCAGCGTGGTGTCGGGGCACTCGGTGATCTCGGCGTCGTCGAAGTCGCGGTGCCACACCCGGGGCGAGAACTTCTTGTCGAAGTCCTTGCGGAAGCGGCGCCGGTAGTCCTCGTCGGCGAGCAGGCCGTTGCGCTCCACCTCGTCGCGCAGGTGCAGCGCCTCGCGACCGGTGCCGAACTCCTCGAAGACGACCAGGTCGATGCCGTCGGCCCACACCCGGAAGGTGGTGGGCAGGTGCTGCCAGGTGAACCTGCCGCCGCCGATCTTGTTGGCGATCAGGGCCACCGGCGCGAAGATGCGGTGCACCCAGGGCTCGGCCTTGGTGTCGGCGGCCGAGAGCAGCGAGACCCGCAGCGGCTTGCGCAGGCGGCCCATCGAGGTGCTCGCGTAGAACGCCACGTCGTACTTCTTGTTGAGGTTGGGCACCCCCTGCAGCACCCGGCCCCGGCGGCGCAGCACCTTGCTGACCCGGCGGAACTCCTTCCAGGTGGCGTACGTCGAGGGCAGCTGGCGCGAGCGGTAGCGGTCGCCGTCGAGCTTGTCCCAGGGGTTGGTCATCGTGGAGACCCCCAGAAAGCCCGCGTCCAGGGCCTCCTCGATGCGGCGCTCGATCTCGGCCATCTCCTCGGGCGTGGCCCGCTCGTCGGGGTCGGTGGCCCGCCCCAGCCCCATCACGCTGGCCCGGGCGTCGGAGTGGCCCAGGAACGAGGCGATGTTCGGCCCCAGCGGCATCGCCTCGATCGCGTCGACCCACTCCTGCGGCGTCGACCAGGTCTTGGTCTCCTCCAGCGCCGCCAGCACGTGGGCCCGCGGCAGCGCCTCGACCCGGCTGAACAGGTCGGCGATGTCGAGCGGACTGGAGTAGACCGAGGAGATCGAGCAGTTGCCGACCAGCACCGAGGTGACGCCGTGGCGCACGGACTCGTTGAGGCCCGGAGCGACCTGCACCTCGGCGTCGTAGTGGGTGTGCGCGTCGACGAAGCCCGGCATCACCCAGCGACCGGCGGCCTCGACGACCTCGGTCTCGGGCCCGATCGGCAGCGGGTCGGGGCTCACCGCCACGACCCGGCCGTCGCGGACGCCGACGTCCGCCACCACGCCGGGGGCACCGTGCCCGTCGTAGTAGGTGCCGCCGCGGACCACCAGGTCGAATGCGCTCATGGTTGTGACCTTCCTCACTAGGTCCGGCGAACCTAACATGGCGAGCGTCCTCTCGCTATGTGGAGCAGACCGCTTTCCGTGCCGCTGCCGGCCCGGTCACGAACGGCGTCGGCGGCTGACCACGCCGTCGCGCAGCACCTGGGTGAGCTCGGAGCGCACGGTGCGGCGGCGCAGCACGGGGGTGTCGTCGGCCTCGGTGGCCCGCATCCCGGCCACCGTCTCCTCCAGCACCTCGACCGCGTCCCGGGTCGGTCGCCAGCCGAGCTCCCGAGCGGCGCGGCCGCAGTCGAGCAGCGGGACCGAGAAGGCCAGGTCCACCCAGCCCGGGTCGACCTGCTGCAGCCGCGCATGCCAGGCGGCCGAGGCCCCCGCCCGCAGCACCGGTGCGGGGAGGTGGACGGGACGGGCGCCCAGCACCCGGCCGATATCGGGCGGCCGGAGCACCCCGGCGGCCAGGTTGAAGGCGCCCGGCGCCCTCGCCTCGAGCACGCGCGCGTAGGCGTCGGCGACATCGTCGGCGTGCACCATCGGCACGGCGAGGCGGCGATCCAGCGGGAGCACGGGCAGCACGTCGAGGACCCGGGCCGGGAGCGCGGCCGGCAGGCCGTAGCGCAGCAGCGCGCTGCCGGCGCTGCGCTGCCCCACGATGCCGGGCCGGATCCGGGTCACGACGCGGTCCGGGTGCGCCCGCTCGTGGGCGTCGAGGAGACGCTCGGCGGCCGCCTTGTGTCGGCTGTACGGCGAGGTCGGGACGCCGTCGGTCGGCCACGACTCGTCGACCGGCTCGTCGTCGACCTTGGGCGAGTACGCCCCGATCGAGGACATGTGCACCAGGTGCTTGACGCCCACGTCCGCCACCACGTCGAGGACGCGGCGGGTGCCGCCGACCCCGAGCTCCCCGAGGTGGTCCAGGTCGTGCGAGGGCTGGAAGCCCCAGGCCAGGTGGACGACGGCGTCGGCCCCGCTGAACGCGTCGTGCAGGGGCGTGGCACAGGAGTCCTCGGTGAGGTCGGCACTGATCCAGTCCACGCGGTCGAACGGCGGACCGGCATCCGGCAGGCGCCGGACCACGCCGACGATGTCGTGGCCGTCGGCGGTGAGCCGGCGGAGTAGGGCCGAGCCGATGTTGCCGCTGGCGCCGGTGATCGCGATGCGCACGAGAAGCCCCCTGCGAGCCGATGGGAGGGTCGGACCCGCCCCCGGTGCCCGCGCGGCGCCACTTCACACGCCGCGCCGCCGTGCCGGCCGGGCCGTCTAGGGTCGGTGGGCATGGGGCGAATCCGTGTCGGCATCTCGGGGTGGACCTACGCCGGGTGGCGCGGCGACTTCTATCCCCCCGGCCTCGTCCAGCGCCGGGAGCTGGCCTACGCGGCCGAGCGGATGAGCTCGATCGAGATCAACGGGTCGTTCTACTCGCTGCAGCGCGCCTCGTCGTACGTGTCGTGGCGCGAGCAGACCCCCGACGACTTCGTCTTCGCGGTCAAGGGCGGTCGCTACATCACCCACATGCTGAAGCTGCGCGGGGTCGAGACGGCGCTGGCCAACTTCTTCGCCTCCGGCGTGCTCGCACTGGGTCCCAAGCTGGGCCCGGTGCTGTGGCAGCTGCCGGCCAACCTCCCCTTCGACGCGGAGCGGGTCGGGGCGTTCTTCGCCCAGCTGCCCCGCACGACGTACCAGGCGGCCGCCCTGGCGCGTGGCCACGACGCCAAGCTCCCCGAGGACCGGGCGTGGACGAGCGCTGAGAGCGACCAGCCGATCCGGCACGCGCTGGAGTTCCGCAGCGAGTCGTTCTGCACCGAGGAGGCGTTCGCGCTGATGCACGAGCACGACATCGCCTGCGTGGTCGCCGACACCGCCGGCCGGTTCCCGATGCCGGACGTGCCCAGCAGCGACTTCACCTACGTGCGCCTGCACGGGGACACCGAGCTGTACACCAGCGGCTACAGCGCCGAGGCGCTGGACCGGTGGGCGCACCGGGGTCGCGAGTGGGCTGACGCGGGCCGCGACGTCTACGTCTACTTCGACAACGACGCGAAGGGGTTCGCCCCCCACGACGCTCTCGCGCTGGCGCGGCACCTGGGCTGAGCCGGGCTATGCGGACGGTGGCACAATGGAGACAGAGGCCCCGGACGGCCCGTTTTTCGTCCCCCCGTGGACGGGTTGGCCGGGGTCTCCTTCTGTCGTGGCACCCCTCGCAGCGGATCTGAGGGCCGGCTTACTCCTCCTCCACCCCCTTCGGGGTGAGCTCGGCGAGGCGCTCGGTGTCCGTCTGCGTCCAGCCCGCGGGCGGCAGGATCGCGGCCCACGCCCAGACCGGCTCGCGCCCGAACCGGTGCCCCTGGCCGATCGGGACCTGGTTGGCCATCAGCTGGTCCGCGGCGAGCTGCAGCATGGTCACCACGGGGATCCAGCGGATGTCGGGCGAGACCCCCTCGCCGCGCGGCTCCTCCAGCCAGTCGGGTCGCCGCACGGCCAGCGACCAGCTCCACCAGGTGATGGGGTCGTTCGCGTGCTGCAGGTAGCCCACCCGGGTGCCCTCCCACGCCGGGTCGGGGATGTCCCAGCCCTCCGGGTCGCCCGAGAACCTCACGATGCTGCCGCCGTCGTAGACCGGCTCGACCTCGGTGGTGGCCGGGTCGCGCTCGTCGGTGAACCGGCTCCACAGCCGGTTGTTGCTGGTGGGCCCGACGAACAGGGCGCCGTCGATGCGGTTCGCCATGTCCTGCTCGCCGCTGAAGGCGGCCTCCCCGCCGAGGCTGCCCAGGCTCTCGCCGCTGACCACCAGGCGTGGCCGGTCCCCCTCCGGCCGCTCGAGCAGGCGGGCGTAGACGGCGTCGAACAGCAGCCGCCCGGCGTCCTCGGCCCGCCCGCCGTCGAGCAGGAACGACAACGGGCTGGGCAGGTAGGAGTACTGCATGCTCACCGTGGCGGTGTCGCCGTTCCACATGTACTCCAGGGCCTGGGCCTGGTGCTCATTGACCCAGCCCCGGCCGGTCCCGGTGACCACGTTGACCACGGCCCGGTCGAGGCCGCCGAGGCGCACCAGCTCGTCGGCGGCGGCCCGGGCCTCCTCGCGCAGGTCGATCTCGCCGTCGGTGCCGATGCCGACGTAGGCCCGCACCGGCTCCGTCGCGCGCCGCCCGCTGAAGAGCCCGATCTCCTCGGCCGTGGGGCGGTTGTCGATGAAGATCCGGCCCTGCCGCCCCAGCCGGTCCCAGCTCACCTGCGAGCGCGGCCCCGCCGACACGTACGGCGTGTCCGGGGGCCGCCGGTCGGTGCGGAACTCGTCGTTCACCGCCACCGAGGCGGCGTCCAGCGAGGCCAGCACCCGCCCGGTGGCGACGTCGACCAGCACGGTGTAGCCCAGCACCACGGCGGCCAGGACGCCGAGCACCCCGGCGACCGGTGCGGGCAGCACCCGGCCGGCGAGGTGCGCGACCCACCGGCCCAGGGCCCGCACCAGCCGCGAGAGCGCGACCAGGACGACGAAGAGCGTGACGGCGACGACGACCGTCGCCACCACCTCGACGAGATCGATCGGCTCCATCCCGATCAGGTCGCGAAGCTCGTTCTCCCACTGGTGGAACCACCACAGCATCAGCACGCTGCCGAGCACCGCGACGACGCCGTAGCCGATCCAGGCCGCGCGGCGTACCCGGTCCGGCAGGTCCAGGCCACAGCACCGCGCCATCCACCCCAGCAGCCCGCCCACCCCGTAGCCCAGCCACGCCGAGAGGGCGACGACCACTCCCTGGTAGAGGGCGCCGCGCGGCAGCAGGGAGGGGGTCAGCGCCAGCCACGCCCCGGCGGTGGCCCCCAGGGCCGCGGACAGCGGACAGCCGAGCCGGCGGATCATCAAGGTGATGTCACCTCCGAGAGGTGGTCGCTCACGCGAGCGTGTCGGCGCTCAGCACCCTAGACCCGCGCAGGGGGGCCTCGGCAACCTTCCTGGCGGCCCTCACCCGACGTCCGGTGGACCTGTGGGGCGGGTGGGGCTCGAACCCACGACCCAAGGATTATGAGTCCTCTGCTCTAACCGACTGAGCTACCGCCCCGCACGGAGCTGGGGCTGCCAGCTCCGCGCCCGGAGCCTACCGGTCGGCCGACTCGTTCCTGCGCGGGACTCAGGTTCCCTCGCCAGCAGCCGATGCAGCAGACGGACAGAAGGAACTGCCCGTCTGGTCCGCGCCCTGCTGGGGCCGGATCCTGACCTCAGGAGATCCCCACGTGTCGATCCCCTTTCCGGGCGCTCGCCGGTACACGGCGGCGCTCGCAGCACTCCTCGCAGTCCTCCTCGCCGCGCTGAGCATGGCCGGCCTCGCCGAGCGGCCGGCGCGCGCCGCGGAGCCGTCCGAGGCCCGCCCGTCGCTGCGGGCCGAGGACCTGCTCGACCACGGACTCCGGGTCGACCGCCGCCGGCTGTCGGTGTACGCCGCGGCCCCGGCGCGGGTGCGCCCCGGGGCGGCGTTCGTCGTGGGAGGCAACGTCAAGCTGGCGGGGGGCCGGCACCCGCGGCCCGCGACGGTCCGGCTCCTGCAGCTCAGCGGTAACCGCTGGGTCGTCAAGCAGAAGCGGCGGACCGATGCCCAGGGGCACTATCGGTTCAGCGTCGCGGGCTACCCGCTCACCCAGACCGTGACGCTGCGGGTGCGCGCTCTCACCAGGGGCGTCAGCCGCGACAGCGCGCCCGTCCGGATCCAGATCGTGGCGGCGGCGAGCCCGACCACGGGCCTGAGCGGGTTGGGCGACCCGAGGGACTTCACCCGGGTCATCGGGCCGGGCTGGCGATGGGATCCGTGCCAGCCGATCACCTGGCGCTACAACGCCCATCGGGGATGCCCGCGGGCGCTCTCCCACCTCGACGAGGCGCTCGAGCGGATCAGCCTGCACACGGGCCTGGACTTCGAGTACCTGGGCACGACCCCCCATGTCCCGTTCGCCGACGCGGACCGACCCCAGGACGCCGACGTGGTCGTCTCCTGGGCGACCGCCGCGCAGAGCCGCCACCTCGAGGGCGGGGTGGTCGGCTGGGCCTCCGCGAGCGGCAAGCGCACCGGCCCGGGTGCCGGGGAGTTCCTGACCGGGGCGGTCCTGCTGGACTCGGGCCAGAGCAACGACCTCGCCCAGGGCTTCGCCAGCCAGGGCTCGCCCACCTGGGGCCAGGTGATGGTGCACGAGCTCCTGCACGTGATGGGGCTGGGCCACGCGCGGTCGGGCGTGCAGCTGATGGCGCCGTACCTCACCGCACAGAACCATCGCTTCGGTGCCGGGGACCTGGCCGGGATGAAGGCCATCGGCGCCGAGCAGGGCTGCATCGCCGACAGCCGGCGCTGACCTCCGCCGGCCGGGGTGGCGCTTTCCCGGCGCCGAGGTCAGGCTGAGCCTGTCGTGTGCGCGGCACACCCCAGGCAGGAGCCGACATGGAGCCCAGCTCATCCACCGTCTTCGTGCCCACCCGGCTCGGCCGGCTGCAGGTCCGCACGATCGGCACCGGGAGGCCGACCGTGCTGTGGCCCTCGATGTTCGCCGACAGCCACACCTGGGACCGGCTCGTCGGGCTGCTGGGCCCGGAGCGTCGCTACCTGCTCGTCGACCCGCCGGGACTGGGGCTGAGCGAGGCGCTGACCCGTCCCAGTGACATCCCGGGCGCCGCCGACGCCGCCCTGGACCTGCTCGGGGGCCTGGACATCGACGAGCCGGTGGACTGGGTGGGCAACGCCTTCGGCGGACACGTCGGGTTCGAGCTCGCGGTGCGCCCCGGCGTGCTGCGCAGCCTGGTCGCGGTGAGCTCGCCCCCGGAGGCACTGCCCGCCTCGCTGCGCCGGCAGGTCCACCTGCTGCTGCCGCTGCTCAGGGCGGCGGGACCGGTCGCCCCGGTGCGCAGCAGCATCCTCTCGGCCCTGCTCACCGAGGCCTCCGCGGCCCAGGAGCCGATCCGTCAGGTCGTCCTCGACTCGCTCGCGCGGCCGACGCGCCGCAGCCTGGCGCTCGCCGTACGCTCCTTCATCCTCAACCGCCGCGACGTCACCGCGCAGCTGCCGGCCTTCGTGGCGCCAAGCCTGTTCGTGGCCTCCGACGATCGCGGCGACTGGGGCCCGCAGGAGGCCCAGCACGCGGCCACTCTCGCGCCGGGCGCCGAGGCGGTGACCGTCCACGCCGCCCGCACGCTGATCCCGCTGGAGCAGCCGGAGGCCCTCGCGGCGCAGGTACGGCGGTTCTGGGCGCGTCTGGGCTGACCCGGCCGGGGCGCGGGGCGCCTCAGAGCGTGAAGACCAGGCGGGCCCGCGCACGCCCGGAGAGCACCTCGTCGATGGCGCCGTTGACGTCCTCGAGCTCGCGCGGCTCCGCGATCACCCGGGTGCGCCCGTGGGCGTGCAGCTCGAACACCTCCGCCAGGTCCTGCCGGGTCCCGACGATGGAGCCGATGACGCTGATCCCGCCGAGGACGGTGGGGAAGATCGGGAGGGCCATCGGGCCCTCGTCCTCCGCGGGCAGCCCCACGCACACCAGCCGGCCCCCGCGTCGCAGCGAGGCGAAGGCCTGCTCGAACACCGAGGGCGCGGTGGCCAGCACGACCGCGACGTCGGCGCCCCCCAGCGCCTCGATGGCCGCGACCGGATCGACGGCGCGCGCGTTCACCACGTGGTCGGCGCCCAGCTCGGTGGCGAGCTGGAGCTTCTGGTCGTCCACGTCGACGGCGATCACGATGCCGCCGACCAGCCGGGCGTACTGGATGGCGAGGTGGCCCAGACCGCCGATCCCGAACACCGCGACCCGCTCGGTGGGCTCGATGCGCGCCACCTTGATCGCCTTGTAGGTGGTGACGCCCGCGCAGGTCAGCGGCGCCGCGTCGATCGGGCTCACCCCGTCCGGCACGCGCACCACGTAGGCCGCCTCCGCCACGGCGTACTGCGCGAAGCCCCCGTCCACGGAGTAGCCGGTGTTGCGCTGCTCCAGGCAGAGCGTCTCGCGGCCCGAGACGCAGTAGTCGCAGTGCCCGCACGCGTAGCCCAGCCACGGGATCGCGACCCGATCGCCGACGGCCACCGCGTCCGCCCCCACGCCCAGCGCCTCGACGATCCCGACGCCCTCGTGGCCGGGCACGAAGGGCGGGCTCGGCTTGACCGGCCACTCCCCCTTCGCGGCGTGGATGTCGGTGTGGCACAGCCCGCAGGCCTCGATGCGCACCAGGGCCTGGCCCGGGCCGGGCTCCGGCACGGGCCGGTCGGCGAGGGTGAGCGGCTCGGTGAAACTGGTGACGACGGCAGCCTTCATCTCTCCACAGTGAGGCAGATCACTGGATCTGGCCAGGGTGGCCCGTCCCCGACCCCGTCGACGGCAGGAGACCACCCCGAACGAGAAAAGGGCCTCCGACCTGTATCTCCAGGTCAGAGGCCCTTCACTTGCTCCCCCGGTTGGACTCGAACCAACAACCCTCCGGTTAACAGCCGAATGCTCTGCCAGTTGAGCTACAGGGGACCGCTAGGCAGCGGGGAAACACTAGCAAGTGCCTCGGTGCATGCGAAATCGGGTAGTGGTCCCGGGCGTGCCGCGACGAGGTCGCTAACGCTCCCCGACCTCGGCCTGGGCCTCGCTCAGCGCCCGGGTCGCGAGGTCCACCACGGCCGGGTCCTCGGGGTCCACGCCGGCGTCGTACTCGAAGAACCAGCGAAGCGGACGGTCGCCGCGCGGCGCCCGGCGCGCGATCACCGCGAGTCCGTGGCGCCCCTCGACCTTCACCCGTCGCTGGAGCACAATGCTGGCCGTGACCCGCTCGCGCACCAGCTGCAGCAGCAGCGCCGGCTCGGTCAGCTCCAGGCGGTGGTCGGGGCGGAGGACCCCCCAGGTGCCGACCTCGGTGACGCGCAGGGTGGAGGTCTCGGCGTCCCAGTCGGCCGCCTCGATGTCCTCCCAGGCGATCCGCAGCGTCGAGCCTGCGCTCTCGCCGGGCAGGTGCAGCGCGTCGCGCGTGCCGACCACGACGCGCCCGTCGCGGGTGGGGGCCCAGGCCAGCGCCTTCTCCCCGGCGGGGAGCCGGACGTCGGGCCGCTCGCGACGCCGGATCACGAGGACGCCCCGATGGCCAGGTCGCGCAGGCTGCGGCGGTGCTGCTCGAGGGCGACCAGCTCACCGAACATCTTGTTGTACTCCGTCGCGTGCTCGACGGGGTTGGTTCGCTGCAGGCGCGACTTGAGGTCGGCGATGCGTCGCATGGCGGTCAGCTCCTGAAGCCGGTAGACGTGGGCGGCGACGTACGTCGCGTCGGGCTCGCGCAGCAGCGGCTCCACGGCGAGCGCGCTGATCGCGGCGGAGACCTCGGGCTCACCGGCCGCCTGGTCGCGCAGCCGCGCGGCCCAGCCCGGGTCGCTGGTGCCCGTGGCGGGTCCGCCGGAGGCGTGCACCGCCTGCCAGACGCTGCGGTAGGTGGGGTGGGTGAAGTCGTTGTCCGCCACGTCGCCGATCACCGCGCCCACCTGCGCGGGATGCTGGATCACCAGCTTCAGCGTCTCGCGCTCCAGCGCGAAGCGCGGGTCGCGGAGGCTGGGCAGCTGGCGACGCGGCGGCGCGGCGGGCTCGCCGCCGCCGGCCGCGGGGCCGGTGGCGCGCGCGCCGGTGCGCGTCTCGACCGGTGCGGAGCGGCCGCGGGCCTGGGCGCGCTTGACCTCCGAGCGCGCCTGCTCGATGTCGACGCCGACCATCCCGGCGATCTCGCGCGCGAAGGCGTCGACCTTGGAGCGGTCCCGCACGCTCGAGACCAGGCGCGCCGCCTCGCGCACGGCGTCGACGCGGGCGTCGGCACGGTCGAGGTCGTACTTGCCGACCACGTTCCCGAGCACGAACCGGTACAGCGGCACCCGGCGGGCCACCAGCTCCCGGACCGCGGCGTCGCCCTGCGCCAGGCGCAGGTCGCAGGGGTCCATCCCGTCCGGCTCGACCGCCACGTAGGTCTGGGAGACGAAGTTCTGGTCGCCCGCGAAGGCGCGCAAGGCCGCCTTCTGTCCGGCGGCGTCGCCGTCGAAGGTGAAGATGACCTCGCCGCGGAACTCCTCGTGGTCGTGCATGAAACGGCGCAGCACCCGCGCGTGGTCGTCGCCGAAGGCGGTCCCGCAGGTGGCGATCGCGGTCTTCACCCCGGCCAGGTGGCAGGCCATCACGTCGGTGTACCCCTCGACCACCACGGCCTGGGAGGTCCGGGCGATGTCGCGCCGGGCCAGGTCGAGGCCGTAGAGGACGTGGCTCTTCTTGTACAGCGGCGTCTCGGAGGTGTTGAGGTACTTCGCGTCGATGCGGTCGTCGTCGAAGATCCGGCGCGCGCCGAACCCGATGGTGTCGCCGCTGGCGTCGCGGATCGGCCACAGCAGCCGTCCCCGGAAGCGGTCGTAGGTGCTGCGCCCCTGACCGACCAGCCCGGCCACCACGAGCTCCTCGTCGCGGAAGCCCTTCTGGCGCAGGTGGCGCAGCAGCGCCTCACCGTCGCGGGGGGCGAAGCCGACGCCGAACGTCTCGGCCGCCTGCTGGTCGAAGCCCCGGCTGCCCAGGAACTGGCGCGCGACGAGCGCCTCGGGGGTGCCCAGCTGGCCGGCGTAGAACTCCTGGGCGGCACGGTTCGCCTCGACCAGGCGGGTCCGCGGCGGGCCCTTGGGGCGCTGGTCGGCCTCCTCGCCCTCCTCGCGGCGCAACTGCACGCCGTACTTGTCGGCGAGCTTCTCGATCGCCTCCACGAAGCCGAGCCCGTCGATCTTCATCAGGAAGGCGATCACGTCGCCGCCCTCGTTGCAGCCGAAGCAGTGCCAGAACTGGCGGGCGGGGGTGACGTGGAACGACGGCGACTTCTCGTCGTGGAAGGGGCACAGTCCCTTCTGCGAGCCGCCGCCGGCGTTGCGCAGCGTGACGTAGTCGGAGACGACCTCGTCGATGCGCGCCTTCTCACGCACCTCGGCGATGTCCTCATCGCGGATCAGCCCAACCACAGCCGGAGTCTACGGCTCAGCCGATCGGGCCGGAGCAGCCCTCCACCACGACGCCTCAGTAGTCCCCCGCCATCTGGTTGGCCAGCGCCTCCCCGGCCGCGAACCGCGCCAGCTGTGCCTGCACCAGACGGTGCGCGCGCGGCCACATCGCGCTGCTGGCGCCGCCGACGTGCGGCGAGACCAGGAGGTGCGGCGCCTGCCACAGCGGGTGCTCGGCGGGCATCGGCTCGGTGTCGACGACATCGACGGCCGCGCTGATCCGACCGGTGTGCAGCTCCGCGACGAGCGCGTCGGTGTCCACCACGGCGCCGCGGGCCATGTTGACCAGCAGCGCCCCGTCGCGCAGCCGGGAGAGGAAGTCGGCGTCGACGAGCCCCCGGGTCTGCTCGGTCAGCGGCACGATCAACACCACCACGTCGGCCGCCGGCAGCAGGTCCGGCAGCTCCTCGAAGGCGTGCACGCCCGCGCGGGCGGTGCGCGCCACGCGCACCACGTCGGCCTCGAAGGCGCGCACCCGGGCCTCGATGGCCTGCCCGATCGCGCCGTAGCCCACGATCAGCACGCTCTTGTCGGCCAGCGACTCACTCCACCGGGGCTCCCACGAGGCCCGGTCCTGGGCCCGCACGAAGTCCGGCACGCCACGCAGGGAGGCCAGGATCAGGGTCAGGGTCAGCTCGGCGGTGGAGGTGTCGTGGATGCCGCGCCCGTTGCACAGGGTGACCCCGGCGGGGACCCGGGCCCGGACGTTGTCGACGCCCGCGGAGAGGGTCTGCACCACCCGCAGGCTGCTCATCCGCGGGAGGACGTCGCCCACGTCGCTGCTCATCCGGTACGGCGTGACGTAGAACTCGACGTCGCCCACCGAGTCGGGCACGTGCTCGGAGGGGTCGACGACCTCGTAGCGCAGGCCCGCGGGCACGTCGCCGAGCAGGGCGGGTTCGAAGGGCAGCCAGACCAGGGGTTCGCTCACCCGGGTGAGACTACGGGCCCGCGACCACGCCCGTGCCACACAGGCGGCGGTGCCACGCCACGGCGCTCGCGTCGGTCAGCGACGCCACCTGGTCGATGACCACCCGGCGACGCTGGGCGTCGTCGACCGCCTCCGCCCAGTCGCCGGCGAAGGGCCCCTCCAGGGTGACCGGGGCGTCGCGCCAGACGGCCTCCACCAGCTCGGCCATCAGCTGTCGCTGGCGCTCCATCAGCGCGACCCGGTCGTCGGCGCGCATCACGTAGTGGGCGGCGATCCCCTTGAGGACGGCGATCTCCAGGCGGGTCACCTCCGGCACCACCAGGTCGGCGCGGTAGCGCACGAACGGGCCGTCGCCGGCGGCCCAGGTGGCCGCCTGGACGCTGCCGCAGAAGCGGCCGACCAGGTCGCTGGTGAGGTTCTTCAGCGCGGCCAGGCTGCGCCGGCTGCCGTCGTACGGCGTGCGGGGCCAGCTGCCCTGGGTCTGCAGCCCGGCCAGGACCGCGTCCAGCGTGGCGTCGTCGGCGCTCGGCACGTACCAGTCGCGCACCGTCTGGAAGACCTCGTGGCGCTCGGCCTCGACCAGGGTGAGGTCGATGCGTCCCGCGACCACGCCGTCCTCCACGTCGTGCACGGAGTAGGCGACGTCGTCGGCGAGGTCCATCACCTGGGCCTCCAGGCAGCGCGCGCTGCCCTCGACCCCGGCGCGCATCCAGTCGAACACCGGGCGGTCGTCGTCGTAGACGCCGAACTTCACCACGAAGCGCGGCGAGCCGTCGGCGTGCACGCCGCGCGGGGGCTCGGCGGCGCTGCGCGGCCAGGGGTACTTGGTGCAGGCGTCGAGGGTGGCCCGGGTCAGGTTGAGCCCCACCGAGCGGGCGCCGGGGTCGTCGCCGGTGAACGTCTTGGCCTCGAGCCGGGTGAGCAGCCGTAGCGTCTGGGCGTTGCCCTCGAACCCGCCGCAGTCGGTGCTGAGCTCGGCGAGCACCTGCTCGCCGTTGTGGCCGAACGGCGGGTGGCCCAGGTCGTGGGCCAGCGCCGCGGTCTCCACGATGTCGGGGTGGCAGCCCAGCGCGCGAGCCAGGTCGCGGCCCACCTGGGCGACCTCGAGGCTGTGGGTGAGGCGGTTGCGCACGAAGTCGTCGGACTGCGGCCCGACGACCTGCGTCTTGGCGGCCAGCCGGCGGCTCGCCGCGGCGTGCACGACGCGGGCGCGATCGCGCTCGAAGGCGGTGCGGATCGGCGCGTCGACCCGCTTGGGCGGCTCGTCGACGATCCGCTCGCGGGAGGCGGCGTCGTACAGGTCGGGGTCCAGGTCATCCATCGCCTGCGACCCTAGCGCCGGGCACCGACCCTCCGACGAGGCCCCGCCCGCCGGCGGGCTGCCGGGGAGGACAAGCCGGGGCACGGCCGGCGTACTCCCCACACGAAAACCCCACTTCCCACGTGTTCCTTCATGTGGGAAGCGGGGGTTTCACGAGTTAACTCGTGAAAGCCGCGGCCGCGGCCGCAGTCCTCAGTTCGTCGTGACGTGCACGTGGTCGTAGTGGTTCGCGGTGCTCGAGCCGCGGTCGGACATCGAGCGCCAGCCCTCGCCGGAGCGCTCGACCGACCAGATCTTCTGGGCGTAGATCAGGTAGGAGACGCCGAGCTCGGCGTAGTTGGCGCGGATGAACTCCGCGACCTCCCAGCCGCGGTCGCCGCTGACCATGATGTCCACGGCCAGCCCCTGGGAGTGCTCGCCGTCGCCGCGGAAGGTGCCGTAGGTGGTGATCTCGGGGAACGCCGCGCAGACGGCCTGGTGCACCGCGGAGACGTTGGGGCTCACGCCGGAGGCGACCGAGGTGCCGTTGGTGCACTCGCCGCCGATGCCCTCGACGGGCTTCTCCTCGGAGAGGTAGCCGGCGCTCACCCAGTAGGCGGTGCCCTTGACGACGATCTCCTCGCGGCCGGACTCGGCGCGCTCGGTGACCAGGACCTTCTCGCCGGCGTCGACGACGCCGGCCTGGCGGGACCCGGCGCCGGGTCCGTCCCAGAGGTTGAGGTCCTCGGTGGTCCACATCCGGGTGTCGGCGCGGGACACGGCCCGGCGGGTCTCGGCGGCCTCGCGGGCCGCCCGGGCCTCGGCTCGGGCCTGGGCGCGGGCCTCGGCCTTCGCCTTGGCGGCGGCCGCGGCGCGGCGGGCCTTGCGGGCCTCGGCGCGCTGCTCGCGCACCTCGGCGACGGCGGCCGCGTCGGCCGGGAGCAGAGCGGTGCGACCGGAGGCCCGGGAGACCACCTCACGGTCGGTCACGTCGATGAGGGAGCTGTCCGCTCGGTAGGTGTCGTCGCTGGAGGCAGGGTTGCTGCCGAGCACGCCGAGACTGACGGCGGAGAGGGTGGCGAGTACCGCGATGGGCGCGGCCACAAGAACTGCAGTGGGCTTACGGCGGGCATCGGTGTCCCGCTTGTGGCTGTTTGCCACGGCGCTGATCCTTAGCTGTTGCTGGCGGAGACGCCCCGGACGGAGATGGTCCGACCTGGGCACGTCTTGCGAGTCAAACACACCTGGCAAGCCCAAGCAGAATTCAGGCCACTCTCAGGTGCGGTGTTCCCAGTCACCCGCCCGAGGTCTCGCCGGCCTCCTCGCGCGTCGCCCAGCCGCTGCCGTCGGTGTCGTCGAGCCACCCCTCGGGCAGCACCACACGCTTGCGCGGGGAGCCCTGACGCCCGCGCGGCGAGCCGAGCTCGGCCACCGGATAGGGGGCGGTGGGGTCCAGCTCGGCGAGCAGCCGGTCGAGGGTGGCGAGGCTGTCGATCAGGGCGAGCGCGTGGCGCAGCGGACCGCCGGCCGGGAAGCCCTTGAGGTACCACGAGACGTGCTTGCGGAACTCCTTGCAGCCGCGCTCCTCCCCCATGTGCCGGCTCAGCAGCTCGGCGTGGCGGCGCATCATCGTGCTCACCTCGCCGAGGGTGGGCAGGGTGGCCACCTGCTCGCCGGAGAAGGCGGCGGCCAGGTCCCGGAAGAGCCAGGGCCGCCCCAGGCAGCCGCGACCCACGACCACCCCGGCGGCGCCGGTCTGCTCGACCATCCGGACGGCGTCGGCGGCCTCCCAGATGTCGCCGTTGCCGAGCACCGGGATGTCGACGTGCTCGACGAGCCGGGCGATCGCGTCCCAGTCGGCCTCGCCGGAGTAGGCCTGCTCCACCGTGCGCCCGTGCAGCGCGATCGCGGCGACGCCGCTCTCCTGCGCGATCCGGCCGGCGTCGAGGTAGGTCAGGTGCTCGTCGTCGATGCCCTTGCGGGTCTTCATCGTCACCGGCACGTCGTACGGCGTGGCGGCGCGCACGGCCGCCTGGAGGATCTCGCCGAGCAGGCCGCGCTTGTAGGGCAGCGCCCCGCCACCGCCCTTGCGGGTCACCTTGGGCACCGGGCAGCCGAAGTTGAGGTCGATGTGCGCGACGCCGTACTCGGCGCAGAGGATCTCGGCGGCCTTGCCCACGTAGGCGGGGTCGGTGCCGTAGAGCTGCACCGAGCGCACCGTCTCCAGCTCGTCGAAGACCAGCATCGAGCGGGTCACGGCGTCGCCCTCGACCAGGCCGCGGCTGGTGATCATCTCGCACACGTAGAGGCCTGCGCCCTGCTCGGCGCACAGCCGCCGGTAGGCGGCGTTGGTGATCCCCGCCATCGGCGCCAGCACCACGGGCAGGTCCACGCGCAGGGACCCGAGCGTGAGCGAGGAGGGCAGGGCATGCATGGCGGCCATTCTTCCCGGCCGCCCAGCACCGCCCAAATCAGCCCTTCCGGGCCTTGCCCCGCTTCTTCTGGCGCTTGCGGTCCTTGCGGTCCTTGCGGGCCGGCTCGGCGTCGGTGACCTCGCCGGTCCAGGTGATCGGGTCGAAGGCCTGGGTGGGGCGGAAGCTGGCGGCCTCGAGCACGCCGCGCGCGGGCGCCAGGTACACCAGGCAGAGCTCGGCCTTGGCCCCGGTCGGGAACTTCGCGGGCAGCGCGGTGCTCGGGCACGGGGCGAAGGAGCTGCCGAAGGTGGACTGCTGGATCAGCGTGTCGGTGCCGTCCACCACGTAGAGCGGCACCGGCACCCGGCCCAGGTCGCTCTCGCCGACGTTCTCCACCGAGACGTGCACGTAGTAGGGAGTGGAGGCGCGGCTGGCCTCGTCGAGGCGCCAGCCGGAGAACGCCCGCATCGTGGCCCGCTCGAAGCTCTGCGGCGTCAGCGAGAGCACGCCGGTGGTGTCGGCGCGCGGCTCCCAGGCCACCACCGCCTCCTCGCCCAGGCTCAGCTCGGAGCCGGGGTCGGTGAGCTCGACGCCGGCCGGCACCTCGGGGTAGGCGGCGGCCGAGGTGGTGGCGTCCGAGGCGGCGTCGTCGCCGTCCTCGCCCGAGCACGCGGTCAGGACGAGCAGGGCACAGAGCCCGGCGGCGGCGAGCCGGACCGCCCGCGAGGGGGAGGCTGCGCGGGCGAGGGGCGACGTCATGGCGTCATTGTGCATCACGGCGCTGCCGCCGACGCCGCCCCCACGCGGCGGCTCAGCAGCCGAGCAGGCGCTCGCCGAAGTAGCGCGAGATGCCGTCGAGGCTGATCCGCTCCTGGCTCATCGAGTCACGCTCGCGCACCGTCACCGCGTTGTCGTCGAGGGTCTCGAAGTCCACCGTCACGCAGTACGGCGTGCCGATCTCGTCCTGGCGACGGTAGCGACGGCCGATCGCCCCGGAGTCGTCGAACTCGACGTTCCAGTTCTGGCGCAGCTCGGCGGCCAGCGCCTTGGCCTTCGGGGAGAGGTCGGCGTTGCGCGACAGCGGGAGCACCGCGACCTTGACCGGCGCCAGACGCGGGTCGAGGCGCAGCACGGTGCGGGTGTCGACGCCGCCCTTGGTGTTGGGGGCCTCGTCCTCGGTCCAGGCGTCGACCAGGAAGGTCATCAGGCTGCGCGAGAGGCCGGCCGCCGGCTCGATGACGTAGGGCACGTAGCGCTCGTTGCTGGCCTGGTCGAAGTAGGACAGGTCCTGGCCGGAGTGCTGCGAGTGCGTCTTCAGGTCGAAGTCGGTGCGGTTGGCGATGCCCTCGAGCTCGCCCCACTCCGAGCCGGCGAAGCGGAAGCGGTACTCGATGTCGACGGTCCGCTTGGAGTAGTGGCTCAGCTTCTCCTTGGCGTGCTCGTAGTGGCGCAGGTTGTCGGGGTTGATGCCGAGGTCGGTGTACCAGCGGGTCCGCTCGTCGATCCAGTACTGGTGCCACTCCTCGTCCTCGCCGGGCTTGACGAAGAACTCCATCTCCATCTGCTCGAACTCGCGGGTGCGGAAGATGAAGTTGCCCGGCGTGATCTCGTTGCGGAAGCTCTTGCCGATCTGGGCGATGCCGAACGGCGGCTTGCGCCGGCTCGAGGTGACCACGTTGGCGAAGTTGAGGAAGATGCCCTGAGCGGTCTCCGGGCGCAGGTAGTGCAGCCCGCTCTCGTCCTCGGTGACGCCGAGGTGGGTCTTGAGCATGCCGGAGAACTGGCGGGGCTCGGTCCACGCGCCGCGGGTGCCGCAGTTGCTGCAGGCGACGTCCTTGAGGTCGACGTCGTCGGGGTTCTCGATGCCCTTCTTCTCCGCGTACGCCTCCTGCAGGTGGTCGGCGCGGAAGCGCTTGTGGCAGGACTGGCACTCGGTCAGCGGGTCGTTGAAGGTGTCGACGTGACCGCTGGCCTCCCAGGTCTGGCGCGGCAGGATCACGCTGGAGTCGAGGCCGACGACGTCCTCGCGCGCCTGGACCATCGACTTCCACCACTGGCGCTTGATGTTGTCCTTGAGCTCGACGCCGAGCGGCCCGTAGTCCCAGGCCGAGCGGGTGCCGCCGTAGATCTCGCCACAGGGGTAGACGAAGCCTCTGCGCTTGGCGAGGGAGACGACGTGATCGACGATGGATGCGGGCGGCTTGGCCACGGGACTGCTCCTGGGATCGGGACCGGCCGGCTGGCTGCCGACCGCAAGCGCTCAGCCTAGCGAGCGGGTGCGCGCGGTGTTCAGGTCGCCTCCGGGGACGACCACCTCGTAGGCCGACGGCTCGTCGAGGGCCTGCGCGAGCAGCCCGACGGCGCCCACCTTCACGTCGTAGGCCGACAGCGCGCGCCGGTAGGCCCCGACGTGCTCCCAGCGGGTGGTGAGCACCCACAGCGCCGGGTCGTCGACGTTGCGCCCGACGGTGCCACCGAGGTAGCCCGGGCATCGCGCCAGCAGCGCGTGGGCGCCCTCGACGTCGCTGCGGAAGGCCTCGGCCCGCTCGGCGGCGACCCGGAACCTGTTCACGACCAGCATCGGCCCACCGTAGCCACCGCCCCGACGAGACCGAGGACACGCCTCGACAGATTGACAATGATTCTCACTTTGCTGAGAATCGTTCTCATGCACCGCCTTCTCCGCCCGAGCGTCGCCGTCGCCGCCACCGCCCTGCTGCTGGCGGGCTGCGGGACCGGCTCGGACTCGGCCGGGACCTCCGGCGACACGCTGGAGGTGGCGGCCGCGTTCTACCCGCTGGAGTACGTCGCCTCGCGGGTGGGCGGCGAGCACGCCGAGGTCACCAACCTGACCCGCCCCGGCGGCGAGCCGCACGACCTGGAGCTCGCCATCAAGGACACCGCCCGGCTCGCCGGCTCCGACCTGGTGGTCTATCTCGAGGACTTCCAGCCGGCCGTGGACGCCGCCGTCGAGGAGAACGCCGAGGGCGCCGTGCTCGAGGCGGGCTCGGCGGTCGACCTGCAGCCGTACGCCGAGCACAGCGACGAGGCCCACGAGGACGAGGGGCACGACGAGGGGCACGACGAGGGGCACGACGAGGAGGGCCACGACCACGGTGACGAGGACCCGCACTTCTGGCTGGACCCGCTGCGGATGGCCGAGCTCGGCGACGCCGTGGCGGACGAGCTGAGCGAGCTCGACCCCGACCATGCCGACGACTACGCCGCCAACGCGACGGCCCTGCGCACCGACCTCGAGAGGCTCGACGCCGAGTACGAGAAGGGGCTGGCGTCGTGCGAGCGCGACCTGGTCGTGGTCAACCACGACGCGTTCGGCTACCTGAGCCGCTACGGGCTGCACCTGGAGCCGATCGCCGGCCTCTCCCCCGACGCCGAGCCGTCCCCGGCGGACCTGGCCCGCCTGCAGGAGCTGATCCGTGACGAGGGCCTGACCACGGTCTTCTCCGAGAGCCTGGTCAGCCCCAAGACCGCCGAGACGCTGGCCGCCGACGTGGGCGTGCGCGCGGACGTGCTCGACCCGCTCGAGGGTCTCTCGGACCAGACCTCCGGGGAGGACTACCTCTCCCTCATGCGCGCGAACCTGCGCGCCCTGCAGAAGGCGAACGGCTGTTGAGACACGACTCCCCGCCCCAGACTGCCGTCGAGGTCCGCAACGGCTGTGTCGAGATCGCCGGGCGACCGATCCTGCGCGGGATCGACCTGGCGGTGCGACCGGGCGAGTTCGTGGCCCTGATGGGGGCCAACGGGTCCGGGAAGTCGACCCTGGTCCGGGCGATGACCGGGCTGCGTCCGCTGGCCGGGGGCGAGCTGCGGCTCTTCGGCACCCCGATCCGCTCGTTCCGGGACTGGCAGCGCATCGGCTTCGTCCCGCAGCGCCCCGGCGCCGCCAGCGGGGTGCCGACCTCGGTCGCCGAGGTGGTCGCCTCCGGGCGCCTCACCCGGCGCCGTCTGCTGCGGCCGATGAGTGCCGCCGACCGCCGGGCGGTGAGCGACGCGCTCGAGGTCGTCGGTCTCGCCGACCGCGCCCGCGACGGCGTCTCCACCCTCTCCGGCGGCCAGCAGCAGCGGGTGCTGATCGCCCGTGCGCTCGCCGGCGAGCCGGAGCTGTTCTTCCTCGACGAGCCCACCGCGGGCGTCGACCTGCCCAACCAGCAGGCCCTGGCCCGCGCCCTCGAGCTGCTCTCCGGGCGCGGCGCGACGATCGTGCTGGTCGCCCACGAGCTCGGCCCGCTGGCGCCGCTGGTGCACCGCGCCGTGGTGATGCGCGACGGCCGGGTCTCCTACGACGGCCCGCCGCTGAGCGCCGAGGACCTGATGGCCGAGCACGGGCACCACCACGCCGGGGCCGCGCGCCCCGACCACACCCCCCACGTCGGCTCGCCGCTCGATCCGGCCGATCCCGAGGACCACCTCTGATGACCGACCTGCTCTCACTGGCGTTCATGCAACGCGCGCTGGTCGCCGCGCTCTTCACCGGCTTCGCCGCACCGATCGTGGGCATCTACCTGGTCCAGCGCCGACTGGCCCTGATGGGCGACGGGCTGGGACACGTCGCGGTCACCGGCGTCGCCCTCGGCCTGGTCACCGGCACGTCCCCGACCTGGACCGCGGTGGTCGTCGCCATCCTGGGCGCGGCGCTGATCGAGATCATCCGCGAGCGCGGACCGGCCAACGGCGACGTCGCCCTGGCCCTGCTGTTCTACGGCGGCATCGCCGGCGGCGTCCTGCTCGCCGGACTGGGCGGGGAGAGCGCCTCGCGGCTCAACCAGTTCCTGTTCGGCTCGCTGACCTCGCTCAGCGACGGCGACGTCTGGTTCACCGTGGCGCTCTCGCTGGTGGTGGCCGCGCTCGGCGTGGGGCTGCTGCCCCAGCTGTTCGCGGTGGCCCAGGACCAGGAGTTCGCCCGGGTCGCCGGGCTGAACGTGCGCGCCTACAACCTGCTGGTCGCCGTGCTCGGCGCGGTCACCGTGACCGTCGCGATGCGCACCGTCGGCCTGCTGCTGGTCTCCGCGCTGATGGTGGTGCCGGTCGCGACCTCCCAGCAGCTGATGCGCTCCTTCCGGACCACGCTCGCGCTGGCCACCGCGCTCGGGGCGGGCGCCGCCGTCGGCGGGCTGCTGTTCGCGGCGTGGCTCGGGGTCGAGCACGACGCCAGCGTGGCCACCGGCCCGACGATCGTGCTGCTCTCGCTGGCCGGGTTCGCGCTCACCTGGCCGCTGGGCGTCTGGCTGCGTCGGCGCCGACGCCTACGGGTGCCGTTCCCCATCCTCGGGGACGAGGCCGTGCGACCGGCTGAGGAGCATCCCCACGCGCACGGGCCGGGCTGCGGCCACCAGGCCGTCGAGCACGGGGACCACGTCGACTACCTGCACGACGGGCACCGCCACGCACCCCAGGGAGGCCACTATGACGAGCACTGAGCCCTCGCCGAACCCGCCGCGGCCCGCCGTACGGCCCACCCGCCAGCGGCTCGCCGTCATCGAGGCGCTCGAGGCGTGCTCCGACTTCCGCTCGGCCCAGGAGATCCACGACCTGCTCGGGCGCCGCGGCGAGCAGGTCGGCCTGGCCACCGTGTACCGCACGCTGCAGCGACTCGCCGACCACGGCGAGGTGGACATGCTGCGTGCCGCGGACGGGGAGGCCTCCTACCGGCGCTGCTCGGAGAGCCACCACCACCACCTGGTGTGCCGCGCCTGCGGCGCCACCGTGGAGGTGGAGGGCCCGACCGTCGAGCGCTGGGCCGCCTCGGTGGCCGCCCAGCACGGCTTCTCCGCGGTGAGCCACACCCTGGAGATCTTCGGCACCTGCCCGACCTGCCGCGGCTGACCGGCCACGGCCGGACCCGGATTCTCAGCGGTTCGGCTGGGCTCCGCCGTAGCGCCGGTCGCGGCGGGCGTAGGTGTCGATCGCGGCCCAGAGGTGGCGCCGGTCGACGTCGGGCCACAGCACGTCGCTGAACACGAGCTCGGAGTAGGCGGCCTGCCAGAGCATGAAGTTCGAGAGCCGCTGCTCCCCCGAGGTCCGCCAGACCAGGTCGGCGTCGGACTGCTCGGGGACGTAGAGATGGCGGGCGAACATCCGCTCGTCCACCTTCTCCGGGTTGATCCGTCCCGCGGCCACCTCGCGGGCGATGGAGCGTGCCGCGTCGGCGACCTCCGCGCGGCCTCCGTAGTTGACGCACATGGTCAGCGTCAGCACGTCGTTGTCGCGGGTGAGCTCCTCGGCCACCTGCAGCTCGCGCACCACCGACTTCCACAGCCGCGGCGCGCGCCCGGCCCACCGCACCCGCACCCCGAGCTCGTGCATCTCGTCGCGGCGCCGGCGGATCACGTCGCGGTTGAAGCCCATCAGGAAGCGGACCTCGTCGGGCGAGCGTGACCAGTTCTCGGTGGAGAACGCGTAGGCCGACACCGCCTTGACGCCGATCTCGATGGCGCCCTCGACCACGTCGAACAGCGAGCTCTCGCCCTGCTCGTGCCCCGCGGTGCGCGGCAGGCCGCGCTCCTTGGCCCACCGGCCGTTGCCGTCCATCACGATGGCCACGTGCCGGGGCACCAGCTCGGGGGGCACCGACGGGGGACGCTCACCGGAGGGATGGGGGGTCGGAGGACGAACGGCGCGCTTCACAGGCGAAAGACTAGGACCTGGCCGCGCGCCACCTATGCTGTCCCCGGGGCCGCACCCCTCGGCGGTGCGCCTCAGAGGAGGATGCGCCGTGGCCAGCATCGACCAAGAGATCGAGCACCAGCTCTTCATGCTCTTCCGGCGCACGTTCGCCATCCACGTGGTGACGTCCTCGGGGGCCTACGAGCTGGACCGGTCCACCTACGGGATCCTCTGCCTGCTCGCCGATGAGGGCCCCCAGCGCCTGGGCCGGATCGCCTCCGCGTTCAGCCTCGACCCGTCCACGATCACCCGCCAGGTGCAGGCCGTGGTCCGCCTCGGGCTCGCGGAGAAGGCCGTCGACCCGCAGGACCGCCGGGCCAGCATCGTGACGCTGACCGACGAGGGGCGACTCGCGGTGGACAGTGCCCGCGGGCACCGCCGCCAGATGCTCACCACGATCCTGGCCGACTGGTCCACCGAGGACCGCGCCGAGTTCCTGCGCGGCCTGACCCGCTTCAACAACACGATCTCGGAGTGGATCGAGAACGACGCCATCCCCGGGCAGCCCCCGCCGCCCGAGTAGCGGCGCTCAGCGCTCGACGTACTCCAGCGAGCGCAGCCCACGCTCGAGGTGCCACGCGACGTAGGCCGAGACCAGGCCGCTGGCCTCGCGCAGGTGCCGCGGCTCCGCGGCCTCCACCACGTCCCACTCCCCGGCCAGCAGGGCGCCCAGCACCCGGATCGTCTCCGCGGGCGGCGACGCGGACCCGGGCAGCCGGCAGGCCGCGCACAGCACACCCCCGGCGGACGGGTTGAACCACCGGTGCGGCCCGGCCACCCCGCAGCGCACGCAGTGGTCGAAGGACGGCGCGTACCCGGCCACCGACAGCGAGCGCAGCAGGTAGGAGTCCAGCACCTGGTGGGAGCCCCGCTCGCCGGCGGTCAGCGCTCGCAGCCCTCCGACCAGCAGCAGGAACTGCTGCACGGCCGGCTGGCCCTCCTCCACCACCAGCCGGTCGGCGGTCTCGAGCATGGCCGTGCCCGCGGTGTAGCGGTCGTAGTCGAGACCCAGTCCGGCCGAGAAGGGGTTCAGGGTCTCGGCCTGGGTGACGGTGTCGAGGTTGCGGCCCTCGGCGAGCTGGAGGTCGACGTGGGTGAACGGCTCCAGGCGCGAGCCCCAGCGCGACGTGGTGCGACGCACGCCCTTGGCCACCGCCCGCACCCGCCCGCGGTTGCGGGTCAGCAGCGTCAGGATGCGGTCGGCCTCACCCAGCTTGTGGGTGCGCAGGACGATCGCTTCGTCGCGGTAGAGGGGCACCCCCCCATTGTGCCGTGCTCAGGCGCCGGCGCGGCGTCGGCGCGACGTGGCGCTCGACTGGGGCCAGCAGGCGAGCGCGAAGCGGGTCGCCTCCTCGTCGAGGCGGCGTGGGCGCACCCGCCACTCCAGCACGCTGGTGGCCCGCACGAACGTCGCGTGGGGCATCTCGTTGGCCAGCATCGCCGCGTCGGCGGCCGGGTGCAGCGGGTCGGAGGGGTGTCCCACCACCATGGCCGGCATCCGCAGCGCCCGGCGCTGCCGGGAGGAGGGCGCGATCCGGCCGAAACAGACGCCGTGCACGAGGGCGGCCATCGGCGCCGGTCGCTGGTCGCAGATGTCGAGCCCCACGCCGAGCCAGAACGGCACCAGGCCGCGCGGGATCTGCCGGGTCACCCGCCGTACGGCGCTCACCGAGAGCGGCAGGAACCGGGAGGCGAACAGCAGCGGCACCGCGGTGAGCAGGCCCGCCTCCAGCGCGTTGTCGAGGACCGGCATCTCCGCGATCAGGCCGCGCACCCGCTCCGGGGCCGCGACGGCCACCTCGAGGGCGACGTTCGCCCCCAGCGACGTGCCGCCGATCACCGCCTCCTCGGCGCCGAGGTGGTCGAGCAGGGACACCACCTGCTCGGCGAAGGCGGTGGTGGAGTAGACCAGCGGGTCCGCCGGGCGGTCCGAGCGGCCGTGCCCGAGCAGGTCCAGGGTGACCACGTGCAGCCCGGCCGCGGCGAGGCTGCGCGCCAGCGGCTGGTGCATCCGGCGCGGCATCAGCTGCCCGGGCAGCAGCACGACCCAGGACCCGCCCGCGCCGTACTCGGTGTACTCCAGCCGGTCACGCTCCCCGCCGCTGCCCACGAAGAACTGCCCGATGCGTTCGGAGACCACGACCATGACGGCAATGTAGTGGCTGAGCGGGCCGCGCGCCTGCGATCCTCGACCGATGAGCGATGTGGAACTGCGCCGGGTGGGCCCCGAGGACTGGCGGCTGTGGCGTGCCATCCGCCTGCGCGCGCTGGAGGACTCCCCCGACGCGTTCGGCTCGACGCTGGCGCGCGAGCGCGCGTTCACCGAGGCCGAGTGGCGCCAGCGCACCAGCGGGCGCGCGGTGGTGGCGCTGGTCGACGGCGTGCCGGCGGCCCTGGGCGCCGGGATCGGCGAGGCGCCGGAGCCGGTGCAGGTGGTCGCGATGTGGGTCGACCCCGCCCACCGCGGCACGGGCCTGGGCGGGCTGGTGCTCGACGAGATCGTCGCCGGCGCCCGCGCCGAGGGGCGCGGCAGCGAGCTCGACGTCGTGCACAGCAACGCGACGGCATGGTCGGCGTACCTGTCGCGGGGCTTCGTGCCCACCGGGCAACGGCGTCCGCTGCGCCCCGGCTCGGACCTGGTCGCCGAACGTCTGGTGCTGCCCCGCGACGAATCGTGTCCGGGTCGTCACTGAAGTCGCCCCGCGACGCGTCTGAGTACACGAGACTGACCCCATGAGCTCCTCGGGACGCGTCCGGCCTGCCCAGCTGGGCGTGCTGGCTTCCGCCGCGGGCATCGTCGTGACGGCGGTGCTCGCGGTCGCGTTCACCCCCGGCGACACCTACGTCGCGCACTGGTGGCCGGCGGCCGGCATCGCGATGGCCCTGGTCGCACTCGGCCCGCGCTCGTGGTGGCCCGGGCTGGGTGTGCTCGTCGCCGTCTGCTCCGCGGCCGGGAACCACCTGGGCGGGGTGCCGCTGGGCCTGGCCGCTGCCTTCGGCCTGGTCAACGCGTGCGCCGCCGTCACCGCGGGGCTGTGCCTGCGCCGTGGCCCGGGGCCGCAGCTGCGCACGCTCGAGGACTTCGTGCGCCTGGTGGGCGCGGTGCTGGCCGGGGCCGGGGTCAGCGGCCTGGGCTTCGCCGGGATCGCCGCGCTGACCGGCTCGGACCCGTACGCGCGCGCGTTCCTCACCGTGGCCGCCGCCAACGCTGCGGCGGACCTGGTGATCGTCCCCCTGGTGCTGACCTGGCGGCGCTCGGCTGCGCCGTACCGGCGCCAGGAGCTGCTGGTGCAGTGCCTCGCGCTGGCCGTCGTGCTGACGGTGGCGTTCTCCCCCGCCCAGACGCTGTCCCTGGCCTTCCTGCCGCTGCCGCTGCTGATCTGGGCGGGCCTGCGGATGGGGGCCCGGGTGACGAGCCTGCAGCTGGTGGCGCTGTGCGTCATCGTCACGCTCACCGCGGCCCAGCGCAGCGGACCCTTCGCCCACGGCCTGGGCGACGTCGCCCTACCGGCGCAGACGATCAACGCCCTCGTCCAGGCCTACCTGGTCTGTGCCGCCCTGATGGCGCTCCCGCTGGCGCTCACCGTCGAGCAGCGTCGCGAGCTGCTGGCCGAGGTCTCCGCCCGGGAGCGGCTCTTCCGCCGCAGCTTCACCGACTCGATGGTGGGCATGGCGCTGCTGCGCCAGACCCCGCGAGGGCTGGAGATCACCGACATCAACGCGGTGGCGACCCAGATGCTCGGCACGGAACGTGACGCGCTGATCGGACGACCGCTCGGCCGGGTGGTGGAGACCTCGGCCACGACCTCCGAGATCCTCGCCGGGGTCGGCGCCGAGTGCTGCTGGCGCGGCGAGGTGCGACTGCCCGGTCGCCGCGACACCCTGCTGGAGATCGCGGTCTCCTCCCTGGGCGACTCCGCGGGCGAGCCGGCGTTCTCCGCTCAGATCGTCGACCTCACCCCCGAGCACCAGGCCCGCGAGCACCTGCGCGCCGAGCGCGAGCTGATCCGCGCCACCGTGGAGACCACGGCCTGCATGATCCTGCTCGTCGACCTGCAGGGCACGGTGCTGCGCAGCAACCCCGCCGCCACCCGGCTCACCGGCTTCACCTCCGAGCAGCTCGAGGGCCGCCCGGTCTGGGAGTGCATCGTGCCGCCCGCCGAGCGCGCGCACGTGCAGGGCCTCTTCTCCCCGCTGGACGTGCGCGAGTTCCCGCGCGCCCAGGAGACCGACACCCACTGCGCCGACGGCGGGCGGCGTCGGGTGGTGTGGAGCAACGACTGCGTCCACGACGACGACGGGGCGCCGCTCTACCTGGTGATGACCGGTCTGGACGTCACCGAGGAGCGCAGCAGCACCAGCCTGATGACCCACCTGATCCAGGCCGACAACACCACGGCGCTGATCGGGGTGGACAACCACGGCCTGATCACCGTGTTCAACACCGGCGCCCGGCACCTGCTGGGCTATCCGGCCCAGGAGATGGTGGGACGGCGCTTCACCGAGATCCTGGCCGCCTCGCACACCAGGTCGTGGCCGCGCGAGGCCGACGGCACCGTCGCCTTCGCGCCCCTGGTCGCCGAGCTGCGCCACACCGGGACGCCCCAGCTCGGGGACTGTGCGTGGACCACGAGCACCGGGCGCGAGATCACCGTCTCGATGACGCTGAGCATCGTCAAGGACGCCTCCGAGCAGGGCATCGGCTTCCTGTGCGTGGCCCGCGACGTCACCGAGAAGCGACGCGGCCAGGAGATGCTGGTGACCGCGCTCGAGAAGGAGCGCCACGCCGTGGAGCGGCTGCGTCAGCTCGACAACGCCAAGAACGACATCGTCTCCACCGTCAGCCACGAGCTCCGCACCCCGGTGACCAGCATCGTCGGCTACACCGAGATGCTGCAGGACGGCTCGATCGTGGACGCCCTCCCCGAGCAGGTCCCCTTCCTCGCCGCCATCGAGCGCAACGGCACCAGGCTGATCGCGCTGGCCAACGACCTGCTGATGCTGTCCGGCCTGGAGTCCGGTACGGCGACCTGGCAGCGCGAGCGGGTCGACCTGGCCGAGGTGGTGCACCGTGCCCGGGTGGCGCTGGACCCGCTGCTGGCCGGGCGCAAGCTGGAGGTCGTCTTCGAGATGGCCGAGCACGAGGTACCCGTGGACGGGGACCCGGCCCACCTCGAGCGGGTCGCGTTCAACCTGCTCAACAACGCCGTGAAGTTCACCGAGGACGAGGGCCTGATCCGCTGTCGCGTGGAGCGCGACGGGGCCCGCGCGGTCCTGGTCGTCTCCGACAGCGGCATCGGCATCCCGGTGGAGGAGCAGGCGGGCCTGTTCCAGAAGTTCTTCCGCTCCTCCACCGCCCAGGCGCGGGCCATCCAGGGCACCGGGCTGGGGCTGTCGATCATCGCCTCCATCGTGGAGGCGCACGGCGGGGTCATCGACGTGGAGTCCGCGCACCTGGCGGGCACCACGTTCACCGTGACCCTGCCGCTCACCACGTCCCACGCCGGCTGAGCCCGGCCGGGCCCGGCGAGGGCCCGGCCGGCCCTCAGGCGCGGTTGACCGCGGAGATGACCGCCTTCAGCGACGCGGTGACGATGTTGGCGTCGATGCCCACGCCCCACAGCACCTTCTCACCGACGGCGCACTCGACGTACGCCGCGGCGAGGGCGTCCCCGCCCGCCGACAGCGCGTGCTCGTGGTAGTCCAGGACCCGGACGTCGCCGCGGTGCTCGTAGGCGGGGTTGCCGGCGGCGTGCTCGTCGGCGACGAGCCCGTTGAGGGCCTGGACGAACGCGGCAATCGGGCCGTTGCCGGTGCCGGAGAGCAGGCGCGCCTCGCCGTCCACGTAGACGTTGACCTCGAGCGCGTCCTTCTCACCGGCGGCCGAGGAGGTGTGCACGGAGTTGAGCTGCAGCGGGGCGGTGCGCTCCAGGTACTCGGCACGGAACACGTCCCAGATCGCCTCGGGCGGCATCTCGCCGCCCTCGGAGTCGGTGTGCTCCTGGATCACCCGGCTGAACTCGATCTGCGCGCGGCGCGGCAGGTCCAGCTTGTGCTCGGCCTTGAGGATGTAGGCGACGCCGCCCTTGCCGGACTGGCTGTTGACCCGGATCACCGCCTCGTAGGAGCGGCCCACGTCCTTGGGGTCGATCGGCAGGTAGGGGGCCTCCCAGGCGATCTCGGAGACCGGCTTGCCGGCCTGCGCCGCCTGGCGCTCGAGGTCCTCCAGGCCCTTCTTGATCGCGTCCTGGTGGGAGCCGGAGAACGCGGTGTAGACCAGGTCGCCGGCGTAGGGGTGACGCGGGTGCACCGGCAGCTGGGTGCAGTACTCGACCGTGCGGCGCACCTCGTCGATGTCGCTGAAGTCGATCTGCGGGTCGATGCCCTGGCTGAACAGGTTCATCCCCAGCGTCACCAGGCAGACGTTGCCGGTCCGCTCGCCGTGCCCGAACAGGCACCCCTCGACCCGGTCGGCGCCGGCCATCAGGCCCAGCTCGGTGGCCGCGACGGCCGTGCCGCGGTCGTTGTGCGGGTGCAGGCTGATCGCGCTGTGCTCGCGGCGGGTCAGCCCGCGCGAGAAGTACTCGATCTGGTCGGCGTAGGTGTTCGGCGTCGACATCTCGACGGTCGCCGGCAGGTTGAGGATGATCTCGCGGCCCGCCTCGGGCTGCCAGACGTCGGAGACGGCCTCGCAGACCTCGAGGGCGAAGTCGGTCTCGGACTGGGTGAAGATCTCCGGCGAGTACTGGTAGCCGAACTCGGAGAACGCGGCGCCCAGGCTCTGCTCGGCGTACTTCAGCACCAGCTCGGTGCCGCGCGTGGCGATGGTGCGGCACTCGGCCTCGGTGACCCCGAAGACGACGCGGCGAAACAGCGGGGCGGTCGCGTTGTAGAGGTGCAGCGTGGCCCGCTCGGCGCCGACCAGCGACGCGACGGTGCGCTCGATGAGGTCCTCACGGGCCTGGGTCAGCACCGAGATCCGCACGTCGTCGGGGATCCGGTCCTGCTCGACCAGCTGACGGACGAAGTCGAAGTCCGTCTGGCTGGCGCTGGGGAAGCCGACCTCGATCTCCTTGTAGCCCATCTTCACGAGCAGGTCGAACATCTTCAGCTTGCGCGCCGGCGTCATCGGGTCGATCAGCGCCTGGTTGCCGTCGCGCAGATCGGTGGAGAGCCAGCGCGGGGCACGGGTGATCTTCTTCGCCGGCCAGGTCCGGTCCGGTACGTCGACCGGCACGAACGGGCGGTAGCGTGCCACCGGCATCCCGCTGGGCTGCTGCTGGTTGCTGGCGTTGCTCAGGTGGTTCATGGGTGTCCTCGCTGGTGGCTGACCGGTAGGACCACGGTCAGGGTTTTCGGGGGGCGCCGGCAGGCACACACACTCCGCAGCGAGGAGGTCCGGCTGGTCAGACCTCGCTGCGGCAGCGAAGGAGAAGGCGTCGCATGATCATGACGAAGACCACCTTAACGCATAGGTCGGGTCGGTCCCGGGCAATGTCGCCCCCATGGATCCGATGAGCAGCCCGACCGACCCCTGGGGCATCCAGCAGGACTGGATCGACGCCGACGGGCGTCCCCAGCGCCTGCCGGACGAGACCGTCGAGCTGCTGCGCGGCGCGCTCGGCCTACCCCCCGAGGGCCACCGACACCGCATCCCGCTGGTCACCCGGCCGGGGCGCGCCACCGGCCTGGGCACCGTCGAGGTCACCTGCGAGGACGGCAGCGTCCGCACGGTGGGCGACACCCTGCCCGAGGACTTCCCGCTGGGCTACCACCGGATCACCGGCGCCGAGGACGCGCACGCCGTCGGTCGCCGGCTGATCGTCTCCCCGGGACGCTGCTGGCTTCCCGCGCACCAGGAGTGGGGCTGGGCGGTGCAGCTCTACGGCGCCCGCTCGCACGACAGCTGGGGCATCGGGGACCTCGCCGACCTGGGGCGGCTGCGCAGCTGGACCGAGAGCCTGGGTGGCGGCTTCCTGCTGATCAACCCGCTGCACGCGGTCGCGCCGGTCTCGCCGCAGGAGGCCAGCCCCTACCTGCCGGCCACCCGTCGCTTCCGCAACCCGATCTACCTGCGCGTGGAGGACGTGCCCGGCTACGACGCCGCGCTGGCGGCCGCCTACGAGGAGCGGCGCCGCCTGCTCAACGCCGGCGAGCTGATCGACCGCGACGCCGTCTGGGCACTCAAGGGCGAGGCGCTGCGTGCGGCGTACGACGCGGCGCCGGCGGACCCGGAGCTGACGACGTGGCGCGAGCAGCAGGGCGAGGGGCTGCTCACCTTCGCCACCTGGGTGGTGCTCGTCGCCGAGCACGGCCCGGACTGGCGGACCTGGCCCGAGGGGCTGCGCCGACCCGACAGCGCCGAGGTCGGTGCCTTCCGCTGCGCGCACGCCGACGAGATCGACTTCCAGGCGTGGCTGCAGTGGCAGCTCGACGTGCAGCTGCGCCACGCCACCGGCGCCACCACGGTGATCCAGGACCTGCCGATCGGGGTCTCCGGCGCCGGCTCGGACGCCTGGGCCTGGCAGGACGTGCTGGCCGACGCGATGACCGTGGGCGCTCCGCCGGACATGCTCAACTCGACCGGCCAGGACTGGGGCTCCCCGCCGCTGGTCCCCTGGCAGCTCCAGGCCGCGCAGTACCAGCCGTTCATCGACGCGGTCCGCGGCACGATCGCCGGAGCCGGCGGCCTGCGCATCGACCACGTGATGGGGCTCTTCCGGCTCTGGTGGATCCCGCAGGGACACGGGGCCCGAGAGGGCGGCTACGTCCGCTACCCCGCCGAGGACCTGCTCGACATCGTCGCGCTGGAGTCGCACCGCGCCCAGGCGATCGTGGTCGGCGAGGACCTCGGGGTCGTCGAGCCGGGCGTGCGCGAGACCCTCACCGAGCGCAACATCCTCTCCTACAAGGTGCTCTGGTTCGAGGACCAGGAGCCGCAGGACTGGCCGGTGTGCGCGCTGGGGGCGGTGACCACCCACGACCTGCCGACGGTCGCCGGGCTGTGGACCGGCTCGGACGCCGAGGACGCCCTGGCGAGCAGCACGATGACCCACGAGGACGTGCACTCGGGCCGGCGCGAGCTGCTCGGCCGGCTGCGCCGCCACGGCCTCGACGAGCAGGCGAGCGTCGCCGAGGCGGTGGACGCGGCCTACGACCAGCTGGGCCGCGCGCCGAGCCTGCTGCTCTCGGTGGCCCTGGAGGACGCGGTGCTCGAGGAGCGCCGGCCCAACGTGCCGGGCACCGTGCAGCGGGCCAACTGGCGGGTCCCGCTGCCGCTGTCGGTGGAGGAGCTGACCGGCTCCGAGGACGCGCTGCGCCTGGCCCGCCGCGTGGACGAGGCGGTCCGCGCCCGCCGGCGGGGCTGAGCCGGTGCCGCGCCTGCTGGTCGTCCACCACTCCCCCACCCCGGGGGTGCGGGCGCTGAGCGACGCGGTGCTCGCGGGCACCCGCGACGACGCCCTGGAGGGCGTGGAGGTCGTGGTCCGCGAGGCGCTGGTCGCCCGCGCCGCGGACGTGCTGGCCGCGGACGCCGTGCTGCTCGGCACCACCGCCAACTTCGGCTACATGTCCGGCGCGCTGAAGCACTTCTTCGACACCATCTTCCTCGAGGCCGGCGGAGCCCTCAGCGACGACGGGTCCGGCGACTCCGGCGCGGCGGGTGGGGCGGCTGCGAGGAAGCCGTTCGGGCTCTGGGTGCACGGGCGCTACGACACCACCGGGGCGGTGCGCTCGGTGCTCTCCATCGTCGGCGCCCTGCCCTGGCGCCAGGGCGCGGAGGTGCTCGAGGTGCTCGGCGAGGTGGGCAGCGCGGAGCGCGAGGCCGGCTACGAGCTGGGCGGCACCCTCGCGGCGCTGACACTGGACTGATCGCGAACGGTAGGATCGCCACACGCGGCTCCGGCGGAGTCGTCCACACCACCGACTGCACGCACGACGATCTGGGAGGGCCGCGATCCTGTCGCTCGCTCGGCGCCCCGGCGCCCGCCCTCGGCACTCGCTGACCGCACTCGCGGCGACCGCCGCGCTCCTCCTGGCCGGCTGCTCCAGCAGCGACCAGGGGGGCGACGTCGACCCCGAGCAGGTCGACGCCGTCGAGGCACCCGAGCTGGGTGCCTGCCGGATGCTGACCCCCGACGACGTCGCCCAGGCCAGCAACGCCACCCGCAGCATCCCGTGCACCGAGCCGCACACCGCGGAGACCTACGCGGTCGGCACCCTGCCCGAGGAGTACGACGAGGCCGACTACGCCGACGAGGAGCTCGGCCGCTTCGCCTACCGCACCTGCAGCGCCGCCTTCACGAAGTTCCTCGGCACCGAGGAGAGCACGGTGATGCGCTCGGTCGTCAGCTGGGCCTGGTTCCGCCCCTCCGAGCAGGCCTGGGAGGACGGCGCGCGCTGGTACCGCTGCGACATCGTCGGCGGGGGCGAGCAGAGCAAGGAGTACGTCGAGCTGCCGGAGACCGCCAAGGCGCTGCTGCGCGGCCAGGACCCCGACGACAAGTGGATGGTGTGCGCCGAGGGGCCCACGGTGGCCGGCTCGGTCAAGGTGCCCTGCTCCGAGCCGCACGACTGGCGCGCCGTGAGCACCGTCAAGCCCGGGGACGACGACGAGCCCTACCCTGGCGACCGGATCGTGCAGGTGCGCACCCGCGACTTCTGCTCGGAGTCCGTCCTGGCCTACGTCAACTACGCCTCGGACTACGACTTCGGCTTCACCTGGTTCGGCAAGGGCGAGTGGGAGGCCGGGAACCGCCGCTCGATCTGCTGGGCGAGGACCAGCAAGTGAGCGGCCGCGCCCGGCCGCTGTCCCGCTGGTCCGCGGCCGTCCCCGCGCTGGCGCTGGCCGCCGCGCTGCTCACCGGCTGCACCGGTGACGACGACGCCCCGCAGTCGCGTCCCTCGTCGACGCCGAGCGCGACGCCGACGCCCGCGCAGCCGGCCCCGGTGCCGGCGCGCGGCGCCTGCACGCAGCTGGACTACGAGGAGGCGATCTCGCCGACCTCGAGCACCGCCCCGTCGTCGTGCAAGCAGCGGCACACCGCGCAGACGGTCTATGTGGGCCGCCTCGACACCGTGGTGGACGGGCACCTGCTCGCCGTCGACGCCGCGCGGGTGCGTCACCAGGCCGCCGCCGTCTGCCCGCGCCGGGTCAAGGGCTTCCTCGGCGGCTCGACCGAGCAGCTGCGGCTCAGCGTGCTGCGCGCGGTCTGGTTCGCCCCCACCGTGGCGCAGTCCGACGCCGGCCAGGACTGGTACCGCTGCGACGTGATCGCGGTGGCCGGCGAGCGCCGGCTGGCCCCGCTCACCGGACGGCTGAAGGGCGTGCTCACGCGCCCCGCGGGACGCGCCCGCTGGGGGATCTGCGGCACCGCCGAGCCGGGCACCGCAGGCTTCGAGCGCGTGGTCTGCACGGCGCGGCACTCCTGGCGCGCGATCGCCACCATCGACCTGCCCGGGCGCGCCTACCCCGGCGGCGCGAAGGCGCGTGCCGCCGGGCAGGCCGCCTGCGAGGAGGCCGCCGGCGACGTGGCCGACGACCCGCTCAGCTACCGCTGGGGCTACGAGTGGCCGACCGCCGCCCAGTGGAAGGCCGGCCAGCACTACGCCGTGTGCTGGGCCCCGGACTGAGGCACGACGCCCCGCTCGCGAGGTCGCGGCGCCGCCGGGCTAGAAGCCCAGTCGGCGCAGCTGACGGGGGTCGCGCTGCCAGTCCTTGGCGATCTTGACGCGCAGGTCGAGGTAGACCGGGGTGCCGAGCAGCGCCTCGATCTGGTGCCGCGCGGCGGTGCCCACCTCGCGCAGCCGGGCCCCCTTGTGGCCGATCATGATCCCCTTCTGGGAGTCGCGCTCCACGAAGAGGTTGGCGTGGATGTCCAGCAGCGGCTTGTCGTCGGGACGGCCCTCGCGCAGGCCCATCTCCTCGACCACCACCGCGATCGAGTGCGGCAGCTCGTCGCGCACCCCCTCCAGGGAGGCCTCGCGGATCAGCTCCGCCACGATCGCCTCCTCCGGGGCGTCGCTGAGATCGCCGTCCGGGTAGAGCTGGGGCCCCTCGGGCAGCAGGCCGACCAGCAGGTCCTCCAGCAGCCGCACCTGGTCGCCGGCGACCGCGGAGACGGGCACGATCTCGGCCCACTCGGTGCCGGTCTCGGCGCCGAGGCGCTGGATGTCGAGCAGGTGGTTGGCGATCTGCTCGGGGGTGGCCAGGTCGGTCTTGGTCGCGATCGCGACCTTGATCGTGCGCTTGATCTTGCCCATCTCGTTGACGATGAACCGGTCGCCGGGGCCGATCCTCTCGTTGGCCGGGAAGCAGACCGCCACCACGTCGACCTCGGCCAGCGTGGTCTTGACCAGGTCGTTGAGCCGCTCGCCGAGCAGCGTGCGCGGCCGGTGCAGCCCGGGGGTGTCCACCAGGATCAGCTGCGCGTCCGGGCGGTGCACGATGCCGCGCACGACGGTGCGGGTGGTCTGCGGCTTGGAGCTGGTGATCACCACCTTGCTGCCCACCAGCGCGTTGGTCAGCGTGGACTTCCCCGCGTTCGGTCTGCCCACGAACGAGGCGAACCCGCTCTTGTGCGCGTTCTCGGGCTCGGTCATGGTCGTGCCTCTCCGTCACGGGCGGCGTCGTAGTCCGCCCAGATCTCTGCGTCGCTCTTGCCGGCGGCCTTGCCGGCCCGGTGGATCGGGCCCGGGTCCACCGCCCGGGGCTGGCGCTGGTGTCCCCCGCCGCGCCAGTAGCCCATCACGTCGTACGCCGTGGACGGCAGCCGCCGCACCCGCATCAGGTGCTTGCGGATCGCCCGCATCTGGGCGGACTCCCCGGCCATCCAGAAGTATCCCTCGCCCGCGGGCCAGTCGATCCCCTCGACGACCGCGGCCAGCGCGCTCTCGGCCTCGGCGGGCGGCCTGAGCCAGGTCACGTCGAGCCCGGCGGGCAGGTAACCGGCCAGGTCGTCGGGCACCTCGGCCCAGATCCGCAGGTCCACGTCGGCGCGCACGCTCTCGCTGATCCGGGCCATCGCCGGCAGGGCGGTGAGGTCGCCGACCAGCAGCAGCCAGCGCGCGTTCTCGGGCATCGCGAACGAGCCTCTGGCCTCGGTCACCGTCACCGTCTCGCCCACGCACTCGCCGCGCGCCCACTCGGTGACCAGGCCGGTGTCATGGACGACCACGTCGAGGACCATCTCGGCCCCGTCCCAGCTGCGCACCGTGTAGTAGCGGCTCTGGAACTGACCGGGCACGATCAGCCCGACCCACTCGTCGGGGGTCTGGGTGCTGCGGAAGGCCGCCAGCCCGGGTCCGCCCAGGACGAGGCGGACCAGGTGCTCGGAGAGCTGCTCGCGCCGCAGCACCTGTGCGTCGTACGTCAGGGCTCGGGTGCTCACCGGCCAAGGTTAGGGCGTGGCGCACCCCCGGGCCCAACCCGGCCCGGCCGCTACCAGGTCGGACGCAGGCCGAAGCCGGAGCGGCCCTGTTCGTCGGTGCGGGTGGCGAGCACCTGGTGCAGCTGGATCTGGTTGCGCTCGAAGCCGATCCTCGAGCCGGTCAGGTAGACGCCCCAGGCCCGTGCCGTGCCCTCGCCCACCTCCGCGACGCACTCGTCCCAGTGCTCCACGAGGTTGCGCGACCAGCCGGCCAGCGTGAGCGCGTAGTGCTCGCGCAGGTTCTCCGCGTGCTGCACCTCGAGCCCGGCGTTCTGAGCCTCGGTGATGATCCGCCCGGAGCCGGTCAGCTCCCCGTCGGGGAAGATGTAGCGGTCGATGAACGCGCCGGTCGGCTGGGGCCGGTTGTGCGCGCGGGTGATGCAGTGGTTGAGCAGCCGCCCCTGCGGGCGCAGCCGGTCGCGCAGGAAGGCGAAGTAGGCCGGGTAGTTGCGCACCCCGATGTGCTCGGTCAGCCCGATCGAGCTGACCGCGTCGAACCCCGACTCCACCACCTCGCGGTAGTCCAGGTGGCGCACCTCGGCCAGGTCGGCGAGCCCGGCCCGGTCGATGGCCTCCTTCGCCCAGGTGGCCTGCTGCCGCGACAGCGTCACGCCCAGCGCCCGGACGCCGTACTCGCGGGCGGCGTGCAGGACCATCCCGCCCCAGCCGCAGCCCACGTCGAGCAGCCGCTGGCCGGGGCGCAGGTCGAGCTTGCGTGCGACCAGGTCGTGCTTCTCGCGCTGGGCGTCCTCCAGGGTGACGTCCGCGGTCGGGTACAGCGCGCAGGTGTAGGTCATCGACGGCCCGAGCACCAGCTCGTAGAACCGGTTGGAGACGTCGTAGTGGTGGCCGATCGCGTCCGCGTCGCGGGCGCGCGGGTGGCGCACTCCCTCGACCACGCGACGCCAGCGGGGCAGGTGCTCCTGGGGCGGGGGCGGCAGCGGGCGCAGGTGCTGCAGCCCCAGCCCGCGCAGCACCCGCAGCGCCTCGGCCGGTGTCGGCCGGCGCAGGCGCTCGGTGCTCAGCAGCCGTTGCAGCGCCTCGTAGGGATCCCCCGGATGCACGCCGCGCAGCTCGAGGTCCCCGCTCACGTAGGCACGGGTCAGGCCGAGGTCCCCGGGGGCGGTGAGCAGGTAGGACAGGCCGCGCTCGTTGCGCAGGTGCATGGCCACCGGCGCGTCGGCCGGGCCGGCGCTGCTGCCGTCGTAGGCGGTGAAGCGGACATTCAGGCTCTCGGGCATCAGGGTGCCGAATGCCTCGCCGATGCTCAGGTCCTCGGATGTGCTCATCTGCTTCTCACCGCCTTGTCGAAGAGGGTCGTCAGCCGGTCGTCGGGGTCGTAGCGGCCCTTCACCGCAGCCAGCCGCTCACCGTGGTAGAGCCGGTCGAAGGTGGCGGGGTCGTAGAACGCCTCGGAGTAGAGCGACTTGTGCCCGCCGAGCTCGTGCACGCGGGCCTCGATGGCCCGGTTCAAAGGTGCCTGCGGGGCGTCCTCGCCGACCGGGACGGTGCCCCAGAACCCGACGTTGACGTAGGTCCTCGCAGGCTCGAGCGGGTACGACGACCAGCTGTGGGCGGTGCCGGGCCCGCCGGGCTCGCGCAGCCGCAGCGGGCACAGCCAGACCGGGCGCATCGAGACCTCGGCGTCGAACCACTCCAGGAACTCCGCCAGCCGGTCCAGCGGGACCTCGACGTCCTGGACCACCCGCTCGCGCCGGGGCCGGCCCGCGCGCCGGTCCAGCCGGTCCACGACCCCCAGCCGACGGTCCAGCCCGACCAGCCGGTGGTAGACCTCCGAGCGGCGCCAGCGCCGGGGCCAGACCCGGCGCACCCGGGGGTCGTGCAGCCCGAACGCCCCCGAGCACCAGAACCAGTCGGTGTCCCAGCGCCAGAGGTAGTCGTGGATCGTGAGCAGGTCCCGCTCGCGCTCGCGGATCGAGCGGTAGTAGATCTGCTGGCCGGTGTAGTCGCTGGGCGCCGTGGGGTCCGGACCGGGGTCGTGGGTCCAGGTCGCCAGGGTCAGGTAGAGCTCCTCGGGCGAGAAGGCGGTGCCGTCGAGGGCGTCCACCGGCTGCGCGTGCCAGGCGCGGGTGGCGACGATCTCCTCGAGCGCCTCGGCGAGCCGCTTGGCGTCGTCGAAGCGGACGTGGCGCAGCGCGACGTAGGAGGCGACGGGCTCCAGCTCGATGGCCAGCCGGACGGCGTAGCCGAGCGAGCCGTAGGAGTTGGGGAAGGCGTCGAAGAGGTCGGCGTGCTCACCGTCGGCGCGCGCGGTGACGACCTCGCCGGCGCCGGTGAGCACGTCCATCTCCCGCACCGACTCGTGCGGCAGCCCGTTGCGGAAGCTGGTGGACTCGATGCCCAGCCCGGTGACCGCCCCGCCGAGGGTGATCGTGCGCAGCTGCGGCACGACGAGCGGGATCAGGCCGTGCCGCAGGGTGAGCGCGGTCAGGTCCTCGTAGGTGCACATCCCCTGCACCTGCGCGACCCGAGCCTCGGCGTCGACCTCGATCACCGCGCCGAGCCCGCTCACGTCCAGGCCGGTGTCGGCCGCGGCCCGGGGCCGGAACAGGTTGGAGGTCCGCTTGGCGAGCCGGACGGGTGCGCCCGGCGGCAGCGCGTCGTACGACTCCAGGAGTCGTGCGACCGCGGCACGGTGGCTCTCCCACCCGATTGCGGAGCTCACCTCTGGCACAGTAGCGAGCCCGGGTCGTCCGCGCATCACCTCATCGCGGGCCGATTCCGCTGCCGGGGGCCGCGCTGAGGGCGCCCCTCAGGAGCGGTACGTCGCCGCCAGGGCGCCGCGGGGGTCCCCGAGGTGGAGCGGGATCCCGGGGCCGGCCAGGTCGGCGAGCGCGGCGAGGTCGGGCGAGGTCGGCTCGGTCGCCTCGCCCAGCAGCACGGCCGCCTCCAGGCCACGGGCACCGGAGGCGACGGCCATCGCGACGCACACCTGCAGCGCCGACAGCTGCAGCGAGGGCAGGTCCACGGTGGCCGCGGCGTAGGTGCGCCCGTCGGCGTCGCGGACCGCGGCGCCCTCCGCCGCCCGCACCCGGGCGCGGGTGGTCCGGGCCAGGGTGACCAGCTTCTGGTCCTCGGCGGCGAGCGGCTGCGGCGGGGTCTCAGGCATGCGCGTCAGGGTAGTGCTCGAGCGTCGCGGACCGCTCCTCGGCGGTCTCCGGCTCCTCGGCCACCGGGCTGATCAGCACCGTCGAGATCCGGTTGCGGCGCCCGGTCGGCGCCTCGGCCTCGAAGCGCAGCCCGTGCACCACGACGCTGGACCCCGGGATCGGCACCCGGCCCAGGTGCTTGGCCATCAGGCCGCCCACGCTGTCGACGTCCTCGTCCTCCACGTCGATGCCGAAGAGCTCGTCGAGGTCGCCGATCGGGTAGCGCGAGGAGACCCGGGTCAGGCCCGAGGGCAGCGTCTCCACCTCGATCCCGGCCTCGTCGTACTCGTCGGTGATCTCGCCGACGATCTCCTCGAGGATGTCCTCGATCGTGATCAGCCCCGCGGTCCCGCCGTACTCGTCCACGACCACGGCGATGTGCTGGCGGCGCGCCTGCATCTCCGAGAGCAGCTCGTCGACCGGCTTGGAGTCCGGCACGAAGTGCGCCGGGCGCATCCGGGTCTCGATCCGCTCGGCGATGTCGATGCCCGGCTCCTCGAACTCCCGCTGCGCGACGTCCTTGAGATAGGCGAAGCCGACGATCTCGTCGAGGTTCTCCCCCACCACCGGCAGCCGGGAGAACCCGCTGCGCAGGAACAGGCTCATCGTCTGGCGCAGGTTCTTGTAGCGCTCGATGTAGACCACGTCGGTGCGCGGCACCATCACCTCGCGCGCGGAGGTGTCCCCGAGCTCGAAGACGGAGTGGATCATCTTGCGCTCGCCGGACTCGATCACCGCGGAGGCCTCGGCGAGGTCGACCAGCTCGCGCAGCTCGGTCTCGGTGGAGAACGGGCCCTCGCGGAACCCCTTGCCGGGGGTGATCGCGTTGCCGAGCAGGATCAGCAGGCGCGGCAGCGGCCCCAGCACCGTGGTGACCACGCTCAGCGGCAGCGCCGAGAGCAGCGCGATCCGCTCCGCGTGCTGGCGTCCCAGGGTGCGCGGCGCGACGCCGATCACCACGAACGAGACGACCAGCATCGAACCGGTGGCGACCAGCACGGCCGGCCACCAGGCCCCGTCGAAGGCGTCGTGGACCTGCAGCGCGACCAGCACGATCGCGGAGGTCTCGCACAGCAGCCGCAGCAGCAGCGCGGTGTTGAGGTAGCGCGGCGGGTCGTCGAGCAGCGTCAGCAGCCGCTTGGCGCCCGGGCGCCCCTCGGCCACGAGCTGCTCGGCGCGGGCGTGGGAGAAGGCGCCCACCGCGGCGTCGGCCGCGGAGAACAGCCCGGCGAGAAGCACCAGCGCGGACGCCGAGAGCACCAGCCAGACGTCGGAGGGGATCATCGGCGGCTCGTCAGGATCGGGCGCGCCACGCGGCGAGCAGCTCGTCCTGCAGCCCGAACATCTCCTTGTGCTCCTCCGGCTCGGCGTGGTCGTAGCCGAGGAGGTGCAGGATCCCGTGCACGGTGAGCAGCTCGAGCTCGGCGAGCGTGCCGTGCCCGGCCGTCTCGCCCTGGCGCGCGGCGACGTCGGGGCACAGCACCAGGTCGCCCAGCACCCCCTCCTCGGGCTCCTCGTTGACCAGGCCGGGGCGCAGCTCGTCCATCGGGAAGGCGAGCACGTCGGTGGGCCCCTCCTTCTCCATCCACTGCGCGTTGAGCTGGGCGATGGTGGGCTCGTCGACCGCCTTGATGCACAGCTCGGCCATCGGGTGCACCCGCATCCGGTCCATCACGAAGCGCGCGAGCGCGGAGAGGTGGGCGACGTCCAGGCCGTGACCCGACTCGTCGAGGATCTCGATGCTCACCGCCGGCCCTCCTTCAGCTCGCCGCGGGCGTCGGCCTCGTCGTAGGCCGCCACGATCCGCCCGACCAGGCGGTGGCGTACGACGTCGGAGCTGGTGAGCCGGTTGAAGACGATGTCGTCGACGTCGCCGAGGATGCCCTCGATGACGCGCAGCCCGGACTTCACGCCGCCCGGCAGGTCCACCTGGGTGACGTCGCCGGTGACCACGATCTTGGAGCCGAAGCCCAGCCGGGTGAGGAACATCTTCATCTGCTCGGGCGAGGTGTTCTGCGCCTCGTCGAGGATGATGAACGCGTCGTTGAGGGTGCGCCCGCGCATGTACGCCAGCGGCGCCACCTCGATGGTGCCGGCGGCGAGCAGCTTGGGGATCGTCTCGGGGTCGATCATGTCGTGCAGCGCGTCGTAGAGCGGGCGCAGGTAGGGGTCGATCTTCTCGCTGAGGGTGCCGGGCAGGAACCCGAGCCGCTCGCCGGCCTCGACCGCCGGGCGGGTCAGGATGATCCGGGTGACCTGCTTGGCCTGCAGCGCCTGGACCGCCTTGGCCATCGCCAGGTAGGTCTTGCCGGTGCCGGCCGGGCCGATGCCGAAGGTGATGGTGTGCTTGTCGATGGAGTCGACGTAGCGCTTCTGGTTCAGCGTCTTGGGCCGGATCGTGCGCCCGCGGTTGGAGAGGATGTTGAGGCTCAGCACGTCGGCGGGCCGCTCGGTGGTCTCGGCGCGCAGCATGTCGATCGCTCGCTCGACGGTCTCGGGGGTGATCCCCTGACCGGTGCGGATGATCGTCACCACCTCGTCGAGGAGCCGCTCGGCGAGCGCGACCTCGCCGGGCTCGCCCTCCAGGGTGATCTGGTTGCCGCGCACGTGGATGTCGGCGGCGAAGGCCTTCTCGACCAGGCCCAGGTGCTCGTCGCCGGGCCCGAGCAGGCTCACCATGTTGATGCTGGCGGGGACGGTCACGGTGTGACGGACCACGTTGGTCGTGCTGTCCGGCTTGTCGCGCTGCGTGTCAGTCATGGATGCCCGGGCGGGCGGCCTTCCTGTAGGCGGTCGGGCGCACCTGGTCGTGGCGCCCCGTCCATGCTACGTGGTCCGCCGAGCCGGAGGCCCGCGACTTTGCCGCCACCGGCGCGCTCAGCCGGGAGGCCAGGCGAGCGGGCGACCGCCCAGCACGTGCAGATGCGCGTGGAAGACCGTCTGGCCGGCGGCCGCACCGGTGTTGAAGACGCTGCGGTAGCCGCCCTCGAGCCCCTCGGCCTCGGCGATCTCGGCCGCCGCCCGGTGCAGGTCGGCGAGCACGGTCGGCTCGGCGGCGGCCAGCGCCGCAGCGTCGGCGTGGTGGCTGCGCGGCACGACCAGCACGTGGGTGGGCGCCTGGGCGTTGATGTCGCGGAAGGCGAGGGTGGTCTCGCTCTCGTGCACGATCGTCGCGGGCACCGCGCCGGCGACGATGCCGCAGAACAGGCAGTCGGGGGAGGCAGTCATGTCTCACACCTTAGGGGCGTGTCAACCGCGTCCGGGCCCGGCGCGTCCCACTACCGTGATGACCCATGCGCCCCTCACGTCACGGAGCCTCGCGGTGACCCCGCGACCGGACTCCCCGGGCCAGGGCCCGGCGTGGGGGGACGCCGACACCGCACTGGAGCAGCTCTACGCCGTGCACTGGCGCCAGTTGGTCCGGCTCTCGGTGCTGCTGGTGCGCGAGCCGGCCACCGCCGAGGAGGTCGTCCAGGACGCGTTCGTCGCGGTGCACGCCCGCTGGTCGAGGCTGCGCGACCCCGACAAGGCGCTGGCCTACCTGCGTCAGAGCGTCGTCAACCGCTCCCGGTCGGTGCTGCGCCACGGCGCCGTGGTCGATCGCCACGTACGGCGTGAGGCCGCGGCACCGGCGGGGTACGCGCCGGGCGCGGACGCGGGCGCGCTGGCCGCCGCACGCCGTACCGCCGTGCTGGACGCGATGCGTGCCCTGCCCCAGCGCCAGCGCGAGGTGCTGGCGCTGCGCTACTACCTCGACCTGTCCGAGGCCGAGATCGCGGCGACCCTGGGGATCAGCCGCGGCGCGGTCAAGAGCCATGCCTCGCGCGGCGCCGCCGCCCTGCGTCCGTTGCTGGAGGAGCACCGATGAGCCACCGCCCGCCCGGGCCCGACGACCGTCCCCTCGACCCGTCCCCGCAGGACGCGGCGCTCGGCGAGCTGCTCTCCGGAGCGGTCTCGGACATCGAGCCCGCTCACCGCCTCGACTCCATCCGCAACCGAACGAAGGTGACCCCCATGAGCAGTCGACGTCCCTGGCTCTACGCCGTCGGCGGCGCCGCCGGTGCGACCGCCGCGGTGATCGTCGCCGTCGCGGTGTTCGGCGGGCAGCTGGGCGGCGGGGACGACGCCCCGGCCTCGGCGGACGCCAGCCGGCCGGCCACCAGCGCCGCGGCGCCCGAGTCACCCGAGTCACCCGAGACGCCGACCGGGACGCCCGCGGGCAGCCCCAGCCAGACGCCGTCGGCCGGGTCGGCCGTGGTGCCGGTCTACTTCGCCGCGGACGCGCCCCAGGGCCCGCGGCTGTTCCGGGAGTTCCAGCAGACGACCGAGCCCGACCTCGGCCTGGCCGCCGCGACGCTGACGATCGCCGGCACGGCCGACGACCCCGACTACCGCACCCTGTGGCCGGCCGGCGCCTCCGTGCGCGCGGTCACCGCCGAGGGCCAGGAGCCGGACGTCGTCACCGTCGACCTCGCCGCGGGCCCGGACGTCGCCCTGGGCGAGCGGCCCTCGGGCATGTCCCAGCAGGAGGCGTCGCTGGCCGTCGAGCAGCTGCTCTACACCGTCCAGGGCGCCCTGCAGGTGCGCGCGCCCGTGCAGCTCCTCCTCGACGGGCGGCCCAGCGCCACCGTCCTCGGGGTGAGCGCCGCGGAGCCGCTCACCCAGGGGGACCCGCTCGAGGTGCTCGCGCTGGCCAGTGTCACCGAGCCCGCCGAGGGCCAGCGGGTCTCCGGGTCGTTCACCGCCGAGGGCGTCGCCAGCTCCGTCGAGGCGACCGTCCCCTGGGAGATCCGTCAGGGCAGCACGGTCGTCGACAGTGGCTTCACGACCGCGGAGGGGTGGATGGACCGGCTCTACCCCTGGCGAGCCGAGATCGACGTCTCCGCGTTGGCGCCGGGGCGCTACACGTTCGCGGCGATGACCAACGACCCCAGCGGCGGCGAAGAGGGCTTCGGCCCCACCGAGGACACCCGCACGATCGTCGTGGAGTGAGTGCCGCCGGTCCGGTCCCCCACCGGCAGCGGCCCCGCCAGCACCGCACCAGCCAGCACCGCACCCGCTCTCCCCGCACCCGCTCTCCCGCACCAGATCAAAGGACGTCGATGAGACACCCCGCCCGCCCTGCCGCCACCGCGACCGCCGCCCTCGTGGCCGGCGCCCTCGCGCTCTCCCTGCTGAGCGGGTGCGGCGAGGACTCCGAGCCCCGGGCCGACCGCGGTCCCTCGGCGACCGGCACGCCGGCGCGCCCGGTGTCCCCGCCGCCGAGCGGCGCCTCGGCCGGCTCCCCGGATGCCTCCCCCGAGACCTCCCCCGACGACCGGGCCCAGCCACGGGTCAGCCGCTCCGCGCGTCCCGGCGCGCGCGGACAGGCGCCCGGGGCGGCCCGCCGGCGCGCCCCCGGCACGAGGCCCGAGACCGTCACCGTCCCGGTGTACTTCGTCGGGGACGCCCCCGGCGGCCCCCGGCTGTACCGCGAGCTGCGCCGGGTCGCCGCCGCCGACCCGGTCGGGGCCGCCGCCGCACTGACCACGACGGGCGAGGCGCTGGACCCCGACTACCGCTCGCTGTTCCCCGCGGGCGCGCTCGAGAGCGTCAGCCTCGAGGGCACCGGGCGGACCGGGCGCTACTCGGTGCGGCTCAGCGACCGGAGCTGGACGCAGCGTCCGGAGGCGATGACCCGCCGCCAGGCGCGGCTCGCCGTACAGCAGCTGGTCCGCACCCTCCAGGGCGCCGGGCGCTCACGCGCCCGGGTGAGGTTCCTGCTGGGGACCGAGCAGGTGCCGGTCCTCGGCCTGCAGCGCCGGCGCGGCTTCGCCGCCGCTCCTGCGCTGGACGTGCTGGCGCTGGCCAACGTCACCTGGCCACGCCACGGCCAGCGGGTCCGGGGCTCGTTCACCGCCCGGGGCCTGGCCAGCTCGTTCGAGGCCACCGTGCCGTGGGAGCTGCGGCGCCGTTCGCAGGTCGTGCGATCCGGCTTCGCGACCGCGGCCGGCTGGATGGACCGGCTCTACCCCTGGCAGGCCGAGATCGACGTGTCCGGGCTGGCTCCGGGCCGGTACACCTTCGTCGCCCTCACCGACGAGCCCTCCGGGGAGGGCGCCGGCCCCACTCGGGACACCAAGACGGTCGTCGTCAGGTAGCGCCGAGCCGCCCGCGGGTCAGGCCCAGCGCGGGGAGCCGGCGAGCAGGGCCGCGCAGGCGGCCACCCCGGCGGTGGAGGTGCGCAGGACCTCGTGGCCCAGCCGGACCGGACGGGCGCCCGCGGCCCCGAAGGCCGCGATCTCGTCCTCGGCGACGCCACCCTCGGGCCCCACCACCAGCACGACGCGGCCGCGGGTGGGCAGCGCCAGGCCGGCGATCGGCTCGACCGCCTCCTCGTGCAGCACGGCGGCCAGGTCGGCGGAGCCGATCAGGTCGACGACCTCCGCGGTCGAGGCCAGCTCGCGGACCTGCGGGAACCAGCTGCGCCGCGCCTGCTTGGCCGCCTCCCGGGAGGTGGCGCGCCACTTGGCCAGGGACTTGGCCGCCCGCTCGCCGCGCCACACCGCCACGCTGCGCGAGGCGGCCCAGGGCACCACGACGTCCGCGCCGATCTCGGTCAGCATCTCCACCGCCAGCTCGCCGCGCTCCCCTTTCGGGAGGGCCTGGACCACCACCAGCTCCGGGGCCGGCCGGGGCGAGACCTCGGCGGCCAGCACGGTCACGGTGAACAGCCGCTTGCCGGTGCCGACGACCTCGCCGGTGACGGCGGTGCCGGCGCCGTCGGTGAGCACGACCTGCTCCCCCACCCGCAGCCGCCGTACGGCGACCGCGTGGTGGGCCTCGTCACCGGTGACCTCGACCAGCCGGCCGGCCTCGGGGACCCCCGAGGCCGCCAGCTCGGGCAGGTGGTGGACCGGAAGCGTCATCTCCTGCTCAGCGGCCCTGGAAGGCGTTGCGCAGCCGGTCCTTCAGCGTGCGGTGCTGCCCCGGCCCGACGTTGCCGCTGGGCGCCTCCTCGCCGCGCAGCGCGGCGAGCTCGAAGAGCAGCTCCTTCTGGCGCTCGTCCAGGCGCGTCGGCGTCTCGACCACGACGGTGACCACGAGGTCGCCACGACCCAGCCCGCGCAGACCGGGGACGCCGCGCCCGCGCAGCACCTGCTCGGTGCCGGACTGGGTGCCGGGACGGATCTCGAGCTCGAACTCGGTCTCCAGGTCGGTCTGCTTGTCCTGGCCCTCGGCGAGCACGTCGGCCTCGAGCGTGGGCAGCGTCAGCGTGGTGCCGAGCGCGGCCGCGGTCACCGGCAGCGACACGGTGCAGTGCAGGTCGCTGCCCTCGCGGGTGAACACCTCGTGCGGCCGGACGTGGATCTCCACGTAGAGGTCCCCGGCCGGGCCGCCGCCGGGACCGACCTCGCCCTGCTCGGGCAGCTGCACCCGGGTCCCGGTGTCGACGCCGGCCGGGATCTTCACGGTCAGGTTGCGGCGCGAGCGGATCCGTCCGTCGCCGGAGCAGTCGCGGCAGGGCTCGGGGATGATCGAGCCGAAGCCGCGGCAGGCCGGGCAGGGGCGCAGCGTGCGGATCTCGCCGAGGAAGGAGCGCTGGACCTGGGCGACCTCGCCCGCGCCACGGCAGGTCTCGCAGGTCACCGGCTCGCTGCCCGGGGCGGCTCCGTCGCCGTGACAGGTGGTGCAGACCACGGCTGTGTCGACCTTGAGCTCGTGGGTGACGCCGAACGCCGCCTCGGCCAGGTCGATCTCGAGCCGGATGAGCGCGTCCTGCCCCCGCCGCACGCGCGGGCGCGGACCGCGGCCGCCGCCCTGGCCGCCGGGAGCGTTGCCCCCGAAGAAGGCGTCCATGATGTCGGTGAAGGAGAAGCCCGCCCCCTGGCCGAAGCCGCCGTCCCCGCCGCCGAAGGGATCGCCACCGCGGTCGTAGGCCGCCCGCTTCTGCGGGTCGGAGAGCACCTCGTAGGCGCGCGAGACCTCCTTGAAGCGCTCCTGGGTCTCCGGGTCCGGGTTCACGTCCGGGTGAAGCTGCCGGGCAAGGCGCCGGTAGGCCTTCTTGATGGCGTCGGGGTCCGCGTCGCGGTCGACGCCGAGGAGCTCGTAGAGGTCCTGACTCAAGGTGGGGTTCCTGTTCTGCTGCTGGTTGCTGGCTGGTGGCGGCTGCTGGAGCGGTCAGGCCTCGTCGAGGATCCGCGAGACGTAGCGGGCCACGGCCCGCACCGAGGCCATCGTGCCCGGGTAGTCCATCCGGGTCGGTCCGACGATGCCCAGGGTGGCCAGGGCCTGCTCCCCGGGCCCGTACCCGGTGGCGACGACGCTGGTGCTGGCGAGCTCCTGGTAAGGGCCCTCGTGGCCGATCCGCACGGTGACGGCCCCGCCGCTGGTCGCCTCGCCGAGGAGCTTGAGCAGCACCACGTGCTCCTCGAGGACCTCGAGCATGGGACGGATCGCGGTGTCGAAGCCCTCGCCGAAGCGGGCGAGGTTGGCGGCTCCCCCGACCGCGACCCGCTCGTCGGAGCGGTGGTCGGACATCGCCTCGACCAGCGTGGCCACCACCTGCGCGGTCACCGCGTTGTCGTCGTGGGGCACCTCGTCGGCGAGCGCGTCGAGCGCGGCGGTGGCCTGGGAGATCTGCTCCCCGGTGGCCGCCCGGTTGACGCGGGTGCGCAGCGCGGCGAGCTGCTCCTCACCGATCGGCTCGGTCAGCTCGACGAGGCGCTGCTCGACCCGGCCGGTGCTGAGGATCAGCACCGCCAGCAGCCGGCAGGGCGTCAGCGCGACGAGCTCGACGTGACGCACGGTGCTGCGCGAGAGGGTGGGGTACTGCACGACGGCGACCTGCCGGGTGAGCTGGGCCAGCAGCCGCACGCTGCGCTGGACGACGTCGTCGAGGTCGACGGCGCCGTCGAGGAACGTCGCGATCGCGCGCCGCTCGGCGGCGCTCATCGGCTTGAGGGTGGTGAGCCGGTCCACGAACAGCCGGTAGCCCTTGTCGGTCGGCACCCGGCCTGCGCTGGTGTGCGGCTGGGTGATGAACCCCTCCTCCTCCAGCACGGCCATGTCGTTGCGCACCGTCGCCGGCGAGACACCGAGCCCGTGTCGCTCCACCAGGGCCTTGGACCCCACCGGCTCCTCGGTCGCCACGTAGTCCTCGACGATGGCACGCAGGACGGCGAGTCTGCGGTCCTCGACCATGTCACGCCTCCCTTCGGTCCGACGATGCTGAGCGCGTTGGCACTCATCCCTACTGAGTGCCAAGACTACAAGCCCGCGAGACAGCACTGGTGTTCCGGTGCAAGTGAGGTTAGGCTCCCCTAAGTCAATGAGGAGACCGATGACCACCACCCAGCAGCCCCATGACCCGAGCACGCTGGCCGGACAGGCCCGCTCGGTGCTCTCGTGCCCCGCCGCCGCCTCCCTGGAGGTCGAGGGACTCAGCCACCTCGACGACATCGTCGACCTCGCGGTCCGCGACACCTCCGGGGTGCCGACGTTCACCTGCCCGGCCGACAGCGCGCTGGCGCTGGCCGCCGGCTGCGGGCGCGCGGCCCGCCTCACCCTCGCGGCGGAGTCGGGCAGCACGCTGTCCTCGATCACCCTCTCCGGGACCCTGCGCCTGCGCCCGGTGGGCCGCGGGCACGCGCCCGGCCCGCCGTCGTTCCTGGTCGAGCTGGACCTGGATGCGGTCAGTGCGCGGACCGCGCGGTCCTCGCACGGGGTCTCCCTGGATCACTTCCGCAGCACCGAGCACGACCTGAACGACGGGTACCTGCGGCGCGTGGTCGAGCACGCCAACCAGGGCCACCCCGCCGAGCTGCGCCACACCGTGACCACGGCTCTCGGCCTGCGCGCGGGCAGCGTGGCCGGCGCCGCCATCGCCGACCTGACCCGCGACGGCGTCGAGGTGCACTGGATCGACGTCGACGGTGCGCACACCTACCGGCTCTGGTTCCCGCGGCCGGCCCGCAGTCGCGCCGAGCTCGGCGCCCTGCTCAGCCGCGAGCTCGGCTCCGGCCTCGGCTGAGAGCCCCTCCCCCACCCACCGGCCGGCGCGCGCCTAGGGTGGTGAGATGAGGTTCACCGAGGTGGCCGACCGGGTCTGGGTCGCGCGCTATGCATGGTTCGACGTCAACGTCACCGCGATCGGCGGCGAGCACGGGCTCCTGGTCGTGGACACCCACGCCTCGAGCGCGGCAGCGGGCGAGGTCGTCGCCGACCTGCGGGCCCTGGGCGCCGGCGACGTGGTGGCCGTGGTGAACACCCACGAGCACTTCGACCACACCTTCGGCAACGCGGCGATGCGCGCGGCGTACGGCGCGGTGCCGATCCACGCGCACCAGGACGCCGCGGCCGCCACCGTGAGCGCCGGCGAGCGGATCAAGCAGGCCTACCGCGACGACCCGGACGACCCGCACCGCGAGGAGGTGCTGGCGACCGAGATCGTCGCCGCGGACCACACCTTCTCCTCGGTCTGGCCCCTCGACCTCGGCGGCGGCCGCGTGGTCGAGCTGATCCACCCCGGCAAGGGCCACACCGCCGGCGACGTGGTGGTGCGCGTGCCCGACGTCGACGTGCTGCTCGCCGGCGACCTCGTCGAGGAGTCCGGCGTGCCGGGCTTCGGCGCGGACTGCCACCCGATGGAGTGGCCGCTGGCGCTCGACCTGACCCTGAACCTGCTCACCGCCTCCACGGTCGTCGTCCCCGGCCACGGCGCACCGGTGGACAAGGAGTTCGTGGAGGAGCAGCGCGCCGCGATCGGCGTGGTGGCGGAGACCATCCGCGACCTGTCCACCCGCGGCGTGCCCGTCGACGAGGCGCTCGCCGCCGCCGAGTGGCCCTACCCGCGCGAGGACCTGGCCCACGCCGTACGACGCGGGTATGCGCACCTGCCGCGCGCCCAGCGCAACCTGCCCCTGGTCTGAGCGCGCCCGGGCCGGCCACGCGTCGAGCTCAGCCCTCGAGCAGGCCGGCCGCCACGAAGGCGCGCTGGTAGATCTCGAGGATCACCGGCTCCTTGCCCGCGTTGTAGTCCATCACCAGCTGCGACTGCGCGTCCGCCGTCTGCGCGGCCGCCCGCTTGGCGCGGGCGTAGCGCTCCCGATCGCCGGCGTCGGCGCGCAGCCAGTCACGGAAGATCCGGTGCCGGAGCGGCTCGGGACTGTCCGGGCCGAACACGTGGACCTGCCCCGCGGGCCGCTCGCTGCGCAGCATCCGATGCCCGTGCCACCACGGCTCACGCACGCGCAGCTCGAACCCGGCCGCCTCCAGAGCGGGCAGATAGGCCGCCTCGCGGTCGGGGTCGGCGAGGGTGAGGTCGATGTCGATGACCGGCTTGGCGATCAGCCCCGGGACCGCGGTCGAGCCGACGTGGGTCAGGTCGAGGACCCGGGTGCCCAGCGCGGCCCGGATCCGCGAGGCGAGCTCCTCGTAGCGCCGCGCCCAGGCCGGATCGGGCGCGGCCAGCTCCACCCCGACCGAGGGCCCCGATCCGGGGACCCACGGCGACCGCCCGGGCGGGGGCGGCTCGTCGCGGAAGGTGACGATGTCGAGGCGGCTGGGCATGCCCACGACGCTAACCGCTTCCGGCGTGCCGCGTGGAGTGGGTCTCACCGGCGTGCCCTGCCCGGCCATGAGGCTCGCGCGCCCTAGCGTTGCCCGGTGACCTCCCGCGATCGCTACGGAACCAACGTCCTCAACACCGACTGGCGCGCGCCCAAGCGCGGCCGCGCCGTGGAGACCGAGGCCGAGCTCGGCCTGGTCGTCGAGGAGGTGACCACCGACTGGTGCGGCGAGGTCGTCGCGATCGACCGCGACATCCGCACCCTGACCCTGGAGGACCGGCGCGGCAAGCGCCGCACGTTCCCGCTCGGGCCGGGCTTCCTGCTCGAGGGCAAGCCGGTCATCCTCACGCCCCCGACCCGGCTCAAGGCTCCCGCGAAGCCGACCCGCACCGCGTCCGGCTCGGTCGCCGTGCACGACGCCCCGGCCCGGGTGGCCCGGCAGAGCCGGATCTTCGTCGAGGGCCGCCACGACGCCGAGCTGGTGGAGAAGGTGTGGGGCGACGACCTGCGCATCGAGGGCGTGGTGGTGGAGTACCTGGGCGGCGTGGACGACCTCGCCGACCACCTGCGCGACTTCCGCCCCGGCCCGGACCGCAAGGTGGGCGTGCTCGTGGACCACCTGGTCAAGGGCTCCAAGGAGAGCCGGATCGCGCAGGGCATCGCCCGCTCGCCGGTCGGCAAGCACGTGCTGATCGTCGGCCACCCCTTCATCGACGTGTGGCAGGCGGTCAAGCCCGACCGCCTCGGCCTGCAGCAGTGGCCGACGATCCCGCGCAGCATCGAGTGGAAGAAGGGCATCTGCCAGCACATGGGCTGGCCGCACCGCGACCAGGCCGACATCGCGCGCGCCTGGAAGCACGTGCTGTCCAAGGTCGGCTCGTTCGCCGACCTCGAGCCCGAGCTGCTCGGCCGGGTCGAGGAGCTCATCGACTTCGTGACGGCGCCCTGACCCGGACGGGTCACGGGCGCCGCCGGCCCGTCGGGGGTCAGCCCCGCAGCGGACGGCCCTCGGCGTCGAGCGGGTTGCCGACCAGCATCATGATCCCGTCGATGAAGGGCCACAGCGAGCCCACGCCGCAGGTGAAGATCGTGACCAGCAGCTGGGCCACGCCGGTGCGGCTGTCGCCGATGTAGAAGCGGCCGATGCCCAGCGGGATCAGGATCTGCAGCAGCCCCGCGACCAGCTTCGACTTGTCCGAGTAGGGCATCCCGCTGACCGGGTGCACGCCGTACGGCGCCGGGACGCCCATCCCCGGCCCGTAGCCCGGCGCGCCGTAGGGAGGCTGGCCGTAGCCGGGCTGGCCGTAGCCGGGCTGGGGCGCCCCGTACGGCGGCGGCGGGGCGCTGTGCGGCTGCTCGGGCGACGGCTCGGGCTCGTCGGAGGGGTGCTTGCTGAAGTCGGGGCCTGGGCTCATGCTCCGACCTTAGTGTGCCGACGCCGCGCCGAGGGGCGATCACACCGAAGTCCGGGGGCGTTCGGGGCAACCCCGAGCCCCCGCCCGGGGTCGGCTCAGGGCAGCAGGTCGCGCACCACCGCGTCGGCCAGCAGCCGGCCCCGGGTGGTCAGCACCAGCCGGTCCCCCTCGGGGACCACCAGCCCCCGGGCGACCAGGTCGGGCACGGCCGCCCGGCCCGCCGCGTCGAGCACCTCGAGGGGCAGCCCAGCGCGCAGCCGGATCTCCAGCAGCACCCGCTCGACGCGTCGGTCCTCGGCGCCGAGGACCTCGCGCGCCTGGGCGGGGCTGACGTCGTCGGACAGCCGCGCCGCGTAGGCGGCCGGGTGGCGCACGTTCCACCACCGCACCCCACCGACGTGGGAGTGGGCGCCGGGGCCGGCGCCCCACCAGTCGGCGCCGGTCCAGTAGAGGACGTTGTGCCGGCACTGGCTGCGCTCGCGGCGCGCCCAGTTCGAGACCTCGTACCAGTGCAGCCCGTCGGCGGCGAGGACCTCGTCGGCGAGGAGGTACTTGTCGGCGAGGTCGTCGTCGTCGGGCATCGGGATCTCGCCGCGGCGCACCTGACGCGCCAGCGCGGTGCCGTCCTCGACGATCAGCGCGTAGGCGGACACATGGTCGGGGCCGCACGCCAGCGCCGCCTCCAGCGAGGTGCGCCAGTCGGCCAGCGACTCCCCCGGCGTGCCGTAGATGAGGTCCAGGCTCACCTCGTCGAAGCCGGCCCGGCGGGCCTCCTCGACCACCCGCGGCACCCGCAGCGGGTCGTGGGTGCGGTCCAGGGTGGCCAGCACGTGCGGCACCGCCGACTGCATCCCGAACGAGAGCCGGGTGAACCCCGCCTCCCGCAGCGCCGCCAGGCTCGCCGGGGTGACGCTGTCGGGGTTGGCCTCGGTGGTGATCTCGGCGCCCGCCACGAGGCCGAACTCGTCACGGATCGCCTGCAGCACCCGGGCCAGGTCACCGGGCTCGATCAGCGTCGGGGTGCCGCCGCCGAGGAAGACCGTCTCGACCGGGACGTCACGCTCGCCCAGCACGCGGCGCGCGCGGCGTACCTCCGCGACCACGCCGTCGGCGTACGACGCCCGCGAGGCGCCCGGCGCCGAGGAGACCGGGCCCAGCTCGGAGACGGTGTAGGTGTTGAAGTCGCAGTAGCCGCACCGGACCCGGCAGAACGGCACGTGGACGTAGAACCCGAAGGGACGTGCGCCCACCCCCTCCAGAGCGGAGTCCGGCAGCGAGCCGTCCGCGGGCACGGGCTCGCCGGGAGGAGGAGTGGAGGGCACGCCCCCCATCCTCCCACCGGCGTCGGACCGGCCGTCAGCCGGTCAACCTCCTCAGGAGGAGGCGTAGAGGCGCTCGATGGCCTCTCGGTTGTTCGCCTCCACGACCTTGCGCTTGACCTTCATCGAGGGGGTGAGCTCACCGGACTCGATGCTGAGGTCGTGGTCGAGCACCAGGTGCTTCTTGATCGTCTCCCAGCGGTTGAGGCGGGCGTTGAGCTGCTCGACGTACCCGTCGACCATCTTCTGCACGGCCTCGGAGCGCACGATGTCGGTGTAGGAGGCGCCCTCCATCCCGTTGCGCGCACCCCAGTCGGCCATCGCCTCGGGGTCGAGCGTCACCAGCGCCACGCAGTAGTTGCGGTCGTTGCCGTGCACCAGGAACTGGCTGGCGTAGGGGCAGATCGCCTTGAACTGCGACTCGATCGAGGAGGGGGCGATGTACTTGCCGCCCGAGGTCTTGAACAGGTCCTTCTTGCGGTCGGTGATCTTGAGGAAGCCCTCCGCGTCGAGCTCGCCGATGTCACCGGTGTGCAGCCAGCCGTCCTGCAGCGTCTCGGCGGTCTGCTCGGGGAGATTGTGGTAGCCCTCCATCACGTGCGGGCCGCGGATCAGCACCTCGCCGTCGGCGGCGATCTTGACCTCGGAGCCGGGGAAGGGGGTGCCGACCGTGCCGAAGCGGTAGTTCTCCGGGTGGTTGACGAAGGCGCCGGCCGAGGTCTCGGTCAGCCCGTAGCCCTCCAGCACCACGATGCCCGCGGCGTGGAACCACTCGGCGACCTCCTGGTTGAGGGCCGCGGCGCCGGAGATGAAGAACCGGACGCGTCCACCGAAGCGGTCGCGGACCTTGGCGAAGACCAGCTTGTCCAGCACTCCGTGCTGGAGCTTGAGGCCCAGCGGGATCGACTTGCCCTCGCGGTTGCGGCGGTCCACCTCGAGGCCGACCTTGAAGGCCTGGGTGAACAGCTTCTCCTTCACCCCGCCCTCGGCGGCCTGCATGGTGATGATCTTGCCGTGGGCCTTCTCGAAGATCCGCGGGGCCGCGCCCATGAAGGTGGGCTTGACGATGGCCAGGTTCTCGATGATCCGGTCGATGCGCCCGTCGATGGCGGTGGCGAAGCCGCAGGCCATCTGGGTGGAGAGCAGCACCTTGCCGAAGCTGTGCGCCATCGGCAGCCACAGGAACTGCAGGTCGTCCTCGAACAGCGTGCCCTGCGCCTTGATCGCCTCGCCCTCGAAGACCCAGGAGGAGTGCCGCAGCCGCACGCCCTTGGGGCGTCCGGTGGTGCCGGAGGTGTAGATCAGCGTCGCGAGCTGGTCGGGGCGGATCGACTCGGCCATCGCCCGGATCGCGTCCGGGTGCTCGGCGAGGTAGCCCTGGCCGAGCTTGGCGAGCTCGTCGAGCGAGATCACCCAGTCCCCGTCGGTGGTGCCGTCGAAGGTGATGATCTTGGCGACGTGCGGCAGCTCGGCGCGGTTCGCGGTGAGCTTCGCGATCTGCTCGTCGTCCTCGGCGAACACCACGCGGCTCTCGGAGTCGCTGAGGATGTACGCCGTGTCGTCGGCGTTGGTGGTCGGGTACACCGTGGTGGTGGCCGCGCCGGCGGACATGATCGCCAGGTCGGCCAGGATCCACTCGTAGCGGGTGTTGGAGGAGATGCCGGCGCGCTGCTCGGGCTCGATGCCCAGGGCCATCAGGCCGGCGGCCAGCTCGGCGACGCGGTCCCCCACCTCCCGCCAGGTGACCGAGACCCACTCCTCGCCCCGCGGGAAGCGGTAGGCCTCGCGCGCGGCCGAGGTCTCGACCCGGTCGAGGAACTGGGCGGCGACGTTGCGCGGCATGGTGTCCAGGAAGGACGCATCATTCGTGATCGGCATCGGGGTTCCCTCTCCTCCCGCGGGCCCCCACCGGTGTGAGGCTGCCCACAGACTGCGATGTCCGTAACCTAGATCACAATGACCCTCGATGGGAGCAGAATCCACGCGCGTCTCACCAGTTCTACCTGCCGGTAGCCAGCACCGAGTCGGTGAGCGCTTCCGCACAGTGGAAGCCGATGCTCGCGCGTGGCGCCGGCGGGTTGGACCGTGACGGAGCGCACCCTGGAGCGGTCGCGCCCGACGACCGCCCGTCTCGGCGAGGAGAGCCATGCCCACCGAATCCGCACCCCCCTCCGCCCACCCGGGCCCGAGGACCGGCCGCCGCGCCGCGTCCACCGGGTTCTGGCCGGTCCTGCTCTGCTGGATCGCCGTCGCCCTCGACGGGTTCGACCTCGTCGTGCTCGGGGCCGTCATCCCGACCCTGTCGAAGACCGGAGCGCTCGACTTCACCGACTCCTCGCTGACGCTGGCCTCCACGATCGGCTTGGTCGGCGTCGGCATCGGGGCGGTGACGATCGGCCCGCTCACCGACCGGTTCGGCCGACGCACCAGCCTGATCGGCTCGATCGCGGGCTTCTCGCTGCTGACCCTGGCCGTGGCGTTCGCCCCCAACGTCACCGTGTTCATCGTGCTGCGCTTCCTGGCCGGGCTCGGGCTCGGCGCCTGCCTGCCGACCGCGCTCGCCTACATGTCCGAGTACGCCCCGCCCGGACGGGGCGGCTCCGCGATGACCCGGATGATGACCGGCTACCACGTCGGCGCGGTGCTGACCGCGCTGCTGGCGCTGTGGCTGGTGGACGCGTTCGGCTGGGAGTCGATGTTCGTCGTCGGCGGTGTGGCGGGGCTGCTCACCGTGCCGCTGATGTGGGCCAAGCTGCCCGAGTCCGAGACCTTCCTGGCCGCGACCCAGACTCGCCGCGAGGGTGGAGCCGTCGCCTCGGTGGGCACCGCGGACGTGGTGCGCGGACGCTACCTGCGGATCAGCCTCGGGCTGTGGGTCGCCTCGTTCATGGGCCTGCTGCTGGTCTACGGCCTCAACACCTGGCTGCCCAAGATCATGGGCGAGGCCGGCTACTCGATCGAGGCCGGCACCGGCCTGCTGCTGGTGCTCAACGTCGGCGCGGTGATCGGCCTGGTGGTCGCCGGCGCGATCGCCGACCAGCGCGGCAACAAGCCGACGGTGCTGGCCTGGTTCGGGCTCTCCGCGATCTTCCTGGCGCTGCTGTCGGTGCGGATGGACAGCTCGCTGCTGGTCTACGCCGCGGTGATGCTCGCCGGGATCTTCGCCTTCAGCGCCCAGGTGCTCGTCTACGCGTTCGTCGGCCACCTGTACCCACCGAACATCCGGGGCACCGCGCTGGGCATGTCCGCCGGCGTGGGGCGCGTCGGCGCGATCGTCGGACCGTTCCTGGGCGGGGCCATGGTGACCGCCGGGATCGCCTACCCGTGGGGCTTCTACGCCTTCGCCGTCGCCGCGCTCCTGGCGGTGCTGGCGCTGGCCACCGTCCCGGCCCACGCCGACACCGAGGCCTGAGGGGCCGCACGACGCCGCGCCTGGGCGGCGTCGCGGCCTCCTCGGGTGAGGATGGGTCCATGCCCGGCAACCTCTCGCGCCCCGGCACCAGCGTCACCAGTCGCGCGCTGGCGCTGCTGGGCGCCTTCGACGACGGACACCGGCGGCAGACGCTGACCGAGCTCGCCGCACGCGCCGAGGTGCCGGTGCCGACCGCGCACCGGCTGATCGGCGAGCTGGTCGCCTGGGGGGCGCTGGCCCGGCTGCCGAGCGGCGAGTACGTGGTGGGGCGCCGGCTGTGGGACCTCGGCCTGCTCGCCCCACTGCAGGCCGACCTGCGCGAGAGCGCCTCCCCGTTCCTGCACGACCTGTACGCCGCCACGCTCGCGACCGTGCACCTCGCCGTGCGCGACGGGCTCGAGGTGCTCTACCTGGACCGGCTGCGCGGCAACACCTCCGTGCCGGTGGTGAGCGCGGTCGGCTCCCGGCTGCCGCTGCACAGCACCGGCGTCGGCAAGGTGCTGCTGGCCCATGCGCCCGCGGAGGCCCAGGCCCGCTCGCTCGCGCAGCTGGCGCGCGTCACGCCGTACACCGTCACCCAGCCCGGCGTGCTGCGCCGCCAGCTCGATCGCATCGTCGCGGAGGGCTACGCGACCACGAACGAGGAGATGAGCCTGGGCGCCTGCTCGGCCGCGGTCCCGGTCTGGCAGGGCCGACAGGTGGTGGCCGCGCTCGGGCTCGTGGTCTCCTCGCTGACCCGCGACCAGTCCCGGCTGGTGACCGCCCTGCAGGTGGCCGCGCACGGCGTGGGGCGCGCGCTGACGCGCTGAGCGGCAGGGGCCGCTCGAGAGGTCCTCAGTCCGTCCCGGCCGTGAGCAGGGAGGGGTCGAGGTCGGCCTCGGCCACCTCGTAGTGGTCCACGTGCTCGTCCTTCTCGACCAGCAGGTCGTCGTCACCGGGGTAGAAGACGGCCACGTGGGGCGTGTCCCCGGCGAAGCGCCGGACGTCGTCCATCGACTCCCAGAACGAGATCGCGACCACCTCGACGAGGTCGCCCAGCGCGCGGCGCAGCACCAGGACGCCGCGGTTGCCCGGGGTGGTGCGGTAGTCGCGCACACCGGTGCTGCTCTGGTGGGCCAGGTAGGCCTCGGCGTCCGCGGACCGCACGGCCCCTCGCCAACGACGCACGATCATGGGGTCCGAGCCGCCTTCGACACCTTCGCGAGCACCGATGGCGCCAAGTCGTCGATGGCCAGCAGCTCCGGCAGCAGCTCGCGCTCGGTGGTCAGCGCCCGGAACATCAGCGCGACGGTGATCGCGTGGTCGGGCCGGTGCTCCACGGTGATCGCGTCGCCGGCCTCCACCACGCCCTCCTCGAGGACGCGCAGGTAGGGCCCGGGCCGCCCCTCGCGGGTGAACCGGCGCACCCAGCCGGTCGCGTCGAGGCCGGAGACGTCGAGCCAGCCGGCGAACACCTTGCACGGGGTGCGCACCTTGGCCACCTCCAGCAGCGCCGTGCCGACCCGCCAGCGCTCCCCGATCAGCGCCTCGTTGACGTCGATGCCGGTGGTGGTCAGGTTCTCCCCGAACATCCCGTCCGGCAGCACGCGGCCCAGCTCGCGGCCCCAGCTGTCGAGGTCCTCGCGGGCGAAGGCGTAGACGGCGTTCTCGGCGAAGCCGTGGTACCTGGTGTCGCTGATCGTGTCGCCGGCCAGGCCCCGCCAGCCGATCCGCACCGGCCCCGCGGCGGGGCGCTTGCGGATCGAGGTGCGCCCGACGCGTCCGGTCCACTGCCCTCCTTCGGGCTGCCCGAGGTTGACCGAGATGACCTGTCCGGAGCTCTGCACCCGGACATGCTCTCCCGGACCGGCGCGGAGTGCCACCCCGGTGCAGACCATCACTTGCCAAACCGGAAAGCGATCCGATAGTTTTCCGGCATGGAAAGTGATGAGGACCTCGCCGCCCAGCTGCTCGCCGTCGAGCGCGCCGCTGCCGCCCCCTACGTCGTCTACCCGCCCACCCCCGCCTGGTATCCGCCGGCCGTCGGCACCTGGGCGGCCGCCCTCGTCGCCCTGTACGTGTCGTCCCCCCTGGTCAGCGCGCGGTTCGTGGTCGGGCTGGGCGCGCTCCTGGTCGTCGAGCTGGCGTTCCTGCGCTGGTACTCGCGCCGCCACGGCGCGATGCCCTCGCTGCGCCAGCCGCCGGCGGAGTTCCGTGGGGCCTTCGCGCGCTACGCGGTCGGCGTGGTGGTGGTCGTCGCGCTGGTCGCCCTGGCCTGGGCGCTGGCGGGCGGTTGGGCGGCCGTGGCCGCCACCTGGGTCCTGGTCACCGCCGGGCTCGCCCTCTACGAGCGGCTCTACGCCGAGGCCGCCCGCCGGACCCGCGAGCGACTGGGATGATCGGCGACCTCGATCCGATCATCCACGCCCCGAAGCGACTCGCGGCGATGGCGATGCTGGCCAGCGCGTCCACGGTGAGCTTCACGTTCCTGCGCGAGCAGCTGGGCGTCAGCGACTCCGACCTGTCCAAGCAGATGGCGGCGCTGGAGAAGGCCGGCTACGTGCGGATCAGCAAGAGCGGGCGCGGGCGCGGTGCCACCACGACGTACCGCGCCACCCGGGCCGGCCTCGCCGCCTACCGTCGGCACGCCACGGCGCTGCGCGAGCTCCTCGCCGAGGCCGAGGCCCTCAGTCCTGCACCGCCTTCGCCAGCGTCACCCAGCGAGTGAGGTCGGCCCCGGGGTCGCGCACCGCGCGCCGCACCGCCCGCACCACCACCCAGTCGCGGGCCCGGCCCTCGTCGAGACCGGCGGCGTCGATGAGCGTGTGGAACCGGCGGCGCACGGCGTCGCGGACGTCGCCGCTGGCGAGCATCTCCTCCCACCGGTGCCAGAGCATCGGGGCGGGCTCGAAGTGCGGATCACCGCTCAGCGGCCGCGGCGCGATCGCCAGCCACGGCTCCCGGTCTGCCGCGAGCACCTTCGCGTAGTGCAGGTCGCCGTGCACGGTGGTGCCGGCGGTGCCGGGGTCGCGGGCGAACGACGCCGCGAGCGAGGCGGCCTGCTCGACGAGGCGCCGCGGCAGCGGCGCCGTTCGGGGCAGCGCCGCCAGCTCGCCCGCCCAGCCGCCGGCCAGCTCGGCCAGCGACCTCAGCTGCGGCACGGCCGGCACGTGCAGGGACCGGTAGAGCCCCGCCACGATCTCGCACGCCTCCACGTCCCAGTGCTCGGCGAGGTCCTCCTCGCGCACCCGCTCCAGCAGCAGCGCGCGGCGGCGCGGGTCGGCACGCAGCAGGCGGACGGCTCCGCGTCCGTGCCAGTGCTGCAACGCCAGCGACTCGTGCTCGGTCTCGGGAACCGGCTCCGCGATCTTCAGCACCGCCGGCGCCCCGCCGCGGGTGCGCACCCGCAGCAGGCGTCCTCGGTGCCCGCCCGGGCGGGGATCCGGCTCGATCGCCCCCTCGGCGCGCAGGCCCCACTCCTCGATCAGCTCGAGCGGCGCGGCGGGTGAGGGCACCCCCGGATCCTCGCATCCGACCGCCCGGCGCGAAGCCGGGCAGCCGGGCGCGGCTACTTCTTGTTCTTGTCCGCGGCCGGGGCGTTGGACAGCGCGGCGATGAAGGCCTCCTGGGGCACCTCGACCCGGCCGACCATCTTCATCCGCTTCTTGCCCTCCTTCTGCTTCTCCAGCAGCTTGCGCTTGCGGCTGATGTCGCCGCCGTAGCACTTGGCGAGCACGTCCTTGCGGATCGCGCGGATGGTCTCGCGGGCGATCACCCGAGCGCCGATGGCGGCCTGGATCGGCACCTCGAACTGCTGGCGCGGGATCAGGTCCTTGAGCTTGCCGGCCAGCATCACGCCGTAGGCGTACGCCGCGTCGCGGTGCACGATCGCGGAGAACGCGTCGACCGGCTCGCCCTGGAGCAGGATGTCGACCTTCACCAGGTCGGCTGCCTGCTCGCCGGAGCGTTCGTAGTCGAGCGAGGCGTAGCCCTTGGTCCGGGACTTGAGCTGGTCGAAGAAGTCGAAGACGATCTCGCCCATCGGCAGCGTGTAGCGCATCTCCACGCGATCCTCGGAGAGGTAGTCCATCCCCTGCAGGTTGCCCCGCTTGGTCTGGCACAGCTCCATGATCGTGCCGATGTAGTCGCTGGGGCTGAGGATCGTGGCCCGCACGACCGGCTCGCGGACCTCGGCGATCTTGCCCTCGGGGTACTCGCTGGGGTTGGTGACGGTGTGCTCGGAGCCGTCCTCCATCACCACCTGGTAGACCACGTTGGGGGCGGTCGAGATCAGGTCGAGGTCGAACTCGCGCTCGAGGCGGTCGCGGGTGATCTCCATGTGCAGCAGGCCGAGGAAGCCGCAGCGGAAGCCGAAGCCCAGGGCCCCGGAGGTCTCCGGCTCGAAGGTCAGCGCGGCGTCGTTGAGCTGGAGCCGCTCGAGCGCGTCGCGCAGCGTCGGGTAGTCGTCGCCGTCGATCGGGTAGAGCCCGGAGTAGACCATCGGGTTCGGGTGCTTGTAGCCGCCCAGCGCCTCGGTGGCGCCGTGGTGCTGGCTGGTCACGGTGTCGCCGACGCGGGACTGGCGCACGTCCTTGACCCCGGTGATCAGGTAGCCGACCTCGCCGACCCCGATCTCCCCGGTCTTGACCGGCTCCGGGCTGATCACGCCCACCTCGAGCATCTCGTGCACGGCGCCGGTCGACATCATCTTGATCCGGTCGCGGTGGGTCAGCTTGCCGTCGACCACCCGGACGTAGGTGACCACGCCGCGGTAGGTGTCGTAGACGGAGTCGAAGATCAGCGCCCGCGGCGCGGCGTCGGCGTCGCCGACGGGGGCCGGGGTCTGCTTCACGATCTCGTTGAGCAGCTCGCGCACGCCCAGCCCGGTCTTGGCCGAGGTCTGCAGCACGTCGGAGGGGTCGCAGCCGATCAGGCCGGCCAGCTCCGCGGCGTACTTCTCCGGGTTGGCGCTGGGCAGGTCGATCTTGTTGAGCACCGGGATGATGTGCAGGTCCGCGTTCATCGCCAGGTACAGGTTGGCCAGCGTCTGCGCCTCGATCCCCTGCGCCGCGTCGACCAGCAGGACCGCCGTCTCGCACGCCTCGAGCGAGCGGGAGACCTCGTAGGTGAAGTCGACGTGGCCCGGGGTGTCGATCATGTTGAGGACGTAGTCCCCCGGCTCGGCGCCCTGCTCGTTGTCGACGGGCACCGTCCACGGCATCCGCACGGCCTGGCTCTTGATGGTGATGCCGCGCTCGCGCTCGATGTCCATCCGGTCGAGGTACTGAGCCCGCGAGGCCCGCTCGTCCACGACGCCGGTGTACTGCAGCATCCGGTCGGCGAGCGTCGACTTGCCGTGGTCGATGTGCGCGATGATGCAGAAGTTGCGGATGATCGCGGGATCGGTCTTGCCCGGCTTGGGCGCGGTCGAAGAAGTAGCCACGAACTGCTCTCGTCGGATCGGGTGGGTCGGGACTCACATCTTCCCACGCAGCGGCGGCTGGCCCGAATGCCCGGGCCGCCGGCGGACCCGGGCGGCCCCGGCCGGCTCTGCGAGGATGCGCCCATGTCCATCGCCGCCATCCCCCACGGCCGCACCGCGCGCCGGCTCGAGTGGCCCTTCCTGCCACCGCACGTGCGCGCGCTGGTCGAGGACCGGCTCGGCTCCCCCGTCGCGCACGCGGCGAGCCAGGGCGGCGGGTTCACACCCGGCTTCGCCTCGGTCCTCACCGGGCGCGACGGGTCCCGGATCTTCGTCAAGGCGGCCTCGTGCAAGGCCCAGCGCGCGGTCGCCGCGTCGTACCGCGACGAGGCGCGCCAGCTCGGCGCCCTCCCCGCGGACGTCCCCGCGCCCCGGCTGCTGTGGACCCATGAGGACGACGCCTGGGTGGTGCTGGGCATCGAGCACGTCGAGGCCGCCTCACCGCAGCGGCCCTGGCGGGTGGCCGACCTGGACCGCTGCTTGGACACCCTCGAGGCGCTGGCCACCACGCTGACTCCCGCACCGCCGGGTCCCCGGCGGGACACCTTCGCCGCCGCGTTCGCCGACTTCCTCGCCGCCTGGGACCACGTCCGGCGCGCGCTGCCCGAGCTGCCGCACCTCGAGGAGGCCGCGGCGCTGGCCGGGCGCTACGCAGAGGTCTGCGCCGGCGACACCCTGGTGCACACCGACATCCGCGACGACAACCTCCTGCTGGGGGCGGCCGGCGAGGTCTGGGTCTGCGACTGGAACTGGCCGGTCCTGGGCGCGCCGTGGCTGGACACCGTCTTCCTGCTGCTGGGCGCGCGCGGGGACGGGATCGACGTGGAGGCGGTGCTGCGCGAGCGCCGGCTGACCCGCGACCTCCCCCGCGAGCACGTCGACGTGGTGCTCGCGCTGCTCGCCGGCTACTTCCTGCGCCAGCGCGACGCCCCCGCACCGCCGTCCTCGCCGTGGCTGCGCACGCACCAGAGCTGGTGCGCGGAGGTGGCGTGGGGCTGGCTGGGCGAACGCCGGGGCTGGCTGTGATTTGGGGGCCCGCGCGGCCGCTGCTAGAGTTTCACGTCGCGTGTCTGGAGCCTGCCCGCAGGCAGTCGCGCCGAGCGCAATCGAACTTGCACGACCGAATCCCTTCGACCAATAGAGGCGCAGCGTAGTGGCGAACATCAAGTCCCAGATCAAGCGCAACAAGCAGAACGAGGCGGCGCACGAGCGCAACAAGTCGGTGAAGACCGGCCTGAAGTCCGCGATCCGCAAGTTCCGCGAGCTCTCCGAGGCGGGCGACAAGGACGCCGCCCTCGAGGCAGCCCGCGCCGCGACGCGCAAGCTCGACAAGGCCGCCTCCAAGGGCGTCATCCACAAGAACCAGGCCGCCAACCGCAAGTCGGCGATCTCCAAGAAGGCCGCGTCGCTCTGACGTAGGTCCACACGCTGAGGCGCCACCCCGTGAGGGGTCGGCGCCTTTCGTGCGTTTCGCTTCCTGCTCCTCACCCGTCCCACACCCACCCCCGTGAAAGCCGTGTCACCCGTGCCCCCGCTGCGCATCTGGATCAACCGCACCTACGCCACCTACCACCACCAGATCCGGATGCTCGAGGAGAACCCCGACCGCCGCCCCGTGCACGTCGTGGCCACGCACCGCGACCCCGACTCGCCGGTGCTGGCGGCGGCCGCCGAGGCCCATCCGGAGCCGGAGGGCCTCGGGGACGACTACGTCGAGGCCGCCCTGGCCTTCTGCGCGCGGCACGCGATCGACGTGCTCTGGCCCACCTGGCAGGCCGAGGCGGTCGCCGCCCGGCGCGGTGACTTCGAGGCACTCGGGGTGCGGGTGCTGACCTCCCCGCCGGAGGCGATCGGCCTCTTCGCGGACAAGGCCGCCGCCTACGCGGCGGCCGCGCGGCTCGGCGTACCCGTGCCCGAGCACCACGTCGCCACCACCGCGGCGCAGTTCGAGACCGCCTACGCCACCCTGGTCGGCAACGGGCACGCGGAGATCTGCGTCAAGCCGGTCACCGGGGTGGGGGCGGCCGGGTTCTGGATCATCTCCACCGAGGCGCCGTCGCTGGCGGACCTGTACGCCGCGCCGCGGCGCCGGATGCCGCTGGCGCAGATGCGCGGTCTCGTCCAGCAGTGCGACACGTTCCCCCCGCTGATGGTGATGCCGGTGCTCCCCGGCGGGGAGTACTCCGTCGACACGCTCTCGCACGACGGCAAGGTGGGGCGCACGATCCCCCGCTTCAAGAGCCCCACCACGCGCCGCGTGCTGCTCGACGCGCACCCGGAGCTGGAGCGCTACACCCGACTGCTGGTCGAGGAGCACGCGCTGTCGTACCTGTCGAACGCGCAGTTCCGCCTGGACGCGCACGGTCGGCCGTTCCTGCTCGAGGTCAACACCCGCGCCTCGGGCGGGCTGTTCCAGTCGTGCCTGGCGGGCGGCAACCTGGTGTGGCCGGCAGTCCGCTCGGCCCTCGAGGGGTACCTGGACCCGGCCTGGCTGCCTGAGGTGACCTACCCGGTGGCGCTCACGACGTTCGCCACCGCCACACGGCTGGACACCCGCGCCCCGGAGCGCTCAGCGCGCCTCGCGCAGGTCGGCGATGGTGAGCACCAGCCGCTCGAGGGTGTACGCCGGGTCCCCCGCGGCGCCCTTCACCTCGGCGTCGGCGCGGGCCACCGCGCGGATCGCCTGAGCGACGCCGTCCGGGGCCCAGCCGCGTGACTGCTCGCGCAGCGTGCGCAGCTTCCACGGCGGCACGCCCACCTCGCGGGCCAGGTCGGCCTCGCGCATGCCGCGCGGGGCGGAGATGAAACGGGCCAACCCGCGGGCACCGGTGGCGAAGGCGGAGGTCACCAGCACCGAGGCGGTGCCGCCGTCCATCGCCCAGCGCAGCTCCTCCAGCGCGGCGCCCCGGCGCCCGGCGAAGGCGGCGTCGGCGACGGCGAAGGACTTGGCCTCCGCGCGTCCGCCGAAGTAGCGCTTGACCTTCTCCATGTTGATCGGCTCGCCGGGGAAGTCGTTGGCGAGCTGGTGCGCGGCCGCGGAGAGCGAGCGCAGGTCCTGCCCGACCGCCTGGACCAGGAAGCCCGCGCCCTCCTCGTCGATGCTCGAGCCGTGCCCGCGCATCTCGCTGGTGACGAAGCGGGGGAACTCCGAGGTCTTGAGCTCCACGGACTTGGACTCCGTGACGCTCTTGAGCTTGCGCAGCTTGGCGAGCACGCCGGAGCCCTTCTGGCCCCCGCCGTGCACCAGCACCAGCGCCACGTCCTCCACCGGCGAGGCCGCATAGGACAGCAGTCCCGCGACCGACTCCTCGGGCAGGTTCTCCAGGTTGCGCACGACCACGCAGCGGGTGCTGGAGAACAGCGAGGGCGCCGACATCTCACCCAGCGTGGCCAGCGTCAGGTCGCCGGCGGCCGACTCGGCCAGCTCGGCCTCCGGGTCGTAGGCCCGCACCGCGGCGCGCACCTGGGCGACCGTGCGCTCGTTGAGGAACTCCTCCTTGCCGGTGACGAGGGTGACCCGACCGAGGACGTCTGCTGCGCGTGGACCTGCCATGGTGGCGCCAGCCTGCCACAGGCCGCCGACAGCGCCGTCCGCGACCCGATCCTCCGACCGCGGACGGGTCGTGCGCCTCACTCGCGGGTGCTGGTGCGCACCTGGTCGCCGTCGGCGAGCACCAGGATGTCCCCGTCCACGTCGGTGCGCAGCACGCGGGTGCCCTCGCCGGCCAGCGGCGCCATCGTCTGCGCGGAGGGGTGACCGTAGTCGTTGTCCGCGCCGACGCTGACCAGCGCCACCCGGGGGCGCACCCCGAGCAGCAGGTCGAGGTCCTGGTGCCTGCTGCCGTGGTGGGGGACCTTGAGCACGTCGACCTCGAGACCCTCCAGCACCCGGGCGAGCTGCGCCTGGCCGGGCGGCTCGAGGTCGCCGGTGAGCAGGATCCGCACCCCACCGACCTCGGCGAGCAGCACGACGCTGGCGTCGTTGGCGCTGGATCCGTCGCCGGCCCCGGCCGGGTCCAGGCCAGCGGGCGGCCAGAGCACCTGCACGGTGACGTCGCCGACCACCGTCGTCGCGCCGTACGTCGCGGTCCGGGTGGTGGCCGCCACCTGCCCGACCTCGGCGGCCACCTGGCGCGCACCCTCGGGCGGGTCGGCGCGCGCGGTCACCTCCACCACGCCCACCTCACGGCCCTCGAGCGCGCCGGCGAGTCCGTCCACGTGGTCGGCGTGGAAGTGGGTGAGCACGACCAGCGGGAGCCGCTCGACCTCGAGGCGGCGCAGGCAGGCGTCGACGGCACCCGGATCGGGTCCGGCGTCCACCAGGACACCCGAGCCCGGTCCGGCGCGCAGCACGAGCGCGTCGCCCTGCCCGACGTCGCAGGCGGCCAGCACCCAGCCCGGCGGGGGCCAACCCGGGGTGGGCGCAGGGACGAGCACCGCCGCGCAGAGCACCAGGCAGCAGCCGGCGCCGCTGGCCGGGTGCCGCAGCGCCCGAGGCGCACCCAAGGCGATCACCACGCACAGCGCCGTGAGCGCCGCCAGCGCCACCGCGCCACTGCCCCACTCCATCGCCGCGCCCGGCATCGTGGCCCCCCAGCGGGCCACGGTCACGATCCACGCCACGCACCACGACGCGAGCAGCCCGAAGACCGCCCCCACGGTGCCCGAGCCGACCCCCAGCAACCCTCCGGCCAGTCCCAGGACCGTGGCCGGGCCGACGGCCGGGGCCGCCAGCAGGTTGGCCACCACCGCGACCAGGCTGACCTCGCCCGAGAGCGCGGCCACCACCGGCGTGCAGGCCAGCTGGGCGGCCGCCGGCACGGCCACCGCCTCGGCCACCCAGCGCGGCAGCCAGCGTGCGAGCGCGTCGCGCCAGGCCGGAGCGAGCAGCAGGATCCCCGCGGTGGCCAGCACCGACAGCGCGAAGCCCGCCGTGGTCGCCAGCCACGGGTCCACCAGCAGCAGGGCGACCACCGCCACCCCCAGGGCGCGGGTGCCGCGCTGCAGGCCGTTGCCACCCAGCCCGACCAGCGCGACCGTGCCCATCGCGGCGGCCCGCACGACACTCGGCTCGGTGCGCGCGAGCAGCACGAAGCCGACGATGCCGAGCCCGCCGACGACCATCAGCCAGCGCCCGCGCACCCCCGCCCAGCGGGCCAGCACCAGCAGGAAGCCGACCAGCAGCGTCAGGTTGGTCCCCGAGACCGCCAGCAGGTGGGTCAGCCCGGTGGTGCGGAAGTCGTCGGCGAGCTCCTCGGGCATCCCCTCGTCGTCGCCCACCACCAGCGCCGGCACCAGCGCCCGCTGGCTCGGCGGTCGCTCGGCGACCGAGGCGCGCAGGGCCGTGCGCACCCGGTCGGCGCCGCGCCACCAGACTCCCGGGCCGTGGGTCACCTCGGGGGCGCCGCGGGGGCGCAGCACGGCCGCGAGGTCACGCCCGTCGGCCGGGGCCAGCCGGCCCTCGGCCCGCAGCCGCGCCCCGAGCTCGACGTCGGCCCAGGACTCCTCGCCCAGCACCAGCACCGGCGCCCCCACCCGGTGCGTGCGCCCGCGACCGGTGACCGCGGTGACCCGGGCCCGCAGCAGCACGTAGTCCTCGAAGCGCCCCTCGCGGCGGCGCGGATCGGAGGTGACGCTCAACGCGACGGTGACCGCGGCGCCGCTCGCGGCCAGGCCCGAGACGGGGCCGTGGGCGACCTGCTGCTCGCGCAGCTGCGCGCTCGTCGCGACCGCGGCCAGCACCAGCAGCAGCCCCGTCGCCGTACGCACCCGTGCTGCTGCGACACCGCGCCGGCGCAGCAGCAGCAGTCCGGATCCGCCGCCCACGACGAGCAGCGCCACGGCCGGCCACGGCAGCAGCCCACCCAGCCCGCCGGCCCAGGCCGCGGCCGCCACCGCGGGCATCCGCAGGTCCGCAGGCGCCGCAGCGGCCTCCTCGCGGATCGGTCCGGACACCGCTCAGACCGTGACGTGGGGCGTCAGGTCGGCCAGGGTGGCGTCGCCGATGCCGTCGACCTCCAGCAGCTCCTCGATCGCGGAGAACCCGCCGTGCTCGGTGCGCCAGGCGATGATCGCCTGGGCCGTCACCGGCCCCACCCCCGGCAGCGTCTCGAGGGTCGGCTGATCGGCGGTGTTGATGTTGACCAGCGCGCCACCGGCCCCGCCGCTGGGTGCCCCCGAAGGCGACAGCGGGGGCCCCGGCGCCGCGGCCCCCGGCGCACCGACCAGGATCTGCTCGCCGTCGACGAGGAGCCGGGCCAGGTTGAGCCCGGACAGGTCGACCCCGCGTCGGACGCCGCCCGCGGCCGCCAGCGCGTCGACGACGCGCGAGCCCGGCGCGAGCACCGCGATCCCGGGGCGTCGCACCCGGCCCGCCACGTCGACCACGATCTGTGCCGGTGCCGCGGCCGCGCCGGAGGCCCCCGGGGAGCCCGGTGCCGTCCCGGGCACCGCGCCGGGCGAGGCGCCGGGCACCGCGCCGGGCGACGCCGAGGGTGTGAACAGGCCGGGCCCCGCGGAGCTCACCGTCGGGGCGGGCACCTGCTCGGGGTCGTTGCGCAGGATCCACCAGCAGGTGACCGCCAGCCCCAGGGCGACCGCGACCGCCAGCACGGCCAGCGCGCCGGGGCCCAGGCCCGCCCGGCCGCGCAGCGTCGCCGGCACCAGCTCGTCCAGCGCGGAGCCGACCGCCGAGCCGGGGCGCCGGGCGGCGTGCCGGCCCGGGATCGGCACCAGCGGCGCTGCCGGCGGCGTCTCCAGGGTCGCTCCCCGCGTCACCGCCTCGGCGGTGGGTTCCGGCGCCCCGCCCGGCCGGGGCGGGTGCTCCCGGATCCGGGTGTGGGTGTCGGGCACCCCCCGCGGCAGCTCCTGGCCCGGGGCCGGCCGGTCAGGCGTCGGGACGGTCATCCGGGCGGGTGGGTCGGACTCGGCGCGCACCACCGCCAGCTCCGCGCTCAGCTGCGCGAGCCGCCGCGCGACCGCCTCAGCCTGCTGGGGGGTGGGGCGGCGCGATCGCATGCAGCGACCCTAGGAAGCCGCGGGGGGCCGCGGAAGGCGCGTTCGCGCGCCTGTGGATAGCCGGTGCCGGCTCAGAGCCGGGGCGCCACGCAGACCGCGACCATGCCGGGCCCGACGTGCGCGCCCAGCACCGCCCCCAGCTCGCCGCAGTCGACCTCACGCTCGGCCAGGTTCGCCTGCAGCCGCTCGGTGAGCCGCTCGCGCAGCTGCCCGGCGCGGTCCGTGCTGGCCAGGTGGTAGACCCCGACGTCGACCTGGTCGTCGCCGGCCGCCTCCACCGCGAGGTCCTCCAGCCGGCTCAGCGCCCGGCCCGAGGTGCGGATCCGCTCGTAGGAGGCGATCCGGCCCTCGTCGATGCGCAGCAGCGGCTTGAGCGCCAGCGCGCTGCCGAACAGCGCGGCGGCCGCGCCGATCCGGCCCCCGCGGCGCAGGTACTCCAAGGTGTCGACGTAGAACAGCGAGGTGGTCGCGGCGGCCCGGCGCAGCGCCGCCTCGCCGGCCTCGTCGAGGCTGCCCCCCGCGTCCAGCACGTCGGCGGCGGCCAGCGCCGCGAAGCCGGTGCCCGGCCCGACCTGCCGGGTGTCCACCGGTACGACGCGCACCGGCGACTCCCCCGCCCCCAGCTCGCGGGCCGCCAGCTGGGCGGACTCGAACGTGCCGCTCATGTCCGCCGACAGGTGCACCGAGAGGATCTCCTGCGCCCCCTGCGCGGCGAGCCGCCGGTAGGCCTCGGCGAACACCGCCGGCGAGGGACGCGAGGTGCTGACCGGGGCCCACTTGCGCAGTGACTCCGCCACCAGCTCCGGAGTCGCGCCGCCCTCGACGCCCTCCTCGTAGACCGTGGCGCCGATGACGACCTGCAGGGGCACCACCTCGATACCGCGCTCGGCCGCCAGCTGCGCGGGCAGGCTGGCGGTCGAGTCGGTGACGATCACCCGGCGACCCTGGTCCATGGGGGGAGGCTACTGGCTGCGGCTACTGCGCGACGATGTTCACCAACTTCGGCGCCCGCACGATCACCTTGCGCACCGTCTTGCCCTCCAGGGCCCGCTGGACGGCCGGGTCGGCCAGCGCCGCGGCCTCGAGATCGGCCTCGCTGATCTGCGGCGACACCTCCAGGCGCCCCTTGACCTTGCCCTGGATCTGGACGACCGCGGTCACCGAGTCCTCGACCAGCAGCGCCTCGTCGACGACCGGCCAGCCGGCCTTGGCGACGGTGGGCTGGTGGCCCAGGCGCTCCCACATCTCCTCCGCGGCGTACGGCGCGACCAGCGACAGCAGGATCGCCACCACCTCGACGGCCTCGCGCACCGCGGGGTCGGCGGGACCGCAGCCGGAGTCAATGGCCTTGCGGGTGGCGTTGACCAGCTCCATCACCCGGGCGACCATCACGTTGAACCGGAAGGACTCCACCAGCTCCGCGGCCTCGTGCACGGTCTTGTGGGTGATCTTGCGCAGCGCCACGTCCCCGGCGCCCGGGTCGGTGCCGGGCTCGCTGGTCACGTCGCCCGAGAGCCGCCAGGCGCGCTGCAGGAAGCGCAGCGAGCCGGCCGGCGAGACGTCGGCCCAGTCGATGTTGTCCTCGGGCGGGCCGGCGAAGACCAGCGTCAGGCGCACCGCGTCGACGCCGAACTCGTTGAGCTGGTCGCCCAGGTCGACGCCGTTGCCGGCCGACTTCGACATCCGCTTGCCGCCGTTGATCACCAGGCCCTGGTTGAGCAGCGCCGTGAACGGCTCGACGAAGTCGAGCATCCCCATGTCGTGCAGGACCTTGGTGAAGAAGCGCGAGTAGAGCAGGTGCAGCACGGCGTGCTCGACGCCGCCGACGTACTGGTCGACGGGGCCCCAGCGGCGCACCTCCTCGACGTCGAAGGGGCCCTCGGTGTAGTTCGGCGAGCAGTAGCGCAGGAAGTACCACGACGAGTCCACGAACGTGTCCATGGTGTCGGAGTCGCGCTTGGCCGGCGCCCCGCACGAGGGGCACTCGACGTTCACCCAGTCGGAGGCGGCCGCCAGCGGCGACTCACCCTTGGGCTTGAGGTCGGCGCCCTTGAGCTCGGGCAGCACCACCGGCAGCTGCTCCTCGGGGACCGGCACCTCGCCGCAGGCCTCGCAGTGGATGATCGGGATCGGGCAGCCCCAGAAGCGCTGGCGGCTGAGCAGCCAGTCGCGCAGCCGGAAGTTGACCGCGCCCTTGCCGCGGCCGGCGGCCTCGAGCTCCTCGATGGTGGCGCTGATCCCAGCGGCCTTGTCGCTGAGCCCGTCCAGGGAGCCGGAGTTCACGTAGGTGCCGTTGCCGGTGGTGGCGACGTAGGTCTCCTCCGGGTTGTCCTCCCCGGTGTCGACGACGCGGCGCACCGGCAGGTCGAAGGCCTTCGCGAAGTCGAGGTCGCGCTGGTCGTGCGCGGGCACCGCCATGATCGCGCCGGTGCCGTAGTCGGCCAGCACGTAGTCGGCGGCCCAGACCGGGATCTGCTCGCCGTTGACCGGGTTGGTCGCGGTGACCCCGAGCGGGACGCCGGTCTTGGGGCGGTCGGTGGCGAGCCGCTCGATGTCGGACTCCTTGCGGATCTGCTCGCGGTAGGCGTCGTAGGCCGCGCGCTGCTCGGGGGCGCAGATCTCGCCGGCCAGCGCGGCGTCCGCGGCGACCACCATGAACGTCGCCCCGTGCAGGGTGTCGGGCCGGGTGGTGTAGACGGTGACGGTGCGCGTCGAGCCGTCGGCCAGGGTCAGGTCGAAGTCGACGTGGGCGCCCTCGGAGCGGCCGATCCAGTTCCGCTGCAGGGTCAGCACCCGCTCGGGCCAGGTGCCCTTGAGCTGCTCCATGTCGTCGAGCAGGCGCTGGGCGTAGTCGGTGACCTTGAAGTACCACTGGGTCAGCTCGCGCTTGGTGACCTCGGCGCCGCAGCGCTCGCAGGCGCCGTCGACGACCTGCTCGTTGGCCAGCACCGTCTGGTCGTTGGGGCACCAGTTGACCGGCGAGGACTTGCGGTAGGCCAGCCCGCGCTCGCGGAACTTCAGGAACAGCCACTGGGTCCACTTGTAGTACTCGACGTCGGAGGTGTGCAACCGGCGCGACCAGTCGAAGCTGACCGCGTACTTCTTGAACGACGCGGCCTGGGTCTCGATGTTGGCGTAGGTGTAGGTCGCCGGGTGCTCGTCGCGCTTGATGGCGGCGTTCTCGGCGGGCAGGCCGAAGGAGTCCCAGCCGATCGGGTTCATCACCTCGTAGCCCTGCTGCCACCAGTAGCGGGCGAGCACGTCGTGCAGCGCGGTCACCTCGGCGTGACCCATGTGCAGGTCGCCGGAGGGGTAGGGGAACATCGTCAGGGCGTACTTCTTCTCGCGCGGCGAGTCGTCGTCGGCGGTGAAGGGGTCGAGCCGGTCCCAGACCTGCTGCCACTTCTCCTGCACGGCCACCACGTCGTACGTCGTGGCCCCGTCCTGCTCGACCTCGTGCTGCTGCGTGCCGTCCTGGCTCATCGTGTGCCCTTTCCGGGGTGCTCGGAGCGTCGCGCCCCTGCTCCTGACATGAAAAAACCCCTCACACGGAGGGGCGGCCGCGCGGTCGTTTGGCGATCAGCGCGGCTGGGGAAGAAGCAGGAACTGCGTACCCATGTCGGTCATGCTACCGCTCGTCAGGAGCCGCCTTGCCCCCCATCACCCGACGCCGGCCCCGTCACCGGCTGCGTCTGCTGCCGGGGATGCTCACCGCCGCCCTGCTGCTGCCGCTCGCCGCGTGCGGCGAGGACTCCTCCGCCGGTACCGCGCCGGAGCCGCCGTCGGGCTCGACCTCGACCTCGACCTCGGGCTCGGTCTCGCCGTCGCCGTCGTTGTCGCCGTCGGGCGAGGCCTCGCCGGCCGACCCGGTCGCGGGCACCCCCACCCCGCCGGGCACCGAGCTGGCGATCGGGGACACCGCCGACCTGCCCGTCTCCTTCGGCCGGGCCAAGGCGCTGGTGCGCTACCGGATCATCGGCCTCGAGAACGTCGCGGCGAGCGCCCTGCCCGCCGAGCAGCGCCCCGACTCCCCCGGCGCCTGGGACCTGACCTACGTGCGGATCCGGGCCACCCTGCTCGAGGGCCGGGGCGCGGCGCTGCTGAACCTGTCGGTCGGGATGAACATCGAGGGCGAGGCGGACGGCGAGTCGGTGCTGCCGGTGATCCTGTGGGAGGAGTTCGCGCCCTGCTCCGACGAGCCGCCGCCCTACGACGGCACGGGCGTGGCGGTGGGCACGACGTGGACGGCCTGCGTGCCGATCCTCACCGAGCGGCGCGCGCCGCTGGACGCCGTGGTGTTCACCAACCCCCGCAACGCCTACCGCGACCCGGTGCGCTGGGTGATCTGAGTCGGAGCGGGACACCGCCCCCGCCGGCGCGGACCCTCTAGGGTGCCAGCATGACTGTCAACGACATGTTCCGACTCGACGGCAAGGTCGCGATCGTGACCGGCGCCTCCAGCGGTCTCGGCGTCGCGTTCGCCCAGGCCCTCGCCGAGGCGGGCGCGGACCTCGCGCTCGGCGCTCGCCGTACCGACCGGCTCGAGGAGACCGCGCAGCTGGTGCGCGACCTCGGTCGGCGCGTGGTCACCGTCGCCACCGACGTCGCCGACCCGGCCGCCTGCCAGCGCCTCGTCGACACCGCGATGACCGAGCTCGGCCGCGTCGACGTGCTGGTCAACAACGCCGGCATCGGCACCGCGGTGCCGGCCACCCGGGAGGCCCCCGAGCAGTTCCGCCAGGTCATCGACGTCAACCTCAACGGCTGCTACTGGATGGCCCAGGCGTGCGGGCGGGTGATGGGCCCGGGCAGCTCGATCGTCAACATCAGCTCGGTGCTCGGCCTCACCACCGCCGGCCTGCCGCAGGCGGCGTACGCGGCCAGCAAGGCGGGCCTGATCGGTCTCACCCGCGACCTGGCCCAGCAGTGGACCGGACGCAAGGGCATCCGGGTGAACGCGATCGCGCCGGGGTTCTTCACCTCCGAGATGACCGAGCAGTACCCGCCGGGCTACCTGGAGTCCCAGCAGGCGCGGATCCCGGCGGGGCGCAAGGGCGACCCGCGCGAGCTGGCCGCGACGCTGGTGTGGATGGTCTCCCCCGCCGGCGGCTACGTCACCGGCCAGACCCTGGCCGTCGACGGCGGGATGACGATCACCTGAGCCGGGACTCAGCCCGCGGAGTCGTCGCGTGCGGGCTTGTCGAGAACGGTCTCGGGCTCCGGCTCGGCCGGTACCACCACCGGGCGCCACATCGCCCACGCCTGGAACAGCACCGCGGCCACGACCATGCCGATCCCCGCCCAGAGGTTGACGTTGACCCCGCCGGCCCGGTCGAGGTCGGCGTCGCTGGTGGACAGGAGGCCCATCGCCACCAGCACCACCCCGTAGATGCCGATCAGCGCGGCGATGAAGGTGCGGATGTCGAAGGCCCGGGCTGCCCGCTGGGCCTTCGGCTGTGCGGAGGGGCTGTCGTGCTGAGTCATGTCTCGATCCCTTGCTCGGGTCACCAGAAGAGGAAGTTGAGGCCGATCACGATGGCCAGGCCCACCGCGGCCAGCTTGGTCGGCTGCTGGAACCACGCGAGCTGCGGCTCGTCGGGGTCGCGGAAGTCCTTGCGCGGGGTCAGCGACCAGACCAGCCCGCGCAGCTCCGACTCCACCCGCGGCTTGGTGGCCAGGCTGACCACCACGCTGACCACGATGTCGAGCGCGAAGGCCACGCCCGCGGCCACGAACGCCGCGCCCTGGCCGGCCAGGCCGATCACGCCGAGGACGTCCTCGCTGAGCAGCCACACCGTGATGGCGCCGGCGGTGCCGCTGACCAGTCCCACCCAGCCGGCGGTGGCGGTCATCCGCTTCCAGAACATGCCGAGGATGAACGTCGCGAACAGCGGCGCGTTGAAGAACCCGAAGAGGGTCTGCAGGTAGTCCATGATGTTCGTGTACGACGAGGCCAGCACGGCCGTGCCGATGGCGGCCACGGTGGCGCCGACGGTGGCCCAGCGCCCCACCGCCGTGTAGTACTCGTCGGGCTTGTCCTTCTTCACGTAGGTCTGCCACAGGTCGTAGCTGAAGACCGTGTTGAAGGCCGAGATGTTGGCCGCCATGCCCGCCATGAACGACGCCAGCAGGCCGGCGATCGCGACCCCGAGCATGCCGCTGGGCAGCAGGTCGCGCATCAGGTAGAGGATCGAGTCGTTGTAGGAGGCCCCGTTGTCCTCCCCCGCCTTGAGGTCGATCAGCTCGGTGACCAGGACCGCCGCGATCATGCCGGGGATCACCACGATGAACGGGATGAACATCTTCGGGAAGGCGCCGATGATCGGGGCCCGCTGGGCGGCCGACATCGAGCTGGAGGCCATCGCCCGCTGGACCTCGACGAAGTTCGTGGTCCAGTAGCCGAACGACAACACGAAGCCGAGGCCGAAGACGATGCCGATCACCGAGAGCACCGGGCTGTCGAAGCCGCTCAGCGCGGTGCCCGGCCACGAGGAGAGCTGCTCGGCGCCGCCGGGGCTGGCGGTGACCCTCTCGGTGAAGCCGCTCCAGCCACCGACCTTGTGCAGGCCCACCAGCGTCAGCGGGACCAGCGCGGCGACGATCACGAAGAACTGCAGCACCTCGTTGTAGATGGCCGCGGACAGTCCGCCCAGCGCGGTGTAGGTGAGCACCACCACCGCGGCCACCACCAGCGAGACCCACAGCGACCAGCCCAGCAGCACCTCGACGATCGAGGCGAGCAGGAACAGGTTGATGCCGGCGATCAGCAGCTGGGCGACCGCGAAGCTGAGCGCGTTGACCAGGTGCGCCCCGGTGCCGAACCGACGGCGCATGAACTCCGGCACGCTGCGCACCTGGGAGCCGTAGTAGAACGGCATCATCACGATGCCGAGGAACAGCATCGCCGGCACCGCGCCGATCCAGAAGTAGTGCATGGTCGCCACGCCGTAGCTGGCGCCGTTGGCGGACATGCCGACGATCTCGACCGCGCCCAGGTTGGCCGAGACGAAGGCCAGACCGGTCACCCAGGCCGGCAGGCTGCGCCCGGAGAGGAAGAAGTCGATGCTGCTCGAGATCGAGCGCCGCGCCAGGATCCCGACGCCCAGGACGAAGGCGAAGTAGATCGCCACCAGCAGGTAGTCGACCCACTGCGCGTCGAGTCGTAGCGATTGTTCTGCGGCAGTGAGCACGCGGTCCTCCCGGGAGTCAGGACCCGCGCGTGCGGGCCATCGGAGCGTTACCCCCCTAGCGATGCCTCCATGCCTGGCAGTGAGATGCGCGACTCGCGCTGGAACGCCGCGGGCGTGGTCCCGGTCCACCGCTTGAAGGCGTGGATGAAGCTCGACGCCTCCGCGTAGCCCAGCCGCTGGGCGACGTCCTCGACGGTGAGCGCGCTGCCGCCTCGGCTGCCCAGCAGCTCCTCGGCCAGCGACTGACGGACCTCGTCGAGCAGGGCCCGATAGCTGGTGCCGGCCTCCTCCAGGCGCCGGCGCAGGGTGCGCGGGCTGATCCGCAGGGCGGCGGCGGTCTGCTCCATCCCGCCGCCGAAGGCCACCTGCTGGGTGAGCAGCACCCGCACCTGCTGGGTGATCCCGCTGCGGACCCGGCGCCGGGCCACCGCGTCGTGACACAGCGCCTCGCACAGCGCCACGGTCTGCGGGTTCGCCTGCGGCAGCGGCCGGTGCAGGTGGGCCGCCTCGAAGGCGAAGCTGGTGCGCGGCGCGGCGAAGCGCGGCATCGTCGCCAGCACCTGGCGGTACGGCGCGGGATCCGCCGGCGCGGGGAACGCCAGCTGGACCTCGAGCAGCGGGACCCCGCCGGGGACGAGCTCGCCGAGCACCGTGTGGATGGCGGCCAGGTCGCGCTCGACCAGGAAGCGGCGCACGTCGGTGGGCAGGCCGGTGCCGTCGACGACGACCCGGACCAGGTCGCCCTCGATCCGCGCCCGCGGGATCCCAAAGGTGAAGCTGAGGTCGATGAACCGCAGGGCAAGGTTGACCGCGTCGAGCACGGTGCGGCTACTGAGCAGGGCGAAGCCGAAGATCCCGAAGGTGCTCACGTGGTAGCGGCTGCCGACCTCCACCCCCGGCGCGTGCCCGAGCGAGTCGCGGGTGCCGGCGAGCAGGTTGCGGACCACGTGCAGCTCCTGGCCGGCGGTGACCTCGCGCTCGGGCTGGGCCAGGTCGGCCACCGTGAGACCGGTGCCGCTCAGCGCGCCGGCGGCGTCGAGGCCCCGCTGCGCGGCGTACTGGACGAGCAGCGCGACCCCGCTGACGCTGCGGGGGAAGTCCCAGCCTCGCGCGGCCGGCTCCTCCAGGGTGGCCGCGGGCGCAGAGGACGTCATGGCCGCAATTATGGATCCATCTGTCCGCGGATGTCTCGTGAGTCACACCCACGGGCCCTACCGTCACCCCATGCCGACTTCCGCGCGCCCGCAGACCGAGCCGTCCAGCGCCCCCTCCCCCGGGCCACGCCCGCCCGGTCCCCGGGTGCTCGTCATCGGCGCCGGGTTCGGCGGCCTGGGCGCCGGCATGGCGCTGCTGCGGGCCGGGTTCAGCGACCTGACCATCGTCGAGCGGGCCGACGAGGTCGGCGGCGTGTGGCGCGACAACACCTACCCGAACGCCGCCTGCGACGTGCCGTCCGCGCTCTACTCCTGGTCGTTCGCGCCGAACCCCGACTGGGGGCGGCGCTACCCCGGCCAGCCCGAGATCCTCGACTACGTGCGTCGCACGGCCCGCGAGAGCGGGGTGCTCGACCACGTCCGGACCGGCGCGGAGGTCGTCTGCGCCACGTGGCACGAGGAGACCCGCAGCTGGGAGGTCGAGCTCGCCGGCGGCGAGGTGCTCGAGGCCGACGTGCTGGTCCCGGCCGTGGGCCAGCTCTCCCGTCCTGTGGTGCCCGAGCTCCCGGGCCGCGAGAGCTTCGCCGGCCCCGCGTTCCACTCCGCGCAGTGGCGCCACGACGTGGACCTGCGCGGCAAGCGGGTCGCGGTGCTCGGCACCGGCGCCAGCGCCATCCAGTTCGTGCCCGGGATCGTCGACGACGTCGCCGCGATGACGGTCTTCCAGCGCTCCGCGCCGTACGTCGTGCCGAAGCCGGACCGGGCCTACACCGACCTGCACCACCGGGCGTTCGCGCGCTGGCCGCGCACCCAGCGCTTCGGCCGGCGGCTCACCTGGGTGCTCTCCGAGCGGCTCAACGCGGCCCTGACCACCGGCACCCCGATCGCCACGGCGATGGAGCTCGCCTGGCGCACCCAGCTGCGCCTGCAGGTGCGCGACGCCGGGCTGCGCGCCCGGCTGGTGCCCGACTACCCGCTGGGGTGCAAGCGGATGCTGTTCTCCAACGACTGGTACCCCGCCCTCGCACGCCCCCACGTCGACGTGGTCACCGAGCACGTCGCCGAGGTGCTGCCGCACGGGGTGCGCACCACCGACGGACGCGTCCACGAGGCCGACGTGCTGATCTGGGGCACCGGGTTCGCCGCCACCGAGTTCCTGGCCCCGATGACCGTGCGCGGCGTCGGCGGCCGCGACCTGCACGAGCACTGGGCCGACGGCGCCCGCGCCCACCTCGGGATGACCGTGCCCGGCTTCCCGCAGCTGTTCCTGGTCTACGGGCCGAACACGAACCTGGGCGGCAGCTCGATCATCACCATGATGGAGGCCCAGTCCGGCTACCTGGTCCAGGCCGTCCGGGCTCTCGCCGAGGGCCGCGTCGAGCGCCTCGACGTCCGCCCCGAGATCGCCGACGACTTCGACGCCGAGATGCAGTCCCGGCTCGGCGACAGCGTGTGGACCGCGTGCCTGAGCTGGTACCGCGAGGACGGGGGCCGGGTCACCACGAACTGGCCGGGGCTGGTCAAGGAGTACCAGGCACGCACGGCCAAGCTGGACCTGCGCGACTTCACCGTCACCGCGCCGGCCCGGCGCGAGCGGGTCGGGGGCGCGCGATGAGCGGCCGCTTCGACTACGACGTGCTCGTCGTCGGGTCGGGGTTCGGCGGCAGCGTCAGCGCGCTGCGGCTGACCGAGAAGGGCTACCGGGTCGGCGTCGTGGAGGCGGGCCGGCGCTTCGCCGACGACGAGTTCGCCACCACCTCGTGGAAGGTGCGCGACTACCTCTTCGTGCCGGCCCTGCGCTGCTTCGGCATCCAGCGGATGACGCTGCTGCGCAACGTGCTGGTGCTCAGCGGCGCCGGGGTCGGCGGCGGCTCCCTGGTCTACGCCAACACCCTCTACGAGCCGTCCGAGGCGTTCTTCCGCGACCCGTCCTGGAGCCACCTCACCGACTGGCGCGACGAGCTGGCGCCCTGCTACGACCAGGCCAAGCGGATGCTGGGGGCCGCGACGTACCCCTGGACGAGCCCGTCGGACGAGGTGATGCGCGGCGTCGCCGAGGACCTCGGCGTGGGGCACACCTTCAGCCCCACCCAGGTCGGCGTGCTGTTCGGCGACAGCCTCGGCAAGGAGCGCGGCGAGCGGGTCGATGACCCCTACTTCGGCGGCGTCGGCCCCGCGCGCAACGCCTGCCGCAACTGCGGGGAGTGCATGACCGGGTGCCGGCACAACGCCAAGAACACCCTGGTCAAGAACTACCTCCACCTCGCCGAGCGCGCCGGCGCCGTGGTGCACCCGCTGACCACGGTCACCGACGTCCGCCCGCTGCCCGGCGGCGGCTACCGGGTCACCACCCAGCGCACCGGGCGGCCGGGCTGGCTGGGCCGGACGACGCGGCGCACCTTCACCGCCGAGCAGGTGGTGATCTCCGCCGCCGCCCTGGGCACCCAGCGGCTGTTGCACCGGCTGCGCGACCGCGGCAGCCTGCCCGGGATCTCCGCGCGGCTGGGCGAGCTGACCCGCACCAACTCCGAGGCGATCCTCGCGGTCCGCGCGCGCGGCGACGACGTCGACTACTCCGAGGGGGTGGCGATCACGTCCTCGGTCCAGCTCGACGAGCACACCCACGTGGAGCCGGTGCGCTACGGCCCCGGCAGCAACGCGATGGGGCTGCTCAGCGCGGTGCTCACCGACGTCGAGGAGGGCCGGCGGCGCTGGCTGCTGGGCCTGCGCGGGATGCTGCGCGACCGCCGCGACCTGCGCCGGCTGCACGACCCGCGCCGCTGGTCGCAGCAGGCGATCACGCTGCTGGTGATGCAGACCCTCGACAACTCGCTCACGACGTTCACCCGGTGGCGGCCCTGGGGCCGCACGATGACCACCCGGCAGGGCACCGGCGAGCCCAACCCCACCTGGATCCCGGCCGCGCACGCGGTCGCCCGCCAGGTCGCCGAGCGCATCGACGGGATCCCGAACGGGACCTGGGCCGACCTCCTCGACATCCCCACCACCGGCCACCTGATCGGCGGCTGCCCGATGGGGGCGAGCGCCGAGGAGGGCGTGGTGGACCCCTACCATCGCGTGCACGGCTACCGGGGTCTGCACGTGATCGACGGCTCGACGGTGTCGGCCAACCTGGGCGTCAACCCGTCGCTGACGATCACCGCGATGGCCGAGCGGGCCGTCTCGCTGTGGCCGAACGCCGGCACCCCCGACCCCCGGCCCGAGCCGGGTACCGGCTACCGGCGCGTCTCCCCCGTCGCGCCGCTGCACCCCGTCGTACCGCCCACCGCGCCGGCCGCCCTGCGGCTGCCGCTGTTCATCAAGGAGCCCTCGTGACCGAGTCCGTCGAGTACCCACCCGAGCCGTGGAACCTGGCCGGCGCCGGCCAGATCACCGTGTGGCGGGTGCCCGTCGCGGCGCTGCCGGTGTTGCCCACCGGCGTGCGTCCGCTCGCGGTGCGCGGTCGGGCCCTGGCGGTCACCGCGTTCGTCTCCTACTCCGAGGCCGGGCAGATGGCCTACGACGAGCTGCTCGCCGCCGTCGTGGTGCGCCACGGCCGCGGCGGCGCGCTCTCGATCACCGACATCTGGGTCGACTCCCCCGCCTCCCGCGCCGGGGGCCGTGCGCTGTGGGGCATCCCCAAGGAGATGGCCGCCTTCACCACCACCGCGGAGCCGGCCCGGACCGTGCGCTCGGCGGCGCTGGCCCCCGGCGCGGGAGCCGGTCACGCTCCCCTGGCCCATGCCTGGTTCGCCCCGCGCCGGCCGCCCGCCGTACCGCTGCCCACGCTGCCCGGCCGCGTCGTGCAGACCCTCGGGGAGACGACCGTGGCCAGCCGGATCCGGGCCGGCGGCCGGGTCCGGACGGCCCGCGCCGGCTGGACGTTCTCCGCCGAGGGGCCGCTGCACTGGCTGCGCGAGGCCCGGCCGGTGACGAGCCTGGTCGCCGACGACTTCGCGATGTCCTTCGGGCCGCGGCTTCAGGGCTCGATCAGACCGACCCGGATGGCGTAGCGGGTCAGCTCGGTGCGGTCGCGCATGCCGAGCTTGCCCAGCACGTTCTCGCGGTGCCGCTCGACGGTGCGCACGCTGATCACCAGCAGCCGGGCGATCTCGCGCGAGGAGTGGCCCTCGGCGATCAGCTTGACCACCTCGTCCTCCCGGGCGGTGAGCACCGCGCGCGGCAGCCGCTCCCCGCGACGCTGCCGCTCGAGGTAGTCGCGCACCAGCACGCTCTCCGCGCCGGGGTAGAGGAACGAGTCGCCGCGCAGCGCGGCCCGGCAGGCGTCGACCAGGTCCCGGTCGGCCGCCGACTTGAGCACGTAGCCCGAGGCCCCGACGCGCAGCGACTCGAAGAAGTACTGCTCGTTGTCGTGCATGGTCAGCATCAGCATCCGGGGCGGGTCCGGGCGCCGGGAGATCTCGCGTGCGGCCTGGAGTCCGGTCAGTCGCGGCATCGCGATGTCGAGCACCACCAGGTCCACCGCGGTGGTGCGCAGCAGCTCGACGGCCTCGGCGCCGTCCCCGGCCTCGGCGACCACGGCGAGGTCGGGCTGCTGGTCCAGGATCAGCCGTACGCCGCGGCGCACCAGCGCGTGGTCGTCGGCGAGCAGCACCCGCGCGGGCTCGGGGCCCGCCGCGCTCGGGGTACTCACCGGCGCCCCGGCGCGGGTGCGTCGGCGTGCGGGACCGGGACCCGCAGCGTCACCTGGGTCCCGCCGCCGTCGCGGCGCCGTACCTCGACGGTGCCGCCGACCAGCGTGGCCCGCTCGTGCATCCCGCGCAGGCCGGTCCCCCGGGCATCGCGGGCGATCCCCACCCCGTCGTCGAGGACGCGGAGCTCGACGACGTCCCCGCTCAGTCCCAGCTGAACCTCGACGGTGCTCGCCGTGGCGTGGCGCGCCACGTTGGTCAGGGCCTCCTGGGCGACCCGGAACACGACGAGCTCGCACCGCTGGTCGAGCGCGGGCAGACCGGGGGTGATCCCGCGCCGTACCAGGGTGTCGGTGGGCCCGAAGAGGTCGGTGGTCAGGGCGGCCAGTGCGCTGCGCAGCCCCAGGTCGTCGAGGACGTCGGGACGCAGGCTGCGCGCCACCGCTCGGACCTCCTCCAGCGCGGCGCGGGTGGCCTCCTGGATCCGTTCCAGGTGGGGCCGGGCCTCGCCCGGCTCCGACCGCGCCGCCAGGCTGACGTCGAGCAGAAGGGCGGTCAGCGACTGGCCCACTCCGTCGTGCAGCTCCTGTGCGATGCGGGCGCGCTCGGCCTCCTGGGCCGCCAACGCCGCCGCGTCGCTCTCCCGCTGGGCGGTGGCCATCCGCGCGAGCAGGTCGTTGACCGCGTCGGCCAGCTCCCGCGCCACCGGAGCGTTCGGAACCGGGACGGGATCGGGCACCCGCTCCACCCCGTCGGCACCCCGCGTCCGCTCCAGGTCGAGCACCAGCCGGTCCAGCGGCCCGAGGGTACGACTCAGCAGCACGGCGTTGGCGGCGACGAGCACGACCAGCCCGACCCCGAGCACCACGACCTCCGAGACCACCGGGCGCGACGAGACGGTCGCCGGCGAGAAGGCGAGCAGGGCCGTGCCGGCCGCGAAGATCGCCGCGTTGGTGGCGATCACCCGCAGCGACAGGGAGGGCGGGCGGACACCGGGCATGGCGTCACCCTCACGCACCCCGATCCCGGCTGTCCACGCCGGGGTCCGCGCACCCGGCACAGGGCGTACGGCGGAGGTCGGGAGGCCGCGCGGGCCCGCGACCGGTGCGGGTGGTCGCCCGCGGGAAGTGGGGAGCGGTCCCCATAGGGCCGCAGGCGACGAGCGAGAAGGATCGAGCCATGCCCTCGACCAGCGCACTCCCCCTCGAGCCGCCTCGGTGAGCCTCTACCTGGCGATCCTCGGCGGCACGCTCGTCCTGCTCGCCGGGGTGGCCGCGGTGCGGGTCTCCGTACGCGCCGGGCTGCCCAGCCTGCTGCTCTACCTCGCCCTCGGTCTGGCGATCGGTGAGGCCGGGCTGGGGCTGCAGTTCGAGGACGCCGACCTCACCATGCTGCTCGGCACCCTGGCGCTCGCGGTGATCCTGGGTGAGGGGGGCTTCACCACCCGGTGGTCGGTGGTGCGGCCCGTGGTCGGGCTGGCCGGATTGCTCGCCACGGTCGGCGTCGCGATCAGCGTCGCGGTCACGGCCGGGCTGGCCCACTGGCTGCTCGGCGTGGACGCCCGCACCGCGATCCTGCTCGGGGCGGTGGTGGGCTCCACCGACGCGGCCGCCGTCTTCTCGGTGATGCGGCGCCTGCCGATCCGGTCCCGCGTCCGGGCCACGCTCGAGGCGGAGTCCGGGTTCAACGACCCGCCGGTGATCATCCTGGTCACGGTGGTCACCAGCGACGCCTGGGAGGCGGCCGACCCCTGGACGATCGGCGGACAGGTGGTCTACCAGCTCGTCGGGGGCATCCTGATCGGGCTGGCCGTGGCCCGGCTCGGCCAGTGGCTGCTCTCGCGCAGCGCGCTGCCGTCGGCCGGGCTCTACCCGCTCGCCACGATCGCGATCATGTTCCTCGCGTTCGCCTCCGCCGGCGCCCTCCAGGCCAGCGCGCTGATGGCGATCTACGTGGCGGGGCTCTGGCTCGGCAACGCTCCCCTGCCGCACCGCCGGGCCACGGCCGGCTTCAGCGAGGGCCTGGCCTGGCTGGCCCAGATCGGCCTGTTCGTGCTGCTCGGCCTGCTGGCCAGCCCCGGGCGCCTGCTCGACGCGCTGCCCGCCGCGGCCCTGGTCGGGCTCGCCCTCACCTTCGTGGCCCGCCCGCTGTCGGTCGCCGCCTGCGCGTCCTGGTGGCGCATCCCCTGGCGGGAGCAGGCGTTCATGTCGTGGGCGGGACTGCGTGGTGCCGTGCCGATCGTGCTGGCGACGATCCCGATCACCCAGGGCATCCCGGACGCCGCCCGGATCTTCGACGTCGTCTTCCTCCTCGTGGTCGTCTTCACGCTGCTGCAGGCGCCCGTGCTGCCGTGGCTCGCGCGGCGTACCGGGGTGGCGGTGACGTCCGGCACCCAGGAGCTCGAGGTCGAGTCCGCGCCGCTGGAGGAGATGGGCGCCAGCCTGCTGCAACTGCGGGTGCCGCCCGGCTCGCGGCTGGCGGGGGTGCACATCCACGAGCTGCGGCTGCCCGGGAACGCCGCCCTCGCGCTGGTGCACCGCGACGGCGAGATCTTCGTGCCCGACACGCACACCACGCTGCGCAGCGGCGACCACCTACTGCTGGTCGCCTCCGACGACGTGCGCGAGCTGACCGAACGACGGTTGCGGGCGGTGGGGCGTCAGGGGCGGCTCGCCTTCTGGCTCGGGGAGCGTGGAAGCCCCGAGGAGGTCGTCGCCTGAGGTGGGGGCCGGGTGGATGCGGGGTGGCGGGTGGATGCGGCGTGGCGCGCGTGGGGTCTGAGGCGCCGGGTGTCGGGGGCGTGCGGAGCGGGCGCCGGGTGCGACAGACGGGGCGTCGCCACCCTGGCCGAGGCCCACAGAACTTTTCTGGGTGGTTGTCCACAGATTGGGACCAGGGCGCCTCTGTGGGGGCCGGAGTGTCGGTGGTCCCTGCTTGAGTGAGTGTCATGGAGATCACACTCGACCCCGACGGCACCGGCGACGGTGCCGCTGGTGGTGCGGTCGCGGTGGTCTCCCGGGCCGAGGAGGCCCTAGCGGGGTTGGACTCGGTGCTGTGGGCCAGCCGGACCTCCGAGGAGCTGATGAACGGGGTCGGCGCGCTGGAAGGGCTGCGGGCGCACCTGGCCGCGGTGGAGGCAGTGCTGCTGACCGAGGTCCACGCCCGCGCCGCAGCCAAGACCGAACGGGCCTGGGCCTCGACCGGGGACTGGTTCACCCATGTGGGTGGTCTGCGCCGTGCGCAGGGAGAACGGGCGGTCGATCACGCCGGGTTGCTGTGCAGCGACCGGCAGGCGACATTGGCGGCGTTGCGCGCGGGCCGGGTCTCGCCCGAGCAGGCCGGGGTGATCGTGGATGCGGTCGAGCAGCTGCCCCGCAACCCCCGCCTGCGCGCTGAGGCTGAGGCGCTGTTGCTGGGTGAGGCCGAGCGCCTGGACGCCTCGGAGCTGACCAAGGCCGCGCGGCACCTGGTTCACGTCGTCGACCCCGAACGCACCGAACGGGATCTGGAGAAGGCGCTGGACCGCGCCGAACGGGCCGCACACCTGGACCGGTACCTGTCCCTGGTCGACGACGGCGCCGGCGGGGTCCGCCTCAAGGGGCGGGGGTCGGTCGAGGACGCCGCGGTCCTCAAGGCGGCGCTGTTGCCGTTGACCAAGCCTCAACCCGCGTTGAGCGAGGATCCCGACGAGGGGTGTGGCGGGGAGGTGCTGGATCCCCGTGATCATGGGGCGCGGTTGTGGGATGCGCTGATCCAGACCGCGCAGCACGCGCTGGACACCGATCAGGCACCGGAGTCGCATGGCGCTCGGCCGCGGGTCACGGTCACTATCGACTACACGGCCCTGACCCGTCACCTGGACTGCAAGGCGCCCAACACTGCTGAGGGCAACTTCGCCGCTTCGGAGGGTGGCATCGACTGGTCACTGCTCGGTACCGCGTTGCCCGACGACCTGGCCGCCGGGCTGGGGGTCACCGATGAGGGCCTCACCCTGTCCGCGGCCACCGCCCGGCGACTGGCCTGCGACGCCGACCTGATCCCCGTCGCCCTCGGCGGACCAGGTGAACAACTCGACGTGGGCCGCGCCCATCGTCTGGTCACCCCGGCACTGTGGCGCGCGCTCGTCGTTCGCGACCGGCACTGTGCGTTCCCGGCCTGCACCCGACCCCCGGTGATGTGCCACGCCCACCACCTCACCCACTGGGCCGACGGCGGCGCCACGTCACTGGACAACCTGGTGCTGGTCTGTGGCCACCACCACCGCACGCTGCACCACAGCCCCTGGCAGGTCCGGCTCAACCCCCACGACCGACTACCCGAGTTCCAGCCACCCCCGCCCCGCAGACGACCTCACCACGAGCACCGCCAGCACCACGACGGCCACGACTGCCCGGCCCCGGCGCCTCCCGACTGGACCCGCCACCGGCCCCGCCGCGAATAGCGCCCTCCTCGGGTGCCGTCAGCACGATGCCATCGGCCCAGCGGCCTCAGCCCAGTGCCGTCAACACCTGCCGTCAGCCCGCCACCTGGCGCAGGTACCCGCGCAGCATCTCCTTGAGCTGCTCCAGCAGCACCTGGTCACCGGCGCGCTCACCCCGGAACGCCTCGTGCATCACGGCGTCGGCGGCGAGGAACATCGTGCGCGCCACGGCCACCGACGTCTCGTCGTCAGGGAGGATCCCCCGCGCCACCAGGACGGCGTGCGTGTGCCGGGCCATCCGTGCCTTGTGGTCCCGCGCCTCGTCCGAGGGCTCGACGCAGGCCGCGCGCAGCGACCGGATCCCGGCCTGGTCGCGGTAGAGGCCCGCGAGTGCATCGAGCACCTGGCTGACGGGATCACCCACCGCAGGCACGCTCTCGGCCGTGATCGCGGCCATCAGCGCCTCCAGACGGGCGTGGTAGCGCGACGTCAGGGCCCGCACGATCGCATCCCGGTCCGGCAGGTACGGGTAGAGCGCACCCACCGTGAGACCCGCCTCGCGCGCCACGGAGGTCAAGGTCAACGAGTCCGGCCCCGCGCTCTCCAGCAGCGCCTCGGCCGCCGCCAACGCGCGCAGCACCTTCGCCCGCGAGCGTGCCTGGAGCGGGGTGCGCGCGAGTGGGACCCCTGCCAGGTCGTCATCTCGAGCCGACACTCGTAACCCCCAAACCAAACTCAATATTGGTTACGCTATCAAAGTGACCACTACACGCCCCACCACCAGCATGGGCCCCGGAGCCGACCACCCGCAGGACATCGCCTCCACCCGCGACGCCGTCGCCGCCGCCGCTCGTCGCCTCGCCGCCGAAGGGCTCCTGATCGGGACCGCCGGCAACGTCAGCGCCCGGATCGGAGACCTGGTGGCGGTGACCGCCACCGGGGCGGTGCTCGCGGACGTCACCGCCGACCAGGTCAGCGTGGTCACCCTCGACGGCGAGCTGGTCCAGGGCGACCTCGCCCCCACCTCCGAGCTCGGCCTGCACCTGATGCTGCTGCGCCGCCCCGACGCGTGCGCCGTCGTGCACACCCACTCCCCGATGGCCACCACCCTGTCGCTGGTGCTCGACGAGCTCCCCTGCGTGCACTACCAGCAGCTGGCCCTCGGTGGCGCGGTCCGCGTGGCGCCGTTCGACGTCTTCGGGTCCGCGGACCTCGCCGCGTCGGTGGACACCGCGCTGGCCGGCAAGCAGGCCGCACTGATGGCCAACCACGGTTCCGTGGCGCTGGGCGCCGACCTGACCAGCGCCGTCGAGAACGCCCTGCTCCTGGAGTGGTGCTGCGGCCTGTACTGGCGGGCCAAGGCCGTCGGTGACCCGCGCGCTCTGACCGAGGACCAGCAGCGGGCCGTCGTCGCGGAGGCGATGCGGACCGGGTACGGCGCGACCCGGCGGGTGGCGCAGCCATGAGCGACACCGCCCTCCCCCCGGAGCTCGGCGCCCACCTGGCGACCGGGCGTAGCGCCGAGGTGCACGCCTGGGGCACCGACCGCGTCGTGAAGCTCTTCCACGCCGGCTACCCCGCCGCGGAGATCGACCGCGAGGAGGCGTACAGCGCCGAGGCGCACCGCCTCGGCCTGACCGCCGTCCGCTGCCACGGCCAGGTCCGCGTGGGGGAGCTCACCGGCCTGGTCCTGGACCGGGTCGTCGGCGAGTCGCTGACCCGGGTGATGGAGCGCAACCCCCTGCGCCTGCCCCGCTCGGCCGGCGTGCTCGCCCGGCTCCAGGCCCGCCTGCACGCCCAGCACAGCGAGGTGTTCCCCGACCTGCGCGAGAGCGTGGTCGCCACCCTCGACACGCCGCCGCTGGCGTTCCTCGCCGACGACGAGCGGGCATCCGCCGTACGTCGGATCCGGGCGCTGCCCGACGGCTCCAGCGTGCTGCACATGGACTTCCACTCCGAGAACGTCTTCACCCACGGTGAGGCCGGGCACGAGGTCATCGACTGGCCCACGGCGCGGCGCGGCGACCCGGCCGCCGACGTGGCGGCCACCGTCTTCCTGCTGCGCGACGCCGAGCTGTGGCCCGGGACCCCGGCGCTCAAGAAGCTGGTGTTCAACGTCTTCCGCCGCACCCTGTGCGCCTCCTGGCTCTCGCAGTACCTGCGGCTGACCGGCATGGACCGCGCCGAGATCGACCGTTGGCGCCTCCCGGTGCTGGTGATGCGCCTCGGGGAGCTGGACATCGCCAGTGAGCGGGAGCGGCTGCGCCGCGAGATCCGCGAGCAGCTGAACGGTGGCGCACGATGACCCCGCTGCTGCTGGACCGGTTCGTCGAGCGCCTCGCTCCCGGCGAGCAGACCCACGTCGACGTGCTCGTCCTCGGCGGCGGGATCACCGGCGCCGCGATCGCCTACGAGGCGGCCAGCCGCGGCTACTCGGTGGCCCTGGTGGAGCGCGACGACTTCGGGGCCGCCACCTCGGCGGCGACCGGAAAGCTCGTCCACGGCGGGCTGCGCTACCTCAAGCACCTGGAGGTACGGCTGGTGCGCGAGTCACTGCGCGAGCGCCGCATCCTCAGCGACATCGCGCCCAACCTGGTCCACCCCTACCCGATCGTGCTGCCCGACGCCGGTCTCGTCGAGCACGCCGGGCTCACCGCCTACGACGCGCTCTCCTTCGACCGCAACCGGGTGCGCGATCCCGACAAGCGGATCCCGCGCCACCGGCGGATGACCCGCGAGGAGGCGCGCGCCGCCCGGGTGGACAGCGGTCGCACGCCGCTGCTGTACCACGACTGCATGATGATCAGCCCCGAGCGGCTCACGCTCGCGTTCGTGCGCTCCGCCGCCGCGAACGGCGCCCTGATCGCCAACCACACCCGGGCCGCGCGACTGCTCACCCGGGCTCGCGGGACGGGCTCCCAGGTGCTCGGTGCCGTCGTCGAGGATCTGCTCACCGGCACCGAGCACGAGATCCAGGCCGGCGTCGTCGTCAACGCGACCGGACCGTGGGGCCACGACGTCCTGGCCGGCACGCCGCAGACACAGCAGACCGCCGGTCCGCGCCCGCAGGTCCGCTCGGAGGGGATCTACCTGCTCACCCGCCAGCTCACCGACGTGATGACGCTGCACGTCACGCCGCACGGGCACTTCTCCTGCGCCCCGTGGCGCGGGCACAGCCTGATCGGGCCCACCGAGAAGCCCTACACCGGCCCGGTCGACGAGTGGCGCCTGACCCGCGAGAGCGTGACGGAGTTCCTGGACGTGATCAACGGGTCCTCGATGCTGCCCGTGCAGCTCGGCATCGACGACGTCCTGTTCGCCTACGGCGGGCTGCGACCGCTGAGCGAGACGTCCGGCGAGGACACCTACAACGCCTCGCGCTCCTCGGAGTACGTCGACCACGCCCGGGACGGCGTCGAGGGGCTGATCAGCACCAGCGGCGGCAAGTACACCACCAGCCGGCACTTCGCGCAGAAGACCCTGCGCGCCGTGCAGCGCAAGGTCGGCCGCCCGGCCGCCCGCAGCCGTACGGCGCGCACCCCGCTGCACGGCTGCGACACCGGCCCGTTCGCGCGGTACCTCGCGGCCAGCATCGCCGACAGCCCCGACTTCGCCCCGGAGACCGTGCGCTACCTGGTCCAGCACCACGGCACCGAGCACCGCGCGGTGCTCGAGCTGGCACGCGAGGACCCCGCCCTCGCCCGCCGCCTCGACGCCGACGGAGAGCTGCTGGCGCAGGTCGTGGTGGCGACGCGCTGGGAGATGGCGCGGACCCTGCGCGACGTGATGCTGCGCCGCACCGGCCTGGGCACGCTGGGGCAGGTGCCCGAGGAGACGCTGGCCAGCATCGCCGCGGTCGCCGCACGCGAGCTCGGCTGGGACGACGAGCGGCAGGCCGCCGAGCTCGAGGACGTACGGCGCGCGCTGGCGCTGCCGAGCTGAGCCGCCGGCCCTCAGCAGCGCTGAAAGGGCCGGGAAAGCCAGAAGGCCGGTCCGTGAGGACCGGCCTTCTGCGTTGTGGAGCTGAGGGGATTCGAACCCCTGACCCCCTCCATGCCATGGAGGTGCGCTACCAGCTGCGCCACAGCCCCATTGCTCTCGGCCGGCTCACACCGCCCGGGCAACGAGAGAACACTAGCGGGCGTCCCCCACCGGTGTGAAATCGGGGTCCCTCACAGCGCGCCACCGGCACCCAGGTTGTACCCCGCGAGCCGCCACCGCTCGCCGTACCCGGCCTCCTCGAGGAGCACGGCCGCGCAGTTCACCACCGGGCTGAGCACCCCCGCGCTCTCCACGCCGAGCCCCAGCAGCGACACCACGGTCACCCGCGTCGCGGCTCCGTGGCTCACCGCCATCGCCGTCGCGCCGGGCGCGAGACCGGCCACCAGGTCGTCCAGGGCCGCGCGCATCCGCGCCGCCACCTCGCCGGGCCGCTCGGCGCCGGGGGCGACCTCGTAGCGCCCCGTGCGGAAGGCGGCGTGCTCCTGCGGGTGCTGCGCGGCGTAGTCGACCTGGGTCATCGCCTCGCGCTCACCGAAGTCGAACTCGCGCAGGCGGGCGTCGAGCACCGGCTCCAGGCCGGCCTCCTTGGCCACGTAGGCGGCGGTCTGGCGGGCGCGGGCGAGGTCGGAGGACCAGAGCACGTCCGGACGCAGCGACGCCAGGTACGGCGCCGCCGCGGCGGCCTGGGCGTGGCCGATGTCGTCGAGCTCGACGTCGGTCTGGCCCTGGACCCGGCCCTCGGCGTTCCAGGCGGTCTGGCCGTGGCGCACCAGCACCAGCCGGCGCCCGGGGCGGGCCGGGTCGATGGAAGCGACCTGCTCAGGCCTCATGCGTGGCGGGCCGGGCCGGGTCGGCCGGCAGCTCGATCTCCGGGCAGTCGCGCCAGAGCCGCTCGAGGGCGTAGAACTCGCGCTCCTCCTCGTGCTGGACGTGGACGACCACGTCGCCGTAGTCGATGAGCACCCAGCGTCCGTCGCGCTCGCCCTCGCGCCGGATCGGCTTGGCGCCGAGGTCGCGGAGCTTGTCCTCGACCGCGTCGACGACCGCCTTGACCTGGCGGTCGTTGGTGGCCGAGGCGATCAGGAAGGCGTCGGTGATGGTGAGCTGCTCGCTGACGTCGAAGGCGACGATCTTGGCAGCCTGCTTGTCGGCGGCGGCGAGGGCCGCCGCGCGGACGAGCTCGAGGGCATGGTCGGTGGCGGTCATGGTGCTACTCCTTGAACCGTCCCGGGAACCGAATCCGGCCCGGGATAGAGGTCGTGCTTGGCGATGTACTGGACGACACCGTCCGGGACGAGGTACCAGACCGGCTCGCCGCGCTGCTTGCGCTCGCGGCAGTCGGTCGAGGAGATCGCCAGTGCCGGGATCTCCACCATCGTGACGCGATCCTGCGGGATCGTGTCGAGCGTGTGCTGGTCCATCGCGTAGCCGGGACGGGTACAGCCCACGAAGTTGGCGAGCTCGAAGAGCTCGGCGGCGTCGCGCCAGGTGAAGATCTCAGCCAGCGCGTCGACACCGGTGATGAAGTAGAGCTCGACGTCGGGAAGCTGCGCGTGCAGGTCGCGCAGCGTGTCGATCGTGTACGTGCGCCCCTGCCGGTCGATGTCGACGCGGGACACCGTGAACCGCGGGTTGGCGGCGGTCGCGATGACCGTCATCAGGTAGCGGTGCTCGGCCGGGGAGACCTGCCGGTGCGACTTCTGCCAGGGATCCCCGGTCGGGACGAAGACGACCTCGTCGAGGCCGAACCACGCCTGCACCTCCGAGGCGGCGACGAGGTGCCCGTGGTGGATCGGGTCGAAGGTGCCGCCCATCACGCCGACCCTGCGGCGCGCCGGCCCCGAGGCCCCCGCGGCTGACACGCTCAGCTGTGCTCGCGCCCCGCGCCGAAGGCGAGCAGGCCGATCAGCATCGACATCAGGATCGCGAACGTGATCAGGCCGACCAGGTAGGGATTGATCGCGGGGTCCCCGTGCTCGCTGGACTCGGCGGCGAGAAGGGTCAGGTCACTCAACGTCATACGCCACAGCCTACCGGTCTCAGCGCACGTGTCCGTCGCCGGTCACGACGTACTTGGTGGAGGTCATCTCGCTGAGTCCCATCGGGCCGCGCGCGTGCAGCTTCTGGGTGCTGATCCCGATCTCCGCCCCGAAGCCGAACTCGCCGCCGTCGGTGAAGCGGGTGGACGCGTTGACCAGGACCGCGGCCGCGTCGACGGCCGCGACGAAGCGGCGGGCGGCGCTCTGGTCCTCGGTGACGATGGCCTCGCTGTGCTGGCTGGAGTAGCGCCGGATGTGGGCCACTGCCTCCTCCAGGTCGTCGACCACGGCCGCGGCGATGTCGAGGGAGAGGTACTCCTCGGCGTAGTCCTCGTCGGTGGCGGGCACCACGTCGTCGTACTCGGCGAAGCGGTCGTCCCCGTGGATCACCACGCCGTGCGCGTGCAGGGTCTCGATGACCGTCGGCAGGAACTCGTCGGCGATGTCGGCGTGCACCAGCAGCGACTCGGCGGCGTTGCAGACGCTGGTGCGCTGGGTCTTGGAGTTGACCACGATGGCCAGCGCCTTCTCCAGGTCCGCGGCCCGGTCCACGTAGACGTGGCAGTTGCCGACGCCGGTCTCGATCACCGGCACCGTCGACTCCTCGACCACGCTGCGGATCAGCCCGGCTCCCCCGCGCGGGATGAGCACGTCGACCAGGCCGCGGGCGCGCATCAGCGTCTTGACGCTGTCCCGGGTGTGCCCGGGGACCAGCTGGACGGCGTCCGGGTCGAGCCCCTCGGACGCGGCGGCGTCGCGCAGCACCGCCACGATGGCGGCGTTGCTGGAGCGGGCGCTGGAGCTGCCGCGCAGCAGCACCGCGTTGCCGGACTTCACGCAGATGCCGGCGGCGTCGGCGGTCACGTTGGGGCGGGCCTCGTAGATGATGCCGACCACCCCGAACGGGACCCGGACCTGGCGCAGCTCGAGACCGTTGGCCAGCGTGGCGCCGCGGACGACCTCCCCCACCGGGTCGGGCAGCGCGGCGACGTCGCGCAGGCCCTGCGCCATCGCCGCCAGGCGCTCCTCGGTGAGCCGGAGCCGGTCGACGATGTTGGCCGGCGTCCCCTCCTCCTCGGCCCGCGCGACGTCCTCGGCGTTGGCCTGGAGGATCGGCGCGGCGTGCTCGAGCAGCGCCGCGGCCATCGCGTGGAGCGCGCGGTCCTTCTGTGCCCGGGTGGCGACGGCCAGACCGTGGGAGGCCTCGCGGGCCCGCCGGGCCGCCTCGATGACGTCCTGCTCACTCGACATGCCTGGAGGGTAATCCCTCGGCGTGCCCGGCTCCGAGGCCGTCTCGCCCCACTCCCCGCGCGGCGGGCAACCGGAACGCCGCCTGGCGCGTCACAGTGAGGAGCAGCACACCTCGTCGAAGGGAACCGCCGTGCGCCGTCCACTCCTCACGATCCTCGCCACCGCGACGATCGTCGCCTCCACCCTCGCGGGCACCGGCACGGGCGGTGCGTCCGCCTCGCCCACCCCCGCGCCCACCCCCGCGCCCAGCTCCTCGGGCCTGGCTGCCGCCGCCCGGGCGGCCACCCCTCCGGTCACCCTGTGGGCTCCGCCCAGGGTGGTCGCCGAGTCCTCCGGCAAGCGGGCCTGGGTGAACCTCGGGGTCCGACTGGTGGCCGGCGACGTGCCCTTCGAGCTGCGCTCGACGCGTGCGTCGTACTCCCAGCCCATCCTCACCCACTGGCAATCGCCCGACGGCCCGGTCCCGCTGCCCGGGGTCCGGCTCAGCGCGTTCGGCTCCAACCTTCCCGGCATGCTGCGCGTGGTCGTGCGCAACCGCGCCGGCAAGGTGGTGCACCAGGCGCGGCGCGGCGGCTGCCTGAACAGCTGGAGCACCGAGCGGGTCCGCCCGGACGCGCCCGCCCGCTCCCCCTACCCGCAGTACTGCGGGGGCAGCACCTACAGCCTGGGCTCGGTGCAGGGCGTGCAGGCGGGCTGGGCCTCGCCGCTGGCCGAGTCCGAGCGCCGGATGCCGCTGCGACCCGGGCGCTACCGGGTCACCGCCACGCTCGGTGCCGCGTACGCCGGCCCGCTGGGCCTGAGCGCGGCCCAGTCGCAACGCACCTTCCCCCTGGTCGTGCGCCGCGCCCGCCGACACGGTGAGGACCACCCGCACCGCCAGGACGCCCGGCCCACGCCGTCGGCGAGCCCTCGGGCCACGCCGGCCGCCCAGGAGCCGTCACGACGCGCCGCGGGAGCCCCCGGCGACGCGACCCCCGACCTGCGCTCGCTGCCGGCGTTCGGGATCCGGGTGGCGCCCAACGGCAACTTCCTGCAGTTCTCGGCGACGGTGTGGAACGCCGGGACCGGCCCGCTGGTGGTCGACGGGTTCCGCCGCGAGGGCGAGGACCTGATGGACGCCTACCAGTACTTCTTCGACGCCGACGGCGAGCAGACCGGCTACCAGCAGGTGGGTCAGCTGCACTGGCACGCCGCGCGCACCCACCAGCACTGGCACTTCCTCGACTTCGCCCGCTACAGCCTGCTGCGCGCCGATCGCACCGAGGCGGTGCGCTCCCGCAAGCAGTCCTTCTGCCTGGCCAACACCGACATGGTCGACTACACGGTGCCCGGCGCGGACTGGCAGCCCGACGAGACCGACCTGTCCAGCGCCTGCGGGGAGCTGGGCTCGCTCTCGATCCGGGAGGTGCTGGCCTCCGGCTCGGGCGACACCTACGCGCAGTTCCGCGCGGGCCAGTCCTTCGACCTGCGCAAGGTGCCCAACGGCGTGTACTACATCGCCGTCGAGGGCAACCCGATGCGCCGGCTGTTGGAGTCCGACACGGCCAACAACCAGGCGCTGCGCCGGATCCGGATCGGCGGCAAGCCCGGAGCGCGCACAGTGCGGGTGAGCAAGGTCGGCATCATCGACGAGCCGGCACCCGACGAGGACTACTGAGCCCACGACGCACGACGCCGCGCCGCCCCTGAGGGGCGACGCGGCGTCGTGGACGTGCGGGAGCGGTCAGCCCTTGCGCTGGTTGACCTGCTCGGTGGCGGCCGGGAGGACCGTGTGCAGGTCTCCCACGACGCCGAAGTCGACCAGCTCGAAGATCGGGGCCTCTTCGTCCTTGTTGACGGCCACGATCGTCTTCGAGGTCTGCATGCCGGCGCGGTGCTGGATCGCACCGGAGATGCCGTTGGCCACGTAGAGCTGCGGCGAGACCGTCTTGCCGGTCTGCCCCACCTGGAACGTGTGCGGCATCCAGCCCGAGTCCACCGCGGCGCGCGAGGCGCCGACGGCTGCACCGAGGGAGTCCGCGAACCCCTCGACGGGCTCGAAGTTGCCGCCGGTGCCACGACCGCCGGAGACCACGATCGCGGCCTCGGTCAGCTCGGGGCGCCCGGTCGCCTTGCGCGGCTGCGAGGCGATGATCTGCGCGGTCTTGGCGGCGTCGGAGATCGACGGCGCGAACTCCTCGACCGTGCCGGCACCGGCCGCCTCCTCGGGAGCCGCCGAGTTGGGCTTGACCGTGATGATCGGCGTGCCGTGGGTGACCTTGGCGGTCACCGTGTAGTTGCCGGCGAAGACCGACTGCGTGGTGACCGGGCCGGGCTGCACGTCCACGGCGTCGGTGATCAGGCCCGAGTCGAGCTTGATCGCGAGCCGACCCGCGATCTCCTTGCCCTCCGCGGAGGAGGGGATCAGGATCGCGCCGGCCGACGTCTTCTCGGCCAGCTGCTGCAGCGTCTCGGCCTTGGGGGCCACCAGGTAGCCCTTGATCTGCGCGTCGTCGACCGAGTAGATCTTCTCCGCGCCGTACTTCTTGAGGCTGTCGGCGGCGGCGGCCGCCTTGTCGGCGGAGCCGATGAAGACGGCCGAGGGCTCGCCGAGGCGGCGCGCGATCGTCAGCAGCTCGTAGGTGGGCTTGCGGACAGTCCCGTCGACGTGGTCGACCAGAACCAGAATCTCAGACATTCGACGCTCCTCAGATGAACTTCTTCGAGGCGAGGAAGTCGGTGAGCGCCTTGGCACCCGAGCCGTCCTCGTCGGTGACGATCTCGCCGGCGGTGCGCGGCGGGCGGGCCGCGGTGTCCTCGACGGCGGTCCAGGCCACGGAGAGCCCGACCTGGTCGGCCTCCACGCCGAGGTCGCTTAGCGAGAGCGTCTCGAGCGGCTTCTTCTTGGCCGCCATGATGCCCTTGAAGGACGGGTAGCGAGCCTCGCCGGTCTGGTCGGTGACCGAGAGCACCAGCGGCATCGTGGCACCGATGACCTCGGTGGCGGTGTCGCCGTCACGCTTGACGCGCACCTCCTTGCCCTGGGTCTCCACGACCGAGGCGAAGGTGACCTGCGGCAGGGAGAGCCGCTCGGCGAGCATCGCCGGGACCACGCTGCCCGAGGCGTCGGTGCTGGCCATGCCGCACACCACCAGGTCGACCGGGGACTCCGCGCCGAGCTTCTCGATGGCCTTGGCCAGCACCAGCGAGGTGGCGACGTAGTCGGAGCCCGCGATGGCCTCGTCGGAGACCAGGACGCCCTTGTCGGCGCCCATCTGCAGGGCCTTGCGGACCGCGTCGACGGCCTTCTCCGGGCCGACGCAGAGCGCGGTGACCTCGGCGCCCTCGTTCTTCTCCTTCAGCTGCAGGGCCTGCTCGACGGCGTACTCGTCGAGCTCGGAGAGCAGCCCGTCGACGCTCACGCGGTCGACGGTGTTGTCGGACTCGAAATGCCGGTCCGCAGTGGCGTCCGGGACGTGCTTCACACAGACAACAATGTTCATGGTGGTGTGGCCGGTACGGCCCCTCCTGTGCGCTCGATGTGTTGTGCGAGGTTACTAGTTGGCCGTCCGGGCGAGAACGGGACTCTCGCGTGTGGTCAGTCACAGCGATACTGTCACGGACCCCCGCGCCGAGTGACCCCGGTCCACGCCCACGACCGACCGCCGGCCCGCGTGGTGCCGGCCGGCCGCCGCGAGCGGGTGAGCCTCGGCCTCAGGGGCGCAGCAGCTTGTCGAAGACCTTGCCGATCACCAGCCACGCCACGGCGCCGATCCCCCAGTTGACCAGCGCGTTCAGCGTCTCGGCGTTCTGGCCGGTGAACTCCTTGACCCCGCCCTCGCGGGCGAAGATGCCGAGGTCGACGAGGTCCGCGCCGCTGAGCACGAAGGACACCAGACTGTTGTCCTCGTTGGCCCCCAGCGCGACGCAGAGCGCGCCGACCGCGAGGAAGAGCGCGCACACGACACAGACCAGCCAGGCCAACTGCGCCAGCATCGAGCGGACGCCGTTCGGGCTGAGGTCCCGCTTGGTCCGCCCGCTCTTGCCGGCTTCGCTGTCCACCTTTTCCTTCTGCGCCACTGCTCATCCCTCATCCGTGTCTCGACGAGCCTCCCGTCGGGCTCGCTCGCCCGTCATCGAAGCCGACGGACGGGGCCTTGGCTAGTCACCGTCCCACGAATTCGGCCTTGCCCGGCCCCTTCTCCATGAACGACGCCATCCCGATGGTCCGGTCCTCGGTGGCGAACAGGGCGGCGAACTGCTGGCGCTCGATGGCCAGCCCGGTCTCCAGGTCCGTCTCCAGCCCGCGGTCGATGGCCTCCTTGGCGGCACGCACGGCGTAGGTCGCGGCCCCGGCGAACTGGCGCGCCCAGGCCAGCGCCTCGCGGTACACCTCGTCGGCGGGGAAGACGCGGTCGACCAGGCCGATGGCCAGCGCCTCGTCGGCCTTCACGAAGCGGCCGGTGAGGACCAGGTCCTTGGCCTTGCTCGGGCCGACCAGGCGGGTGAGCCGCTGGGTGCCGCCGGCCCCGGGGATGATGCCGAGCAGGATCTCCGGCTGCCCCAGCGTCGCGTCGTGCGCGGCGAAGCGCAGGTCGGCGCACAGGGCGAGCTCGCATCCCCCGCCCAGCGCGTAGCCGGTGATCGCGGCGACGACCGGCTTGGGGATCTGCGCCACGGCCGAGAACGCCGACTGCAGCCCACTCGAGCGCTTGACCATGTCGGTGTGGGACATGTCGGCCATCTCCTTGATGTCCGCCCCGGCCGCGAACACCCGCTCCCCGCCGTAGATGACCACGGCCTTGATGTCGTCACGCTCGGTGGCCTCGGCCGCGGCGGCACGGATCTCCTCCTGCACCTGCGCGTCGAGCGCGTTCATCTTCGGCCGGTCCAGCCGCAGCGTCGCCACCTGGTCGGAGACCTCGAGTCGGACGAACTCACCCATGCTGCACACCTCACTGCTCGTCGACGTCCGGCGCCTGCGCCGGCCCACGCCGCATTGTGCCCGAGCCGCCGATCCGCCGTCAGGAGTCCGGAGGAGGGCGATCGGGGACAATGGGCGAATGACTCCTGGAATGTGGACCTACGAGGGGCAGACGTCCAGCGTCTGGCCCGGACACCACTACCCGCTGGGTGCCACCTGGTCGGAGGAGTCGACCAACTTCGCCGTCTACGCCCCCGACGCCACCCACGTGTGGCTGTGCCTGTTCCACGAGCTGGACATCGAGATGCGCGTCTCGCTCACCGAGCGCACCCTGGGCATCTGGCACGGCGCGCTGCCGGGAGTCGCCCCCGGTACCCGCTACGGCTTCCGCGTCGACGGTCCCTGGGACCCCGCCCAGGGCCTGCGCTTCAACCCCGCCCAGCTGCTGCTGGACCCCTACGGCCGGGCCGTGTCCGGCGACCTCACCGCACACCCGGCCATCTACGCCCACCGCCTCGACGACCCCGCCAAGCCCGAGACCACCGACTCCGCGCCGTACGTCGCGCGCAGCGTGGTGGTCGACGACCGGTTCGACTGGGAGGGCGACCGTCCGCTGCAGCACCGCTGGCGCGACACGGTGATCTACGAGCTCCACGTCAAGGGCATGACCGCCCTGCACGACCGGGTGCCCGAGGAGCTCCGCGGCACCTACGCCGGCCTCGCCTCGCCCGCGGTGATCGACTACCTGCTCGACCTGGGGGTGACCGCGGTCGAGCTGCTCCCGGTGCACCAGTTCTTCTCCGAGCCCTGGCTGTCCCGGCTCGGCCTGCACAACTACTGGGGCTACAACAGCCTGGGGTTCTTCGCGCCGCACAACGGCTACTCCTCCTCGGGGGATCGCGGCGAGCAGGTGCGCGAGTTCAAGGAGATGGTGAAGGCCTTCCACGCCGCCGGGCTCGAGGTCATCCTCGACGTGGTCTACAACCACACCGCCGAGGCCGGCTCGCAGGGGCCCGCGCTCAGCTTCCGCGGCCTCGACGACCGCGGCACCTACCGGCGCGTGCTGCCCACGCTCGCGGAGCTGGCGGCCGGCGGCCCCGTCTTCGACGACACCTACTGGGACGTCACCGGGTGCGGCAACACCGTCGACAGCTCCAACCCCCAGGTGCTGCGGCTGATCCTGGACTCGCTGCGCTACTGGGCCGAGGAGATGCACGTCGACGGGTTCCGCTTCGACCTGCTCCCGGCCCTGACCCGCACCGGTTACGACGTGGACATGCACTGCCAGCTGCTGACCACGATCGGCCAGGACCCGGTGCTGCGGCACACGAAGCTGATCGCGGAGCCGTGGGACGCCTCCGCCGAGGGCTACCGGGTGGGCGAGTTCCCGCCGCCGTGGGTGGAGTGGAACGACAAGTACCGCGACACCATGCGCGACTTCTGGCGCGGCGCCACGGCGGGGGTGCGCAGCGTGGCCACCCGGCTGGCCGGCTCCTCGGACCTGTACGCCGACGACGGGCGCTCGCCGTACGCCTCGGTCAACTTCATCACCGCCCACGACGGCTTCACGGTGCGCGACCTGGTCTCCTACGACCGCAAGCACAACGAGGCCAACGGCGAGGACAACCGGGACGGCACCGACAACAACCGCTCCTGGAACCACGGGGTGGAGGGCGAGACCGACGACCCCCGGATCCGCGCCCTACGCCGACGCCAGGCCGCCAACCTGATGGCGACGCTGTGCCTGTCGGCCGGGGTGCCGATGCTGACCGCCGGCGACGAGCGCGGTCGGACCCAGCGCGGCAACAACAACGCCTACAGCCAGGACAACGAGATCTCCTGGATGGACTGGTCCCTCGACGACGCCTGGCTCGACGTGCACGCGGTGACCAGGACCGCGCTGCGTCTGCGGCGAGAGCACCCCGCGCTGCGCCAGCGGCACTGGTTCGAGGGTCGTCCGGCGATCCGCGGCGGCCCCAAGGACCTGGCCTGGCTGCACCCGAGCGGACGGGAGATGACCGGCGACGACTGGCAGGACGACTCGCTGCACGTGGTGGGGATGTTCGTCTCCGGGTCCCCGCTGCGCGCGCCCGGCCCGCACGGGGAGCAGCTGCACGACAAGTCGTTCATGGTCTGGCTGAACTCCGGCGACGGCCCGGTGAAGGTCCACCTCCCCGAGAACGACTGGGTCCAGCAGGGCGAGGTGGTGCTCTCCACCGATGCCGACCTGGCCGAGGGCACGCCGCTGCGGGCCGGGGAGTGGCTGCTGGTGGGCCCGCGCTCGACGGTGGTGCTGCGCCAGGTCTGAGCGCGGGCCCGGCAGCGCCTCAGCCGGGCAGGGTCATCAGGCCCAGCTCGGCCGGCGCGGTCAGCAGCCGGTGGCGCGGCAGGACGCGCACCGTGTAGCCGAACGGGCCCGGGCGCGCGAGCCTGACCGTGCCCCCGAAGGAGTACCGGGAGCCCTCATAGGACTCCTGCAGCTCCAGGGAGGTGGTCGCGGCGTCACTCAGCGTGTCCTCCGCGGTGGTCGGTCCGTGCACCAACTGCACATCGACGTCCTCGGGCGAGAGGGCGCCGAGCGCCACGAAGGCGCGCACGGTGAGCTCGTCGCCCAGCTCCGGGCTGTCGCCCACGCCGGAGGAGTCGACGTGCTCGACGACCACGTGCGACCACGCGTCGCGGACCCGGTGCTTCCAGCGCGCCAGCTCGGGGGCCGCGTCGGGGTCGGCCACGATGTTGCGCCGCGACGCGGCGGCCGGGGCGTAGAGCGCCTCGACGTAGTCGCGGACCATCCGCGAGGCCACCACCTTGGGGCCGAGCGACTTCAGCGTGTGGCGCACCATCTCGATCCAGCGCGCCGGGACGCCCTGGCGGTCCACGTCGTAGAAGCGCGGGGCGACCTCGTTCTCGATCAGGTCGTAGAGCGCCGTCGCCTCGATGTCGTCACGGTGGTCGGGGTCGTCGACGACGTCGGCGGACGGGATCGCCCAGCCGTTGTTGCCGTCGTACCACTCGTCCCACCAGCCGTCGAGGATCGACAGGTTCAGCCCGCCGTTCAGGGCCGCCTTCATCCCGGAGGTGCCGCAGGCCTCGTAGGGCCGCAGCGGGTTGTTCAGCCACACGTCGCAGCCCGGGTACAGCGGCAGCGCCATCGCGATGTCGTAGTTGGGCAGGAACGCGATCCGGTGCCGCACCTCGGGGTCCTCGGCGAACCGGACGATCTCCTGGATCAGCTTCTTGCCGCCGTCGTCGGCCGGGTGCGCCTTGCCGGCGATGATCAGCTGGATCGGCCGCTCGGGGTCGAGCAGCAGGCGCTTGAGCCGGGCGGGGTCGCGCAGCATCAGCGTGAGCCGCTTGTACGACGGGACCCGCCGCGCGAAGCCGATGGTGAGCACGTCGGGGTCGAGCACGGAGTCGGTCCAGTCCAGCTCGGCCGGGGCCGCGCCGCGCTCGAGGCAGGACTCGCGGACCCGGCGCCGGGCGTCGAGCACCAGCCGCTCGCGCAGCACGCGCTTGGTCCGCCAGATGTCGGCGGAGGCCACCCGGTCGACGGCGGCGAAGGCGTCGCTGGGGTCCAGGCGCGTCAGCTCGGAGTCGGGGTCCACGCCGACACCGCGGGAGAGCTCGAAGACCTCGGGCGCGCACCAGGTCGGCGCGTGCACGCCGTTGGTGATCGACCCGATCGGGACCTCGGACTCGTCGAAGGCCGGCCACAGGCCGTTGAACATGCCGCGCGAGACGTGCCCGTGCAGCTGGGACACCCCGTTGGCGCGCTGGGCCAGACGCAGGCCCATCACGGCCATGTTGAACACTCCGGGGTCGCCGCCGTCGTAGTTCTCGGCGCCGAGCGCCAGCACCTCCTCGACCGGCACGCCCGGCGTGGGGCTGTTGCCGGAGAAGTACTGCGCGACCAGGTCGCGCGGGAACCGGTCGATGCCCGCGGGCACCGGCGTGTGGGTGGTGAACACCGTGCCGGTGCGCGAGACCTCCAGCGCGGTCTCGAAGTCCAGGGCCGGTCCGCCCTCGCCGACGGTGAGCTCGCGGATCCGCTCGACGCCCAGGAAGCCGGCGTGCCCCTCGTTGGTGTGGAAGACCTCGGGCTCGGGGCTGCCGGTGATGCGCGAGTACACGCGCAGCGCGCGGACGCCGCCGACGCCGAGCAGCAGCTCCTGCAGGAGGCGGTGCTCGGAGGTGCCGCCGTAGAGGCGGTCGGTGACCTCACGCAGCCGGGGCTCGTTGGCCTCGACGTCGGAGTCGAGCATCAGCAGCGGGACGCGGCCCACCTGCGCCACCCAGATCCGGGCGTGCAGGTCGGCACCGGGCACGCCAAGGGTGACGATGGCCGGGGTCCCGTCCTCCTCGCGCAGCAGCGAGACCGGCAGACCGTCGGGGTCGATGACCGGGTAGGTCTCCTGCTGCCAGCCGGCGCGGGAGAGGGACTGGCGGAAGTAGCCGTGCCGGTAGAGCAGACCCACGCCGACGATCGGCACACCGAGGTCCGAGGCGCTCTTGAGGTGGTCGCCGGCGAGGATGCCCAGGCCACCGCTGTACTGCGGCAGCACCGAGGCGATGCCGAACTCCGGGGAGAAGTAGCCGATCGCGGCGGGAGAGGTCTTCCCCTCGGCGGCGCGCCGCTGGTACCAGCGGTCCGCGGTGAGGTACTCGGTGAGGTCCTCGGCGACGGCCCGCAGCTGCTTGCGGAACCTCTTGTCGCGCTTCAGCTCCTCGAGCCGGGCCGGGTCCAGGGCGCCCAGCAGGCGCACCGGGTCACGGCCGACCTCCTCCCACAGGTCGGGCTCGACCGTGCGGAAGAGCTCCTGGGAGTCGTGGTGCCAGCTCCAGCGCAGGTTGGCGGCCAGATCGCTCAGGGCGCTGAGCTCGGTGGGCAGGACAGGACGGACGGTGAATCGTCTGATGGCTCGCACATGCTGACCGTAGCGGTCACGCTGGAACGTTCCAACCGAATCCCGCGAATGGTGTGTAACGACCAAGGAACGGGGAACCACTCCCTGCGCAGCACCGCAGGCCCGACCCGGCGCCCCACGCCCGGCGCCGCCCCCCGGTGTTGCTGCCCTGTCACCACAGACCGCTAGGTTGGACAAATGGTCGGACGCATCCCCGTCATGAACGTCATGCCTCTGGTCGATCTGGGCCGTCAGCCAGCCAAGGCAACCCTCCACGAGCCCTTCCCGGTCACCGCCACGGTGTTCCGCGAGGGCCACGACAAGCTCGGCGCCGAGGTGGTCCTCACCGGACCCGACGGCGTACGCCGCCCCCCGGTGCGGATGGCACCCAGCCCCGATCCCGAGACCCCCGATCGCTACGAGGCGTGGGTCACGCCCGACGCCGAGGGGCCGTGGACCTTCGCCATCCAGGCCTGGTCCGACCCCCTGGCCACCTGGCAGCACGACGCGGGCCTGAAGATCCCGGCCGGCGTGGACGTGGAGCTGATGTTCACCGAGGCGCGGCTGCTGTGCGAGCGCATCCTCGCCGACCTGCCCGCCGGTGACGGCCAGCGCGAGGTGCTGCGCTCCGCGATCGACGCGGCCACCGACACCGCCCGCCCGGAGGGGGCCCGCCTCGCCGCGCTGCAGTCCCCCGAGCTCGACGAGGTGTTCGCGGCCAACCCGCTGCGCGACCTGGTCACCCTCGAGGGCCCCTTCCCCCTCTACGCCGACCGCTCCCGAGCGCTCTTCGGCAGCTGGTACGAGCTCTTCCCGCGCTCCGAGGGCGCCTACCACGACCCGGCCACCGGCAAGGTCGTCAGCGGCACCTTCACCACCGCCGCGAAGCGCCTCGACGCGGTCGCCGCGATGGGCTTCGACGTGGTCTATCTGCCGCCCATCCACCCGATCGGCGAGGTCAACCGCAAGGGCCCCAACAACACCCTCACCCCCGGCCCCGACGACCCGGGCTCGCCGTGGGCGATCGGCAGCCGGCACGGCGGCCACGACGCCGTGCACCCGGACCTGGGGACCATCGACGACTTCGACGACTTCGTCGCGCGCGCCGACGAGCTCGGCCTCGAGGTGGCGCTGGACCTGGCGCTGCAGGCGGCCCCGGACCACCCCTGGGTCAGCGCGCACCCGGAGTTCTTCACGACCCGCGCGGACGGGTCCATCGCCTACGCGGAGAATCCGCCGAAGAAGTACCAGGACATCTACCCGATCAACTTCGACAACGACCCCGAGGGCATCTACGCCGAGGTGCTGCGGGTGGTGCGCCACTGGATGGATCACGGGGTGCGGATCTTCCGCGTCGACAACCCGCACACCAAGCCGGTGGCCTTCTGGGAGCGGCTGCTCAAGGAGATCCGCAGCACCGACCCCGACGTGCTGTTCCTCTCCGAGGCGTTCACCCGCCCGGCGATGATGCACGCGCTCGGCTCGGTCGGCTTCCACCAGAGCTACACCTACTTCACCTGGCGCAACGCCAAGTGGGAGCTCGAGGAGTACCTGCGCGAGCTGTCCGAGGAGTCCGCACACCTGCTGCGGCCGAACTTCTTCGTGAACACCCCCGACATCCTGCACGCCTACCTGCAGTACGGCGGGCCGGCGGCGTTCAAGATCCGGGCTGCGATCGCGGCCACCGGCTCGCCGAGCTGGGGCGTCTACGCCGGCTTCGAGCTCTACGAGCACGTGGCGCTCAAGCCGGGCAGCGAGGAGTACCTCGACTCGGAGAAGTTCCAGATCCGGGTCCGGGACTGGGAGGGCGCCGAGGCGCAGGGCCGCACGCTCGCGCCGTACCTCACCCGGCTCAACGCGATCCGCCGCGCCCACCCGGCACTGCAGCAGCTGCGCAACGTGGTGATCCACCACAGCGACGACGAGAACGTCCTGGTCTTCTCCAAGCAGTCCCCGCCCGCGGGGTCCGCCGCCCAGGCGGACGCTGAGGAGGACCTGGTCATCGTCGTGGTCAACGTCGACCCGCACGGCACCCGCGAGACGACCGTCCACCTCGACCTGCCCGCCCTCGGAATGGAGTGGCACGACTCCTTCCACGTCCACGACGAGCTCACCGACGAGACCTGGACCTGGGGCGCGCACAATTACGTGCGCCTCGACCCGTCCTACGAGCCCGCCCACATCCTCACTGTCAGGAGGCCCCGTTGATCGAGCCCGCGTCATCCGGATCCACGACCGGCGATCCCGCCGTCACCGCCGACCCAGCCGCGGGCACCACCGCCGCCGACAACGCGCTCTTCGCCGGGGGTGACACCCCCGACTGGTTCAAGACGGCCGTCTTCTACGAGGTGCTGGTCCGCTCGTTCCGCGACTCCAACGGCGACGGCACCGGCGACTTCAAGGGCCTGACCGAGAAGCTGGACTACCTCCAGTGGCTCGGCGTCGACTGCCTGTGGGTGCCGCCGTTCTTCCCCAGCCCGCTGCGCGACGGCGGCTACGACGTCGCCGACTACACCGGGGTCCTCCCCGAGGTGGGCACGATCGAGGACTTCCACCACTTCCTCGACGAGGCGCACAAGCGCGGCATCCGCGTGATCATCGACTTCGTCATGAACCACACCAGCGACCAGCACCCGTGGTTCCAGGCGAGCCGCGAGGACCCCGAGGGCCCCTACGGCGACTTCTACGTCTGGTCGGACTCCGACGAGCTCTACGAGGACGCGCGGATCATCTTCGTCGACACCGAGCCGTCGAACTGGACCTGGGACCCGGTGCGCCAGCAGTACTTCTGGCACCGCTTCTTCAGCCACCAGCCCGACCTCAACTTCGACAACCCCAAGGTCCACGAGGCGATGCTGGAGGCGTTGTCCTTCTGGCTCGACATGGGCCTGGACGGGTTCCGCCTGGACGCGGTCCCCTACCTCTACGAGCGTCCCGGCACCAACGGCGAGAACCTCCCCGAGACCCACGAGTTCCTGCGGATGGTGCGCCGCTTCGTCGACGAGAAGTACCCCGGCCGGGTGCTGCTGGCCGAGGCCAACCAGTGGCCCGCCGATGTCGTGGACTACTTCGGCGACTTCGAGTCCGGTGGCGACGAGTGCCACATGTGCTTCCACTTCCCGGTGATGCCGCGCATCTTCATGGCGGTGCGCCGCGAGTCGCGCTTCCCGATCTCGGAGATCCTCGAGCAGACCCCGGCGATCCCGCACAACTGCCAGTGGGGCATCTTCCTGCGCAACCACGACGAGCTCACCCTCGAGATGGTCACCGACGAGGACCGCGACTACATGTGGGGCGAGTACGCCAAGGACCCGCGGATGAAGGCCAACATCGGCATCCGCCGCCGGCTGGCGCCGCTGCTGGACAACGACATCAACCAGATGGAGCTGTTCACCGCGCTGCTGCTCTCCCTGCCGGGCTCGCCGGTGCTGTACTACGGCGACGAGATCGGGATGGGCGACAACATCTGGCTCGGTGACCGCGACGGGGTGCGCACCCCGATGCAGTGGACCCCGGACCGCAACGCCGGCTTCTCGGTGGCCACGCCGGGCAAGCTGCACCTGCCGCTGGTCCAGGACCCGGTCTACGGCTACCAGAGCGTCAACGTCGAGGCGCAGCTGGAGAACTCCTCCTCGCTGCTGCACTGGACGCGCCGGATGATCCACGCCCGCCGCAAGCACGCGGCGTTCGGCCTCGGCACCTTCGCCGACCTGGGCGGGTCCAACCCCAGCGTGCTCTCCTACGCCCGCGAGCACACCGACGAGAACGGGCGCACCGACACCATCGTGTGCGTCAACAACCTCTCGCGCTTCCCCCAGCCGGTCGAGCTGGACCTGCGCCGCTTCGAGGGCTACCAGCCCGTCGAGCTGCTCGGCGGGGTGCCCTTCCCGCCCGTCGGCGAGCTGCCCTACCTGCTGACCCTCGGCGCCTACGGCTTCTACTGGTTCCGTCTCACCAAGCCCGCTTCGGCGGAGGAGGGAGCGTCGACATGACCGGTCCCACGGACGTCATGGTCCCGTTCCTGGAAAGGTCGCGCTGGTTCGGCGGCAAGGGCCGCGCCTTCACGGTCACGCAGATCCGGCGACTCGGCGAGGTGCCCGGCGGCGTGGAGGGCGGCCCGCGGGTGGTCATCGACCTCGTCGTCGTCGACTACACCGACGGGACCGAGGGCGGCGAGGAGCGCCGCGAGATGTACCAGGTCCCGCTGGCCTTCTACCCCGAGCCGCAGGAGCGCCTCGAGCACGCGCTGGTCGGCACCTGGGCCGAGCCCGACCTCGGCCTCGGCGAGGTGCACGCCTACGACGCGGTCCACGACCACGACGCGATGGCGTCCTGGCTGCGCTCCTTCGACCTGGCGGCCACCCGCACCGTCGACCCCGACAGCCCGCTGGCCTTCCACCGCCTGCCCGGGCACGACCTCGACCTGAGTGGGCACTCCACGCTGTTCAGCGGGGAGCAGTCCAACTCGTCGGTGGCCTTCGGCGAGGACTCGCTGATGAAGGTCTTCCGCAAGGTGACCCCGGGGGTCAACCCCGACATCGCGATCCACGAGGTGCTCACCCGCACCGGCTCCGACCACGTGGCCGCGCTCTACGGCTGGCTCGACATCCACGACGAGGCCGCCGACTCCGTCATCCAGCTGGCGATGCTGCAGCAGTTCCTGCGCACCGCCAGCGACGGCTGGGACCTCGCCCTGGCCAGCGTGCGCAACCTCTTCGCCGAGGCTGACCTGCACGCCTACGAGGTGGGCGGCGACTTCGCCGCCGAGGCCGCGCGGCTCGGGGTGGCGCTGGCCGAGGTGCACGCGGACCTCGCCGAGCACTTCCCCGTCGAGCGGCGCAGCTCCGCGCAGATGGCCGAGCTCGGGGCCGCGATGAGCCGGCGCCTGGACGAGGCGCTGACGATCGTGCCCGGCCTCGAGCCGTACGCCGAGGGCCTGCGCGCGGCGTACGCCAGGCTCGGCGAGCTCGACGACGTGCCCGTCCAGCGGGTGCACTGCGACCTGCACCTGGGCCAGACCCTGCGCACCAGCAAGGGCTGGAAGATCGTCGACTTCGAGGGCGAGCCCGCCAAGCCGCTCGCCGAGCGGATGCTGCCGGACTCGCCATGGCGCGACGTCGCCGGGATGCTGCGCTCCTTCGACTACGCGCCGCGCGTGGTCGAGCGCACCCTCGGCGAGGGCGACGCCAACGACGACCACCAGCGCGCCTACCGCGCCGAGGAGTGGTCCGAGCACAACCGCAACGCCTTCCTGCAGGCCTACGCCGGTCGCGACCTCTCCGCCGGCGAGCAGACCCTGCTCGCGGCGTACGTCGCGGACAAGGCCGTCTACGAGACCGTCTACGAGACCCGAAACAGACCGGCGTGGGTGTCCATCCCCCTCGCTGCCGTCGCCCGGATCGGAGCCACATCATGACCGACGAGACCCCCGCCTCCACCGCCGCGCTCAAGCCGGTGCCCCGCGAGGAGCTCGACCTGCTCATCGAGGGCGCGCACGGAGACCCGCACGCCGTGCTCGGCGCCCACCCGCACGACGGCGGCGTCACGGTCCGGGTCTTCAAGCCGCTGGCCTCCAGCGTCGTGATCGGCCACCAGGGCACCGAGACCCGGCTGGTGCACGAGTACGAGGGCATCTGGGCCGGCGTGCTGCCGGTCGAGGAGGTCCCCGACTACCGGGTGGTGGTCTCCTACGACGCCGAGCCGGTGGTCCTCGACGACCCCTACCGGTTCCTGCCGACGCTGGGCCCCACCGACCTGCACCTGATCAACGAGGGCCGCCACGAGAACCTCTGGGAGGTCCTCGGCGCGAAGGTGCGCCACTACCCCGCCGGGATCACCGGCACGTCGTTCGCCGTCTGGGCGCCCTCGGCCCGCGGCGTGCGCCTCAAGGGCGACTTCAACGGCTGGGACGGCCGCGAGCACCCGATGCGCCAGCTCGGCGTCTCCGGCGTGTGGGAGCTGTTCGTCCCCGACATCGGCTCCGGCACCCGCTACAAGTTCGCGATCCTGGGTGCCGACGGCGTCTGGCGGGAGAAGGCCGACCCGATGGCCTTCCACACCGAGGTGCCGCCGCTGACGTCGTCGGTGGTCTTCGACTCCTCCTACTCCTGGTCCGACGACGCCTGGATGGCCTCGCGTCCCGAGCGGCGTCACGTCGCCGAGCCGATGTCGGTCTACGAGATGCACCTCGCCTCGTGGCGCAAGGGCTGGCAGGGCGAGACCCTCGACTACCGCCAGCTCGCCGACGTGCTGGTGCCCTACCTCACCGAGCTCGGGTTCACCCACGTCGAGTTCATGCCGGTGATGGAGCACCCCTTCGGCGGGTCGTGGGGCTACCAGGTCACGTCGTACTTCGCCCCGACCGCGCGGCTCGGCGACCCCGACGGCTTCCGCCATCTGGTGGACCGGCTGCACCAGGCCGGCATCGGCGTCATCGTCGACTGGGTGCCGGCGCACTTCCCCAAGGACGAGTTCGCGCTGGCCCGCTTCGACGGCACGCCGCTCTACGAGGACCCCAACCCGAGCCGGGGCGAGCACCCCGACTGGGGCACCTACGTCTTCAACTTCGGTCGCCGCGAGGTGCGCAACTTCCTGGTCGCCAACGCGCTGTACTGGCTCGAGGAGTACCACATCGACGGGCTGCGCGTGGATGCGGTCGCTTCGATGCTCTACCTCGACTACAGCCGCGAGCCGGGCGAGTGGACCCCCAACGTGCACGGGGGCCGCGAGAACCTCGAGGCGATGCAGTTCCTGCAGGAGATGAACGCCACCGTCGACAAGCGGGTGCCGGGGGCGATGACCATCGCCGAGGAGTCCACCTCCTGGCCCGGCGTCACCGCCCCGACCAGCGAGGGCGGGCTGGGCTTCGGCTTCAAGTGGAACATGGGCTGGATGCACGACTCGCTGGGCTACGTCGAGCACGACCCGGTGCACCGCGCCTACCACCACGCCCAGATGACGTTCTCGCTGGTCTACGCGTTCTCCGAGAACTACGTGCTGCCGATCAGCCACGACGAGGTCGTGCACGGCAAGGGCTCGCTGCTGCGCAAGATGCCCGGGGACCGCTGGCGCCAGCTGGCCAACATGCGCGCCTACCTCGGGTTCATGTGGGCCCACCCCGGCAAGCAGCTGGTGTTCATGGGCGTCGAGCTGGGTCAGGAGTCGGAGTGGGCCGAGGCCCGCGAGCTCGACTGGTGGCTGCTCGACCACCCCGAGCACCGCGGGATGCGCGACCTGGTCCGCGACCTGAACACCGTCTACCGCGACTCCCCCGCCCTCTACGCCGCCGACAACGACGCGTCGACCTTCGCCTGGATCGACGCCAACGACGCCGGGCGCAACGTGTTCTCGTTCGTGCGCCGGGCGCCCGGTGCGCCGGACCTGGTCTGCGTGGCGAACTTCTCGGCCGTGCCGCACGAGGGCTTCCGTCTCGGGCTGCCCGAGGCGGGCACCTGGGACGAGGTGCTCAACACCGACGCGGAGGGCTACACCGGCTCCGGCGTCGGCAACCTGGGCGCGATCGAGGCCGTCGAGGGCGAGTGGTCCGGCCACCCGGCGCATGCCGACGTGGTCATCCCGCCGCTCGCGACGGTCTGGTTCCGGCGCCGTCGCTGAGCACGTGACGGCTTCGCGCGTGGGCGCGGGAGGGACGGCTAGGGTGACTGCGTGACCGACCCGTCGTCCCTCCCGGGCCAGCCGACCCTGCACGTGGCGGTGGTCGCCGAGGGCATCGCCCGCATCAGCTGGGAGCCGTCGCTGACCGCGCACGGCTCGGCCGCCGTCGACGTCGTACGCCGTGAGGTCGAGGCGCTGCTCGCCGGCCACCTCCGGGTGGAGACGCTGATCCCCCCCGACGACGAGGCCGCGCTGCGCATCGCCACCTGGGCCGGGCTGCGCCGCGAGGGCGTGATGCGCGGGGTGCCCCGCGACGGCGGCACCGTGGACCTGGTCGTCTTCGCCCGGCTCGCCTCCGACGTGCCGGCCGATCGCCCCGAGGGGTTCCGCGAGCTGCTCAACTCGTTCCTGCCGCGCAAGCGGGCGATCAGCCAGATGCTGGTGCGCGACGAGCAGGACCGGGTGCTGCTGTGCCAGCTCACCTACAAGCGGGACTGGGACCTGCCCGGCGGCGTGGTCGAGGTGGGCGAGTCCCCGCAGCTGGCGGTGAGCCGGGAGATCGAGGAGGAGCTCGGGCTGACGATCCCGGCCGGGCCGCTGCTGCTCACCGACTGGCTGCCCGCGTGGAGCGGCTGGGACGACGCGCTGTGCCTGGTCTTCGACGGGGGGCGCCACCCCTCGAGCATGCTGGAGCGCGTCGTTCGCGAGGAGCGCGAGATCCGCTCAGCGGCGTTCTGCACCCTCGACGAGGTCAGGGAGCGGTGCGCGGACTTCACCGCCCGCCGGGTCGAGGCCGCCCTGCGCCAGGCCGGCCCCGGCGACTCCCCCGCCTACACTGAGTCCGGCAACTAGGTCCCTGCGGGGCCGCCCGAACCCCGGGCGCAGCGCGACCAGCACGCCGACCAGCAGCAGCCCGCCTCCGCCGACCTCCGCGCGGTTGGGCTGCTCGCCCAACAGCAGCCAGGCCGAGGTCATCGCCACCACGGGCGCCAGCAGCACCCACGGCACCACCGCCGCCGGCGGGTTGCGCGAGAGCAGCGCGTTGAAGATGCCGTAGCCGACCAGCGAGGCCAGCCCCGCGGTGTACAGCGTCGAGAGCACCGCCTGCGGGCTCAGCCCGACCAGCGCCGCCCCGACGGTGGCCGGGCCGTCGAGCAGCAGGGAGAGCGCGAGCAGCGGGACCGGCACCACGACGGCCGACCACACCGTCAGCGAGAGCCCGCCGGCGATCCCGGACGCCCGCGAGACGACGTTGCCGATGCCCCAGGACAGCGCGCCGGCCAGGCACAGCAGCAGGGCAGCCAACGGCACGTCGCCACCACGGCCGAGGGCGACCACGACCAGGCCGCCCGAGCCCAGGAGCACGCCGGCGACCTGCCCGCGAGTGGGGCGCTCCCCCAGCACCCCGGCGGCGATCACGATCGTGAAGATGACCTGGGCCTGGAGGACCAGCGCCGCGAGACCGGGCGGCAGCCCGGCGTGCATGGCGACGTAGAGCAGGCCGAACTGTCCCAACGACATGAACACCCCGACGGCGGCGACGGTCCTCCACGGCGCGGCGGGGCGTGGGACCAGCAGGACCGCGGGGAAGACCACGAGACCGAAGCGCAGCGCCACGAACAGCAGCGGCGGCACGTCTGCCATCCCCCAGTCGATCACCACGAAGTTGAAGCCCCAGATGGTGGCGACCAGGGCGGCCAGGAGGGAGTCTCGTGCAGTCACACGGACGAGTCTGGGGCCCACCGACCACGAAGCACCAGCGCACTGATCTACATGTCTTCTTGTAGCGTTGCTTCATGATCGACCTCGCCGCCCTGATCTCCCTGCGCGCCGTCGCCACCCACGGCTCGGTGGTCGCCGCCGCCGCGGCGCTGGGCTACACCCCCAGCGCGGTCTCCCAGCAGGTCAAGCGTCTCGAGCGCCAGGCCGGGGTGCCGCTGCTGGAGCGGGTGGGACGCGGGGTGCTGCTCACCGCTCCCGGCCGACAGCTGGTCGAGTCCGGCGCCCGGCTGCTCACCGACCTGGAGAAGATCGAGGCCGACCTGCACGCGGGCGCCGGCACCGTGACCGGTCACCTGCGCGTCACCGCGTTCTCCACCGCGACGCGCGGCCTGGTCGCGCCCGCCGTACGCACGGTGCAGCGCGAGCACCCGGCGCTCACCGTCTCCCTCACCGAGCGCGAGCCCTGGGACGCCGTCGAGCTGGTGGCCGACGGTCGCAGCGACGTGGCGATCGTGCACCGCTGGGGCGACGTCCCGATCGCGGTCCCCAACCACCTGGAGACGACCCCGGTGACACGCGACGTCGCGGACGTGATCGTGGCGGCGGACCACCCCTTGGCCGCGCGCGAGCGGGTGACACCGGCCGACCTCGTCGACGAGCGCTGGATCGCGACGCCGCAGGGCACGATCTGCCGTCAGTGGCTGACCCGGATGTACGACGGCACCGGCCGGCTGCCGCTGATCGCCCACGAGTCGCTGGAGTTCCACTCGCACGTGGCCCTGGTCGAGGCCGGTCTCGGCATCGCGCTGATCCCGCGCCTCGGGCGCTCGGAGCTGCCGGCCGGCCTGTGCGCCGTACCGGCCCACGACCCCGTGCCGACCCGGGACGTGCTGGCCCTGCCCCGCCGCAGCATGGCCACCTCCCCCGCCGTACGCGCCTTCCTCACCGCCCTCCCGCCCACGCCCTGCCCCGCCCCCGCCCCCGCGCCGCCCCCCGACGCCACATCCCGCTTGTAACGCGGGGTTATGCCTACTGCCACAGCGAAATAACGCTGCTCCAGTGGACATAACCCCGCGTTACAGCGGCGGGGTACGGCGCGCGCGGGACGCGCGGAGCGCGGCGCGGCGCGGCGGGGTGGGGGGTCAGAAGAGGGCGGAGGCGAGGTTCTGGCGGCCCTTGATGACGCGGGAGTCGTCGTTGCCGACGGCGGCGAAGAGCCCGATCAGGTGCTGGCGGGCGCGGTCGCGCTCGTCGCCGGAGGTACGGCGCACCAGCTCGACGAGGCGGTTGAACGCGTCGTCGACGTGTCCCCCCAGCAGATCGAGGTCGGCCACCATCGTCTGCGCATCGACGTCGTCGGGCGCCTCGGCGGCCGCCGTGCGGGCGGCGTTCAGGTCGACGCCCTGGGTGCGCTGCAGCACCTTGGCCATCGCCAGCCCGGCCGCGGCCTCGGTGTCGGCCGGGTTGGCGTCGACGAGCTTCTGGTACTCGGCGACCGCACGGTCGATGTCCCCGTCGGCCAGCGCGTCCTGCGCCGGGGCGTAGCGCGGGTCGAGCTGCGGCTCCTCGTCGCCGTCGGCCACCGGGCCGACCGCGCGCGGCTGGTGTCGCCCGGCCACGCCCTGCGCGGTGAGCTGCTGGGCGACCTGGGTCAGCGCGGTGCGCAGCTCGTCGATCGGCAGCGGGTCCTGCAGCAGCGGCATCGGGCGACCGTCGACGACGGCCACCACCAGCGGGATGGACGGGATCTGCATGGCCTGGGCGATCGCCGGCGCGGCGTCGATGTCGACCAGCCCGACCAGGAAGCGGCCCTCGAACTCCCCCGAGAGCGTCTCGAGGTCGTCGGCGAGCTGGCCGCTCTCCGGCATCCGGGTGCGCGAGAAGAACACCAGCAGGACCGGGGCGGTCATCGAGGTCTCGAGGACCTGCTGGAAGTTCTGCTCGCTGATCGGGACGGCGTACGCCGAGCCGCCGCCGGGCGCGCCGGCGGGGGCACCACCGGCCATGCCTGCGGGGGCGCCACCGGCTGCACCGGGGACGCCGCCGGGGGCTGCGGCGGACGGTGCGGGCGCCGGGCGCTTGAGGGCGGACAGGTCGATCGCTCCAGGGCGGGTGAACGGCTGCTGGGTCATGGTGCCCATCTTCCCCCAAGCACCACGACTAGAACCGCGCAGGCTCGCGGTATTCGCCCCACTCGGCGCGCAGGGCGTCGCAGATCTCCCCCAGCGTGGCCTCCACCCGGACCGCGTCGAGCATCGCCGGGATGATGTTCTCGGTGGTGCGCGCCACCTCGACCATCCGGGTCAGCGCGGACTCCACGGCCGCGGCGTCGCGCGCAGCCCTGCGCTCGGCGAGCAGCCGGACCTGCTCGACCTCGACCTCGTGCGAGACCCGCAGGATCTCCAGGTCGTGGGTGACCGAGTCCTGGTGGCAGTTGACGCCCACCACCCGCTTGTCGCCCTTCTCCAGCGCCACCTGGTACTGGAACGCGGCCTCGGCGATCTCGGACATGAACCAGCCCTCCTCGATGCCGCGCAGGATGCCGCGCGTCATCGGCCACACCCCCGCCTCGGCCTCGCCGGTGGCCTGGCGCATGGTCTGGGCGAGCCCGTCGGAGTCGGCGTGGGTCAGCGTCGAGCCGCCCATCGCCAGGATCCGGTCGAAGATCGCGTTCGCCTCGGCCTCGATCCGGTCGGTCAACGCCTCGACATACCAGGAGCCGCCGAGCGGGTCGGCGACGTTCGCGACGCCGGTCTCCTCCATGATCACCTGCTGGGTGCGCAGCGCGATCTCCGCGGCCTGCTCGGAGGGCAGCGCCAGCGTCTCGTCCAGGGCGTTGGTGTGCAGCGAGTTGGTGCCGCCCAGGACCGCCGCGAGCGCCTCGATGCCGGTGCGCACCACGTTGTTGTAGGGCTGCTGCGCGGTCAGCGAGACGCCGGCGGTCTGGGTGTGGAACCGCATCCACTGCGCCTTCTCGGTCTTCGCGCCGTAGACGTCACGCATCCAGCGGGCCCAGATCCGGCGGGCGGCGCGGAACTTCGCGATCTCCTCGAAGAAGTCCAGGTGGGCGTCGAAGAAGAACGACAGCCCCGGCGCGAAGACGTCCACGTCGAGCCCGCGGGAGAGGCCGAGCTCGACGTAGCCGAACCCGTCCGCGAGCGTGTAGGCGAGCTCCTGCGCGGCCGTCGAGCCCGCCTCACGGATGTGGTAGCCGGAGACCGAGAGCGGCTTGTAGGCCGGGATGTCGCGCGAGCAGTGCTCCATCAGGTCGCCGATCAGGCGCAGGTGCGGCTCGGGCGCGAAGAGCCACTCCTTCTGGGCGATGTACTCCTTGAAGATGTCGGTCTGCAGGGTCCCGTTGAGCACGCCGGGGTCGATGCCCTGACGCTCGGCGGCGACCAGGTACATGCAGAAGACCGGGACGGCCGGCCCGCTGATCGTCATCGACGTCGTCACCTCGCCCAGCGGGATGGAGTCGAAGAGCGTCTCCATGTCCGCGGCGCTGTCGATGGCGACGCCGCAGTGGCCGACCTCTCCCAGCGCCTTGGGGCTGTCGGAGTCGTGGCCCATCAGCGTGGGCATGTCGAAGGCCACCGAGAGCCCGCCCCCGCCGCGGCCCAGGATCATCCGGTAGCGCTCGTTGGTCTGCTGCGCGTTGCCGAAGCCGGCGAACTGGCGGATGGTCCAGGTCCGGCCGCGGTACCCGGTCGGGTGCAGGCCGCGGGTGAAGGGGAACTCGCCGGGCCACTCCGAGTCCTCCGTGCCGTACGCCGCGTCGACCGGCACGCCCGACAGGGTGGTGAAGTCGGCCTCGCGCACCCGGGAGGCGTCGTACCTGGCCTGCCAGCGGGCGCGGCCGGACGCGGCACCGGGCTCGCCGCTCGAGGCGTGGTTCAGGTCACGGGAGGAGTCGCTCATACGCCAGATACTAGGACGTCCTACTAAATACATCCAGGGGTCTGCCGAGACCGATGGCCTTAGGGTGCTCCCCGTGGGTGAGATCTTCGCGGGACGCTACGAGCTGCTCGACCCGGTCGCCGAGGGCGGCATGGGGTCGGTCTGGCTGATCCACGACCGAGCCGACGGCGAGGTCAAGATCGCCAAGATCCTGCGCCAGTCCGACGCCTCCTCGCTGCTGCGCTTCGTGCGCGAGCAGTCGGTGCGCATCGACCACCGCCACGTGGTCACCCCGCTGTCCTGGGCCGGGATGGACGACCGGGTGCTGTTCACGATGCCGCTGGTGCGCGGCGGCTCGGTCGCCGACCTGCTCAAGGAGCAGGGCCCGCTGCCGGTGCGCTGGGTAGGGGTTCTCCTCGACCAGACCCTGCAGGCCCTCGAGGCGGTCCACGCGGCCGGCATCGTGCACCGCGACGTGAAGCCGGCGAACCTCCTCCTCGAGCCCACCGGCCGAGGGCTGCCCCAGCTGCGGCTGACCGACTTCGGGATCGCCGCGCCGACCGACCAGCCCCGGATGACGCACGCCTCGATGGCCATCGGCACGCCCGGCTACATGGCCCCCGAGCAGTGGCACGGCGCCCACCCCGACCCGCGCCAGGACCTCTACGCGGTCGCGGTGGTCGGACTCGAGATGTTGACCGGCACGCGCCCCGCGGCGAGCCCGGACCCCCTGGTCGCGCCCGCGCCCGAGGTCCTCCCCCAGCCGCGCGAGCTCGTCGAGCGGCTGGTCGCCGTGCTCCTGCGCGCGAACGCCCAGAACCCCGACGATCGGCACTCCACGGCCGCACAGCTGCGCGCCGAGCTGTCCGAGCTCGGACTGTCCGCGTTCGCACCGCAGGACGGGGACGACGTCGAGGTCCGCGACCACTTCGGTCCCGGCTCCCCCACCCCCGCTCCGGAGCCGGCCTCCACGCCGGAGCCGGCCGCCGCCGGCCTGACCGCGAGCGCCCCCACCCGGGCGGTCCGACTCCCCGATGCCCCCACCCGCTCGCCGGCCACCTCGGTCCTGCCCGCGCCCACCCGCGTGGAGCAACCGGTGGAGACCGCCGGCGCGAGTCCGCGGCCCCGGGGCAGCGCAGTCCCCGGCCTCGCGCTGCTGGCGCTGGGCCTGGTCCTGCTGGTGGCCGCCCTGCTGGTGGCGCTGGGCTGAAGGTGCTGGGCTGAGCGTGCTCGGCTGAGCGTGCTCGGCTGAGCGTGCTCGGCTGAGCGTGCTCGGCTGAGCGCCGCCTCAGCGGCGGCGCAGCAGCACGACCCCGGCGCCCAGGCTGCCGAGCCCCAGCACCGCGAGCGCTCCGGCGCTCAGCGTCCGCACCAGGCTGCGACCGACGTCGTAGCCCACCAGCCGCGCCGTCTCCCCGTCGCCGAGCACGAACGGGTCGTCCTCGGTGTACGCCGGCGCCGCGTCGGGCTCCCCGACCACCTCGACCTGGAGGGTGTAGTCCACCTCGAGCGGGTCGCCGTCGACGCCTTCGGCCGTCACCACCACGAAGTGGTCGCCGGGCAGGTACGGACCGTCGGCGGCGCGCTGCAGGTACTCCACCGGGCCGACCACGGCCTCCAGCGTGGTCACGCTGCTCGACGAGAGCGTCCGGTCCACCGGGTCGGTCACGGCGGACAGCAGCGGTCCGCGGACCGCCAGGCGCAGGTCGGGCAGGCCGTCCGGGAGGTCCTCGGCGACGTCCTCTGCCACCCGGGGACTGACCACCCGGACCAGGGCGTGCTGCCCCCACTCCAGGGAGATCCGGCGGACGTCGTCCTCACCGCTGGACAGGGTCCCGCGGTGGATCCCCGTGCCGATCTCCGGGACGTCGACGAGCCCGGGCGCGGCCTCGGCGTCGCTGGGCTCCCCCGACACGTCCGGCGCCCGGAACTCGGGCGCCTCCTCGGTCTCGGGCAGCCCCTCGAGGCTCTTCACCGGAGCCTCCTCGACCAGGCGCAGGCTCACCGGCAGCCGCCCGGTGCCCTCCGCGGTGCTGGCGCGTCCGACCGCGACCAGCAGCGACTTCGCGGCCAGGCAGGGGTCCTCGTCCTCGGCCGTCCCGGTGCCGTCCGGGTCGACCTCGGGCCCCACCCGGGCCTGGGTGTCCATCAGCCATCCCCAGGAGAACGGCGCGCGGGCGCTGCCCTGGGCGCAGGAGTCGCCGTCCGGCGTGGCGATCACCAGGTCCACGGCGTCGCCCTCGGCGGCCGGGGCCAGCACCGAGGCGTGCACGGTGCTGCCCGGGATCGTCCGCGGCACCCGGAACCAGCGCGGCTCGTCGGGGCCCTCCACGTCGAAGCGCCAGGTGCCGGCGGTGAGGTCGGTGGGTGCGCCGAGGTCGGTGCTGGTCGCGGTCTCCTCGCCCGGCAGCTGCGGGTCGTCGGCGGCCTGTGCCGGCGCCGGGACGCACACCACCGCGGCCAGTACGGCGAGCGCGCCGGCGAGTCGAGCAGCCCGAGCCGAGCCGGCGGTCCCCATGATCATGCTGGCTGACCTTAGTGCAGGCGTCGCGTCCCGGAGCACCGGAGCCCTCAGAAGTCGCCGGCGGCGGAGCGGACCGGGCGCAGCAGCGTCGACAGCTCGCCCAAGGCGTCCTCGTCCAGGGCCCCGAGCGCGAAGTCGGCCTCGACGAGGTCGCGGGTGGCCGCCTCCACCACGGCGCGGCCGGCCTCGGTGATCTCGGCCAGCACGGCACGCCCGTCGTCGGGATGCTGGCGCCGTACGACGAGCCCGGCGGCCTCGAGCCGGTTCACGATCGAGGTGACCGAGGTCGGGTGCACCTGGAGCCGCTCCCCCATCTTGCCGAGCGGTAGCGAGCCACGCGTGGAGAAGACCAGCAGGACCAGCGCCTCGTAGCGCGCGAAGGTCAGCCCGTGCGGCTTGAGGATCGCATCCAGGCGCGCGATCACCAGCTGCTGGACCCGCATCAGGGAGGTGACGGCGTGCATGGCGGGCACGCCGGACCAGCGCAGGCCCCACTGGCGGGCCGCCTCGTCGATCGGGTCGAAGGGCAGGGTCATCGCCGGGTGCCGCCGGGGTGGCTCATCAGTTCACCGTGCGAGGCCCACGCAGGCCCGATCGCTGCACCACCCGCTGGATCGAGAGGTCTCGCTCGTCGGGGCGCCCGACGTACCGGATGTCGCGCAGGCCCTGCTCCTGGGCCGCGGACTCGAAGCAGAAGTGACCGAAGCCGAGGATCCGCCCGTGCAGCGGCTTGGCGACGGTGATGTCCAGGATCCGGGTCAGCGGCATCGTGGCCAGCTGCTGGGACAGGACCCCGTGCACCCGGAAGACCCGCATGTTGGTGATCACGAAGCGGTCCATGTGCTCGCCCAGCGCGCGCCAGCCGCCGTGCGCCACCAGCGCGACGACGAGCAGGAAGGGGAGCCAGGCCAGGTCCGCGTCGACGAACGGGAGCGCCACCAGCAGCGCCAGGGCGAGCAGCCCCTCCAGCGCCGGCAGGACGTAGGCCACCCAGTGGTGGCGGACCTCGTCGACGATCACCTCGCCCTCCTCGCGCAGGAGGTGCTTGGCGATGTTCGGGTCGGTCACCGCCCGGAGGAGACCCACGACAGGGCCCGTCTCAGAACGCGCCGACGAAGGCGATGATCGCCTCGAAGGCGCTGCTCAGGCCGCCCCAGCCCTCGGAGCCGCCGGTGCGGGCGAAGTCGGCGAGACCCTGGGGGTCGTTGACCATCCAGTACCCGAGGAGCACGACGAGGAGGGCGAGCACCGCCTTCTTGGCGTTCATGGCTGGTCCGTCCTGTGTCCGCGGGCATGGGTCGTCATATTTCTAGCAGCCCGCGACCCCGCACCCGCGCAGGCGCGCCCGGGGACGACGAACGCCCAGGACCTGAGACGGTCCTGGGCGTCCGCGTGGAACGGAGTGGAGGGTCAGGAGACCTTGTTGGCCGCCTCGGAGAGCGCGGTGACGAAGTCGTCGAGGCCCCAGGTCAGCGACAGCGCGGTGGGCGGCGAGATCGACGCCACGAGCGGCGCGCCGGTGATCTCGGCGATGGTGCCGTTCTTGGCCTGCTGCATGGCCTTGGTGGAGGCCGAGTCGCGCACCTTGGCGGCCTGTTCCTCGCTGTCGGCGTAGGAGACCAGCACGTCGGAGGTCAGCTTGTCGGACTCCTCGTAGGAGATCGTGTAGAAGAAGGTGTCCTCGCCGGTCTCGAGCTTGTCGACGCTCGGTGCGACCTCGAAGCCGAGGTCCTCGAGGAACTGCACGCGCGGGTCGTCGCTGGTGTAGACGTACAGCGAGCCGAAGTCGGCGATGGCGGCGATGGTCTTGCCCTTGAACTCCGGGTGCTCCTCGGCCGCGGTCGCGACCTGCCCGTCGATCTCCTCGACCAGCTCCTCGGCCTCGTCGGCCTTGCCCAGCGCCTCACCGGTGGTGGTGATGACGTCGCGCCACGGGGTCGCCCAGGCCTCGCCGGGATAGGCGACGGTGTCGGCGATCGCCGAGAGCTTCTTGTACTGCGCCTCGGTGATGCCGGAGTAGGTCGCGAGGATCACGTCGGGCTTGGCCTTGATGATCTCCTCGTAGGGGGGCTCCTCGCCCTCGGTGAACAGCGTGGGGGTCTCGGCGCCCTTCTCCTCCAGCGCCTCGGCGGTCCACGGCATCAGGCCGTTCTCGTCGGCGCCGTAGGTCAGCGAGGGCATCGCCACCGGCACCACGTCCAGGGCGATGGCCGCGTCGGCCGAGCCCCAGCCGAGGGTCACGACGCGCTCGGGCTGCGCGTCGATCTCGGTCTTGCCGAAGACGTGCTCGATGCTGACCGGCTCGAACTCTGCGGCCGAGGAGTCCGCGCCGCCCTGGGCATCGTCGGAGTCGCTCTCGGACCCGCACGCGGCCAGGGACAGCAGCGAGACCGCGAGGGCCACGCCGACCAGACCGCGGGACCGACGCAGCCGAGCGGGCGTGCGCGGAAAGGCGTTCTTCAAGGACACGGGCTTACTCCAGATCACTGAACTCGCGCCACCCCACTGGTAGCACGGTAAGGCTATCCTAACTTAGCGTTCAACGGAGGGACGGTGGAACCCGGACAGCGGCACCACCATCGGGTCCCCGGTGACCGGGTCGGGCACGACCACCGAGTCCAGTCCGAACGCCGCGCGCACCGTGTCCACGGTGAGGATGTCCCCGGGCGCGCCCTGGCACAGGATGCCCCCGTTGCCCATCACCACCATGTGGTCGGCGTAGCGGGCCGCGAGGTTGAGGTCGTGCAGGACCATCACCACCGTGCTGCCCCGGGTGTGGTTGAGCTCGGCCAGCAGGTCGAGGATCTCGACCTGGTGGGCGACGTCGAGGTACGTCGTCGGCTCGTCGAGGAGCAGGATCCGCGGCTCCTGGGCCAGCGCCATCGCGATCCACACCCGCTGGCGCTGCCCGCCGGAGAGCTCCTCGATGCGCCGCCCGGCGATGTCGCCGGTCCCGGTGGCCGCCAGCGCATGCGCGACGATCCGGGTGTCCTCGGCGCTCCAGCGCCGGAAGACGCCCTGGTGCGGGTAGCGCCCCCGCCCGACGAGGTCGCCGACGGTGATCCCCTCCGGGGCCAGCGGCTGCTGCGGGAGCAGGCCCAGCACCGAGGCCACCTTGCGCGCGGACATCTGGTGGATGTCCTCGTCGCCGAGCAGGACCCGGCCGCGGTTGGGGCGCAGCAGCCTGCCCAGACCGCGCAACAGGGTGGACTTGCCGCAGCCGTTGGCCCCCACGATGACGCTGACCTTGCCCGAGGGCAGCTCGAGGTCGAGGTCGTCGACGACCTGACGGCGGTCGTAGGCGAGCCCGAGTCCCTCCGCGCGCAGCGTCGGCGGGGTGCTCGGCGCGACGGCCCGGTCGGGGGCCGTGGCGGTGGGTGCGCTCATGCGCTCCTCCTCAGGGGACGGGAGCTCGCGAGGAGCCAGATCAGGTAGGGCCCGCCGATCACGCCGGTCACCACACCGACCGGCAGCTGTACGCCGTCGAGGAGGTGCTGGGCGGCCAGGTCCGCGACGACCATGATCACCACGCCCACCAGGGCGGTGGCCACCAGGGAGAGGCGACCGTCGGCGACGAGGCGGCGGGCGATGGGAGCGGCGGTGAGCGCCACGAACGCGACCGGCCCGGCGGCCGCGGTGGCGACGGCGGCGAGCGCCACGCCGAGCACGATCGCGCCCAGCCGCAGCCTCGCCGAGGAGACCCCGAGCGCGCTGGCCGCCTCGTCGCCCATCTCGAGCATGCCCAGGGGCCGCCCCAGCACCAGCGCGAGCGGCACCAGCACGACCAGCGCGAGGGTCAGCCGGCTGATCGCGTCGTACTCGGCGGAGGACACCGAGCCGGAGAGCCACACCATCGCGGTCTGGGCGTCGCGCGCGTCCACCCGGGTCAGCACGTAGCTGAGCACGCTGTTCGCCACGAAGGCCAGCGCGATCCCGCACAACACGAAGCGGTGCCCGGCCAGGCCGCCGCGGGAGGCCAGCAGCAGGTTCACCCCGGCGATCACCGCGGCGCCGACCAGGGCGCCGAGCGAGACCATCGGCCCCGAGAGACCGAGCACCAGCAGCGCGACCACCGCCCCGACGCTGGCACCCTGCGAGATCCCGATGATGTCGGGGCTGGCCAGCGGGTTGCGCAGCACCGACTGGAACAGGCCGCCCGCCAGCGCGAAGGCGACGCCGACCAGCACCGCCATCAGCACCCGCGGCAGCCGGAACTCCACGAGCACCAGGCGGGAGATCTCGTCGCCGCGGCCCAGGGCGGTGGCGAAGACGTCGCCGACGCCGACCGCCATCTCGCCGACCGACAGGGTCAGCAGGATCGTGGCCACGGCGAGCACGCTCAGCACGGCGTTCACCGCGATCCGGCGGGTACGGCGGGTGCGCGCGGTGCTGCGCAGCAGCAGCCGCGCCTCCCGCTCGCCGACCCCGGTGGGTCGCTCCTCGAGCAGGGTCACATCGCCACCCCCTTCGAGCGGCGCACCAGCGCGATCAGCACCGGAGCCCCGATCACGGCGACGACGAGCCCGGCCTCGAGCTCGCTGTGGGGCAGCACCAGGCGCCCGAGGATGTCGGCGCACAGCAGCAGGACCGGCCCCAGCAGCATCGACCAGGGCAGGATCCAGCGGTAGTCAGGGCCGACCACGAAGCGCGCCACATGCGGGACCATCAGGCCCACGAAGGCGATCGGGCCGACCAGGGCGGTGGCGCCGCCGCACAGCAGGACCACCGCGAGCAGGACGATCGCCCGGCCGCGCAGGACGTGCTGGCCCAGCCCGCGGGCCAGGTCCTCGCCCAGCGACATCGCATTGAGGAAGCGGGCACTCAGCATCGTCAGCACGATCCCGGCGAGCAGGAACGGCGCGATCACGGCCACCGTCGAGAGCGGGCGGTTGATCAGCGAGCCGACCTGCCAGAAGCGGTACTGCTCCAGCACCGAGCGGTCGGTGAGCAGCACCATCGTGATCAGCGAGGTGGTGGTGGCGGTGAAGGCGGCGCCGACCAGCGCCAGCTTGACCGGGGTGGGCCCCTCCCAGCCGAGCGTCGCGACGCCGTAGACGACCAGGGCCGCCAGGGCGGCGCCCACGAAGGCGAACCAGATGAAGCCGGCCGCGCCGGTGATGCCGAAGACGGAGATCGCCACGATCACCGCGAGCGAGGCGCCCGAGTTGATCCCCAGCAGTCCGGGGTCGGCGATCGGGTTGCGGGTGAGCCCCTGCATCAGCGCGCCGGCCAGGCCGAGCGCCATCCCGCCCAGCAGCCCGACCAGCGTGCGCGGCAGCCGCAGCTCGCGCACGACGCGGTGGTCGTTGTCGGACAGGTCGGGCGCGAGGAGGGCGTCGAGCACCGCCCCCGGGGCCACGTCGCGGGTCCCCCAGGCGAGACTGACCAGGCAGACCCCGACCAGCAGCAGCGCGAGTCCCAGCAGCGACAGTGCCGTGGTCCCGCGACGCCGCCCGGGGAGCGCGTCGTCGCGCCGCGCGGCGCGTTCCGGCACCGGGCGAGGCTTGTCGAGGGTGGTCACAGGGGTTCCCATCAGGTGAGGCTCACCTAACTATCACACGGGACCCGGCGCCTCGCACGCTCTGCCCCGCCCCAGCCGTGCGAGCCCGATCACAGGCCCGCGGTCACGCTACTCCGCGTACGCCGCGAGCAGCTCGTCGGCCGCCGCGTAGGGGTCGGACTCCCCCGCCGCGACCCGGGCGGCGAGGTCGTCGAGCTCGGTGCGGCCGCCGACGTCCCCCCAGCGCTCGCGCAGCGCGGTGACCGCGATCGTCTCGATCTCGTGGCGCGCCCGGGCAGTGCGCCGACGCTCGAGCTCGCCGCTCTCACGCAGCCAGGCGTGATGGCGCCCAATCTCCGCGACGACCTCGTCGACCCCCTCCTCCTTCGCCGCGATCGTCTTCACGATCGGCGGCTGCCAGGCTCCCTCCCGTCGCTCGGAGAGCGAGACCATCGACCGGATCTCGCGGCGCAGCTGGTCGGCCCCGTCGCGGTCGGCCTTGTTGACCACGAACAGGTCGCCGATCTCGAGGATCCCCGCCTTCGCCGCCTGGATCCCGTCGCCCATCCCGGGCGCGAGCAGCACCAGCGTGGTGTCGGCCTGGCCGGCGATCTCGACCTCGCTCTGGCCCACCCCGACGGTCTCGACGAGGATCACGTCGCAGCCGGCGGCGTCGAGCACGCGCATCGCCTGGGGGGTCGCCCAGGACAGGCCGCCCAGATGCCCGCGCGAGGCCATCGAGCGGATGTACACCTCGGGGTCCAGCGCGTGGTCCTGCATCCGCACCCGGTCGCCCAGCAGGGCGCCCCCGGTGAACGGCGAGGAGGGGTCGATGGCCAGCACGCCGACGCGCTTGCCCGCCCGGCGCAGCTCGGTGACCAGGGCGCTGGTCGAGGTCGACTTGCCGACGCCCGGGGAGCCGGTGATCCCGACGACCTGGGCGTTCCCGGTGTACGGCGCCAGCGCGGCCATCACCTCGCGCAGCAGCGGCGAGGCGTCCTCCACCAGGGAGATCAGCCGGGCGACGGCTCGGGGCTCACCCTCGCGGGCCCGGGAGACGAGGTCGGGGACCGACGCCGCAGCGCGACGTCGGCCCCCGAGGGTCCCGTTGCTGGTGCTCACTCAGGCCTTCGGCACGCGCACGATCAGCGCGTCGCCCTGGCCGCCGCCACCGCACAGGGCGGCCGCGCCGATGCCGCCACCGCGACGCTGCAGCTCCAGTGCGAGGTGCAGCACGATCCGGGCCCCGGACATGCCGACCGGGTGTCCCAGCGCGATGGCGCCGCCGTTGACGTTGACCTTCTCCTCGTCGACGCCGAGGTCGCGCGCCGAGGCGATGCCCACGGCCGCGAAGGCCTCGTTGATCTCGAACAGGTCGATGTCCTGGACCGAGATGCCCTCCTTCTCGGCCGCCTTGGCGATCGCCGCCGACGGCTGGAGCTGCAGGGTCGAGTCGGGGCCGGCGACCTGGCCGGAGGCACCGATCTCGGCGAGCCACTCCAGGCCGAGCTCCTCGGCCTTGGCCTTGCTCATCACCACCACGGCGCAGGCGCCGTCGGAGATCTGCGAGGAGGAGCCCGCGGTGATCGTGCCCTCCTTGGCGAAGGCGGCACGCAGCTTGGCCAGCGACTCGGCGGTGGTGTCGCCGCGCACGCCCTCGTCGGTGGCGACCTGGGTCTCGCCACCGCGGCCCTTGATGGTGACCGGGACGATCTCGTTGTCGAAGACGCCGTTCTTGGCCGCGGCCGCGGCGAGCTCGTGGCTGCGCGCGGAGAAGATGTCCTGCTCCTCGCGGGTGAGCTTGGCCGAGGCGGCGTTGCACTCCTCGGTGAGGATGCCCATCGCCTGGTTCGTGAACTGGTCGTAGAGCGCGTCGTAGGCCATCGAGTCGACCAGCGCGACGTCGCCGTACTTGAAGCCCTCGCGCGACTTGGGCAGCACGTGCGGAGCGTTGGTCATCGACTCCATGCCGCCGGCGACGACGATGTCGTGCTCGCCGGCGCGGATCAGCTGGTCGGCCAGCGCGATGGCGTTGATGCCCGAGAGGCAGACCTTGTTGATGGTCAGCGCGGGCACGTTCATCGGGATGCCGCCCTTGACGGCCGCCTGGCGGGCGGTGATCTGCCCGGCCCCGGCCTGGATGACGTGGCCCATGATGACGTACTCGACCTGGTCGCCGGTGACGCCGGCCCTCTCCAGGGCGCCCTGGATGGCGACCCCGCCCAGGTCGGCGGCCGACTGGCTCTTCAGTCCGCCCAGCAGGCGTCCGATGGGGGTGCGTGCCCCCGCGACGATGACGGATCCGGACATGGTGCCTCCCTGGCAACGGGTTCACTTTTTCCCGGCCCACGAGTCACGGGCCGGTCATGACCAGCGACGATACCCATGAGTAGCCGTCTCCGGGGAGGGGTCCGCCGCACGCGTGGACTGTAGCGCTCGTCACAGCCGGCGGCGAGTGCGCTGAGCCCCTGGCGGGGCCTGGGCCTCGGCGTACGATGGCGTTCATGACAGCCCCGCTGGAGATTCCCGAGCACCTGTTCACCTGCATCGACCACGTCGGCGTCGCCGTGCCCGACCTGGACGAGGCGATCGCGATGTATCGCGACAAGTTCGGCATGCATGTGGTGCACCAGGAGGTGAACGAGGCGCAGGGGGTCCGCGAGGCGATGGTGGCCGTCGGTGACTCCGGCTCCTGCATCCAGCTGCTGGCCCCGCTGAACGAGCAGTCCACGATCGCCAAGTTCCTCGACCGCTCCGGTCCGGGCCTGCAGCAGCTCGCCTACCGCGTCACCGACGTCGAGCAGGTCTCGGCGATCCTGCGCGAGCGCGGCCTGCGCCTGCTCTACGACGCCCCGCGCCGCGGCACGTCGGACTCCCGGATCAACTTCGTGCACCCCAAGGACGCCGGTGGCGTGCTCGTCGAGCTCGTCGAACCGGCGAAGGTTCCCGCGCACTGACTCAGCACTAGATGACTCAGCACTAGATGATTCGGCGCTGGATGACTCAGCGCCAGGTGCGCGCCCAGGTGAGCCGTAGCCGCTCACCTGGGCGCACCTGCGCCGCCCGGTCGACGTCGGCGTCGAGCACCACGGCCACCACCGGGTAGCCGCCGGTGACCGGATGGTCGGCCAGGAACAGGACGGGCTCGCCGGCGGGCGGGACCTGGATCGCTCCGCGCAGCACTCCCTCGCTGGCCAGTGCGACGGCACCCGGGGCAGGTGCCAGCACTCCCCCGGTCAGGCGCATGCCCACCCGGTCGGAGTCCGCCGAGGCCGTCCACGTCGTGGTGACCAGAGCCCCCAGGTCCGCGATCCGGTGGTGGCGCGGCCCCGGCACCGCCCGCAGCACCACCTCGTCGCGGTAGCCGGGCAGCGCCACCGCGCCGACCACGGGCTGGGCCTCCCCCGGCTCCCCGACGTCGAGCACGTCACCGGGCACGACGGGCGCCGGGCCGAGCCCGGCCAGCACGTCGCGGCTGCGTGAGCCCAGCACCGGGGGCACGTCGATGCCGCCGCGCACCGCCAGGTAGGAGCGCAGTCCGCCCGGCGGCGTGCCCAGCCGGAGCACCGAGCCGGCCGGGACGGCCACCACCCGGCCGGGCCCGACCTCGCGCCCCGCCACGCTCACCGGGGCGGGTGCCCCGGTCACGCAGACCCAGGCGAGGGCCTCCTCGACGACCAGCTCGAGTCCCCCCAGCACCACCTCGAGGGCGGCCGCCCCGGGCGGGTTGGCGAGCATCCGGTTCGCGAGCAGGTACGACGCCCGGTCGGCCGCGCCGCTGCGACCCACCCCGATCGCCGCCTGGCCCGGGCGCCCCAGGTCCTCGACCAGGCACGGACCGCCGACGCGGCGCACCCGCAGCCGGGGGCGGCTCACGACTCCACCACGAAACGGACGCTCGCGCCGGGGCGCAGCAGCGCGGGCGGCTCGCGCTCCAGGTCCCACGTCGACACGCGCGTGGTGCCGATCAGCTGCCAGCCCCCGGGCGACTCACGCGGGTAGACCCCGCTGTACTCGTCGGCCAGCGCCACCGCCCCGGCGGGCACGCGCGTGCGCGGACGCGGTCGGCGCGGCACCCGCAGCCGGGGGTCGCCGCCGACGAGGTAGCCGAAGCCGGGCGCGAAGCCGCCGAACGCCACCCGCCAGGGGGTGCCGGTGTGGGCGCGGACCACCTCCTCGGCGGCCAGGCCGGTCAGCCGGCACACCTCGGCCAGGTCCGGGCCGTCGTAGCGCACCGGGATCTCCACCACGTCCTCTCGCGCGGACGCCGGCGGGCCGGGGGTCGGGTCGGTGGAGCCGGCGAGGCGCTCCAGGGTCGCGGCCAGGTCCGCGCGCAGGCGGGCGACGGGCACGCCCTCGCCGGCCAGGCACAGGACCGTCGAGCTGGCCGGGACCAGGTCGCCCACGCTGGACACAGCGGCGGCGCTCAGCGCGTCGACCAGGCGCAGCACCGCCGCGGTGTCGGCCAGCTCGACCAGCACCGCCCGGTCGCCGTACGGCAGCAGGCGGGGGGTCGGGCCGCGCCGGCCCGTCACACGAACGGCTCCACGTCGACCCCGACCCGGGCCAGCTCCTCCCGGATCCGGCGCGCCATCCGCACGGCGTCCGCGGAGTCGCCGTGCACGCACACCGACTCCGCGCTCAGCGCCACCTCGCTGCCGTCGACGGCCTCCACCACGCCCTCGGTGACCATCCGGACCACCCGCCGGGCCACCACCTCGGGGTCGCTCAGCAGGGCGCCGGCCGCGCGGCGCGCCACTAGGGTGCCGTGCGGGGTGTAGCCCCGGTCGGCGAAGACCTCGCGCACCACGCGCAGCCCGGCCTCCTGCGCCACCCGCAGCAGCACGCTGCCGGGCAGGCCCAGCACCGGCAGCGACGGGTCCCAGGCGCGGACCGCGGCGACCACCGCCCGCGCCTGCTCCTCGTGGTGCACGACCGCGTTGTAGAGGGCGCCGTGCGGCTTGACGTAGCGCACCCGCGTCCCCGCCGCGCGCGCCATCGCCTCCAGCGCCCCGATCTGGTAGAGCACGTCGGCGGTCAGCTCGGCCGGCTCCATCTCGATGAAGCGCCGGCCGAAGCCGGCCAGATCGCGGTAGCCCACCTGGGCGCCGACCGCGACGCCCTGCGCCGCGGCGTGGCGACAGGTCGTCTGCAGGGTGAGCGGGTCCCCGGCGTGGAAGCCGCAGGCGACGTTCGCGCTGCTCACCACGGCGAGCATGGCCTCGTCGTCGCCCAGCACCCAGCGCCCAAAGGACTCCCCCACGTCGCTGTTGAGGTCGACGCGAGGCGCGGTCACAGGTCTCCTGAGGAGTTCGATCGGCGGGACGGACTGGTGGCGCCCGGGTCCCGCGCAGCGTAGGAGTTGTGTCGAGGGTCCGCAAGATAGATCACACGGGGCTGACACCCGGTGCTACTCCTGAGTAGATTCCGCACCACTTGCCGCAGCCCCGCCTCGACACAGGAGTACCCGTGAAGCAGATTCTCGACGCAATCCTCGCCGGCGACACCAGCGCGGAGGACTTCGCCGCACTGCCCCTCCCGGAGTCCTACCGGGCGGTGACGGTCCACAAGGACGAGGTCGACATGTTCGAGGGCGTCGCCACCCGCGACAAGGACCCCCGCAAGTCGCTGCACCTCGACGACGTGCCGCTGCCCGAGCTCGGACCCGGCGAGGCGTACGTCGCGGTGATGGCCTCGGCGATCAACTACAACACCGTGTGGACCTCGATCTTCGAGCCGGTCTCCACGTTCGGCTTCCTGGAGCGCTACGGGCGCCAGTCCGAGCTCACCAAGCGCCACGACCTGCCCTACCACGTGGTCGGCTCCGACCTGGCCGGCGTCGTGCTCAAGACCGGCCCCGGCGTCACCCGCTGGAAGCCCGGCACCGAGGTCGTCGCCCACTGCCTCTCGGTCGAGCTCGAGGACCCCGACGGCCACGACGACACGATGCTCGACCCGCAGCAGCGGATCTGGGGCTTCGAGACCAACTTCGGCGGCCTCGCCGAGATCGCGCTGGTCAAGTCCAACCAGCTGATGCCCAAGCCCGCCCACCTGACCTGGGAGGAGGCCGCCTCCCCCGGCCTGGTGAACTCCACGGCGTACCGCCAGCTGGTCTCCAAGAACGGCGGCGCGATGAAGCAGGGCGACAACGTCCTGGTCTGGGGCGCCTCGGGCGGCCTCGGCGGCTTCGCCACGCAGTACGCCCTCAACGGCGGCGCGACCCCGATCTGCGTGGTCTCCAACGAGGAGAAGGCCGCGATCGCCCGCAGCATGGGCGCGGAGCTGATCATCAACCGCTCCGAGGAGAACTACCAGTTCTGGAAGGACGAGCACACCCAGGACCCCAAGGAGTGGAAGCGCTTCGGCGCGAAGATCCGCGAGCTCACCGGCGGCGAGGACATCGACATCGTCTTCGAGCACCCGGGCCGCGAGACCTTCGGCGCGAGCGTGTACGTGACCCGCAAGGGCGGCACGATCACCACCTGCGCCTCGACCTCGGGCTACATGCACGAGTACGACAACCGGTACCTGTGGATGAACCTCAAGCGGATCATCTCCTCGCACTTCGCCAACTACCGCGAGTCCTGGGAGGCCAACCGGCTCATCGCGAAGGGCATGATCCACCCGACGCTGTCGCAGACCTACGGCCTGAACGAGGTCGGCCAGGCCGCGCTCGACGTCCACCAGAACGCCCACCAGGGCAAGGTCGGCGTGCTCTGCCTGGCCCCCGAGGAGGGTCTGGGCGTGCGCGACCAGGAGATGCGCAGCCGCCACCTGACCGAGATCAACCGCTTCCGCGGCGTCTGAGCCGGCGGCCTCTCGGGGCCCCCGCGACATTCCCACCCCGGCTCGCCGAACGCCTGCGAGCCGGGGTGGGTTGTTCACCGCCCATGCGCGACACTTGAGTCCTTCGCCGCACCGCCAGGAAGAGGTAGCCACGACATGAGCAACCAGGGTCTGTCCATCTTCGACGAGGAGCCGGGGGGCACCGAGGCGTCCGTCGATGACCAGCCGACCCGGTTGATCCCGGCCGTGGAGCAGGAGCAGGGCGGCACCGCCCGATCCGCCGCCTCCACGCCACCTCCCACCGCCCCCGGGCGGACGGCGCCGCCGACCGCGCAGCGCCCGGTCGCTCAGCCCGGCCCGACCGGACAGCAGCGCCCGGCGATGGCCTCGGGCGCGAGCGCGTTCGACCCGGGCAGCCTGCCCGTGGTGCGTCGCGGCGGCTACGACCGCCAGGCGGTGGACGCGCAGCTGCAGGCGATGCTCGCCGAGCGGGCCGCGCTGGCCGGCGACCTGGCCCAGGCGCAGCAGCGCCTGGCCGGCCTCGAGGCCGAGACCGAGCGGCTGCGCACCGAGCTCGACGAGAACAAGAACCCCTCCTACGCCGGTCTCGGCGGCCGAGCCAGCGCCATGCTGCGCCTGGCCGAGGAGGAGGCCGCCGACGTCCGGGCCTCGGCCGAGCGCGACGCCGGGGAGATCCGCGAGCAGGCCGCCCGGGACGCGAAGGCGATCCGCGCCGACGCCAGCCGCGAGGCCGAGGACATGCGCATCGTCCAGCTCAAGGACCTCGAGGAGCGGCGCATCCGCATCCTCGCCGACGCCGAGCAGGAGCGGACCCTGGCTCGGGCCGAGGCCGCCGACACCCTCGCCTCGGCACGGCGCGAGGCCGACCAGCTGCGGCTGGCCGCCCAGCAGGAGGCCAACGACCTGCGCATCTCCGCGACCCGCGAGTCCGAGCAGGCCCGCGCTGCCGCCGACCGGGAGGTGCAGGAGGCGCGCCGCACGCTGGCGGTGGAGAAGGAGCGCCTGGCCCGCGAGGCCACCGACCACCACAACAGCGCCACCGCCGAGACGCGTCGCCTCGTCGAGGAGGCCGAGCAGCGCGCGGCCGCCGCCGAGGAGCGGGCCCGCGAGGCCATGACCCAAGCCAACGCCCAGCGTCAGCAGGCCCAGACCGAGTCCGAGGCCCTGGTCAGCCGGGCGCGGCGCGAGGCCGAGCAGATCGTCACCTCCGCGCGCACCCAGGCCCAGTCGATCGCCGCCAGCGGCGACGCTGAGGCGGAGCGCGAGCTCGCCGTGATCCGCGCCGAGGTGGAGCGGATGTCCAAGCGTCGCGACGCGATCGCCGCCCAGCTGGGCGCCCTGCGCGACGTCGTCGCGGGGTTCACCGAGGACGAGTCCTGACCGAGGCACCCGCCGAGCCACGCAGCGGCCGCCCCCGGGCACCTCGCCAGGGGCGGCCGCTGCTCTCGCACTCCCCCTTCACCATCGGCTTCTTCGGGGCCCTGGGCGCGATGCTCGCGATCTGGCTCGGCACGCAGGTCGTCTCGATCAGCTCGAGCCTGCTGCTGATCGTGGTCGCGGCGTTCCTCGCGGTGGGCCTCAACCCCTGGGTCGAGCTGCTGATCGTGCACGGCGGGCTGCGGCGCCCGTGGGCGGTCACGGTGGTGATCGGCTTCGTGGTGCTCGGCATCACCCTGTTCCTGCTGGCGCTGGTGCCGGTGATCACCGAGCAGGTCACCCAGATCACCAAGAGCGCGCCGGACTGGCTCGACCAGCTCCAGCACAACGACCGGGTCCAGGAGCTCGACGCGCGCTACGGGATCATCGACCGGGCCAAGGACTACATCGCCGAGGGCGGCTTCGCCTCGGCGGCCTTCGGCGGCGCGCTGGGCTTCGGCATCGCGGTGCTCTCGGTGCTGTTCAACGCGTTCATCGTGATCGCGCTGACGCTCTACTTCCTCGCCTCGCTGCCCCACCTCAAGGCGTCGCTCTACCGGCTCGCGCCGGCCAGCCGGCGCCCCCGGGTGAGCGCCCTGGGCGACGAGATCCTCGGCAACGTCGGCGCCTACGTCTCCGGCGCCTTCCTGGTCGCGCTGACCGCGGGTGTGACCTCGCTGGTGTTCCTGATCGTCGTCGGCCTCGGCGAGTACGCCGTCGCGCTGGCCTTCGTGGTCGCGCTGCTCGACGTGATCCCGATGATCGGGGCCACCCTCGGCGCCGTCATCGTCAGCGCGATCGGCCTGGCCAACGACCCCCGGATCGGGCTGGCCTGCGTGGTGTTCTACGTCGTCTACCAGCAGATCGAGAACTACGTGATCTACCCGCGGGTGATGTCGCGCTCGGTCGACGTGCCCGGCGCGGTCATCGTCATCGCGGCGCTGGTCGGCGCGGGGCTGCTCGGCGTGGTCGGCGCGCTGCTGGCGATTCCCACCGCCGCCGCCATCCTGCTGCTGATGCGCGAGGTCGTGGTCAAGCGCCAGGACGCCCGCTGAGACGGCTCACTCGCTGAGCGGCGACTCCGGGTCGCCCACGGGGACGTTGCGCTCGCCGGTCTTCACCACGACGACCCCGGCCAGGATCAGCACGCCACCGAGGAGCTGCCCGGCACGCGGCAGCTCCTCGAGCAGGAGCCAGGCGAAGAGCAGGGCGCAGAGCACCTCGGTCAGGGCGACGAAGGAGGCCAGCCGCGAGCCCAGCCGGCGGCTCGCGCCGATCCCCGCGGTGTAGGCCAGGGCCGCCGAGACCAGGCCCAGCCCGAGCAGCGGCACCCACCACGAGACCGTGCCCGTGGCGTACGCCACGGGGCGGGTGTTGGCCGCCATCGGGACCAGCCCGAGCAGGCCCGCCGTGGCCAGCACGAGGCCGCCGACCAGCAGCCCCCCTCCGGCCAGGACCAGCGGGGGCAGGCCGTTGTCCTCGTCGGCGGAGATCACGAAGTAGGTCGCCGCACCGAGCATCGCACCGAGCGCCCACAGCACCCCGCTCAGGCTCAGGTCGGCACCGGAGATCAGGTCCAGGACCAGGACCAGCCCCGCCGTGGCGATCGCTGCTCCGGCTACCGTCAGCCACCCGGGCCGCTGTCCGTGACGCGCCCACATCCACAGCACCACCGCGACCGGCGCGGTGTACTCGATCAGCAGCGCCACGCCGACCTGCAGCTCGGCGACCGCGTAGAAGTAGCACAGCTGGCACCCGGCGACCGCGACCAGTCCGTAGGTCGCGACCAGGCCCGCGTGGGCGCGCAGCAGCCCCCAGCGCCCGCGCAGCAGCACCAGAGCCGGGACCCCCAGGATCAGGGCGCCGAGCCAGACGCGCACCGTCACCGCTGCTCCGGCCGACCAGCCGGCCTCGAGCAGCCCGCGGGCCAGAGCTCCCGACGTGCCGAAGGCGGCCGCGGACAGCAGCGCCAGTGCCACTCCGGAGCCCAGCCGCGACGACGCGCGGGTGTCATGAGTGATCGTGCCCATGGGCAATGACGCTAGGTCCGGTCTGAGTAACCTGTCAACATGCCCTTCACCCATGACACCGAGGTGGCGCTCCTGGCTGCGGTGACCCTGGTCAACACCGCCTCACCCCCGGACACGCTGCAGAGCGTGGCCGACCTGGACGCGTTCTACGCGCGCTTCGAGTACACCGGGCGCCACCAGCGCGACACCGCCGAGCTCGGCGCGGTGCGCGCCCTGCGCCCCGCGCTGCGCGAGCTGCTCACCAGCGAGCGCGACGCGGCCGCCGGCCTCGTCAACCGGATGCTGGCCGAGGCGCGGGCCCTGCCCCAGCTGGTCCGCCACGACGACTGGGACTGGCACCTGCACGCGGTCGACCCCGAGCAGCCGCTGGCGACGCGGATCGTGGTGGAGACCGCGATGGCGATGATCGACGTGATCCGCGCCGACGAGACCTCACGCCTGGGTGTGTGCGCCGACGACGGCTGCGACGGGCTGGTCCTCGACCTCTCCCGCAACCGCTCGCGGCGCTTCTGCAGCACCGCGTGCGGCAACCGGGTGGCGGTGGCGGCCTATCGAGCGCGACGCGCGGGCGCCTGAGCGGCGCCTGAGCGACCGCTCAGCGACGCCAGCGCAGCCACAGCAGCGAGACCAGGTACACCAGGCCGCCGAGCGCTCCGAGCTGGTAGTAGGGAGAGCCGTCCCCGCCTTGGGCCAGCTCGATCACGAACATCGCCAGCACTGCGAGCAGCACGCTCATCCCGGCCGTCAGCGCCGCGGAGCGGTCGATCTCGTTGATCCGCTCGTCGGTCCGCTCACGCAGCCCGGAGGCCGTCTCGCTGAAGCGGGTGGCGAGCAGGAAGCCTCCGCCGGCGGCCAGCATCAGGACCAGGCCGAACACCCCGAAGGCCAGGTCGTCGCCCAGCAGGCCGGCCACCAGGTAGGCCACCCCGGCCAGCACCGCCACGGCGGGGATGGCCCAGCGGGTCAGGGACGTGGGGCTCTCACGCATCGACATCGAACACCTCTTCCACGGTCGTGCCGAAGAACCGGGCCACCGTGATGGCCAGCGGCAGGGACGGCAGGTAGCGACCGGTCTCGATCGAGTTCACGGTCTGCCGCGAGACACCGAGCGCCCGGGCCAGGTCCGCCTGGGACAGGCCCCGGGCCGCGCGCAGCTCCCTCACGACGTTCTTCATGTGTCAAGCATGCTTGTCACTATGCGGGTGTGTCAAGTGTGCTTGACATCCCCGTCTCAGCAGAACCGGCGCGCGCCCCGAGGCGTCAGCGCCCGGTCACGCAGCAGCACCGGGATCCGCTCCCCCCACTGCCGGCAGGTACGACGGAAGTCGGCGCGGCCGTACTCCACCGCCAGCACCCGGGCCCCGTACGACGCGACGTAGGCGCCGCACTCGCGCCAGCGCCCGCAGGACTCCGCGATGGCGAAGTCGAAGCCGAGGCTCCTCCCGTCCAGCTCCGCCCAGTTCTTCTGCGCCACCTCCAGCCCGGCGTCGTGGGCGCGCGCGATCAGCATCCGGGCGTAGGCCTTCGCGTGGCGCGGGCGCAGCAGCCCCCGGCTGCGGCTGAACGAGTCGAGGTTGTCGAGCTCGACGGCGTCGAACCCGTCGGCGGCGCAGCCGTCGATCCACTCCCCCACGATGGCGCTCAGTGCAGCCCGGTGGGCGGGGGTGCGCAGGTCCAGCAGCCACTCCCCCCACCCGGAGTCGACCACCGGGCGCCCGCCCTGCTTGAGCACCAGTCGCCAGTGCCGCTCGCGCCACACCCGGCGCTGGTCCGGCTGGGTCTGGAAGGCGTTGACGTAGCAGACGTTCCAGCGCCCCGGCACGGGAGCGGCCTCCCGGTCGCGGACCACCACGCCGACGTGGTCGGGGGCCGCGCGCGGCCCGCCCAGCTGGTAGTCCCAGCCGGCCCCCGGCGGAGGGCCGGCGGCCGCCGCGGGCGAGCCCAGCAGCCCCAGCAGGAGGGTCACCAGCACGGCGGGCAGGGCGAGGGAGACGAGGCGCACGGGCTCAGTGTGCCTGCTCGGGCCGGGCGGCGGCTGCCCGGAGCAGCCGGGCCGCGAGCTCGCCCAGCGCCTCGCGCAGCTCGGGTGGATCGAGTACCTCGATCTCGAAGCCCAGCCAGGCCAGGTGCAGCGCCATCGACGCCAGGCTGTCGGCGCCGGCCTCGAGCAGGCAGTTCGACGCGTCCAGCGGGGTCACCGTGCCCGACTGCGGGGTGACCACCTGGCGCACCTCCTCGGCCGGCGCGCCGAGCCGCACCCGGGTCTGCCAGCGATAGGGACCGTGTGCCACCGCCCGCTGCACGAACGCCGCCGGGTCGGGGTGCTCGCGTGGCGGGAAGCGCCAGGTCGTCGCCCGGACCCCGCTCATCCGGTCCAGCCGGAAGGTCCGCCAGTCGTCGCGCTCCACGTCCCAGGCCATCAGGTACCAGCGCCGGCCGGCGGCCACCATCCGCACCGGCTCCACCGTGCGCTCGCCGGCGTCCCGGCCGTGCGGGGTGTACCCGAAGCGGACGCGCACGCTGTCGCGACAGGCTCGGGCCAGGGTCAGCAGCGCCTCGCCGTCGATCTCGATCGCGGTGCCGGCCAGGGTCACGGTGGCGTCGCGGATCGCCCGCACCTCCGCGCGCAGCCGCGGCGGCATCACCTGGTCGAGCTTGGCCAGGGTCCGCAGCGCCGCCTCGCTCGCGCCGGCCACGGTGCCGCCCGCGGCCAGGCGCAGCGAGACCGCGACGGCCACCGCCTCCTCGTCGTCGAGCAGCAGGGGCGGCAGCGCCCGGCCGGCACCGAGCTGGTAGCCGCCGCCCACCCCCTGCGTGGCGTTGACCGGGTAGCCCAGCTCCCGCAGCCGCTCGACGTCGCGCCGGATGCAGCGGGTGGTCACGCCCAGCCTCTCGGCCAGCTCCGGCCCGGTCCACACCGGACGCGACTGGAGCAGGGAGAGCAGGGTCAGCACCCGCTGGGTCGTGTCGGCCATACCCCCAGGATCGCAGAGGTAGCGGACCGAAACGGTCCTGTATTGCCGCCAGGGTGGGCTCATGACCACGACGACCCTGACCTGGAACCCCCTTCTCCTCGACCAGATCGACTGGCACTGGCGCCACCAGCTGCGCCCGCGGCTGGATGACCTCACCGACGCCGAGTACTTCTGGGAGCCGGCGCCCGAGACCTGGAACGTGCGCCCGCGCGGCACCGGCACCGCCCCGGTGCAGGGAGGAAGCGGCCCGTTCACGATCGACTTCGCCTTCCCCGAGCCCGACCCGGCGCCGGTGACCACCATCGCCTGGCGGCTGGGGCACGTGATCGTCGGCGTCCTCGCCGGGCGCAACGCCGCCCACTTCGGCGCTCCGCCGACCGACTACGTCTCCTTTGACTACGCCGGCACCGCGCAGGGAGCGCTCGCCCAGCTCGACGACGCGTACGCGACCTGGACGGCCGGCGTGCGCGCCCTCGGCGAGGAGGGCCTGACCCGGCCGTGCGGCGAGGCCGAGGGGCCCTGGGCCGAGCACCCGATGGCCGAACTGGTCCTGCACATCCACCGCGAGCTGATCCACCACGGTGCCGAGATCGCGCTGCTGCGCGACCTGCACCGCGCCACCACCGTGAACCGGACCCCCGGCGACCACGTCGCCGCCACCACCGAGGAGCACAGCTGATGCCCGGACAGGCCCCACCCGTACGCGACGAGCGCGACGCCCTACGCGCCTACCTTCTCCAGCAGCAGGATGCCTTCCGGGCCGTGGCCTACGGCCTCACCGACGAGCAGGCCGGGCTGGCTCCGACCCCGAGCGCGCTCAGCGTCGGAGCGCTGGTCAAGCACGTGAGCGACGTCCAGGAGGGCTGGCTGGCCCAGGCGCTCGCGGCGCCCGAGCACCCCGTCGACGAGCGCAGCGACGAGGAGCGGTACGCCGCCCGGGAGGCGGCGTACACCTGGTTGCCCGGCGACACCGTCCAGGCGGCGCTCGCCGCGTTCGACGACGTCTCGGGCCGGGTGCTGGACGCCGTGACGCGCCTCGACCTGGACACCCCCGTCCCGGTGCCGCCGGCGCCGTGGAACCCCACCGACATCGAGGCGTGGTCGGTGCGGTGGGCGTGGTTCCACCTGATCGAGGAGCTGGCCCGGCACGCCGGGCACGCCGACATCGTCCGCGAGGCGGTGGACGGCGCCACCATGTACGAGCTGGTGGCCGGGCGCGAGGGCTGGCCGGCCACGCCCTGGCTCACTCCGTGGCAGCCCGCCCAGCCGGCCTGAGAGCGTCAGGGCCGGCCACGCCACGGCGGGTGGCGTGACCGGCCCGGCCGCTCAGCGGGCGCTGTAGTCGCGGAAGCCGCGCTTGGTCTTGCGGCCCAGGTAGCCGGCGGTGACCAGGTGCTCCAGCAGCGGCGCCGGCGCGAAGCCGGGCTCGCGGAACTCCAGGTAGAGCTCGCGCTGGATCGCCAGCGAGACGTCGTTGCCGACCACGTCGAGCAGCTCGAAGGGGCCCATCGGCAGCGCACAGCCCTGCTTCATGGCGATGTCGATGTCGTCGGCCGAGGCGTAGTGGGCGTCCAGCATCTTGACCGCGTCGTTGAGGTAGGGGAACAGCAGCGCGTTCACGATGAACCCGGCGCGGTCGCTGCAGGAGACGGCCACCTTGCCGACCTTCGCGCACAGCGCCAGCACGGTCTCGGCGACGTCGTCGGAGGTCGACACCGTGGAGACCACCTCGACCAGCTTCATGATCGTCGCGGGGTTGAAGAAGTGCATGCCGATGACGTCCTCGGGACGCTTGGTCACCTTGGCCATCGCGATGATCGGCAGGCTCGACGTGGTCGTGGCCAGGATGGCGCCCGGCTTGCAGATCTCGTCGAGGTTCTCGAACAGGGTGGTCTTGATGGCGAGGTCCTCGGCGATCGCCTCCACCACCAGGTCGACGTCCTTGAGGTCGTCGAGGCGGCTGGAGGCGGTGACCCGGGCGAGGACCTCGGCCTTCGCCTCCTCGGTGCTCTTGCCGCGCTGGATCTGCTTGTCGAAGCTCTTGGTGATCGCGGCGATGACGCCGTCGGCCTTGGCCTGCGAGCGACCCACGCAGAGCACGTCGTACCCGCTCTTGGCGAAGACCTCGGCGATGCCCGAGGCCATCGTGCCGGTGCCGACCACGCCGACCAGCTTGATGTCGCGCTTGAACTGGGGCGCGGAGTCGGCCGAGGGGGTCTTGTCGTCGGCGACGACGACGGGGCTGTCGGGCGCCTCGTAGGTGTAGAAGCCGCGCCCGGTCTTGCGGCCGAGCATGCCCGCGGTGACCATCTGCTTGAGGATCGGGGCGGGCGCGTGCAGCCGGTCGCGGCCCTGCTTGTACATCGTGTCCAGGATCTCGTACGCCGTGTCCAGGCCGATCAGGTCCAGCAGGGCCAGCGGGCCCATCGGGTAGCCGCAGCCGTAGCGCATGCCGGCGTCGATGTCCTCGCGGGTGGCGTAGCGGCCCTCGAACATCCGCACCGCGTGGTTGAGGTAGCCGAAGAGCAGCGTGTTGGCGATGAAGCCGGCCTTGTCGCCGCACACCACCGGGTTCTTCCCCAGGCCCTCGACCAGGCCCTGGACGTCGGAGAGGACCGCGGGCTCGGTGACCACCGTGCGGACGATCTCGACGAGGTTCTGGACCGGGGCGGGGTTGAAGAAGTGCACGCCGATGACCCGGCCGGGGCGCGCGTTGGCGGTGGAGATCTCGGTGACCGAGAGCGAGGAGGTGTTGGTCGCCAGGATCGCGTCGGGCGAGACGATCTCGTCGAGGGCGGAGAAGAGCTCCTTCTTGACCGGCAGCGACTCCACCACGGCCTCGACCACGAGGTCGGCGGGGGCCAGGTCCTTCATCTCGCTGGTCAGCGTGATCCGGTCGAGCAGCGCCTGGGCGTCGTCCTCGCTGAGCTTGCCACGCTTCACCGCACGGTTGGTGGAGGCCTGGAGGTGCTGGCGGCCGCGGGCGATGCCGTCCTCGTCGCGCTCCACGCCGATGACGGTGTAGCCGTTGCGGGAGAACACCTCGGCGATTCCGGCACCCATGGTGCCCAGACCGATGACGCCGATGGTGCGGAACTCGCGCTGGCTCTCAGTGGGGGTGCTCGTCATGTCCGGATCATGGCACGTATCTACCCTCCGGTAACAGTGACCTAAGCCACCCAGGTCGCGGCGATGGGCGCCCGGGCTGCCGGGCGGGTAGATTGCCGCCCCGTGAGACTCGTCGTAGCCCGTTGCCAGGTCGACTACGCAGGCCGGCTGACCGCCCACCTGCCGATGGCCACCCGGGTGCTGATGATCAAGGGCGACGGCTCGGTGCTGGTGCACTCCGACGGGGGCTCCTACAAGCCGCTCAACTGGATGTCGCCGCCGTGCACGGTGCGCGAGTCGGTCGTCGACGAGGACGGCGCGCAGCGGGTGGAGTGGACGGTCACCAGCAAGACCGACGACACCCTGCGCATCCTGATCGAGGAGATCCTGCACGACTCCAGCCACGACCTCGGCATCGACCCCGGCCTGCGCAAGGACGGGGTGGAGAAGCACCTGCAGGAGCTGCTCGCCGAGCATCCCGGCACGCTGGCCGAGGGGCTGACGCTGGTCCGGCGCGAGTTCCCCACGGCGATCGGCCCCGTCGACCTGATGTGCCGCGACCCCGAGGGCGCGTCGGTGGCGGTGGAGATCAAGAGACGCGGCGAGATCGACGGCGTGGAGCAGCTCACCCGCTACCTGGAGCTGCTCAACCGGGATCCCGCCCTCACCCGCCGGGGCCCGGTGCGGGGCATCTTCGCCGCCCAGGAGATCAAGCCCCAGGCGCGGGTGCTGGCCACCGACCGCGGCATCGCCTGCGCGGTGGTGGACTACAACCTCCTGCGCGGCATGGACGACTCAGAGCACAGGCTCTTCTGACGTGGCGCGCACTCCTGCCGTCGACGGCGTCCGGGTGGCGCTGCTCTTCATCGCCGTGGGCGCTGTGCTCGGCGCCGTGCTCTGGCCGCTGGTGGACACCGACGCCGGGCTGGGCGTCTCCGCGCGGACCGGAGCGGTGCTCGGGCTGCTGCTGTGGGGCCTGGTGATCGCGATCGGCTCGATCGGCGCCATGCTGACCGCCCTGTTCAAGCGCTGAGCCGGCTCAGGCCCCGTCCAGCACCCGCCGCTCGGCGTAGGGCAGCCCCACCCGGAAGACGGTGCCCCGACCCGGCTCGCTCTCGACGTCGATCCAGCCGCCGTGGGCCTCCACGATGGCCTTGGTGATCGGCAGCCCCAGGCCCGCGCCGGGGATGTGCGCGTCCACCGCGCCGGCGGCCCGGTAGAGCCGCTCGAAGACCTGGGGCAGCTCGTCGGGCGGGACCCCCATCCCGGTGTCCTCGACCTCGAGCACGGCCATCGAGGCGACGTCGCGCAGGCGGATCTCGACCCGGCCACCGGCCGGGGTGAACTTCAGGGCGTTGCCGAGCAGCTGCTCCACCACCTGCCGCAGCCGGTGGGCGTCCCCCAGCACCGGGCTCGACGCGTCGTCGATGACGCGCACCTCGATCGCGGCCCGCTCGGCCCGCTCCCGGCTGGCGATGACCGCCTGCCGTGCGATGTCGCCCAGGTCGATGGGGACCGCGTCGATCGTCATCCGCTCCTCGCCGATGAAGGCCAGCGTGAGCAGGTCCTCGACGAGCTGGAGCTCGCGCGAGGCGTTGCGCGAGACGATCTCGAGGAGGCGGCGTGCCGCCGGGCCCAGCTCGTCGTCGCCGAGGTCTCCCATCAGCTCGGCGTAGCCAAGGATCGAGGTCAGTGGGGTGCGCAGCTCGTGGGAGACCGTGGCGATCACCTGCTCGCGCATCCGGTGGTGCTGCTCGCGCAGCTGCAGGCGGTCGGACATGTCCCGCACCGCGGCCGAGACCAGCACCCCCTCCTCGGTGTCGAGGGGGGACAGCGAGATTTCGGCGGGAAACTCGGTGCCGTCCTTGCGCAGGCCGGCCAGCTCCACGCCGTTGGCCATCGGCCGGGCGTCGGAGGCGGTCCGCAGGAACCCATCGCGGCGGGCGCGGTGACCGCGGCGGAAGCGCTCGGGCACGAGCATCTCGATCTCCCGGCCGATCAGCTCCTCGCGGCGGTAGCCGAAGACCCGCTCGACCTGGCGGTTGACCAGGACGATGGTGGCGGCGTCGTCCACGATCACCATCGCGTCGGGGGCGGCTTCGAGCAGCTTGCGGAACCGGTCCTCGCCGCGCTTGCGCTCGGTGACGTCACGCACCGCCGCGGAGATCAGCGGACCCTGGGCGCCGTGGACCGGGGACAGCGAGATCTCGACCGGGAACTCGCTGCCGTCGCGACGTACGCCGACGAGCTCGCGGGCGATCCCCATCGGGCGAGCCTTCGGATCCGCGGCGAACCGCGCCCGGTGCTCCAGGTGAGCAGCGCGGACCCGATCCGGGACGAGGATCTCCAGGGGCTGCCCGAGGAGCTCCGCGCGGGAGTAGCCGAAGATCCGCTCGGTCTGCGTGTTGACCAGCACGATCCTCGCCTCGCCGTCCACGACCACCATCGCGTCGGGGGCGGACTCGACGATCTCCCGGAACAGGGAGCCGTCGGCCGAGAGCGGCTCGGGCATGGAGCGCATGCTAGCGGCGGGCATCGACTCTGAGCGCATCCTCCACGTGGGCGACCACCTCGTCGGCGCAACCCCAGGCCAGCGTCACCCCGGCACCTCCGTGCCCGTAGCAGTGGACCAGCCGCCCGACCCGCTCCAGACGGACGGCGGGGCGCACCGGCCGCAGCCCCACCCGATGCCGCAGCACCCGGGCGTCGCGCAGCTCCCAGACGAGCGCGCGGGCGCGCTCCAGCAGCTGCTCCGCCGTGCGCGGATCCGGCGTCCGGCTCCAGTCGCCCTCCTCGTCGGTGCCGCCCACCACGATGTCGTGCGTGCGCGGGATGACGTAGGTCGGGACCGCGCTGTCGAGCCACCACCTGCGCAGGCCGACCTGCTCCAGGTACAGCACCTGTCCCCGCACCGGGACCACCGTGCGGTCACCGGCGAGCGGGTGAGCGCCCGCTCAGCGCCACGCGGCGGCACCTAGGCTGGGCCCCATGGTCAACCTCACCCGCATCTACACCCGCACCGGCGACGCCGGCACCACCCGCCTGGGCGACATGAGCGAGACGTCGAAGAACGACCTACGGCTGCACGCGTACGCCGACGTCGACGAGGCCAACGCCCACCTCGGCGTGGCCCTCGCCCAGGGCGACCTGGCCGAGGACGTGGCCGCGATCGTGACGCGCGTGCAGAACGACCTCTTCGACGTCGGTGCCGACTTCTGCACCCCCGTGGTGCCCGATCCGCAGTACCCGCCGCTGCGCATCGAGCAGTCCTACGTCGACCGCCTCGAGGCCTGGTGCGACGAGTACAACGAGCAGCTGCCCAACCTGCGCTCGTTCATCCTCAACGGCGGCACGCCCGGCGCGGCCCTGCTGCACGTCGCGCGCACCGTCGTACGGCGTGCGGAGCGCTCGGGCTGGGCGGCGTACGCCGAGCATGCCGAGACGATGAACGTCGTGGCCCTGACCTACCTCAACCGGCTCTCGGACCTGCTGTTCATCCTGGCCAGGCACGCCAACCGGGCCCAGGGCGACGTGCTCTGGGTGCCCGGTGGCGAGCGCTGAGGATCAGGTGACGTCGCGGCGCAGGGTGGTGTAGCGCCCGATCAGCGCGAACAGCGCGGCGTAGCCGAGGAGCACCAGCCCGCCCTCCCAGCGCGAGAGCAGGGTGGCCAGCCCGGTGGTGCTGTACAGGCTCGTCCCGATCAGCGCCTCGGCGGCGGCGCCGGGGAAGAATCGGGACACGCCCTCGAGGGCGTCGAAGGCGGCGAAGCCCACCCGCAGGATCGGCTCCACGAACTGCGTGAACGCCAGGATCACCACGACGGCGGCCACCTGGTTGGTGAGCATCGTGCCGAGTCCGACGCCGATCACCGCCCAGATCGCCAGCGCCACCACGCACAGCAGCAGCGCGGTGAGCACCTCGCCGTCCCCGAGCAGCACCGGCTCCTCCCTCAGCGCGAGGACCGGGGCGGCCCCGACCACCCCGCCGAGGGTGCCCAGCACGCCGTGCAGCAGACCCACCAGCAGACCCGCTGCCAGCTTGGCGCCGAGCAGGACGCCGCGGCGCGGCTCGGCCAGCAGGGAGGGGGTGATCGTCTTGTGCCGGAACTCGCCGGTCATCGCCAGCGCGCCGACCACCAGCGGGAACACGTAGCCCAGCGCGGCGGCCAGCGTGTACGCCGACAGCGCGACGTCCACCGCCGGCAGCTGCGCGGCGCCCGGCTGGCCGGTCATCGCCTCCGCACCGCCGTCGATGGTGAGGCTCAGCGCCATCACCGCGCCCAGGAAGGCCATGTAGGCGAACAGCAGCAGCGCCATGATCCACCAGATCCGGGTGCTGGTGATCTTGCGCAGCTCCGAGACGAGCGGGGCCATCATGCCGCCACCTCCCGGCCGGCCGCGACGTCGCTGGGGTCCGGGGCCGCGGTGAGCCGCAGGAAGACCTCCTCGAGGGAGACGCCGTCCCCCGCCAGGCCGTGGATCTCCAGGCCTGCGCGGTGTGCCGCCGCACCGACCGCGGCCGAGGTCGGCCCGGCCATCAGCAGCCCGTCGGACGTCGGGGTGATCCCCCAGCCCTGCTCGAGCGCGAGTCGCTCGAAGCCCGGCACGTCGGGGGTGACCACGCGGACCTGGGGCGCGGCCAGCGCCACGAGCTCCGCCAGCGGCGAGGCGTGCACCAGCCGGCCGCGGGCGATGATCACCACGTCGTCCACGGTGGCCTGGACCTCCCCCAGCACGTGGCTGGAGACGAGGACCGTGCGGCCCTCGGCGGCGAGGTGGCGCAGGAACCCGCGCAGCCAGACGATGCCCTCGGGGTCCAGCCCGTTGGCCGGCTCGTCGAGGAGCAGCACGCTGGGGTCGCCGAGCAGGGTGGTGGCCAGACCCAGTCGCTGACGCATGCCCAGCGAGAACCCGCCGACCCGGCGCCTGGCGGCTTCGGCCAGGCCGACCAGCGCGAGCACCTCGTCGCAGCGCGCGTCGCCCGCCCCCACCAGCGGGGCGTAGACCCGGAGGTGGTCGCGTGCGGTGCGCCCGGGGTGGTAGCTGGCGGCGTCAAGGTCGGCGCCGACGATGGCGCCCGGGCGCCTGAGCTCGGCGTAGGCCTTTCCGCCGATGGTGGCGCTGCCGGCGTCGGGGCGCACCAGCCCGAGCAGCATCCGTAGGGTGGTCGTCTTGCCGGCGCCGTTGGGCCCCAGGAAGCCGGTGACCACCCCGGGTCGCGCGGTGAAGGACAGGTCGTCGACCGCCCGCACCCCGCGGAAGGTCTTGGTGAGGCCGGAGACCTCGATCGTCGCACTCATCGCCGCACCGTATCGAAGGGCTCCGACACCGTGCCTGCGGGGGTCTAGCCCACGAGGGGGCGGCGCAACGTTCCCGGCCGCCCGGCCAGGGTTCAGCGCACCCGTCTCGAACCGGGTGGTCCGGCCTCCAGCCAGGACTGGAAGCCGGTGAGCGAGGAGCGGCTCATCGCCAGCTCGATCTCGCCCTCGGGGGTGGAGCACACGACGACCACGTGGTCGGCGTAGAGGGAGACCTGCTCGACGCCGGCGGGCGCGCGCTGGCCGACGTAGGAGAGCCCCGTACGACGCCAGACCCGCTTGGGCCGCGGCGACAGCGAGAAGATGCGGAACCACTCCAGGGAGTCACCCGAGTAGCGGCCGAGCCCGAGAAGCCAACCGCGTCCGGCCCTCTCGGACCGGACGCGGTAGCTGAGCTCGAAGGTCCCCCGGTTACGGGAGAGCAGACGACGGCGGACGACCAGGCAGAAGCCGTAGGCCAGGACGAGCAGGAGCAGGATGCCGGCCGCATCGAGCAGCCAGAGCCACAGCGGCATCCATCCCTCCTCCGCCGGGCCCCGGGGCCCGCCATTCACGTCAGTGGGCACACCCTAGCGGGCGCCTCCCGGCGTGGTGTCAGGAGGCCTTCTCGACCGCCCGCACGCGTGCCTCGAGGCGGTTGACGTTGTCGAGAGCCTCGTCGTTGACCTCGCCGACCTCGCGAGCCCGGTCGAGCTCGTGACGCGCCTTCTCGAGGTCGATCTCGTGCGACATCTCCGCACGCTCGGAAAGGATCGAGACGCGGTTGTCGGCCACCGACAGGAAGCCGGCGTCGACGGCCGCGACCCAGGTCTCGCCCTCGCTCGTCTGGACGTCGACCACGCCATGGACGAGCAGCGACAGCAGCGGCGCGTGCCCCGGCAGGATGCCGACGTCGCCCTCCGTGGTGCGCGCGATGACCATCTTCGCCTCGCCGGACCAGATCAAGCGGTCCGCCGCGACGAGTTCGACCTGCAGCAGGTCACTCATGGTGACTCCTTTCTGGTGTCACGAGAGGTGGTGGCCCCGGCAGGACCGGGGCCACCGTCCGCTCACAGGCTCTTCTGGATTTCGGCCCACTTGGCCTCGACGTCGTCGAGCCCACCACACATGAAGAAGGCCTGCTCGGCCACGTGGTCGTACTCGCCCGCGGCGATCTTGTCGAACGCCTCGATCGTGTCGGCCACGGGAACCGTGGAGCCCTCGATGCCGGTGAACTGCTTGGCGACGTAGGTGTTCTGCGACAGGAACCGCTGGATACGACGCGCACGGTGGACGACGATCTTGTCCTCCTCCGACAGCTCGTCGACACCGAGGATCGCGATGATGTCCTGCAGCTCCTTGTTGCGCTGCAGGATCCCCTTGACCCGGATGGCGCAGTCGTAGTGCGCCTGACCGATGTACTGCGGGTCGAGGATCCGCGAGGTCGAGGTCAGCGGGTCGACGGCGGGGTAGATGCCCATCGACGCGATGTCACGCGACAGCTCGGTCGTCGCGTCGAGGTGCGCGAACGTCGTGGCCGGCGCCGGGTCGGTGTAGTCGTCGGCGGGCACGTAGATCGCCTGCATCGAGGTGATCGAGTGACCGCGCGTCGAGGTGATCCGCTCCTGGAGCTGACCCATCTCGTCGGCGAGGTTCGGCTGGTAGCCCACCGCGGACGGCATCCGGCCGAGCAGCGTGGAGACCTCCGAGCCGGCCTGCGTGAACCGGAAGATGTTGTCGATGAACAACAGCACGTCCTGCTTCTGCACGTCGCGGAAGTACTCCGCCATCGTCAGGGCGGACAGGGCGACGCGCAGACGCGTGCCCGGCGGCTCGTCCATCTGACCGAAGACGAGGGCGGTCTGACCGAGGACCCCGGCCTCCTCCATCTCCACGATCAGGTCGTTGCCCTCACGGGTGCGCTCACCGACGCCGGCGAACACCGACACACCACCGTGGTTCTTGGCGACGCGGGCGATCATCTCCTGGATCAGCACGGTCTTGCCGACCCCGGCACCACCGAACAGACCGATCTTTCCACCGGTCACGTACGGCGTGAGCAGGTCGATGACCTTGATGCCCGTCTCGAACATCTGGGTCTTCGACTCCAGCTGGTCGAAGGCCGGCGCCTTGCGGTGGATGCCCCACCGCTCCTTCACGTCGAGGGTCTGGCCGGGCTCGAGGTTCAGGCACTCGCCGGTGGTGTTGAACACCTTGCCGAGCGTGACGTCGCCGACGGGGACGCTGATCGACTCGCCGGTGTCGCGCACCTGGGTGCCACGGACCAGGCCGTCGGTCGGGCGCATGGAGATGGCGCGGACCATGCCGTCACCGATGTGCTGCGAGACCTCGAGGGTGATCTCGTTGGTCTCACCGCCCAGCTCGATGTCGACCTTGAGGGCGTTGTAGATCTCGGGCATCGCGTCGGTCGGGAACTCGATGTCCACGACCGGACCGATGACGCGGGCGATACGGCCGACCCCGGGGGCGGAGCCGCCCCGGTCGGTCGTTTCAGCAACAGTGGCAGTCATATCTCTCACTCATTCCCGGCGTTGGCGTCGGCAAGGGCGTTGACGCCACCGACGATCTCGCTGATTTCCTGGGTAATGCCAGCCTGGCGAGCCTGGTTGGCGATGCGCTTGTACTTCTTGATCAGCTCGTCGGCGTTGTCCGTCGCGGACTTCATCGCCTTCTGACGGGCGGCCAGCTCGGAGGCGGCCGACTGCAGCAGGGAGAAGAAGATCCGGCTCTGGACGTAGCGAGGCAGCAGCAGGTCGAGCACCTCTTCTGCCGAGGGCTCGAACTCGTAGAGCGGAAGCAGCTCCGACTCCTCAGGCGCCTCCGTGCCCTCCACGACCTCGAGGGGCAGCAGACGGTTGGCGGTGGGCTCCTGCAGAAGCATGGAACGGAAGCGCGTGTAGATCACGTGCACCTCGTCCACCGGACGCGGGTCGCCCTCGGCCAGCTCGGTGTCGTCGTCGGCGAGGAACGCCTGGATCAGCGTCGCGCCGATCTCGTCGGCCTTGTCGTAGGTCGGCTGGTCGGAGAAGCCCGTCCACGCCCGCTGGATCGGCCGCTGGCGGAACTTGAAGTACGCCTCGCCCTTGCGGCCGGCGACGTACAGGTCGGCCTCCTTGCCCTCTTCCTTCAGCTTCTCGACGAGGCGCTCGGCCTCCTTGAGAACGTTGGAGGAGTAGGCCCCCGCCAGGCCGCGGTCACTGGTCACGACCAGGACCGCGGCGCGGCGCGGGTTCTCGGGCTCGGTGGTGAGGGCGTGCTCGACGTTCGAGAACGTCGCCACGGCCGACACCGCACGGGTCAGCTCGCGGGCGTACGGCGCGGCCGCCTGCGCCCGCTGCTGCGCCTTGATGATCCGGGACGCAGCAATGAGCTCCATGGCGCGCGTGATCTTCTTCATCGACTCCGTCGACTTGATCCGCGCGCGGTACTCACGCAGCGACAGTGCCATCGTCAGCCCCGCTTCTGCTTGACGATCTGCTCCTGCTCGATGTCCGCGTCCTCGAGCGCGACGTGCTCTTCCTTGCCAGGCTTGATCGACTGGCCGTCGGAGGTCTCGAACTGGTCCAGGAACGAGTCGTAGGCGTCCTCAAGCGACGTCTCGGTCTCACTCTCGAACTTCAGCGACTCGCGGATCGCCGACAGGATGCCGGAGTGCTGACGCCGCAGGAAGTCGAGGAACTCGTTCTCGAAGCGGAGCACGTCCTCGGCCGGCACGCGGTCGAGGCGACCACTTGTGCCGGTCCACAGCGACACGGTCATCTCCTCGACCGGGTACGGGCTGTAGGCGGGCTGCTTGAGCAGCGCCATCAGCCGCTGACCGCGGTCGAGCTGCTGACGCGAGGCGGCGTCGAGGTCGGAGGCGAACATCGCGAACGCCTCCATGGCGCGGAACTGCGCCAGGTCGACCTTGAGCGAGCCGGTGACGGCCTTCATCGCCTTGGTCATCGCCGCGCCGCCGACTCGGGACACCGAGACGCCGACGTCGATGGCCGGGCGCTGGTTGGCCGCGAACAGGTCGGACTGCAGGAAGATCTGACCGTCGGTGATCGAGATGACGTTGGTCGGGATGAACGCCGAGACGTCGTTGGCCTTGGTCTCGATGATCGGCAGACCGGTCATCGAGCCCGCGCCCAGCTCGTCGGAGAGCTTCGCGCAACGCTCGAGCAGCCGGCTGTGCAGGTAGAACACGTCACCGGGGTACGCCTCACGGCCCGGCGGGCGGCGCAGCAGCAGCGACACCGCGCGGTAGGCCTCGGCCTGCTTGGTGAGGTCGTCGAACACGATGAGGACGTGCTTGCCCTCGTACATCCAGTGCTGGCCGATGGCCGAGCCGGTGTAGGGCGCCAGGTACTTGAAGCCGGCGGAGTCGGACGCGGGCGACGCCACGATCGTGGTGTACTCCAGCGCGCCGGCCTCCTCGAGGGCGCCACGCACGGAGGCGATGGTCGAGCCCTTCTGGCCGATGGCGACGTAGATGCAGCGAACCTGCTTGCTCGGGTCGCCGGTCTCCCAGTACTGCTTCTGGTTGATGATCGTGTCGATGGCGACCGTGGTCTTGCCGGTCGCGCGGTCGCCGATGATCAGCTGACGCTGGCCACGGCCGATCGGGGTCATCGCGTCGATCGCCTTGATGCCGGTGGCGAGGGGCTCGTGCACCGACTTGCGCTGGACCACCGACGGAGCCTGGAGCTCCAGGGCGCGGCGCCCGACCGTCTCGACCTCGCCGAGGCCGTCGATCGGCTTGCCCAGCGGGTCGACGACCCGACCGAGGTAGCCGTCACCGACGGGGACCGAGAGGATCTCGCCGGTACGGCGGACCGCCTGGCCCTCCTCGATCTTGTCGAAGTCGCCGAGCACGACGACACCGATCTCGCGGGTGTCGAGGTTCAGGGCCAGGCCCAGGGTGCCGTCCTCGAACTCGAGCAGCTCGTTGGCCATGACCGACGGCAGACCGCTGACGCGGGCGATGCCGTCGCCTGCTTCGGCAACGGTGCCGACCTCTTCACGGCTGGCGGTCTCGGGCTTGTAGTCCGACACGAAGCGCGTCAGCGCGTCGCGGATCTCGTCCGGACGGATCGAAAGCTCCGTCATACGTCTTCCTGTTCTCTAAGTCTGCTCGGGTTCATACGTTACGAAGGACGGTCTCAGCCGGCCAGCTTGCGACGCGCGTCGTCGAGACGGCTCGAGACCGTCCCGTCGATCACATCGTCGCGGATCTCCACACGGATGCCGCCGATCACCTGCGGGTCGACGACGACGTCCAGGTGGATGTCGCGGCCGTACTGGCGGGAGAGAGCGTCGGTCAACCGCTGGCGGTCACCGTCGGAGAGCGGACGTGCCACGCGAACGGTGGCCACCGTCTCCTGGTGGACCTCGGCGGCGATCTGCTGGAACTCACGCAGGGCGACACCGATGGTGCGGTAGGTACCGGCCAGGGCCTGCTCGACGAGCGCCGCCGTTGCCGGCAGCGCCTTTCCGTCGAGGAGGCCGCGGACCAGTGCCTGCTTGTCCTGCGCGGAGCGCGACGGGTCGGAGAGGGCGTCCCGGAGGTCCGGGTTGTCCTTCACGACCTGCCCGAAGGCGAACAGCTCGTCGGAGAGACGAGCCGCGCCGTCCCCGCTACCGGCGGAGCGCACGACCGCGACCACACCGAGACGCTCGAGAGCGTCGGGGAGGTCCCGCGTCGAGGTCCACCGACGGGTCACGGCACTGGCCAGCAGCGTGAGTGCCGCGCCGTGCACCTTGCCCGCGAAGATCTGCTGGACCAGGTCGGACTTGGCACCAGGCTGGATCGACACGTCGGTCGCGACCCGGCGCAGCCCCGGCTCGCTGCGCAGCACCGCTGCCAGCGAGAACAGGTCGGCGCCGACCGCCGCAGCGTCCTGCTCGAGGGTGAGCGTGCTGCTCAGCTCCTCGGACAGGGTCGCGACGGCGTCCTTCGATGCTCCGCGGAAGGTCATCAGTTGACTCCGCTCTGCGGCCGCTCGGTCTCGAGCTCGGCGAGGAACCGCTCGACCACGCGGCTCTGGCGAGCCTCGTCGTCGAGGCTCTCGCCCACGATACGACCGGCCAGGCTGGTGGCCAGGGTGCCGACCTCGGCCCGCAGCGAGGCGACGGCCTGCTGGCGCTCCGCCTCGATCTGGGTCTTGCCGTGCTCCACGATGCGGGAGGACTCGGCCTGGGCCTGGTCCCGCATCTCGGCCACGATGGCTGCGCCCTGCTCGCGCGCTTCCTCACGGATGCGCGCCGCTTCGTGGCGTGCCTGCGCGAGCTGCTGCTCGAGCTCGGCCAGCTTGGCGTCGGCCTCAGCCTGCTTGGTCTCGGCGGCGTGGAGGCCGCCTTCGATAGCAGACGTGCGCTCCGCGAACGTCGCCTCGAAGTTGGGGACAACCCACTTCTTGACGGCGAACCAGAGCAGGCCGAAGACAACCAGCGACAGGACGATCTCCACCGGGTGCGGGATGAGGGGATTGAGGTCCCCTCCTGCCGCGAGGGTGATCGAGTTCATGGGCGTGGTCCTTCGTCAGTGCTGGTCAGGAGGGTCAGAGCACGAACGCGAGGGCGATGCCGATGATGGCGAGCGCCTCGGCAAGGGCGAAGCCCAGAATCGCGATCGGCTGCAGGCGACCCTGTGCCTCGGGCTGGCGAGCAACGCCGTTGATGTAGGCGGCGAAGATCAGGCCGACAGCCAGACCGGGGCCCACGGTGGCGAGACCGTAGCCGAGCATGTTCAGAGAGCCGTCCACGGCTTCTTCCTTTCGTTGTTCCTACGGAGGGGTCGTGCGGTGGTGCAGTCTTGCGGGATCTCAGTGCTCGTCTGCGAGAGCACCCGAGATGTACATGGAGGTCAGGAGCACGAAGACGTACGCCTGAAGGACCTGAACCAGCAGCTCGAGGAAGCTGATCAGGACGAACATGAGCCACGCGATGGGACCGGCGAGCTTCACCAGGCCCTCACCGTGCAGGAGGAGGTACTCGCCGCCCAGGGCGAAGAGGATCAGCAGCAGGTGGCCGGCGAACATGTTCGCGAACAGTCGCAGGGCCAGCGTGACCGGGCGGACCAGGATGTTGGAGAAGAACTCCAGCGGGATCAGCAGCAGGAGCACCGGGCCCTTGATCCCGTTCGGGACGGTCTGCAGCTTGAAGTAGCCGCCGAACCCGTGCCGCTTGATGCCGACGCCGTTGTAGACCAGCCAGCTGATCAGCGCCAGCGTGTAGGCGATGCCGGCGCGCGAGAACGTCGGGAACTGGAAGAACGGGACCGCGGCCATCAGGTTGTTCACCAGGATGAAGAAGAACAGCGCGACCAGGTAGGGCACGAACTTCATGAAGTCGTGGCTGCCGATGATGTCGCGGCCCAGGGAGTTGCGCACGAAGCCGTAGCCGGCCTCGCCGACGTACTGGAACTTGCCCGGCACCATGGCGCGCTTGCGGCCCGCGGCGTAGAGCAGACCGAAGACGAGGATCGCGGCCAGCACCATCTGCAGCATCGGCTTGGTGACGCCGAGGTACATGGTCTCGCCCAGGAACTCGAACGTCTTGTCCGGGCCGATCGGGGGGAGGTTGAAGTCTCCCGGCCCGGGGGGCGTGAACCCCTCGGCCCGGACCGCGTTCATCGCGATCGCACTCACGCTGTCTCCTGTGTCTGCCGCACTACGGATGCCTGTTCTGCTGCGTATCGCCCGGCGGCTCCTGCGAGGAGTCCGCCCGTGGCTGTTTGAAGATCTTGAAAGTCAGGTACAACCCCAGGACCGCACCGAAGACGACGCCGATCCCGACCAGGAAGGTGGTGCCCAGCCAGAGGTCCAGCGCCCAGCCGATGAGTCCGTACATCAGCACGCCGGTCACCAGGTAGCTGAACGCCCGCCAGGGGTCCGGTCCGGGCACCCCCGAGGTGTCGCCGACGCGGCCAGTAGGTGGTTTCTTCTGAGCCATCGCGCCCCGGACAATAGCAGTCGGACGAGGTCATCGTTCACCCGCCTTCGCGGGGACGGACGCCGCGGAGTCGCGCGACGTGCTGTCAGTCGCGTCGGGAAGGTCGTAGAGCGGGATCCGCAGGCGCATGAAGAGCACCACCTGGACGCATGTCCACACCAGGACCGCGGCGACCACTCCCCCGACGGTCCACGACGCGTCGAGCTGCGAGCCGAGCGCACCGGAACGGGAGAGGCCGGCCAGGACGGCGGTGACCATGGCGATCTGCAGCCCGTAGGTCATCAGCGCCACGATCAGCGAGAGGGCCGGCTGCAGCATGGTGACCACGTGGATGACCTGGAGCCCGAAGGCGAGCACCACGGTGGCCAGCAGCGACCCGGCCAGGGCGCCGAGCGCGCCCGGACCACCGGCGACGAGGGCGCCGAGCCCGGTCCCGACGGCGGCGACCCCCAGCGAGGCCACGCCGGCTCCGAGGAGGACGAGCCCACCGCTGGCGCGGCGGTCTGTCTTCGACTCGGTCGTCATGCTCGGCGGCCGTCCTCTGAGGGAGCTAGTGGGTGTCACCGGACTGGTCCAGCGACGCTCGTGAAAGTTATCACAAGGTCCCCGGGGGCTCGAAACCCGCGGGATCATCGCCCCTGGTGAGCTCCTCGACCAGGTCGTCGACCACCGGGATCCGCGGCTTCTTGACGACCGGCAGGACGAACGTCGCAGCGATCGTGAACACCACCATGAACGCCAGCGCCAGCCACATCAGCCGGCCGCTGTACAGGCTGGCGGTCACCGTGCCGAACCCGATCAGGCCGGCCCACAGCCACATGATCAGCACCGCGCGCCGGTGCGAGTGCCCGATCTCGAGCAGGCGGTGGTGCAGGTGCTGCTTGTCCGGGGCGAACGGCGAGCGGCCCGCCCTGGTCCGGCGCACCACGGCCAGCACCAGGTCCGCGAACGGCACGATCATGATCGACACCGGCAGCAGCACCGGCAGCAGCGTGGGCAGCAGGCTGTTGCCCTGGCTCAGGTCCGTGCCGGAGAACTGCCCGGTCAGCGTCAGCGCGCTGGCCGAGAGCACCAGCCCGATCAGCATCGAGCCACTGTCGCCCATGAACAGCCGCGCCGGGTGGAAGTTGTGTGCCACGAAGCCGAAGCAGGCACCGGCCAGCGAGGCGCTGAGCAGCGCGCCGGTGGACGCCAGCGCGAGGCCGTTGAGGTCGGCGATCTTGTAGCTGAACACGAAGAACGCGATCGCGCCGATGCCGACCACGCCGGCGGCCAGGCCGTCCAGGCCGTCGACGAAGTTCACCGCGTTGACCGTCGCGACCACCACCAGCACGGTGAGCAGGGCCCCCTGGACCGGGTCCACGGCGAACTGGGCGTCCCCGGGCTGGGGGAAGAAGAAGTACTGCACCCCGAAGGCGATCAGGAACCCCGAGGCGAGCACCTGCCCGCCGAGCTTGGTCAGCGCGTCCAGCTCGAAGATGTCATCGAGCACTCCCACCGCGCAGATCAGCGCCCCCGCCGCGAGCACCACCGCCGCGTCGCGGAACACGAAGTCCTGGCTGCGGGAGAGGAAGGGCAGCTCGCGCGCCACCAGGTACGCCGCCACCAGGCCGCCCAGCATGGCCAGCCCACCCAGGTACGGGATCGGCTCGGCGTGGACGTCCCGGTCGCGCACCCGCGCCACCGCTCCGGTGCGCAGCGCGATCTCACGGGCGATCACCGTCAGCAGGTAGGTGACCGCCGCCGCCACGAGGAAGACCAGGACGTACTCGCGCACAGGGTCAGCCTTCGTCCGTGACGGTGACCCCGAGCGGCTCGAGGACCGCGTTGAGCTGCTCCACGCTCAGCGCGCCGCGACGCAGCAGGCGCGGCTGCGCGCCGGTGACGTCGACGATCGTGCTGGCCTGCTTGCCGGGGACCGGTCCCCCGTCGACGATCGCGGTGACCTTCTCGCCCAGCATCTCCTCGGCCTCGTCCGCGTTCACGGCCGCCGCCATCCCGGTCCGGTTGGCCGAGCTGACCGCCAGCGGCCCGGTGCGCTCCAGGATGGAGAGCGCGAGCTCGTGATCGGGCATCCGCACCGCCACCGTGCCCCGGGTGTCGCCGAGGTCCCACTGCAGCGAGCTCTGCTGGCGGCAGACCAGCGTCAGCGCTCCCGGCCAGAACTCCTCGATCAGCGCCCGGGCGTAGCCCGGCAGCCCCACGGCGAGCGCATCGACGGTGGTGACGGCGCTGATCAGCACCGGCGGCGGCATCTCCCGGCCGCGTCCCTTCGCCGCCAGCAGCGCGCGGACCGCGGCGGGGTCGAAGGCGTCGGCGCCGATCCCGTAGACGGTGTCGGTCGGCAGCACCACGAGCCGGCCGCGGCGTACCGCCAGGCTGGCCGCGGAGACGGCCTCCTCACGCTGCTCGTCGGTGTCCGTGGGGTATCGCGTGCTCACGAGCTGCCTTTCCTCGTCATGGCCGTTGCTCATCGTGCCAGTCGCGCCGTCAGGAAGCGCGGACGGCCCGCCAAGTCGTGGTGGTCGCGCACCTCACGCCACCGGCCGGTGGCGGTGAGCACGGCCGGAGCGGACTCGCCCTGCTGGTCGGCGTGCTCGGCGCCGAGCACGCCTCCGGGACGCAGCAGCAGCGCCGCACGGCGCTCGAGCACCCGCATCGCGTCCAGCCCGTCGTCGCCGGAGAACAGCGCCAGGTGCGGGTCGTGGTCGCGCGCCTCGACGGCGACGCCCTCCCAGGCGGTGAGCGGGATGTACGGCGGGTTGCACACGACCACGTCGACGCAGCCGGCGAGCTCGGGGAAGGCGGTCTCCATGTCGCCGTGGCGCAGGTCCACCCCGGTACCCGACAGGTTGCGCTGGGCCCAGGGGTACGCCGCGTCGTCGAGCTCCACGGCGTGGATGCGCGCGCCGGGCACCTCGTCGGCCAGGGCGCGGGCGATCGCCCCGGAGCCGGTGCACAGGTCCACCACGACCGGCTCCTCGCCGCGCTCCTGCGCGACGGCGCGGGCCTGCTCGACGGCCCAGCCGGCGAGCAGCTCGGTCTCGGGCCGCGGCACGAACACCCCGGGCCCGACCGCCAGCTCGACGTGGCGGAACGCGGCGGTCCCGGTGAGGTGCTGCAGGGGCACCCGGGTGGCCCGCCGAGCCACGAGCGCCTCGTAGGCCGCGAGCTGCTCGGGCGTGACGTCGTCGACCAGGGGCAGGCGCCCGAGGGTGACGCCGAGGACGTGGGCCAGCAGCAGCTCGGCCTCGCGGTGCGCGGAGACGACCCCGGCACGCTCCAGGCGCTCGGCCGCCTCGCGCAGTGCCCGGCGTGCGGCGCTCACGACTCCAGCGCCTCCATCCGGGCCTCCACGTCCGAGCGCACGCAGGCCTCGATCACCGGCTCGAGGGCGCCGTCCAGCACCTGGTCGAGGTTGTGGGACTTGTAGCCGGTGCGGTGGTCGGAGATCCGGTTCTCCGGGAAGTTGTAGGTGCGGATCCGCTCGGAGCGGTCCACGGTGCGGATCTGGCTGCGTCGCGCCTCGCTGTCCTCGGCGTCACGGGCGTCCTGGGCCGCGGCGAGCAGCCGCGCGCGCAGGATCCGCATCGCCTGCTCCTTGTTCTGCAGCTGGCTCTTCTCGTTCTGGCAGCTGGCCACGATCCCGGTCGGCAGGTGGGTGATCCGCACGGCCGAGTCGGTGGTGTTCACGCTCTGCCCGCCGGGACCCGACGAGCGGTAGACGTCGATGCGCAGGTCGTTGTCGTCGACCTGCACGTCGACCTGCTCGGCCTCGGGCATCACCAGCACGCCCGCCGCGGAGGTGTGCACCCGCCCCTGCGACTCCGTGACCGGCACCCGCTGGACGCGGTGCACGCCCCCCTCGAACTTGAGCAGGCCGTAGGGGGCCTCCCCCGGCTCGGGGGTCCCCTTCGCCTTGACCGCGAGCGTCACGCTCTTGAAGCCGCCCAGGTCCGAGGGCGTCGAGTCCAGCACCTCGGTGCGCCAGCCGCGGTTCTCGGCGTAGCGGGTGTACATCCGCAGCAGGTCCGCGGCGAACAGCGCCGACTCCTCGCCGCCCTCCCCGGACTTGACCTCGAGGATCGCGTCCTTGGCGTCGGCCGGGTCGCGGGGCACCAGCAGCAGGCGCAGCCGCTCGGCGACCGCCTCCTGCCGGACGACCAGCTCGGCGGCCTCCTCCAGGAAGGAGGCGTCCTCCCCCGCGAGCTCGCGGGCGGCCTCGATGTCGTCACCCAGCTCGCGCCAGGTGTGCCAGGCGCGCACCACGGCACTCAGCTCGGCATAGCGCTGGTTCAGCCGCTTGGCCAGCGCCTGGTCGGCGTGGGTCTCGGGCTCGGACAGCCTGGTCTCGAGCTCGGCGTGCTCGGCGACGAGTCCGGTGACGGCCTCGAACATGGGGGCTCCTCGGTGGTCAGTGGACGGAAACCACGAACGCCGGCCCCCGCCACAGGGCGGGGACCGGCGCAGTGAGGAGAGCTACTTCTTCTGACCAGCCTTGGCGTAGCGCGCCTCGAAGCGGGCCACGCGACCGCCGGTGTCGAGGATCTTCTGCTTGCCGGTGTAGAAGGGGTGGCACTGCGAGCAGACGTCGGCCTTGAGGGTGCCGGAGGTCGCGGTGCTGCGAGTCGTGAACGTCGCGCCACAGGTGCAGGTCACCTGGGTCTCGACGTAAGCGGGGTGGATGTCCTTCTGCATGGGGTGTCCTCTCAGCCGCCGGGTCGTCTCCTCCCAGCGAGGAAGACGTGAACCGGAACCAGCGCACAAGTGTGCCACCTGCCGCAACGTGCGCGCGAATCCGGGTATTCCCGCGCTCAGCCGCGCCGTACGACGGTGGTCACCAACAGCAGCGAGAGCCCGCTCACCGCGGCCATCACCGCGGCCATCGGCACCGCGCTGACGGTGTCGAAGGCGCCCACCACCGGCGCCACGAGCCCGCCCACCGCGAACTGCAGACAGCCGAGGACGGCCGCCGCCGTACCCGCGGCCCCGCCCTGGCGCTCGAGCGCGAGCGCCGGGGTGTTGGCCATCGACAGCCCCGCCGCGGAGAGCATCACGAACAGCGGCACCAGCAGGCCCGCCAGGCCGCCGATCCCCAGCGCCGCCAGCACCACCAGCACCGTCGCCGATGCGAAGGCGAGGCAGATCCCGCCGGTGAGCACCTGGGCGAGCGAGAAGCGACGCAGCAGCACGGGGTTGGCCTGCGAGCCCAGCACCAGGCCCAGGGCGTTGACGCCGAAGACGACCGCGAAGGTCCCCTCCGAGAGGCCGTAGCCCTCCTGCAGCACGAAGGAGCCCCCGGCCACGTAGGCGAAGATCGTCGCCATCATCGAGCCCCCGATGACCGCCAGCGACATGAAGTAGGGGTCGCGGACCAGCCGGGCGTACGCCGCGAGCACGGCCCGGCCCCGGGCAGGGTGGCGCCGCGCGGCGGGCAGGGTCTCGCGCAGCCCGAGGCCGGCGAAGACCGCGAGCGCCAGGGCCGTGACCGCCAGCACCGCGAAGATGGTGCGCCAGCTCGACCACTCCAGGACCAGGCCGCCCAGGCTGGGGGCCAGCATCGGCGCGAGGCCCATCACCAGCATCAGCCGAGCCATCAGCCCGGCCATCGCCTTGCCGGAGAACTGGTCGCGCACCATCGCCATCACCGTCACCGAGACCGCGGCGCCGGCGAGCCCCTGCAGCACCCGCACCGCGGCCAGCGTCTCGACGGTGGGGGCCAGCACGCAGCCCAGCGAGGCGATCGCGTGCAGGCACAGCCCGACCAGCAGCGGACGACGCCGGCCCAGGGCGTCGGAGAGCGGCCCGACGATCAGCTGCCCCAGGCCGAGCCCGATCAGGATGCCGGTGACCGTGAGCTGCACCTGCGACTGGGTGGCGTCGAGGTCGCGGGCGATCTCGGGGAACGCCGGGAGGTACATGTCGATGGTCAGCGGCCCGAGCGCGATCAGGCAGCCGAGGCTGAGCACCAGCCGGACGTAGCCGCGCCCGTCGAGGGCGGGCTTGCCGGTCGCGGGCAGGTCCGGGGCGCTCACGACCGGGCCTGACCGGGCAGCCGCACGGTGACCGTGGTGCCCTCCCCCTCGACCGACTCCAGCTGCAGGGACCCGGCGTGGTTGTCGACGATGGTCTGCACGATGCGCAGCCCCAGGCCGGTGCCGGGGACGTGGCTGGCCACCGCGTTGGAGGCCCGGTAGAAGCGCGAGCCCAGCTGGTCCAGGTCGCTGGCCGGCACCCCGATCCCCCGGTCGGCCACCACCACCAGCACCTCGTCGGCGGTGCGCTCCACCGACACCGCCACCGCGCCGCCGTCGTGGCTGAACTTCACGGCGTTGGAGAGCAGGTTGACGAACACGCGGGCGAGCTGGCCGCGGTCGGCCAGGACGAGCGCCGGGGCCTCCACGCTCGACAGGGTGACCTGGATGTCGCGCCGGGCCGCGGTCATCCGCAGGTCGGCGACCACGTCGTGCAGCAGCTCCACGAGGTCGACCTGATGGAGGTCGGTGGAATGCTGCTCGGCGCGCGAGAGCGCCAGCAGGTCCTCGATCAGCACCTGCAGCCGCTTCACGTTGCGCTGGACCGCGTGCAGCATCCGCTGATGGCGCTCGTCGAGGCGTCCCTCGAACTCCTCGCCGGCCAGGTCGACGTAGCCGGCGATGGTGGTCAGCGGGGTGCGCAGCTCGTGCGAGACGTTGGAGACGAAGTCGCCCTTCGCGTTGTCCAGGCGGCGCAGCTCGGCCAGCACCTGCTGCTCCATCGCCCGCGCGCGCTGCCGGGACTCGGCCATCTCGTTGATGGCCTGCGCCACCGAGCGGACCTCGCGGGGCCCCTCGATCTCGGCGCGGGCGGACTCGTCGCCGCTGCGCAGCCGGGCCACGGTCGCGTGCAGCGCGACGAGGGGATCCGCGACGCGGGCCATCGCCCGACGCCCGCCCCCCAGCGCCAGCAGGGCGCCGAGCAGCCCGACCAGGAGCAGGGCGGCACCGATCATCCGCCTGCGGTCCGCGGCCTCGTCGCGAGCCTCCTCCATCCGGGCGCCCAGGCTGCGGGCGACCCGGGCGTGCGCCTCGCGCAGCTCGTCGAAGCGGGTACGGCCCTGGGCGAAGAGCTCGGCGTCGTAGGTCTTGGCGCCACCGGGCCGCGACATCCGGATCTCGGCGTACTGCTCGAGCCAGGCGGCGCCGGCCTTCTCCTGGGCGCGGACCAGCTCGGCCATCGCCGGGTCGTCGGCCGCGTAGGCGCGCAGCTCCTCCTCCAGCCGGGGCAGGCGGCTGCGTGCCTTGCGGTAGGGCTCGACCGCCACCTGCTGGCCGCTGAGCGACCAGGCGCGCACGCCGGTCTCGGCGTCGGTCCACGCCCGCAGGACGCGCTCGTTGGCGAGGGAGGCCGGCTGGAGGTGGTCGGTCAGCTCGTGCACGGCGCGCTCGGAGAGCACCAGCCCTCCGACACCGATGAGCGAGACCAGGAAGACCAGCGTCGCGAGCGTCGCGAGTGTGGGCGCGACCGCCCGCGCGACCGAACTGGCCTCCCCGGCGGGGGTCTGAGCGACGGCCTCGGGGAGGCGTCGGGCCATCAGCTTCCGGTCACCAGCGCATCGACGCGAGCCGCCAGCTCGCGAGGGCTGAACGGCTTGGTGATGTAGTCGTCCGCGCCACTGCCCAGGCCGCTCTCGACGTCGGACTCCTGGGCGCGCGCGGTGAGCAGGATGACCGGGAGACCGACCAGCGTGGGCTCCTCGCGGATCGCCTTCATCGCCTCGAGCCCGGACATCCCCGGCATCATCACGTCGAGGATCGCCAGGTCGGGACGCTGCGCGCGGCAGGCCTCCAGCGCGGCTGCACCATCACCCACGGCGACGATCTCGTGCCCCATCGTCGACAGCTTGAACTCCACGAGCTCACGAATGTCGACGTCGTCGTCGGCGACCACGATGCGCGCCACACTTCACCCCTTGCTTCCTCGTCCGTCCCACGCGGAGCCTAGCCGCAACCACCACCCCACTCGCACTCGGACCAGACCGGTACCCCCGCCCAACCGCCGAGTCGGCGCGAACTCGCCCCCGTACGACGCCGAGTCGGCGCGAACTCAGGAGTTCACGCCGACTCGGCGGGGTGGGGGTGCGAGTTCGCGCCGACTCGCGGGGGGTCAGTCGGCGTTGGGGGCCATGTGGGTGGTCTTCTGGACCTCGGTGAGGAACTCGATGTTGGTGTGCGACTTGCGCAGCTTGCCCAGCAGCAGCTCGAGCGCCTGCTGCCCGTCCAGGGCGGAGAGCACGCGTCGCAGCTTCCACACGATCGCGGTCTCCTCCTGGCTCATCAGGAGCTCCTCGCGGCGGGTACCGGACTGGACCGCGTCGATGGCCGGGAAGATCCGCTTGTCGGCGAAGTCGCGGCGCAACCGCAGCTCCATGTTGCCGGTGCCCTTGAACTCCTCGAAGATCACCTCGTCCATCTTCGAGCCGCTCTCGATCAGCGCGGTCGCCAGGATGGTGAGCGAGCCGCCGTTCTCGATGTTGCGCGCGGCGCCGAAGAAGCGCTTCGGCGGGTACAGGGCCGCGGAGTCGACGCCGCCGGACAGGATCCGGCCGCTCGGCGGCGCGGCGAGGTTGTACGCGCGTCCCAGCCGGGTGATGCCGTCGAGCAGCACCACCACGTCGTGGCCCAGCTCGACGAGCCGCTTGGCACGCTCGATGGCCAGCTCGGCGACCGTCGTGTGGTCGACGGCCGGCCGGTCGAAGGTCGAGGAGATGACCTCGCCCTTCACCGAGCGCTCGAAGTCGGTGACCTCCTCGGGACGCTCGTCCACCAGCACCACCATCAGGTGGCATTCGGGGTTGTTGGCGGTGATCGAGTTGGCGATCGACTGCATCACCATCGTCTTGCCGGCCTTGGCCGGGGAGACGATCAGGCCGCGCTGTCCCTTGCCGATCGGCGCGGCGATGTCGATGACGCGCCCGATCAGGTTGTCCGGTGTCGTCTCCATCCGCAGCCGCTCCGAGGGGTAGAGCGGGGTCAGCTTCGCGAACTCCACGCGCGAGCGGGAGGTCTCCGGGTCGCCCCCGTTGACGCTCTCGATGCGCACCATCGGGTTGAACTTCTCCTTGCGCTCGCCCTCCCGGGGCTGGCGCACCTGCCCGACGATGGCGTCGCCGCGGCGCAGACCGTACTTGCGCACCATCGACAGCGAGACGTAGACGTCCTCGGTGCCGGGCAGGTAGCCGCTGGTCCGGACGAAGGCGTAGTTGTCCAGCACGTCGAGGATGCCCGCGGCGGGCACCAGCACGTCGTCCTCGAGGACCGTGGTGTCGGGCTCGTTGCGCCCGCCCCGGCCACCGCGCTCGCCGCGCGGCTCACGGGTGTCGCGGGCGCCGTCGCGCCCGTCGCGGGTGTCACGACCGTCGCGCCCGTCGCGGGTGTCACGACCGTCGCGGCCGTCGCGGTCGCGGCCCCGGCGGCGGCGGTTGCGGCGGCTGCCGCCCTCCTCCTCCGACCGGTTGTCGCGGGACTGGCCCTCGCGGTCCTGGTCGCGGTCCTGGCGGTCGCGGTCCTGGTCGCGGTCCTGGCGGTCCCGGTCCTGGTCGCGGTCCTGACGCGCGCGGTCCTGCCGGTCCCGGTCGCGGTCCTGACGGTCCCGGTCCTGACGGTCGCGGTCCTGACGGTCGCGGTCCTGACCGTCGCGGTCCTGGCGGTCCCGGTCCTGCTCGCGGGCCGCGGGTGCCTGGCCGTCCCTGCCCTCGGAGCGCTCGCGCTTGTCGCGCCCCTCGGACCGACCCCGGGCCTCGGCGCGGTCCCGATTCCGGTTGCCCTGAGCGTCGCGGCCCTCCGCGCGGTCGGCCGACTCGGACGCCGGCTGTCCGGCGCCCGACCTGTCCGAGCCGGGCTTGTCCGAGCTGGGCTTGTCCCCAGCCGCGTTCCCCTGGCTCTCGGCGGTGGTCTCTCGACCGGCCCGCTGGCGGGTCCGGGGCCGGCGCGGAGCCTCCTGCGCAGCGGTGTCGCCGGCAGGGGCATCGCTCGCGCCGGGCTCGGCGGCCTTCGCGGGCGCCTCAGCCTTCGCGGGCGCCTCAGCCTTCGCAGGCGCCTCGGCCTTCGCGGGCGCCTCGGCAGCCGGCGCCGACCTCTTCACCGCGGCCCGCGGGGCGGCGCCCCCGGACTGCTGTGCGCGGATCGCCTCGACGAGCTGGGCCTTCTTCATCCCGCCTGCTCCGGCGATCCCCATGCCACCCGCCATCGCCCTCAGGTCAGCGAGCAGCATGGTGCTGAGTCCACCACGCTTCTTGGGTGCCCCGGCAGACGCCTGCGGAGCTGTGGTGGATTCGGTCGTTTCCGTCACGTGAGGTCCTTCCCACGTATCAGTGCCGATCCGGCGGAGATGCCGTCGGCCTCCTGGTCGATGTCTCCTCACCGACACGAGGACCCGGCAGGTGTGCCGACGGGTTCACGCAAAGGAATCCGCAGAGGGATCAAGGAGGAGGTTCGCACCGGGTGCGACGCGTGTCGCCCGAGTGCTGCGTCGAGAATGCGACGCGCGGCCACGGTACCACCCGAGATCGGGTACGTGGTCAACCCACACGCCACACCTGGCGCGGTCTCAGCAGAGCACCGCCCCGGCGTGGTCGACCTCGAGGTGGCGCGCGGTCCACCCGCTCGGGCACCGGGCGAGCAGGGCGGCGACCGAGGCGGGCGAGGAGCCGGCGGCGGGCGAGGAGCCGGCGGCGGGCGAGGAGCCGGCGGCGGGCGAGGAGTCGGCGAAGGCCAGGGCGGTGGGCCCGGCCCCCGACACGATCGCCGGCACCGAGTCGCGTCGCAGCGCGCGGACCAGCTCCAGCGTCTGCGGCATGGCCGGCTCGCGGTAGTCCTGGTGCAGGTAGTCCCGGGTCGCCGCGAGCAGGTGCTCGGGCTGGCCGGCCAGTGCGGCGACGAGCAGCGCCGCGCGACCGGCGTTCGCCGCGGCGTCCTGGTGCGGCACCGAGGCGGGCAGCAGGGAGCGGGCCACCTTCGTCTCCACCGGCTGGGTCGGGACGAACACCACCACCGAGATCCGCGGGTCGACCGGGGAGGACGCGGCGTACCAGGTGTCGTCCTCGCGCCCGGAGACGACGAAGCCGCCGAGGAGCGCGGGGGCGACGTTGTCGGGGTGGCCCTCCAGGTCGGCGGCGAGCGAGAGGAGCGCGCGGTCGTCGAGCAGCAGCGAGCCGCCGGCGACCAGCGCACGCGCCAGGCAGACCCCGGCCACGATCGCCGAGGACGACGAGCCGAGCCCACGCCCGTGCGGTACGACGTTGCGACAGGCCACGCGCAGCGAGTCCGGGCGCCCGCCCATCGCGTCGAAGGCGGCGTGCATCGAGCGCACCACCAGGTGCGACTCGTCGAGCGGGACCGTCCCGGCCCCCTCGCCCTCCACCTCGACCCGTACCCCCGGCGCGGCGCCGGCGCCGCCGACCTGCGCCTCGACGCGGTCGCGCAGGCCCAGGGCGAGGCCCAGGGAGTCGAAGCCGGGGCCGAGGTTGGCGGAGGTGGCCGGCACGCTGACGCGCACCGGCCCCTCGACGAAGCTCACCACGAGAGCATCAGGCCTCAGCCGAGGCCGGCGGCGTGCGCGGCCGCGTCGACCTCGGCGTCGATGACGGTGTCGACCATCGGGCCGACCCCCTCGAGCGCCGTGGCGGTGTCCTTGAGGCCATGGCCGGTGACCGTGATGACCACCCGGCTGCCCGCGTAGGACTCGCCCTGCTCCAGCTCCTGGAGCAGCCCGGCGATGCCCACCGCGGAGGCCGGCTCCACGAAGACGCCGTCGCGGCGGGCCAGGTCGTGCTGGGCCGACAGGATCTGCCGGTCGCTCAGCGAGGCGAACCGGCCGCCGGACTCCTCGGCCGCGGCCACCGCGAGCTTCCACGAGGCGGGGTTGCCGATCCGGATGGCGGTCGCCTTGGTCTCGGGGTTGGGGAACGGCTCGCCGGTCACCAGCGGCGCGGCGCCCTCGGCCTGGAAGGCGCGCATCACCGGCTTGCGGGTGCTGCGGCCCAGTGCCGCGTACTGCTGGTAGCCGAGCCAGTACGCCGAGATGTTGCCGGCGTTGCCCACCGGCAGCAGGTGGTAGTCCGGGGCGTCACCGAGCCGGTCGACGACCTCGAAGGCGGCGGTCTTCTGCCCCTCCAGGCGCACCGGGTTGACCGAGTTCACCAGCGCCACCGGGTAGTGGTCGGCGAGCCCGCGCGAGAGGCGCAGGCAGTCGTCGAAGTTGCCGCGCACCATGATCACCTGGGCGCCGTGCATGATCGCCTGGGCCATCTTGCCCGCGGAGATCTTGCCCTCGGGCACCAGCACGAGCGGCTTGAGCCGGGCCTTGGCGGCGTAGGCGGCCATCGACGCCGAGGTGTTGCCGGTCGACGCGCAGACCACGGCCTGGGCGCCCTCGTGGCGCGCCACCGAGATCGCGGCGGTCATCCCGCGGTCCTTGAACGAGCCGGTCGGGTTGTCGCCCTCGACCTTGAGCCAGACCTCGGCCCCGGTGAGCTCGGAGAGCCACTCGGAGGCGACCAGCGGGGTGCCGCCCTCCCCCAGCGTCACCGCGACGGTGTCGGCGGGGATCTCCATCAGGTCGCGGTACTCCTCGATCACCCCACGCCACTGGTGGGTGCCGGGCCCGGCCTGGATGCTGGCGCTCATTCGCTCTCTCCTTCGACGCGCATCACCGAGGTGACCTCGCGCACGATGTCCATGTCTCGCAGGGTCTCCACGGTCGCCGACAGCTGGGCGTCGCTGGCGCGGTGCGAGACCACGACCAGCTGGGCGTCCGCGCCCCGCCCCTCCTGACGCACGGTCTGGATCGAGACGTCGTGCTCGGCGAAGGCGGTGGCGACGCTGGCCAGCACGCCGGCGCGGTCCTCGACGTCGATCGCCACGTGGTAGCGGGTCATCGTCTCGCCCATCGGCAGCACGTCGTGCGCGGCGTACGCCGACTCGCCGGGGCCGCAGGTGCCGGCGATCCGGTTGCGGGCCACCGTGACCAGGTCGCCGAGCACGGCCGAGGCGGTGGGCGAGCCACCGGCGCCGGGCCCGTAGAACATCAGCTGGCCGGCGGCCTCGGACTCGACGAAGACAGCGTTGTAGGCCTCGCGCACCGACGCCAGCGGGTGCGAGCGCGGGATCATCGCGGGGTGCACGCGCACGGCCACCGCGTCCTCACCGGCCGGGTCGCGGCGCAGCTCGCAGATCGCGAGCAGCTTGACCACCGCGCCCATCTCCCGCGCCGAGGCGATGTCCCCGGCGGTGACCTCCGAGATGCCCTCGCGGTGCACGTCGGCGGCGGTGACCCGGCTGTGGAACGCCAGCGAGGCGAGGATCGCGGCCTTGGCCGCGGCGTCGAAGCCCTCGACGTCGGCGGTCGGGTCGGCCTCGGCGTAGCCGAGGTCCTGGGCCTCCTGCAGGGCCTCTGCGAAGCCGGCCCCGGAGGTGTCCATCCGGTCCAGGATGAAGTTGGTGGTGCCGTTGACGATGCCCAGCACCCGGGTCACCCGGTCGCCGGCCAGCGACTCGCGCAGCGGGCGCAGGATCGGGATCGCGCCGGCCACCGCGGCCTCGTAGTAGAGGTCGCGCTGGGCCTTGGCGGCCGCCTCGAACAGCGTCGAGCCGTCCTCGGCCAGCAGCGCCTTGTTGGCGGTGACCACCGAGGCGCCGTTCTCCAGCGCCGCCAGGATCAGCGAGCGGGCCGGCTCGATGCCGCCGATCACCTCGACCACCAGGTCGACGTCGGCGCGGCTGGCCAGCGCGAGCGCGTCGGTGGTCAGCAGCTCGGCCGGCACCTCGACCTCGCGCTCGGCCTCGAGGCGGCGCACGGCCACCCCGGCCAGCTCGACGGGCGCGCCGACCCGCGCGGCGAGGTCGTCGGCCTGCTCGCTCAGCAGCCGGACGACCTGCGACCCCACGGATCCGCAGCCCAGCACGGCGACCCGGAGGGGGCGCGGGGCGCCGCCGTCCTGGCCCGGTTCGAGACCCTCACTCACGCGTCTGCTCCCACATCGGTTGCCAACAGGTCGTCCTCAGTCTCTCGTCGTACGACGACGCGCGCGGCGCCGTCCCGCACCGCGATCACCGGCGGCCGCAGCGCGTGGTTGTAGTTGGAGGCCATCGAGCGGCAGTAGGCACCCGTGCCGGGCACCGCCAGGAGGTCTCCGGGCGCGAGGTCTCCGGGCAGGAACTCGTCCTTGACCACGATGTCGCCGGCCTCGCAGTGCTTGCCGACGACGCGGGCCAGGGCCGGCGCCGACTCCGAGCGGCGCGAGGCCAGCGTGCAGGAGTAGTCGGCGTCGTAGAGCGCGGTGCGGATGTTGTCGCTCATCCCTCCGTCGACCGAGACGTAGGTGCGTCGCGCGCCGCCGTCGAGGGCGACCTCCTTGACGGTCCCGACCTCGTAGACGGTGCACATCGCCGGGCCGGCGATGGCCCGCCCGGGCTCGATCGAGAGCCGCGGCTGGGCCACACCGAGGGCGCGGCACTCGTGCTCGACGATCTTGGTCATCTCGGTGGCCAGCTGGAAGGGGTCCGCGGGGTCGTCCTGGGTGGTGTAGGCGATGCCGAACCCGCCGCCGAGGTCCATCTCGGGCATCGTCACGCCCAGCTCGCGGCTGACCTGGGCGTGCAGGGCGAGGACCCGGCGCGCGGCCACCTCGAAGCCGGAGGAGTCGAAGATCTGCGAGCCGATGTGGCTGTGCAGCCCCTGCAGCTGCAGTCCCGCAGCCCGCTCGACGCGGCGCACCGCCTCCAGGGCGTCACCGGAGGTGATCGAGAAGCCGAACTTCTGGTCCTCGTGCGCGGTGGCGATGTACTCGTGGGTGTGTGCCTCGACCCCGGCGGTGACCCGCACCATCACCCGGACCCGGGCCCCGGTCTCCGCGGTGATCTGGTCCAGGCGGGCGATCTCGTGGAAGGAGTCGACGATGATCCGACCCACCCCGGCCTCGACCGCGCGGCGCAGCTCGGCCGGGGTCTTGTTGTTGCCGTGGTATCCGATCCGGGCCGGGTCCATGCCGCCGCGCAGCGCCACGGTCAGCTCGCCGCCCGAGCAGACGTCGAGGTGCAGCCCCTCCTCGGCGATCCAGCCGGCCACGGCCGTGCACAGGAACGCCTTGCCGGCGTAGTAGACGTCGTAGCCGGAGAAGGCGTCACGGAAGGCGCGGGCGCGGGTGCGGAAGTCGAGCTCGTCGAGGACGTAGGCCGGGGAGCCGTGCTCGGCGACGAGGTCGGGCAGGTCGACGCCGCCCACCTGCAGGACGCCGTCGACCTTGCGGGCCGTGGTGGACCACAGCTGCGTGACCAGCTCGTTGGGGTCGCTGGGCGGGCGCAGCCAGGACGGGCCCCGCATGGCGCCCTCCGCGTGGGCCCAGCCTGCTTCGTGTGCGCGCATCAGCGTCCTCTCACATCCGCTCGGGGGCGGAGACCCCGAGCAGAGCCAGTCCGTTGGCGAGGACCGTGCGGGTGGCGGCGACCAGCAGCAGCCGGGCCCGGTGCAGGTCGCCGGGCTCCTCGTCGCCCTGGGGCAGGACGCGGCAGTTGTCGTAGAAGCGGTGGTAGGAGGCGGCCGTCTCCTCCAGGTAGCGCGCCACCCGGTGCGGCTCGCGGAGCTGGGCGGCGGCGGCCACGACCCGCGGGAACTCGGCGAGCCCGCGCAGCAGCTCGCCCTCCTTCTCGTGGGTGAGCAGGCCGGGCTCGAAGTCGTCACCGGCCGGCGCCAGGCCCATGTCGGCGGCGTTGCGCAGGATCGACGCGACCCGGGCGTGGGCGTACTGGACGTAGAAGACCGGGTTGTCGCTCGAGGCGCGGGTGATCTCCTCGATGTCGAGGGTCAGCGGCGAGTCGGCGGGGTAGCGCGCCAGGTGGTAGCGCAGCGCGTCGACGCCGATCTCGTCGACCAGCTCGTTGAGGGTGACCATCTCACCGGAGCGCTTCGAGAGCCGCACCTCGTGCTCGCCGCGCATGATCTTGACCAGCTGGCCGATCAGCACCTCGAGGGTCTTGTCCGGGTCGTCGCCGGCACAGGCCGCCATCGCCCGCAGCCGGTTGACGTAGCCGTGGTGGTCGGCGCCGAGCAGGTACAGGCACCGGTCGAAGCCGCGCTCGCGCTTGTTGACGTAGTACGCCGTGTCGCTGGCGAAGTAGGTCAGCTCGCCGTTGGACCGGATCAGCACCCGGTCCTTGTCGTCGTCGAAGTCGGTGGTGCGCATCCACAGCGCACCGTCGGCGTCGTAGAGGTGGCCCTGGGCGCGCAGCTTGTCCAGCCCGGCCGCCACGTCGTTGCTCTCGTGCAGGGAGCGCTCGGAGAACCACACGTCGAAGTGGGTCTGGAACATCTCCAGCTGGTCCCGCTGCTCCTGCAGCTGCAGCTGGTAGCCGGCCTCCCGGAACGCGACCAGCCGCTCGTCGGCGGGCAGGTCCACGATGCCGGGCTGCGCGGCCACGATCTTGTGGGCCAGGTCGACGATGTAGGCGCCGCGGTAGCCGTCCTCGGGGACCTCCCGGCCCAGCGCGACCGCCTCGAGGGAGGCGGCGAAGAGGTTCATCTGGTTGCCGCGGTCGTTGATGTAGAACTCGCGCGTCACCTCGGCACCGGCGGCCTCGAGGACCCGGCCGATCGCGTCGCCGACCACGGCCCAGCGGGTGTGGCCCAGGTGCAGCGGACCGGTCGGGTTGGCGGAGATGAACTCGACGTTGATCCGGTTCCCGCTCAGCGTCTCGGTGTGGCCGTACGCCGCGCCGGCGGCGACCACCTGGGCCGCGACCGCGCCCTGGGCGCCCGCGTCGACGGTGATGTTGAGGAAGCCGGGGCCGGCGATCTCGATGCCCGCGATGCCGTCCACGGCGCCCAGTCGGGCACTGACCAGCTCGGCGAGGGCGCGCGGGTTGGTGCCGGCCTTCTTGGCCAGCTGGAGCGCCACGTTGGTGGCGTAGTCCCCGTGGCCCTTCTGGCGGGGCCGCTCGACGGTGACCGTCTGGGGCGGCCCGTCCGGCAACGCGAGAGCGCCCTCCTCGACCAGCTGGGTCAGGACGTCGACGATGGCGGAGGAGAGCTGCTCGGGGGTCACCAGGCAAGCCTATCGGCGTACCGGTTTCCCCTCAGCCACCGCCCGCCTGTATGGTCAACCCCGCACCTTGAGCCCCCGTAGCTCAGGGGATAGAGCACCGCCCTCCGGAGGCGGGAGCGAAGGTTCGAATCCTTCCGGGGGCACCAGCAAGAAACCAGCGTGTGGCCGTCGGCCCCGCCGCCTCAGGCCGCACTCGTGCGGCCGTCGGCCCCGTCTCAGGCCTGACTCGACCAGGCCGCCCACAGCCGGGCGTAGCGCCCGCCCGAGGCGAGCAGCTCCTGGTGGGTGCCCAGCTCGACGGGCCGGCCCTCCTCCAGCACCAGCACCCGGTCGGCCGTGCTGGCCTGCACCAGCCGGTGGGCGATGGTGATCGTGGTGCGCCCCCGGGTGGCGGCCAGGGCCGCCGCCTCCAGGTCGCGGGCGCCGGCCGAGCCGGCCTCCGCCGTCGCCTCGTCCAGGACCACGACCCACGGGTCGGCCAGCACCACCCGGGCCAGGGCGAGCTGCTGGGCCTGCGCCGGGGTCAGCGCCAGCGCGCCCTCCCCCACCACGGTGTCGGCGCCGTCGGCGAGCGCAGCCACCCAGTGCGCGCCCACCGTGGCCAGGGCCGCGTCCACCTGCTCGAGCGTGGCGTCGGGGCGCGCGAGCAGCAGGTTGTCGCGCACGCTCCCGGCGAAGACGTGCAGCTCCTGGCTGACCGTGGCGACCACCCGGCGTCCCTCGAGCCGGGCCTCGCGCACCGGCACGCCGCCGATGCAGACCGTCCCGCCGGTGGGGATCAGGCCACCGGCCACGGCCAGCCCGAGGGTGCTCTTGCCGGCGCCGCTGGCGCCCACCACGGCCAGCCGCTCGCCGGACGCGATCTCCAGGCTGACGCCGCGCAGGGCACTCTCGCCGGGCGCGTACTGGTGCGAGACCTCGCTCAGCGAGACCCCGCCGTCGCGCGGAGCGGTGCCGACCGTGCTCCGCGCCGCCGGCAGCAGCGCGATGCCGGCGAGCCGGGTCAGCGACGCCCCGGCCGACTGGACCTCGTCGAAGAGGAAGAGGATCGCGCCGACGGGGTTGAAGAGACGGTGGAAGTACAGCGCGGCCGCCGTCACCGCCCCCACGGTGACCCCGTGCTCGCGCACCAGGACGAACCCGGCGCTGAGCACCAGCAGGAGCCCGATCGCCTCCGCGCGGTTGGTCCGGCCGCCGAAGCGCATCAGCAGGTCGAAGACGTCGATGGAGAGCCGGGCCGAGCGCCAGGAGGCCTCCGCGACCTGCGCGCTGTGGGCGTCGCCCAGGCCGAGGCCGCGCAGGGTGCGGCTGGCGTGGATCCCGGTGAGCAGGGCCTCGGCGCGCTCGCCGTTCGCCTCGCGCTCGCGCCGGTAGTAGGGGCCCGAGCGCGGCAGGTACCAGCGCAGCGCGAGCGCGTAGAAGGGGGCCGCCAGCAGCCCCGCCACCCCGAGGCGCCAGTCGAGGGCGAGCAGGCCCCCGACGGTGAGCACGATCGCCAGCGTCGAGTTCACCACCAGCGGCACCGCGTCGGTCAGCGACCCCGCCACCACCCGGACGTCGTCGCTGACCCGCGACATCAGGTCCCCGGTGCCGGTGCGCTCGAGCTCCTCGGTCTCCAGGTGCAGCGCCCGGGAGAGCACCTGCTCGCGCAGCTCGGCGAGCGCGGGCTCCGCGGTCTGGGCCAGGGCGCCGACCGAGACCAGCGTGCAGACGGACCCCACCAGCGCCGCCGCGCCGATCCACAGCGCCGCCACCACGATGCCGCGGGTGTCGCCGCCGCCCTCGGCGCTCCCGACGAGGTCGACGATGCGCCCCAGCTGCCAGGGCGCGACCAGGCCGGCGACGCCGGCGACGGCGAACGCGGTGGCGCTCAGCGCGAACGCCGCTCGCCGCCGGCTCAGCAGCCTCAGGGCCAGGCCCGCGGCCTCCCCCGCGCTCGACACCGGAAGCCGACTCATCGCAGTACCGCCGCTCGGTAGTCGTCGTGGTGCAACAGCTCGGCGTGGGTCCCGCGCGCCACCACCCGGCCGGCCCGCACGTGCGCCACGCAGTCGGCCGACGCGAGCAGCACCGGGCTGCTGGTCAGGACGACCGTGGTGCGCGCCCCCGCGCCGGCCCCGTGCCGCAGCCGGCGCAGCCCGTCGGCGACCCGCGCCTCGGTGACGGCGTCCACGGCGGTGGTCGGGTCGTGCAGCACCAGGACGGCCGGATCGGCCGCCAGCGCCCGGGCCAGTCCGACGCGCTGGCGCTGGCCGCCGGACAGCGCCGGCACGCCCGGACCCTCCTGCTCCGCGTCCGCGTCCGCGCCCCGCCCGGCCCCGACATGGGCGACGACCTCGTCGGCCGCGGACGCGGTCAGCACCCGGGCCAGCGCGGCGTCGTCGAGGCGAGCGCGCGGGTCGATGTTGTCGATCAGCGTGCCGGCCAGGAGATCGACGTGGTGGTCGCTGACCAGCATCGTGGCGTGCAGCGCGTCGATCTCCCACGACCTCAGCGCGACCGCGTCGAGCAGGACCGATCCGGACTCGGGCTCGGCCTCGCCGCGCAGCAGCCCGAGCAGCGCGGCGGCCTCCGCCGGGCTCTCGGCGACGATGCCCAGCCAGCGTCCCGGGTCCGCGACCAAGGACAGGTCGCGCAGCGGGCCTGCGGTGACCGAGCGCAGCTCGAGGCCCACCGCGGGCGGCTGCTCGTGCGCGCCGGCCGGCTCGTCGCCCGGCTCGTCGTCCGGCTCGGCCGCCGCGACGACCAGCGGGCCGCTGCTCAGGAACGAGACGACGCGCGCCGCCGAGGCGCGCGACTGGGCCAGCTGGGTGAGCATGAAGGTGAGGGTGTGCATCGGCTCGGAGAGGAACTGGCTGATCCCGACGACCGCCACGAACTCCCCCACCCCGATGTCCCCCTGGGCCGCGCGCACCCCGGCCACCAGGGCCACCACCGCCAGGAACACGCCGCTGAGCCCCGCGGTGACCGCGTGCATCAGCCCCTCCCACCAGGCTGCGCCGACGCTCGCGCGCACCGCCTGCTGGCTTTCGCGGCGGTAGCGGGCCAGGGCGGCGTCCTCGGCTCCGATGCCCTTGAGCGGTCGCAGGCCGCGCACGAAGTCGCCGGCGATGCCCGCCGCGGCGCCCAGCGACTCCTGCCGGACCCCGCTGCGGCGCGCCAGCCTCGGCGACAGCAGCTGGGTCACCACCAGCACCGTGGGCACGCCGAGGAGCACCAGCGCGGCGAGCACCACGTCGATGGCGGCCAGGACCACGGCGCTGACCATCAGCCCCACGACGCCGGCCACGGCGAAGGCCAGCTGGCGGATCACCGTCGCGACCATCTCCGCATCCGTTGTCGCGATCGTCAGCACGTCGCCCGGCAGCCGCTCGGAGCGGACGCCGCGCGCGGAGAGCACGCGGGCGGAGATCTCGCAGCGCAGCGCGTGCGCCTGGGTCTGCAGGGCCCGCAGCCCGGCCCGGGCCCCGAACCGGTACGACAGGCTCAGCACCACGAAGTGCACCACGAGCACCCCGGCCCACCAACCGAGCTCGGCGGCGTCACCGGTGGTGACCGCGCGGTCGATGAAGACCGCGATCAGCACCGGCACCATCAGCTCGGCGACCTGCCACACCGTGATCAGGGCGGCGGCGAGCGTGACCGCGCGCCACTCGCGAGCCAGGGTGCTGCGGATCAGCGCTCCGGGCGTGCGCGGCACCGCCGTACGGGGGGCGAGTGCGGGGGGCTGCTCCTGCGCGACCTCGCTCAAGCGACGTCGGCATCCATGGCGGCGACGAAGTCCGCCTTGACCCGGCGCCAGTCCTCGTCGGTCATCGTGCGCCGCCAGTACGGCGAGCACGACATCGCGGCGCGCTCCAGACCGCGCCCGACGAGCAGGTGGCGGCGGATCGCGCGGATCTCGTCGGCCTCTCCGTGCACGAAGGCGTCCACCCGACCGGGCGCGAAGTCCAGCTCCTCGAGCGCCGCGAGCAGCAGCCCCGCGGGCTCCTCGGCCCCGACGCGGTGCAGCCACCGCAGGTCCAGGCTCCCCGGCGTCTCCAGGGGCACCTCGTGCTCGGCGGTGTCGCACACCAGCCGCACCACGACCCGCCGGCCGGCCGGCACCTGCTCGAGGCAGGCCGCGATCGCCGGCAGGGCGGACTCGTCGCCGAGCATCAGGTGCCAGTCCGCGTCGGCGTCCGGGCGGTAGCCGCCGGCCGGGCCGTCGAGGACCAGCACGTCGCCGGGCTGCGCGTGAGCCGCCCAGGGGCCGGCCGCGCCGGCGTCGCCGTGGACGACGAAGTCGAGGGTGAGCAGACGGCGGGTGGGGTCCCAGGCGCGCACCGTGTAGCGCCGGCGCGCCGGCCACCAGCGGCGCTCGTGCTCGGCGCTCACCGCAGCCGGGTCGAAGACCGGCCCGTACGGCGCGCCCGGGGGCGGCACCGCGATGTTCACGTAGGCGTCGGCACCGAGCGGGGTCGCGAACCCGGCGAGGCCCTCTCCGCCCAGCACCACCCGGATCATGGTCGGGGTGAGCCGACTCACGGTGTGCACTCGGCCGAACTGGGGACCGCTGCGCTCTGGCGACATGCGCTTAGGTTAGCCTTCCCTCGCCTGGGCTCCGAACGGGGTCCGTTCCCGCCCCGGCGCGGGCGCCTGTCTGCGCGCCCTCCCCGCTGAAAGGACAACCCCCGTGCGTTCTCTGCGCCTCCTGGCCGGCTCCGCCGCCGTCGCCGGCCTCCTGCTCTCCGGCTGCGGCACCGACGACTCGGAGCCGAAGGCAGCCGCCGCCGACGACTCCTCGTCGACGCAGTTCCCGATCACCATCGAGCACGCGCTCGGCAAGACCGTCATCGAGAAGGCCCCGGAGCGGGTCGCCACGGTCAACTGGGCCAACCACGAGGTGCCGCTGGCCCTCGGCGTGGTGCCGGTGGGCATGGCCGCCGCCAACTTCGGCGACGACGACGGCGACGGCGTGCTGCCGTGGGTGGCCGACAAGCTCGAGGAGCTCGACGCCGAGACGCCGGTGCTCTTCGACGAGACCGACGGCATCGACTTCGAGGCCGTCGCGGACACCGCGCCCGACGTCATCCTGGCCGCTTACTCCGGGCTGACCCAGGAGGACTACGAGACGCTGAGCGAGATCGCTCCCGTGGTCGCCTACCCCGAGGCGCCGTGGGCGACCGAGTGGCGCGACATGATCACGCTCAGCAGCGAGGCGATGGGGATGGCCGAGGAGGGCGACAAGCTCGTCGCCGACCTCGAGAGCGAGATCAGCGAGACCGTCGCGGAGCACCCCGAGCTCGAGGGCAAGTCGGCGATGTTCCTCACCCACGTCGACACCAGCGACCTCAGCGAGGTCAGCTACTACACCACCCACGACACCCGGGCGAAGTTCTTCGCCGACCTGGGCCTGGGCACCCCGGAGAGCATCGCGACCGCCTCCGCGGAGTCCGAGGAATTCTCGGGCACGCTCAGCGCCGAGCAGATCGACGCCCTCGACGACGTCGAGATCATCGTGACCTACGGCGACCAGGAGCTGGTCGACGCACTGAAGGGCGACCCGCTGCTCTCGAAGATGCCCGCGGTGAAGAACGACGCCATCGTGCTGCTGCCGAACAACCCGCTGGGCACCGCGGCGAACCCGACGCCGCTGTCCATCTCCTACGTCCTGGAGGACTACGCCGCGATGCTCGCCGAGGCAGCCGGGGCCGAGTGAGCCCCGCAGCCACCGCGAGCAAGCAGACCGCCTCGGGCGCCGCCGTCGTGCGGCGCCCGAGGCGGCTGCGCGCCCTCTGGCTCCTGGCCGCCCTCGGCGTGCTCGTCGTGCTCGCGGCCTGGTCGGTGGCGATCGGCTCGCGCGACGTCGCCTGGGCCGACATCGTCGCCGCCCTGGGCGGCTCCAGCGACACCCTCGAGGAGGCGGCGGTCACCAAGCGCATCCCGCGCACCCTGCTCGCCCTCGCCGTGGGCGCCGCGCTCGGCCTGGCCGGCGCGGTGATGCAGGGCGTGACCCGCAACCCGCTCGCCGACCCCGGCATCCTCGGCGTCAACATGGGCGCGTCGCTGGCGGTGATCACCGCGATGGCCTGGTTCGGCCTCTCCACGGCCGCCGGCTACGTCTGGGTCGCGATCGCCGGCGCCGGCCTCTCCGCGGCGTTCGTGTACGCCGTCGGCTCGCTCGGCCGCGGCGGGGCGACCCCGCTGAAGCTGGCCCTGGCCGGCACCGCCACCTCCGCGGCGTTCGCCTCCTTCATCACCGCGGTCTCGCTGCCGCGCGGCGACATCGCCGGGGCGGTGCGCTCCTGGCAGGTCGGCGGGGTGGGCGGCGCGTCGCCGGAGACGATCCGCCTGGTCGCGCCGTTCCTGCTGGCCGGGCTGGCGATCTGCCTGCTCTGCGCGAAGGGCCTCAACTCCCTGGCCCTCGGCGACGAGGTCGCCGCCGGCCTGGGCGAGCGGGTGGCGCTGACCCGCGGCACGGCCGCGCTGGGCGCCGTGCTGCTGTGCGGCGCCGCCACGGCGGCGGCCGGGCCGATCGGCTTCGTCGGGCTCGTCGTGCCGCACCTGTGCCGGATGCTCGTCGGCATCGACCACCGCTGGCTGCTGCCGTTCTCGGCGATCACCGGCGCCGGGCTGCTCACCGCCGCGGACGTGCTGGGGCGGATCGTGGCCCGCCCGAGCGAGGTCGACGTCGGGATCATCACCGCGCTGGTCGGCGCCCCGTTCTTCATCCACGTCGTCCGTCGTCAGAAGGTGCGCGCGCTGTGAGCCTCACCAGTCTCGAGCGGGTCAGCGCCGGTCGCGCCCGCCGCGGCCGCCGGCGCCGTACGGTCGTCGCCGTGCTCGGCCTGCTGGTCGTCGCCTTCTTCGCGGCGAGCCTGATGGTGGGACGGACGTTCTACCCGCCGGGCGACGTCCTCGCCGTGATCGCCGGGCACGACGTGCCCGGCGCGTCCTTCACGGTGGGCCGGCTCCGGCTGCCCCGGGCGGTGCTGGCGCTGCTGGTCGGGCTCAGCTTCGGGCTGGCCGGCGTCACCTTCCAGACCATGCTGCGCAACCCCCTCGCCAGCCCCGACATCATCGGGATCAGCGCCGGCTCGAGCGCCGCGGCGGCGTTCGCGATCGTCACCCTGGGCCTGTCCGGCCCGAACGTCTCGGTCATCGCCATCCTCGCCGGGCTCGGCGTCGCGCTGCTGATCTACGTGCTGTCGTTCCGCGACGGCGTCGCCGGGACCCGGCTGATCCTGATCGGCATCGGCATCGCGGCGATGCTCGAGAGCGTCACCGCCTACATCCTCAGCCGGGCCGCCCAGTGGGACCTTCAGGAGGCCACCCGCTGGCTCACCGGGAGCCTGAACAGCTCCGGGTGGGACGACGTGGTGCCCACCGCGCTCGCACTGCTCGTCCTCGGCCCGCTGCTGCTCTCGCGGATGCGCGACCTGGAGATGCTCCAGCTCGGCGACGACGCCGCCTCGGCGCTCGGCGTGCGCGTGGAGCGCACCCGGCTCGTGGTGATCGTCACCGCGGTCGGCCTGGTCGCCTTCGCCACCGCGGCCGCCGGGCCGATCGCCTTCGTCGCGTTCCTCGCCGGCCCGATCGCGGCGCGCGTGGTCGGCCCCGGGGCCTCGCTGCTGGTGCCCTCCGCGCTCGTCGGGGCCCTGCTCGTCCTGGTCGCCGACCTGTGCGGCCAGTACGCCTTCGGCCACCGCTACCCGGTCGGCGTGGTCACCGGCGTGCTCGGTGCGCCGTACCTCGTCTACCTCATCGTCCGCACCAACCGCGTCGGAGGCTCCCTGTGACCGCCCACCACACCCTCACCGTCGAGGACCTCACCCTCGGCTACGGCGAGCGGACCGTCATCGAGTCCCTCGACCTGCTGGTGCCCAGCGGCGCGGTGACCGCGATCGTCGGCGCCAACGCGTGCGGCAAGTCGACGCTGCTGCGCTCGATGTCGCGGCTGCTGCGTCCCCGCGCCGGGCACGTGCTGCTCGACGGCAAGCAGGTGCACCGGATGCCGGCCAAGGAGCTGGCCCGCACCCTCGGTCTGCTCCCCCAGTCCCCGCTCGCACCGGAGGGCATCACCGTCAGCGACCTGGTCGGGCGCGGGCGCCATCCCCACCAGCGGATGCTCGCGCGCTGGAGCGCCGAGGACGACGCCGCGGTGGCCGGCGCGCTCGAGGCCACCGACACCGTGGCGCTCGCCGACCGCCCCGTCGACGAGCTCTCCGGCGGGCAGCGTCAGCGGGTGTGGATCGCGATGGCGCTCGCGCAGCAGACCGACATCCTGCTGCTCGACGAGCCGACCACGTTCCTCGACGTGAGCCACCAGGTGGAGGTCCTCGACCTGCTCACCGACCTCAACCGGGCGCGCGGCACCACGATCGTGATGGTCCTGCACGACCTCAACCTCGCGGCCCGCTACGCCGACCGGCTGATCGCGCTGGCGGGTGGCCGGCTGCACGCCGCCGGCGACCCCCACGACGTGCTCACCGAGGACACCGTGCGCGCGGTCTTCGGCCTGGAGTGCAGCGTCATCGAGGACCCCGTCTCCGGGCGCCCGCTGATGTTGCCGATCGGGCGCCACCACGCCGGCGTCCCCGGCTGAGCTCCCCGGCTGAGCCGGGGCCGCCGGGGCGTCAGCAGCGCTCGATGGTGGCGTCCTTGCGGGCGAGGTCGCCGTAGCGGCGGGCCGTGGCGAGGTCGGCGAAGACCACGCTTGCGCTGCCGGCCATCCCGGTGCTGCCCGGCACGACGCAGGTGGTGATCCGGCGCGGCTGGACCTGGGCCACCGCCTGGGCGATGCGGAACAGCTCCGCAGGCGGGAGGTTCGTGTGCAGGTTCCGCATCGCGCTGAGCACCCCCTTCTCCAGGAACCCGGGCCGGGCGGCCTTGGCGTGCAGCTTGGCGTGGATGCCGCGCAGCGTGCGCTGCTGGTTGGCCGAGCGCTCGAAGTCCCCACCGGGCAGCGACTTGCGGATCCGCGAGAACGCCATCGCGCCGTACCCGTCGAGCTTGATCCGGCCCCGCTTGAAGCCGTCCTGCTTGAGGTCGGCGTCGCTGAAGGCACGCGGGTTGCGCACCTCGATGCCGCCGATGGCGTCCACCATGTCCTCGAAGAACGGGAACCGGGTGACGAAGACGTAGTCGGGCTGGATGCCGATCATGTCGCCGACGGTGCGCCCGATCAGCTGCGGTCCGCCGAAGTACAGCGCGGCGTTGACCCGGTTGGAGCCGTGCCCGGGGATGGGCACCCACGAGTCGCGCGGGATGCCGATCGCGCTGGCGGCGCCGGTGCGGGTGTTGATCCCGACCAGCTGCAGCGCGTCACCCCGGCTGCGGAGCATGTCCTGGCCCGGCCGGGCGTCGGAGCCGACCGCCAGGATCCAGACCACGTCCGGGCTCAGGTCGACCCCGAAGGCCCGCTCCACCTTGACCAGGGCCACCTCGGCGCGGTGCACCGAGGCGTCCGGGACCACCAGCGCCGTCACGCCGAGCACCACGGCGAGCACCACCCCGCGCAGCGCCCGGCCGGTCATCCCACGCGTCCTGGACCTCATCAGCGGCTCCCCTTGCTCATGTCGTAGGCGAAGACCTTCCAGGCGCCGTCCCGGCCCCGGGTGAGCATCAGCCGCCCCCGCAGCGTGACCCGGCGCTCCACCTCGCCGGCGGTGTCGAAGCGCAGCAGCACCCGCGCGGTGGCGCCGACGGCGCGCGAGCGGCTGGCGAGCACGTCGACGGCCACCACCCGGCGCACTCCGGTGACGCTCTCGATCCGCTCCCCGATGTCGGCGTTGCTCATCAGCGCGGCGTCGCGCACGGCCTGCTTGCGCGCCCCGGGCGTGAACCCGGAGAAGGCCCGGAACGACGCCCGCGGGTAGTCGCCGGCGAGGAAGGCCGCGTCCGTCCAGTCCTCCACCACCGAGGTGACCGCACGCACCACCGGGCCCCGCCTGCGGGCGGGGAGCCTGCCGGCCACCTCGCCGAGTCGCGACTGCGTGCTGAGCTCCGCAGCCGCGGCGCTCGCGGAGGGCGCCGGCTCCCGGTCGGGCTCCTCGGAGTCACCCGAGCAGGCGACCCCGGTCACACCCACCAGGAGGGCCAGAGCGCCGACGCACACCCGCCTGAGTCGTGTCGTCCTCATCCGTGTGCCTCCTTCCGTCGAGGACCCCGGGGAGCGGCGCGGGACCCTGCCACCACGCCACGGCGCCAGTTCGGACCCCGGAGCCTGCAATTGTTGATCCCTGCGACTAGCCTTGAGCCTTAGTACTCACACCCCGCGCGCGTACCGGAAGAGGGCGAACACAGCCGTGCCGCAGTCCCCAGGCAGCCAGTCTCACGAAAATCCCACCGCCGACTTCGGAGCCAACGAGTGGCTCGTCGACGAGATGTACGAGCAGTTCCGCAAGGATCCCAACAGCGTCGACCCGGTCTGGGCGAAGTTCTTCGCCGCCAACGGCGACCCGAGCCGAACCGCCGGGAACGGTAGCACCGCCGCCAGCGCGACCTCCTCGCCCGCCGCCCAGCCCGCGGCGACTCCCCCGGCCGCACCGGCCGCCGAGCCCGCGGCCGCTGCGCCCAGCGCCGCACCGGCTCCGGCCAAGGCTCCCGCCAAGGCCCCGGCGCCCGCCCCCAAGGCGACGCCCCGTCCGCCGGCCGCTGCCGCCGAGCCGGCTCGGAGCAACACCCCGCCGGTCGCCAAGGAGTCGGCCCCGGCAGCGCGCAGCGAGGCCAGCGACCAGCCGACGTACACCGTCATGCGCGGGGCCCCGGCCCGCACCGCGAAGAACATGGACGAGTCGCTGAGCGTCCCCACCGCGACCTCGGTGCGCTCGGTCCCGGTCAAGCTGCTGTGGGACAACCGCACCGTGATCAACAACCACCTCGCGCGCGCCCGCGGCGGCAAGGTGTCGTTCACCCACATCATCGGCTACGCCCTGGTCCAGGCGCTCAAGGCGATCCCCGAGATGAACGTCGGCTTCGACACCGTCGACGGCAAGCCCAACCTGATCACGCCCGCCCACGTGAACCTCGGCCTGGCCATCGACGTGCCCAAGCCCGACGGCAGCCGCCAGCTGCTGGTGCCCTCCATCAAGGCGGCCGAGTCGATGGACTTCGCGGCCTTCTGGACCGCCTACGAGGACATCGTGCGCAAGGCGCGCGACAACAAGCTGACCGTGGCCGACTTCCAGGGCACCACGATGTCGCTGACCAACCCCGGCGGCATCGGCACCGTGCACTCCGTGCCGCGGCTGATGAAGGGCCAGGGCGCGATCATCGGCGTCGGCGCGATGGAGTACCCCGCGGAGTACCAGGGCGCCTCCGACGAGACGCTGACCCGCAACGCGGTCAGCAAGGTGATGACGCTGACGTCCACCTACGACCACCGGGTGATCCAGGGCGCGCTCTCGGGCGAGTTCCTGCGCAAGGTGCACCAGCTGCTGCTCGGCGCGGACGACTTCTACGACGAGATCTTCCGCTCGCTGCGGATCCCCTACGAGCCGATCCGCTGGGCCAAGGACATCGCGGCCACCCACGACGACGAGATCAGCAAGCAGGCCCGGATCCTCGAGCTGATCCACGCCTACCGGGTGCGCGGGCACATGATGGCCGACACCGACCCGCTGGAGTACCGCCAGCGCAGCCACCCCGACCTCGAGGTGGAGACGCACGGGCTCACCCTGTGGGACCTCGACCGCGAGTTCGCCACCGGCTCGTTCGGTGGCGAGGGCCGACGCTTCCTCAAGCTGCGCGACATCCTCGGCATCCTGCGCGACTCCTACTGCCGCACCACCGGCATCGAGTACATGCACATCCAGGACCCCGAGCAGCGCCGCTGGATCCAGGAGCGCGTCGAGCAGCCGCACGTGAAGCCGCCGCGCGAGGAGCAGCTGCGGATCCTGCTCAAGCTCAACCAGGCCGAGGCCTTCGAGACGTTCCTGCAGACCAAGTTCGTCGGCCAGAAGCGGTTCAGCCTCGAGGGCGGCGAGACCACCGTCCCGCTGCTCGACGAGCTCTGCGAGGCCGCCGCCGAGGCGCGGCTCAGCGAGGTCGCGATCGGGATGGCCCACCGCGGCCGGCTCAACGTGCTCGCCAACATCGTCGGCAAGAACTACTCCCAGATCTTCCGCGAGTTCGAGGGCAACATCGACCCGCGCACCGTCCAGGGCTCCGGCGACGTGAAGTACCACCTCGGCGCCGAGGGCGAGTTCGTGGCCGGGTCCGGCGACAAGATCAAGGTCTCCGTGGCCGCGAACCCCTCGCACCTCGAGGCGGTCGACCCGGTCCTGGAGGGCATCGCCCGCGCCAAGCAGGACGTGCTCGACCGCGGCGCGGCCTACCCCGTCCTGCCGCTGCTCGTGCACGGCGACGCGGCCTTCGCGGGCCAGGGCGTGGTCGCCGAGACGCTCAACCTCTCGCAGCTGCGCGGCTACCGCACCGGCGGCACCATCCACGTGGTGGTCAACAACCAGGTCGGGTTCACCACCTCCCCCGGCTCCTCGCGCTCGTCGCTGTACTGCACCGACGTGGCCCGGATGGTCCAGGCGCCGATCTTCCACGTCAACGGCGACGACCCCGAGGCGTGCATCCGGGTGGCGCGGCTGGCCTTCGAGTACCGCCAGGCGTTCAACAAGGACGTCGTCATCGACCTGGTCTGCTACCGCCGGCGCGGGCACAACGAGGGCGACGACCCGTCGTACACCCAGCCGCTGATGTACGACCTGATCGAGCAGAAGCGCTCGGTGCGCAAGCTCTACACCGAGTCCCTGATCGGTCGCGGCGACATCACCGTCGAGGAGGCCGAGCAGGTCCTGCGCGACTACCAGCAGCAGCTGGAGCGGGTATTCACCGAGGTCCGCGAGGCCACCGGCCAGCCCTCGGAGTGGACCACGGTCCCGGACTACCCGGAGAAGCCCGCCGGCGAGACCAAGACCGCCATCTCCGCCGAGGTGCTCAAGCGCATCTCCGACGCCTACATCACCCCGCCGGAGGGCTTCACGGTCCACCCGAAGGTGATGCCGCAGCTGCAGCGCCGGGCCGCCGCCATCACCGACGGACCGATCGACTGGGGCACCGGCGAGATCCTCGCCTTCGGCGCGCTGCTGATGGACGGGCGCCCGGTGCGCCTGGCCGGCCAGGACTCGCGCCGCGGCACGTTCGTGCAGCGCTTCGCGACGATCATCGACCGCACCAACGCCGACGAGTGGACCCCGCTGGCCACCCTCACCGAGGACCAGGCGAAGTTCCACGTCTACGACTCGCTGCTCAGCGAGTACGCCGCGCTCGGCTTCGAGTACGGCTACTCCGTGGCCCGTCCCGAGGCGCTGGTGCTGTGGGAGGCGCAGTTCGGCGACTTCGTCAACGGCGCGCAGACGATCATCGACGAGTTCATCAGCTCCAGCGAGACCAAGTGGCGCCAGCAGTCGGGTGTCGTGCTGCTGCTGCCGCACGGCTACGAGGGTCAGGGACCCGACCACTCCTCGGCGCGCATCGAGCGGTTCCTGATGATGGCGGCCGACGAGGCCTTCGTGGTGGCCCAGCCGTCCACGCCGGCGTCGTACTTCCACCTGCTGCGTCGCCACTCGCTGGGCGAGGAGCACAAGCCGCTGATCGTCTTCACCCCGAAGTCGATGCTCAAGCGCAAGGAGGCGGCCTCCAAGCCGTCGGACTTCACCGAGGGGACCTCCTTCCGGCCCTTCATCGGCGACGACAACGCCGACCCCGACAAGGTGGAGACGCTGCTGCTGTGCTCGGGTCGGGTGACCTGGGACCTGATGGTCCAGCGGGCCAAGCTCGACAACGCCGAGACGTTCGCCGTGGGTCGCGTGGAGCAGCTCTACCCGCGCCCCGAGGCGGAGATCCGCGCCGAGATCGCCAAGTACCCGAACCTCAAGCGGGTCCGCTGGGTGCAGGACGAGCCCGCCAACATGGGCCCGTGGCCGCACTACCAGCTGAACCTGTGGACCGATCTGGACGTCACCGTCGAGCCGGTCACCCGCACCGCCTCGTCGTCGCCGTCGGTCGGCACGATCAAGCGCCACCAGGAGGAGCAGCGCGACCTGCTCGACCGGGCGTTCGCGGGCTAGGTCGGTCGTGTACTTCACCGATCGCGGGATCGAGGAGCTCGAGAAGCGCCGGGGTGACGAGGAGGTCACCCTGGCGTGGGTGGCGGCGCGTCTGCAGGAGTTCACCGACACCCACCCGGAGTTCGAGACGCCGGTGGAGCGCTTCGCCACCTGGCTGGCCCGGCTCGACGATCCGGACGACTAGCTCCACCCCAGCCGATCCCGGCATCTGAGAAGGCCCCTCGCCCGGACATGCCCGCAGCCGCAAGGCTGCGGGCATGTTTCCGTCTCCCCCCTGGAACATGGTCGGCGACCTGTGGCTCTCGCTGTTCCGCGTGCGCGACGTCGCGGGTCGTCCCGACGGCGTGTGCGGCGTGGCGCTGGTCGACTACCGGCCGGGCAGCCCGCTCACCTACCACGAGCTGCTGGTGGCCCGGCTGGTCAAGGACGGGCGACACCGGCGGGTGACGATCAGCGACATCTGGGTCGACTCGGCGGCCTCCATGCAGGGCGGGCGCGCGCTGTGGGCGATCCCCAAGGAGCTGGCCGACTTCCGCCACGAGACCACCCGGCTGGGGCCGCTGGGCAGCGCCCGCTGGTCCGCCTCACTGGGCGAGCGGCCGATCGTCTCCGCGACGTTCCGCGACGCCTCCCGGCTGGCGGTACGGGTGCCGTTCGCGGGCAGCACCTGGCAGCGCCACGAGGACGGGCGCCCGGTGGTCGCCCAGCTCACCGGGTCGGCCCGTTCGCTGCCGGCCCGGGGCCACTGGGACTTCGCCGCTGACGGTCCACTGGGCTGGCTGCACGGGAGCCGGCCGCTGGCGACGGTGCGGATGGTGGACTTCCGGATGTCCTTCCGCTGAGGAGAGCGGCGCCCGCGCGCGGGCTACGATCCTCAGGTGAGCGGTACCGAGAGCGCCCCGCGCGCCTCCCGGGTCGAGCGCAAGGAGCTGACCCGCCAGGCGCTGCTGGAGGCCGCCCTGACCCTCTCCGAGCAGCACACGTTCGCGACGGTGACCCTGCGCCAGGTCACCCGCGAGGTGGGGATCGTGCCGACGGCGTTCTACCGGCACTTCGCCTCCCTCGACGACCTCGGCCTCGAGCTGGTCACCGAGTCGTTCGCCTCCCTGCGCGCGATGCTGCGCGACGTACGCCGCGGCGACACCGACCTGCTCGGCGTCACCGACCGCTCGGTGACGGTGCTGCTCGCGCACGTGCACGCCCACCGGGCACACTTCGGCTTCATCTCCCGCGAGCGCACGGCGGGCCCGCCGGCCGTGCGCGACGCCGTACGCCACCAGATCGACCTGGTCGAGCAGGAGCTCGCCGCCGACGTCGTCGAGATCGTCGGCACCGGGCGCTACTCCGCGCGCGACGCCGGAGTCCTCGCCAACCTGATCGTCACCGCGATGGTCGCCATCGTGGAGGCGATCCTGCGCGCCGACGGCGACCCGGAGGCGGAGAGCACGATCGCCGACGACGCCCGCACCCAGCTGCGGATGATGCTGGTCGGCGCCGCCCACTGGCGCTCGCCCCCGGAGGACGCCCCGGCGCGGTGACCGGGGGCGGCCTCAGCGGGGACCGGGGCGCACCGTCACGTCCGGGATCGTGGCGTCGGGCGGCAGGTCGAGGCAGTGCAGCACCGTGGCGACCACCGAGGCCGGGTCGATCCACTGCCCGGGGTCGTAGTCCTTGCCCTCCTGACGGTGCACGAGCTCCTGCATCGGGGTCGCGGTGCGGCCGGGATAGACGCTGGTGACCCGTACGCCGTGCGCGTGCTCCTCGGCGCGCAGCGCGTCGGCCAGCGCCCGCAGCCCGAACTTGGAGGCGGCGTAGGCCGACCACTGCGGGTTCGCGCTCAGCCCGGCGCCGGAGTTCACGAACAGCACCTGCCCCCTCGCCGCCCGCAGCGCCGGCAGGCAGGCCCGGGTCAGCACCGCCGGCGCCAGCAGGTTGACGTCGAGGTGGGCGCGCCAGGCCCGGGTGGAGAGCTCGCCGACGGTGCCCAGCTCGACGACGCCCGCCACCTGCAGCACGGTGTCCAGGAGCTCGATGTCGTGGTGGGCCAGGCCGGCGAGGACGGCGTCGTCGAGGGAGTCGGCGTCGGACAGGTCGGCCACCACGGTGAGCGCGCCGTGGTAGGAGGCCGCCAGCTCGTCGGCCCGCGCCGCCGAGCGCGCCAGCAGCACCAGCCGGTCGCCGCGCTCGTGCAGGGCTCGGGCGAGGCCGGCCCCGATGCCGGAGCTCGCGCCGGTGATCAGGTGGGTGCGCGGCGCGCTCACCGGGTGAAGACGACCTTGCCGAAGAGGTCGCCGGAGGCCATCGCCGCGAAGCCCTCGCGCGCGTCCGTCATCGCCAGGGTCCGGTCGACGAGCGGGCGGGTGCCGGTCGCGTCCAGCATCTCCACCAGCGAGGCCAGCTCGCCACGGGTGCCCATGGTCGAGCCGATCACCCGCAGCTGCAGGAAGAAGATCCGGGTGAGCTCGGCGTCGTCGAGCTTGGGCCCGGACGTGGTGCCGGAGATGACGATCGCGCCGCCGGGACGCAGCGCGCGCACCGAGTGCGACCAGGTGGCCCGCCCGACGGTCTCCATCACCGCGTCGACCTTGCGCGGGAGCCGGGCGTTGCTCTCGTACACCTCGTGGGCGCCGATCTCCAGCGCCCGGGCCCGCTTGGCCTCGTCGCGGCTGGTGGCGAGCACCCGCAGGCCGGCGGCCCGGGCCAGCACGATCAGCGCCGTCGCCACGCCGCCGCCGGCACCCTGCACGAGCACGCAGTCGCCGGCCTTGAGCCCGCCCTGCACGAACAGCATCCGGTAGGCGGTCAGCCAGGCGGTCGGCAGGCAGGCGGCCTCCTCGAAGGAGAGCGACGCCGGCTTGGCCACGACGTTGCGCCGGGGTACGACGACCTTGTCGGCGAAGGTGCCCTGGTGGCGCTCGGAGAGCAGCGAGCGTCGCGGGTCCAGCGTCTCGTCGCCGGTCCACGAGGGGTCGCTGACGACCGCGTGCACGACGACCTCGTTGCCGTCCTCGTCGAGCCCGGCCGCGTCGCAGCCGAGGATCATCGGCAGCGACTCCTCCTTGAGCCCGACCCCGCGCAGCGACCAGAGGTCGTGGTGGTTGAGCGAGGCGGCCTTGACGGTGACCGTGGTCCACCCGTCGGGGGCGACCGGGTCGGGGCGCTCCCCCACCACCAGGCCGCTCAGCGGGTCGTCGGAGGAGAAGGACTCTGCGTAGACGGCGAACATGACGCTCACGCTAGCGGCAGAGCACAACCTCGGGCGCGTGCGGACGCGGCACGTCCACACTGCGAGCCGACCCGACCGGCGCGGGCACCCGAGGGCGCGGCGCCGGCGGGGCGGATCAGCGGCGGGCGACCCCGTCGCGTCGAGCGGCCTCGGCGACCGCGGTGGCCACGGCGGTGCCGACCCGGGGGTCGAACGGCGAGGGGATGATCATCTCCTCGCTCAGCTCCTCGCCCACCAGCTCGGCCAGCGCGTTGGCGGCGGCGAGCTTCATGCCCTCGGTGATCGCGGTGGCGTGCACGTCGAACGCGCCGCGGAAGATCCCCGGGAAGGCGAGCACGTTGTTGATCTGGTTGGGGAAGTCGGAGCGGCCGGTCGCCACCACGCGGGCGTGGCGGTGGGCGACCTCGGGGAGCACCTCGGGGGTGGGGTTGGCGAGGCCGAAGATGATCGCGTCGTCGGCCATCGTGGCGACGTACTCCTCGGGCACGGTGCCGCCGGAGACGCCGATGTAGACGTCCGCCCCGTCCAGGGCGTCGGCCAGCGAGCCGGCGCGGCCGGTCTTGTCGGCGGTCTCGGCCGCCAGGGCGCGCTTGACCGGCGTCAGGTCGCTGCGCTGGGAGGTGACCACGCCCTGCCGGTCGATGACCGCGAGATCGCGCACGCCCGCGGCGAGCAGGATCTTGGCGACGGCGACGCCGGCGGCGCCGGCCCCGGAGATCACCACGCGGGTGGTCTCCATGACCCGGCCGGTGATCACCAGCGCGTTCTTCAGCGCGGCCAGCGCGACGACCGCCGTGCCGTGCTGGTCGTCGTGGAAGACCGGGATGTCGAGCATGGCCTTGAGCCGGTCCTCGATCTCGAAGCAGCGCGGCGCCGAGATGTCCTCGAGGTTGATGCCACCGAAGCTCGGGGCCAGCCGGGCGACGGTCTCGATGATCTCCTCGACGTCGGTGGTGGCCAGGCAGATCGGGACGGCGTCGACGTTGCCGAACTGCTTGAACAGCACCGCCTTGCCCTCCATCACCGGCATCGCGGCGGCGGGGCCGATGTCGCCCAGGCCCAGCACCGCGGTGCCGTCGGTGACGACCGCGACGGTGTTGGGCACCCAGGTGTAGTGCTGGGTCAGCTCGGGGTCGGCCGCGATCGCCTCGCAGACCCGGGCCACGCCCGGGGTGTAGGCGAGGGAGAGCTCGTCCTTGCCGGCCAGCGCGACCTGCGAGCGGATCTCCATCTTGCCGCCGACGTGGAGGTCGAAGACCGGGTCCCCGGCATGCGGGTGCGCGGGGACGACGGGAGCGGGGGCGAGGTCGGGCGAGGTGGCGTCAGCAGACATGGCGGATCAGAACTCTCCTGGGTGGCCAGCTGGCCGTTCGGCGAACGGGTGGGCGCAGCTCGACGCGAGAGGTGTGTCGCGGAACTACATGGACCGGGGGTCTCCCGCGGGCAAGTGTGACACAGCCCGCCGCCCCGCGTCCGGTTCGGCCCGCCCATGTGGCGCAGCAGACAAACCGCCGGCCCAGGCGGGCTCACAGCGGGCGGGGCCGCGGCCAGAGCCGCCCGAGCACGACCGCCCGGACCTCGGCGTCGGGCACCGGGCCGCGGTGGCGCGAGTCGACGCCCTCCGCGGGGTTGTCGCTGAGCAGCCACCAGGCCGGGGCCCCGGTCCGCGTCGTACGACGCTCGACGGCGCGCTTGACCGCGACGGTCCCGTCCACGAACCGGGCGACGACCAGGGCGCCAGGCCGCACCGCGGCTCGGTGGCGCACCAGCAGCAGATCGCCCTCATGCAGCGTCGGCTGCATGGATCGTCCGCGCACCCGCGCCAGACCGAGGGGCGGTCGGCCCGTCTGTGCCACCTCTTCCACGCGGAGTAGTGTCGCAGTCGATCACCGACCCATGACAACGAGAGGACCCCGGATGCTCGCGCGACTCATCGCACCGACCGTCGAGGTTTCCGCACACTGCGACCTTCCCTGCGGCGTGTACGACCCGGCCCAGGCCCGTATCGAGGCCGAGTCGATCAAGGCCATCATCGCCAAGGTCGCCGACAACGACGACCCCGACTTCCGCACGCGTGCCGTGCTCATCAAGGAGCAGCGCTCCGAGCTGGTGAAGCACCACCTGTGGGTGCTGTGGACCGACTACTTCAAGGCTCCGCACTTCGAGAAGTACCCGCAGCTGCACACGCTGTTCAACGAGGCCACCAAGCTGGCCGGTGCGTCCGGCACCAAGGGCGTCCTGGACGCCGAGGTGGCCGACAAGCTGCTCGCGAAGATCGACGAGATCGCCGAGATCTTCTGGGCGACCAAGAAGGCCTGAACCACCCCCTGCCCGCGTGCAGGAGCGGCGCTCGCGCAACGACACGGTCGGGGCCGGGGCCCTGGTGACACACCAGGGCCTCGGCCCCGACTAGTCTCGCCGCTAGCCTGTCCCCGCAGGTGACACACTCGGTCTCGAAGGACGGGCAGACATGGCTATGGGTGGACTACAGCGCGAGCGCCTCGCGGACGTCGAGCTGCGCCTGCCGGCCGACAGCGCCTACGTCTCGGTGCTGCGCACCACCACCGCCGGGCTGGCCGCACGCCTGGACTTCACCATCGACGACATCGAGGACCTGCGGATCGCGGTCGGCGAGGCCAGCGCGCTGGTGCTCCCCGAGTCCGCCCCGGGCTCCTCGATGCTGTGCCGCTTCTTCCTGGCTCCCGGCGTGCTCACCGTCAGCGTGAGCGTCGAGGGATCCGCCCACCCGATCGACCAGGACAGCTTCGCGTGGCAGGTGCTGAGCACCCTCGCGGAGGCCTCCTCCGAGGTCGACGACCAGCAGCTCACCGTCAGCCTCACGCTGCGGTCGGGATCCGGCCTCTGAGATGACTCCCGATCCCGTAGCCGGGCGGCCCGGCGCCTCGACAGGCGAGCAGCCGGTGCTCGAGCCCGTCCACGAGTTGGACCTCGACGAGCTGACCGGCATCGACCTGACCCGACGCCGCAGCGCGGACTACTTCGTGCAGATGCGCGCGGCCGAGCCGGGCTCGGCGGCCCGCAGCGCCGCCCGCGACGATCTGGTCCACCTCCACCTGCCTCTGGTGGAGCACTGCGCCCGTCGCTTCCGCAACCGCGGCGAGCCGTTCGAGGACCTGGTCCAGGTCGGCACCATCGGCCTGCTCAAGTCGATCGACCGGTTCGACTCCGACCGCGGCGTCGAGTTCTCCACCTACGCCACCCCCACCATCATCGGCGAGATCAAGCGCTACTTCCGCGACAAGGGCTGGGCGATCCGCGTCCCCCGGCGCCTGCAGGAGCTGCGCATGCAGATCAGCACGGCCACGGCGGAGCTGACCCAGAGCCTGGGCCGCTCCCCGACGCCCACCGAGCTGGCCGAGCGCGTCGGCTGCACGGTGGAGGAGATCGTCGAGGGCCTGGAGTCGAGCAACGCCTACTCGACCCTCTCCCTCGACGCCACCGACGGCTCCGACGACGGCGCCGCGACGATGCTCGACGCGATCGGGGTGGACGACGCCGGCCTGGAGCACGTGGAGATCCGCGAGTCGATCAAGCCGCTGCTGGACCGTCTCGAGCCGCGCGAGAAGAAGATCCTGCTGCTGCGCTTCTTCAAGAACATGACGCAGTCCCAGATCGCCGCCGAGATCGGCGTCTCGCAGATGCACGTCTCCCGGCTCCTCAACCGCACCCTGGAGCAGCTGCGCGTCTCCCTCGAGGAGCAGTCCTAGGACTCGTCGGAGAGGGCGTCGATGCTGGCGGGATGGAAGAGACCGGCAAGCACGATGACGGCCACCACCGCCAGCACGATCGAGTACGTCGTGGTCTCCCCACCCCGGAACGACCAGGCGAGCAGCAGGTGGATCAGCTGCGCGAGCACGATGGGGCTGCGCGCCCAGGACTGTCCACGCCGTACCACCCAGGCGCAGAGGACCAGCCCGGCGCCGTACCCGGCGAAGAAGACGGCCGTGGTCAGGGCCATCGTCATCCGGCCCGAGGAGAGGCTCGCCAGCTCCATCAGCGCCAGGAGCACGAAGACGACGCCCTCGACGGCGACGAGCGAGACGGCGACCACGAGGGGTGCTGGCTGGGGGGAACGGGTCGAGGTGGTCACGACCTGAGAGCCTAGCCCGGCGCCTCTCGACCCTCGGCCGGGCGGTGCGCATCCCGGCCGGGTGGCTGTCCGCAGAAGCGCCTGTGACAAAGGTGACCAGCACCAGGGGTTGTGCCGGTCCCGAGTTCTTGCAACGCTGGGCATCGCGCTCACCACAACTGAGCCCGTCTTGCCGTGCCCTTCACGCAGGGCCCCGCAGTCCCCTGCCGCAGACGCTGAAAGAAAGAAGGAACCCCCAGCCATGGATTGGCGCCATCGCTCTGCCTGCCTCGACGAGGACCCGGAGCTGTTCTTCCCGATCGGCAACACCGGTCCGGCCATTCTCCAGATCGAGGAGGCCAAGCAGGTGTGCCGACGTTGCGAGGTGCGCGAGCAGTGCCTCGCCTGGGCGCTCGAGGCTGGTCAGGACCACGGCGTCTGGGGTGGTCTCAGCGAAGACGAGCGGCGGGCCCTCAAGCGCCGCAACGCCCGCGCACGGGTCCGCACCGCCTGATCCGGGCCCGAGGCCCACGAGCCGTCGTCGCTCATCCGAGCGGGAGATCGATCGCGACCCTGGTCCCCCGCCGTCCCCCGGCAGCGCCCTCGGCGCTGTCGTGGGGACCGATCCGGAGTCGTCCCCCGAGCTCCGACTCCACGAGGGTCCGCACGATCGACAGTCCGAGGTTGGTCGACCCGTCGAGGTCGAAGCCCTCGGGAAGACCGGCCCCGTCGTCGTCCACCGTGACGTGCAGCCGGTCCGCCGTCCGGCGCGTGGCGAGCAGGATCTCCCCGCTCGCGGCCTCGTCGTCGGCGGCCCGGTAGCCGTGCTCGACGGCGTTCTGCAGCACCTCCGTCAACACCATCGCCAGTGCGGTGGCCTGCTCCGAGGGCAGTGACGCGAACGTCCCCTCACGACGCACCCGCACCTGGTCGCCCGCGGCGCTGACCTCGGTGACCATCCGTCCCAGCCGGTCGGCGATGTCGTCGAAGTCGACCTCCTCCGCGGCCGCCTGGCTGAGCGTCTCGTGCACGATCGCGATCGACCCCACCCGCCGCACGGCCTCCTCCAGAGCGGACTTCGCCTCCGGGGCCTCGATCCGGCGCGCCTGCAGCCGCAGCAGCGCCGCGACGGTCTGCAGGTTGTTCTTCACCCGGTGGTGGATCTCGCGGATGGTCGCGTCCTTGGTGATCAGCTCCCGGTCACGTCGGCGCAGGTCGGTGACGTCGCGCACCAGGATGAGCGCGCCGATGTGCTCGCCCTCGGGGCGCAGCGGGATCGAGCGGACGATCAGCGAGACCTCCCCCGAGCCGGGCGCGCCGGGGGTGGCCGAGCCGAGCTCGGTGTCGCGATGGGTCCGCCCGCCCAGCACCGCGCTGAGCGTCTCCTCGTCGGGACGGTGACGCGGCGCCACCAGCTCGCGGGTGAGGTCGGCCAGGACCAACCCGGCGAGGTCGCCCGACAGGCCGAGGCGGCGGTAGACCGAGAGCGCGTTGGGGCTGGCGTAGACGACCCGGCCGGCGGCGTCGACGCGCAGGAAGCCGTCGCCGACCCGGGGGCTGTCGGCGTGGTCGCTGCGCTGCCCGGGGGCCGGGAAGAGGCCGCGCGCGATCATCTGGGTGAGGTCGGCGGCGGTCTGCAGGTAGGACAGCTCCAGGCGGCTGGGGGTGCGCACCCCGAGCAGGTTCGTGTTGCGGGCCACCAGGGCGATCACCCGGCCCTCGCGCCGCACCGGGATCGACTCGACCCGCACCGGCACGTCGTCGCGCCACTCGGGGTCGCCCTCGCGGACCAGGCGGCCGGTGAGCCACGCCTCGTCGAGCAGCGGGCGGCGCCCGACGGGCACGAAGGTGCCGACGACGTCGTCGACGTACGCCGTGGGGCCGGTCGTGGGCCGCATGTGACCGGCCGCCCAGAATCCGCCGCCGGCGCGGTCGGGCAGCCACAGCACGAGGTCGGCGAAAGACAGGTCGGCGACGATCTGCCAGTCGGCCATGAGCAGCTGCAGCCAGGCCACGTCGTCCTCGGCGAGGTCGGTGTGGGCCCGCACGAGCTCGGTCATCGACGGCACGGCCGTCAGCCTAGTGACCGGTTCGGCGCGTGCCGGCACCGGCTGGCAGGATAGGTGCCATGTCCGCGTCGTACTGGAAGCAGGTCCTCTCCCGGGGGCTGGCCGTCCCGTCCGATCGCCCCCTCGCCGAGCTCACCGCCGAGCTGACCACGATGCTCGGCTCCGCCGACGCCGCGGAGCGGGACGGGACCGCGTACCCCACCTTGTCGACGTGGCTCGAGCGCGGGGTCTACGACGACCTCCTCACCGGGCTGGGCGACGGCATGGCCGCGGGGCTCGGCGTGGGCGTCGGCGAGCGCGAGAGCGACACCGTGTTCCGGCGCAGCTACTCCGCGCTGGTGCTGGCCGACTGCATCGAGCGCGACACCGCGCTGGCGCTGGTGCCGGGCGGCAAGGTGCTCGAGTGGGGCGACCGGATCGCCACCTGGTTCCTGCGCGAGCGCGACACCCGCGGCTACGTGCCCGGTCACGGCTGGGCGCGCGCGCTGGCGCACGGCGCCGACGCGCTGGGCAGCCTGGCGGCGTCCCCGCACCTGGGAGTGCCCGAGCTCACCGTGGTGCTCGACGTCCTCGCCGACCGGGTGGTCCAGCCCACCCCGAGGCTGCTGCAGGCCGGCGAGCCGGACCGGATGGCCCGCGCCACGCTGCGGCTGCTGCGCCGCGACGTGGTCCCGCTGCGGATCCTCGAGCCCTGGGTGGCCCGGATCGCGGCGACGGCGAGCAACCCGCCGCACGAGGACCGAGACCCGTACCTGTCCACCGGGAACGCCGAGGCCTTCCTGCGCGCCCTGCACCTGCAGCTGGCGCTGGCGCCCCGCCCGCCCGCCGTGCGCTCGGACCTGCTCCTGGTGCTGGTCGATGCGCTGCGAATCAGCAACGCACATCATCTGGAGGCCCCGCGCACCCGCTTCTCGTGAGTAACCTGCAGCCATGACGGCTACTGACGACGCAGCGCCCACCGCCTCCGACGCCCCGAAGGACGGCTCCCTGTCCGGTCACTCCGGCGAGCTGGCCGTCGCGGTGGCCCGGGCCCACGGGGTCGAGACCATGTTCACGCTCTCGGGGGCCCACGTGTTCCCGATGTACGACGGGGCGGTGAAGGCCGACCCGCCGATGCGGCTGCTCGACGTCCGCCACGAGCAGACGGCCGCGTTCGCCGCCGAGGCGACCGGCAAGCTCACCCGGGTCCCCGGCCTGGCGGTCCTCACCGCCGGCCCCGGCGTGACCAACGGGGTCAGCGCCATCGCCCAGGCCCAGTTCGCCGGGTCCCCGATGGTCGTCGTCGGCGGCCGGGCGCCGGCGAACCGGTGGGGCACCGGCAGCCTGCAGGAGCTCGACCAGCCCCCGATCGTGGCGTCGGTCTCCAAGCTGGCCCGCACCCTGCACACCGCGGACGACATCCTCGGCGGGATGGACGAGGCGTTCACCGCCGCCGGGTCGTCGCACCGCGGGCCGGTCTTCGTCGACGTGCCGATGGACGAGTTCTTCAACTCCGCCTCGGGCGCCGCGCCGACCGGTCGGCGCGTCGAGCGTCTCGAGCCGGACCCGGACGCCCTCACCGCGATCGCCGGCCTGCTCGGCGCGGCCTCGCGTCCCGTCCTCGTGCTCGGCACCGACGTCTGGGCCGACGGTGCCGAGGAGGCAGCGCTGCGCCTGGTGGAGGGCCTGGGCGTCCCGGTCATCACCAACGGCATGGGCCGCGGCATCGTCCCCGGCGGGCATCCGCTGCTGGTGACCAAGGCGCGCAGCCAGGCGCTCGGCACCAGCGACCTGGTGGTCGTCGTCGGGACGCCGCTGGACTTCCGGCTCTCCTACGGCGCCTTCGGCGGCAAGGAGGACGCGCCGCCGGCCAGGGTCGTCCACGTCGCCGACTCCCCCGCCCAGCTCTCCGGGCACGCCGAGCTCGCCGGCTCCGTGGCCGGCGACCTCACGCTCGTCCTCGACGGCCTGCACGCGGCCGTGGAGCGCCTGCCCAGCCGCCCCGCGTGGGGACCGTGGGTCAGCCGGCTCCAGGACACCGTCGCGGCAGCCGCGGAGCGGGACCGCGCGCTGCTGTCCGCCGAGGCCGACCCGATCCACCCGGCCCGGATCTACGGCGAGCTGGTCCCCCGGCTCGCCGACGACGCGGTGGTGATCGGCGACGGTGGCGACTTCGTCAGCTTCGCCGGCAAGTACGTCGAGCCGAAGCGCCCCGGCGGCTGGCTCGACCCGGGCCCCTACGGGTGCCTGGGGGCAGGTCTCGGCGCCGCCATCGCGGCCCGGCTGGCCCGCCCCTCGGCGCAGGTGGTGCTGCTGCTCGGCGACGGCGCCGCGGGCTTCTCGTTGATGGACGTGGACACGCTGGTGCGCCACAACCTGCCGGTGGTGATGGTGATGGGCAACAACTCCGCGTGGGGCCTGGAGAAGGGCCCGATGCAGATGCTCTACGGCTACGACGTGGTCGCCGACCTCTCGCCGGCGACGTCGTACGACGGGGTGGTCAAGGCGCTCGGCGGCGGCGGCGAGAAGGTCACCGACCCGCGCCAGATCGGTCCGGCGCTGGATCGGGCCTTCGCCTCCGGGGTCCCCTACCTGGTCAACATCGTCACCGACGTGGACGCGGCCTACCCCCGCAGCACCTTCGGCATCTGATGCGGGTCAGGCTCGCGAGCGTCGCCGAGTACGACGCGATCGGGGAGCTCGTGGTGGACGCCTACGTCGGGGACGGGCACGTGGAGCACGACCACGGCTACGTCGAGCGGCTGCGCGACACCGCCGGTCGGGCCGCCCAGGCGGAGGTCTGGGTGGCCGTGGACGGCCCCGACGACGAGCTGCTCGGCACCGTGACGATCTGCCCCGAGGGCTCGCCGTGGCGCGAGGTCTCGCGGGACGGGGAGGGCGAGTTCCGGATGCTGGCCGTGGCTGCCGCGGCTCGCGGCCGGGGAGTCGGCTCCGCGCTGGTCGAGCACTGCATCGAGGAGGCCCGCGGCGCCGGCAACGGCGCGGTCGTGCTGTGCAGCCTGCCCGGACAGACGACGGCCCACCGCCTCTATGAGCGGATGGGCTTCGTCCGTGACCCCGAGCGCGACTGGTACCCCGAGGAGGGGCTCGCCCTGCTCGGCTTCAAGCTCGCCCTACGACCCGAGGAGGAACCATGGACACCGACGACGTGAGCGCCGTGCTGACCTTCACGGTCGGCGACGACGACACCGCCGCCGCCCTCGGCTCGGGCAGCCTGCCGGTGCTGGCCACCCCGCGGCTGCTGGCCTGGTGCGAGGCCGCCACCTGCGCGGCGATCGACCCCCGCCTGGAGGCCGGCCAGACCAGCGTCGGCACCCGCGTCGAGCTCGAGCACCGCGGCGCCAGCCTGGTCGGGCGCACCGTCGAGGTGAGCGCCTCCCGCTCCTACGCGGACGGTCGCCTGATGCGCTTCACCGTCTCCGCCCGCCACAGCGACGGCAAGCTGGTAGCCACCGGCGACATCACCCGCGTAGTAGTAGACGCCGACCGCTTCCTCACCCGCCAAACCCCACCCCCCGCCGAGTCGGCGTAACTTCGCGCGCTAAGGGTGCCGAGTCGGCTTGAGTTCGCGCGCTGAGCGTGCCGAGTCGGCGTAACTTCGCGCGCTGAGGGTGCCGAGTCGGCGTGACTTCGCGAGTGGGGGTCCTGACTCCGCATGCACCCGGCCCGCATGACCACGTTTGGCGAAGGAGACACATGGCCAGCTCCCCCCTTCTTGACGCCAGCGACGGTGCGCCGGCGCGGCCACGTGGATGGCTCTCCGTCCGGGCACTCATCGTCTGCCTGCTCGCCAACACCCTGGCAACGGTCGCGGTCATGGTGCTGCTCGACTCGTACCTGTTCAGTCCACTGGTGCTGGGCGCCGGGGGCGTGTTCGCGGTCGTGAGCGCCGCCCTGGGTGTGGTTCTGCGGCTGGCCGCGCCACGGGCGGGCAATGGACTTCTCGTCGCGGCAGCCGTGGCCGTGCCGGTCGAGCTCGCCCTCTCCATCGCGTGGGCGCTCGTGGTGATCCTCGTGTGGCTGTGACGCCTGCGCCTCTCGTCTTGCGTCGCTCGGCCGCCCTCGGGCATCGAGCTCGGAACTGGGCTTTCGGCTACGGAGCGACGACCCATAGCGAGTTCTCCACAGTCCGCGTGTCGTGGCGGTCTCTGGGGGCAGGACTGTCGGTGGCGCCTGCTTGAGTGGAGCCATGACCCGGACCGCTACCCCTGACACCGCTCGTGCGGTGTTGGACGCCGCCCGGGTCTCACGCGGTGCTGCGGATGCGGCCGAGGCACGTCAGCTGCAGCTGGCGGTGGACTGGGCTGCGATGCACTCGGTGGATTCTCTGGAGGCGGCCGCGGTCATCCACGGCCCGTACGGCGACCACGGCATCCCCGTCGCCGGGCCAGGAGCGCCCCTGGTGGCGGAGTTCGCGGTCACCGAGTTCGCCCTCGCGATCGGCATGTCCACCGACGCCGGACGCCGGTATGTGGGTCAGGCCCTGGAGCTGCGCCACCGGCTCCCGAAGGTCTGGAAGCGGGTGCTGGCTGGGGATCTCGTGGCGTGGAAGGCACGCCGGATCGCGGACGCCACGATGAGCCTGGTCCCGGCCGGTGCGGGGTTCGTGGACACCCACGTCGCCGCAGTCGCACACAAGATCGGTCTCGCCGCCCTGGACCGGTTGGTCGAGGAGGCGCGGGTGCGGTTCCAGCCCGAGAAGGCCGAGCAGCGGCGCCGGGCCGCTGCGGACGGGCGGTGCTTCGACATCGACACCGACCAGGTCTCCTACGACGGCACCATGACCGTGCGCGGCGAGCTCGACCTCGCCGACGCCCTCGACCTCGACGCTGCGGTCGCCGCTGGGGCGGCGCAGCAGCAAGCGCTCGGATCGGTGGACCCGCTGGACGTGCGGCGCGCGAAGGCCGCCGGAGACCTCGCCCGACGCCAGCTCGCCCTCGATCTGGTCGTCGCGACATCGACTGAGGCGACCGACGGCGCGGTCACCGGTCAGTGCGGTGGATCCGACGCACCAGGTGCTCCCGATCAACCGCACAAGCCGGCCAGCACCGGCCCGGCGCGGTCGCGTCAGGTGGTGCTCTACGTCCACCTCTCCCACGACGCGCTGCGCGCCCGAGGCCTCGACGACACCGGCGTCCACCTGGCTCGCGTGGAGAACACCGCCTCGTTCGTCTCGCTCGACCAGGTCCGCGACTGGTGTTCCACCCCCGATGCCCGGGTGACCGTGAAGCCGGTCATCGACCTCGAGGACCACGTCCACGTCAACGCCTACGAGACCCCCGACCGCCTCGTCGAACGCCTCGCCCTCATCGACCACACCTGCGTCTTCCCCTGGTGCACCCGCCCCGCCCGAAGACTCACCCCCGACGGCCATCGCGCCGACTGCGACCACATCCAAGACCACGCCACCGGCGGCACCACCTGCTCATGCAACCTCGCCCCGCTCTGCCGACGACATCACCGCCACAAGACCCACAGCCCCTGGAGCTACACCGCCCTCGACACGGGCAGCTACCTCTGGACCAGCCCCCAGGGCTACCAGTACCTCCGCGACCACACCGGCACCCTCGACGTCTCCCACGACCGACGCCGCCCACGCCCCGCAGGCCGCTCGTCGTCCCCCACGCGCGCGGCGCCCGACCCCTAGCGTGGTCTGGACCCGAGTGTGGGAGCAGCGAGCCGTGTGAGCGGGGTGGGAACGCCGGTCGCTACCCGCGCCGAAACCGCTGATGACTCCGACGCGTCATAGTGAGGACCCCGGTCGGAGGAGGTTCGATGTCGACGCCGACGCAGCGTGGAGCCGTGACAGTGCGGCTCGTCCTCGCCACTGCCTCGGTGATCGCGGTGGTCGGCGTCGCTGCGTGGTACTTCTTCGGCCCATCCGAGCCGACGCCTTGGCACAAGCCCGCGCGGGTGGACGGGGCGATCGTGCAGCTGACCTACACCGGCAGCGAGTGCAGGGCCGGTGCGTACGTGGACGTGGACGAGGACTCGGAGCGAGTCACCATCACGGTCCGAGAGACGGGCCGTGCGATGTCGTGCAGCGACGTGGCCGTCTCCCACGCCATCCGGGTCGAGCTGGCGGCGCCGCTCGCGGGCAGGGAGCTGGTGGACGGCGCCTGCCAGATGTCGAAGTACGCGCGCTCTCCCGCTTGCCGGCCCCCGCGTCCAGGCAGCGACTGACGCACCGGCTGCGCACCCCAGGGGGACTGTCAACATGGCAGCGTGACTCCCGCTACCGACCCTCCCACCGCACGTGCAGCCGCCCCCACACCCGGGCCACCGGCTGAGCCTGCCCTCGTCCCCGAGCTCCTCGTCACGGACACCTCGAGCAGCATCGCGTTCTGGTGCGGTCTCTGCGGCTTCGAGATCGACTACCAGCGCGCAGACGAGGGGTTCGCCTACATCTCGCGTGGGTCCGCGCACCTCATGCTCGAGCAGCGCGGACTCGGCCGGGACTGGATCACCGGGCCGCTGGAGCGGCCCTTCGGACGCGGGGTCAACTTCCAGGTCACCCTGACCGACCTGGCATCGGTGCTCTCCTCGTTGCACGAGGCGGGCTATCCGCTCTTCATGGCGCCGGAGACGAAGTGGTACGGCGTAGGCGATCAGGAGGCGGGCGTCGAGCAGTTCCTCGTCGAAGACCCCGACGGGTACCTCGTCCGGTTCCAGACCTCCCTGGGCCGCCGGACGATCACCTCACCGGCAGCCGGCTCCTAGCCGCCCCGAAATGCACTCGAGCCCCCGGCCGAGAGGCTGGGGGCTCGCGATGCTGATTGCGCTCAGGCGTTGGGGCGCTTGCCGTGGTTCGCGCCCTTCTTCTTACGAGCGCGGCGCTTGCGGCCGGTCTTGCCCATGGTGTCCTCCTGGATCGGGGTCGTCGGCCGTGAGGCCGAGGGATATCTTGTCAAACGACAGCGCTACGGGCTAATCGGTCTCATCTGCGCGCCGTTCACGGCTCGCTGATGCGGACGTGGACCTCGCGGATCTGGACCATCACCCGCTCACGCAGCGATGCCGGAGCAGCCTCCGAGCACGACCGCGCCACCACCGACTTCACCGTGCGCTCGAGGTCGTACTTCTCCAGGCACGGACCACACTCGTCGAGGTGGCGGCGTACGACGGAGCAGTCGGCCTCGTCGAGCTCGTTGTCGATCAGGTAGATGATCTGCTCGAGGTACTCGGCGCAACCCTCATCGGTCTTGTCGCTCATGACTTCGCCTCCACGGTGCCCGCGGGGAGCAGGTCGTTGCGGCGCACGTAGTCCGACAGCATGTCGCGCAGCTGGCGACGTCCGCGGTGCAGACGCGACATCACCGTCCCGATGGGCGTGTCCATGATCTCGGCGATCTCCTTGTAGGGGAAGCCCTCTACGTCTGCCAGGTAGACCGCGAGCCGGAACTCCTCCGGGAGCCGCTGCAGCGCCTCCTTCACCTCGCTGTCGGGCAGCCGCTCGAGCGCCTCGGTCTCCGCGGACTTCAGCCCCGCGGAGGTGTGCGACTCCGCGCGAGCCAGCTGCCAGTCCTCGACGTCCTCGGACATCGACTGCTGCGGCTGGCGCTGCTTCTTGCGGTAGGTGTTGATGAAGGTGTTGGTCAGGATCCGGTAGAGCCAGGCCTTGAGGTTCGTGCCCTCGCGGAACTGGTGGAACGAGGAGTACGCCTTCGCGAACGTCTCCTGCACCAGGTCCTCGGCGTCCTGCGGGTTGCGCGTCATGCGCATGGCCGCGGAGTACAGCTGGTCCAGGTACTGGAGCGCGTCACGTTCGAAACGAAGTGAGCGCTCTTCCTCGGTCTCAGGCGCGGTCTCGGGGACGGTGCCACTCAGGGATTCGGTCATCGCCTTCCAGAGTAGCCCGGCGTCGTCCGGAGTCCGCTGCGCGGCCGGCCGCGTGGGCGCGGGATCGGCCGGGGCGGACGGGTTCACCTCGGGTTCGGAGAGCAGGCAGGTCACGGGGGGTGAACAGCTCAGCGCGCCGAGGGATTCCCGACCACATCCCGGATGATCCATTCCAAGGTGGCCTCGACGATGATCGCGAGCACGTCCTTCTCGGTGAGCGGCCCCCGCTTGGGGACCTTGAAGCCGTGATCGGCCGAGGGGACGACCGCGAGGTCCACGCCCTCGGGGAACTCCTCGGGCCGACCCATCGGGTCCCGCTCGCCCTGGATCACCAACACCGGCACCCGGGCCCCGGTGAGCTCCTCGACCCGGCTCTTCTCCGGCCTGCCGGGTGGATGCAGCGGGAAGGCCAGCGCCAGGCATCCCGACGCGCCCAGCTCGCGGGCGCTGCGCGCCGCCGATCGGGCGCCTGCCGAGCGGCCGCCCACGACCAGCGGCGTGCGGGGACGGATCCGGTCGGCGGCCGCACGCAGCGCGTCGTCGAGGGTGCGCGGCGCGGTCGCGATCTTGCGCCCGGCCACCTTCCACGGCTGTTCCAGCAGGACCACCGAGATGCCCTGCCCCGGCAGGTGGCGAGCCAGGCACTGCAGGTCGGGGGTCTCGATGCCGTTGCCGGCTCCGTGGCTGAGCAGCAGCGTGGCCACCGGGTGACGCGACCGGTGGGTCTCCAGGCGCGCGTCCCCGTGCGGGGTGCGGACGGTCAGCTCGCTGGGCACGGGGGCATCATCGCAGGTCCGGGCCGGCGGCCGCGCCGAGATGGACGTCGCCGCGGACCTCCTCGGGCACGTCCTCCAGCGGCAGCGGCTCGAGGAGCTCGGGGCCGTTGTTGCGCACGTTGCTGACCAGCGTCGAGACCGGGTACGCCTCCAGGCTGCCCGGCGCGGCCGGCGCGAGCAGGGCGAGGAGCTCGTCGCGTCCCGCGGTCCGCGGGTCCAGCCAGGCACCCCAGCGCTCCCGCTCGACCATCATCGGCATCCGGTCGTGGATGTGGCCCAGCGTGTCCTCGGCCTGCGTGGTGATCACCGTGCAGGTCCAGCGGAAGCGCTCGGGGTCGTCGTCGGCGCGGGTCGGGTCGCGCCAGATCTCGTACAGCCCGGCCATCGCCAGCACCCCGTGGTCGCGGGGGCGGATGAAGAAGGGCTGCTTGCGAGGCTTGCCCGCCTTCGTCAGCGCCGAGGTCGGGTACCACTCGAAGTAGCCGTCTGCCGGGAGCAGGCAGCGCCGCGCCGCGAACGCCTTGCGGTACGCCGGCTTCTCGGCCACGGTCTCCATCCGGGCGTTGATCATCTTGTTGCCGATGCCGGGGTCCTTGGCCCACGAGGGCACCAGCCCCCATCGCAGCACCCGCAGCTGGCGCTCGGGTTCGGCGCGCTCACGCTCCTCGCTGCGCGGCGGGCGCTCGAGCACGGCGTACACCTCCTTGGTGGGGGCGACGTTGTAGTCGGCCGGCAGCGGCGCGGCGATGGCCGGCTGCTCGATCTCGAACTCCTCGACGAGATCCTCGGGCCGGCGATTGGAGGCGTAGCGACCACACATGCGCTCAGGCTAGCCCGCGGGCCGCCCCGCCTCCACCGCCTCGGATCCCGCGGCCGAGGGCCTCCCCCCGCTGCCCGGACCGGTGCGACATCCCCCTGCGCACCCGGTCCGGCAGCTCCCCCGGCCCCGGCCTCGAGACGGCCTCTCGGCCGGCCCTTCCTCAGTGAGACGCAGGGCCGGGCGCGCTATGACGCGAGACCGGCAACTTTTTTTACCCACGGGCGTCGCCTCGGGCCCACCGGCTCGTTGTTCCCTACGTGAGCGAGACCCTCGCCCAGCCGGAGGCCCCCTCCGACGGAGAGCTGATCTCGGCGGTCCGAACCGGCGACGTCGAGGCCTACGGCGCGCTCTTCGCGCGCCACGTCGACGCCGCCCGGCGCCTGGCGCGTCAGCTGGCCCGCCCGGGCGATGTCGACGACCTGGTCTCCGACGCGTTCGCCCGGGTGCTCGGAGTCCTGCAGCGTGGCGGTGGCCCCGACCTGGCCTTCCGCGCCTACTTGCTGACCACGCTGCGCCACCTGCACGTCGACCGGGCCCGTGCGGTCTCCCGGCTGCAGACCACCGACGACCTCGAGCCGCTCGCTCCCGGCGTCCCGTTCCGCGACACCGCCGTCGAGGGGTTCGAGAGCAGCGCGACGGCACGGGCCTTCGCCTCCCTGCCCGAGCGCTGGCAGGTGGTGCTGTGGCACACCGAGGTCGAGGGCCAGAAGCCGGCCGAGGTGGCCACCGTGCTCGGGATGAGCCCGAACTCGGTCTCGGCGCTGGCCTACCGAGCCCGCGAGGGGCTGCGCCAGGCCTACCTGACGATGCACGCGAGCGGCCTCGACGCGGACACCTGCCGGTGGACGCGGGCGCACCTCGGCAGCTACGTCCGCCAGGGCCTCGCCCGCCGCGACGCCAGGCGTGTCGCCGAGCACCTGCGCGGCTGTCCGCGCTGCCTGGGCACGCACCTGGAGCTCGCCGAGGTCAACTCCGGTCTGGCGGCCCTGCTCGGGCCCGTCGTCCTCGGCGGCGTCGCCGCCGGCTACCTCGGCGCCCCCACCGGGGCGGTGGCGCTCCCCGGCACGCTGCTGATGCTCCTGGACCGGGCCAGGGACTTCGTGCTCACCCATGCCCAGGCGAGCGCCGTGGCGGGGGTGGCCGCCACCACCGTGGTCACCGGCGGCACCGTGGTGACGCTGCCCGACCCCGGCACCGCCGAGCGCAACGGGCGCCCGCCCGCCGTCGTCCTCACCCACCGGCCCACCGCGCCCCAGGCCGCCGGCAGCGACCTGTGGGCCGACCCGGCTCCGTACCGCGCTCCCCTGGCCGACGACGGGCGACACCCTCGACGCCAGGGTTCCGCCCGCGACCCGGCCTCGCCCGGCCCCTCCGCCTCTGCGCCCGCCTCCCCCACCGCACCCGGGGACCCGGCCGGCACCCCGGCGGCGCCGGACCCGGCCGGGCCCTCCGCCACCGAGACACCCGCCGCAGATCCCGCGCCGTCGCCCCCGGTGGAGCCGGGCTCTCCCCCGGGCACCGCGGACCAGCCACCCGCACCGACCGACGCCCCGGCCCCGCCGACGGACCCCGGGCCCGCGCCGGCCGCCACTGAGGCCCCCGTGCCTCCCGAGGCGCCCCCCGAGGCGCCGCCCGCCGCCGAGCCGGACATCTCGGGCGGCGTCCAGGAGGAGCGGAGGGACTAGAACCGCCGGGATCGGGTATGGAGCCACCCATGACCGCCATCAGACTGCTCGCCCGCCCGATGCTCGCGTCCATGTTCGTCGTCGGGGGCGCACAGGCCCTCAAGAACGCCGACGCCCTGGCCGCCACCGCCAAGCCGATCACCGACCGCTTGGTGCCCACGGTCAAGCGGCTGGTCCCCCAGGTCCCGATCCCCGAGGACCCGACCACGCTGGTCCGGATCAACGCCGGCGTCCAGCTCGCCGCCGGCCTCGCCCTGGCCACCGGTCGCGCCCCCCGACTCAGCTCCGCGGCGCTCGCCGCCTCCCTGATCCCGACCACCGTCGCCGGACACCCCTTCTGGGAGGAGACCGACCCGCAGGCCCGCCGCACCCAGCGCAACGCCTTCCTGGCCAACCTCTCCACGCTCGGCGGTCTGCTCCTGGCCAGCGCCGACACCGCCGGCAAGCCGGGGGTCGCCTGGCGTGCCCAGCACGCCGCGCACGACGTACGGCGCGAGGCCACGCACCTGGGTCGGGCCGCTCGCCGTGAGGCAAGGCTCGCCGCCGCCAAGGTCGGCTGAGCGGGCTCGGTAGTCTTCCGGCGTGACGAGAGCGCCCATCGAGCCGAGCAGTGCCCCCGCCGACCCCTGGCCAGCGCCGCGCGTGCGGGAGCCGGTGGAGGCCACCCTCACGCTGCCCGGCAGCAAGTCGCTGACCAACCGGGCGCTGCTGCTCGCCTCCCTCGCCGACCGCCCCAGCGTCGTACGCCGTGCCCTGCGCTCGCGTGACACGTCGCTGATGGCGGCGGCGCTGACCGCTCTCGGCTCGCCGGTGGACACCAGCGGCGACGACTGGACCGTGACCCCCGGCCCGTTCACGGCCGACGCGAGCGTCGACTGCGGGCTGGCCGGCACCGTGATGCGCTTCGTGCCGCCGGTCGCGGCGCTCTCGTCGGGCACCATCTCCTTCGACGGCGACCCGCACATGCGCAACCGCCCGGTCGGCGAGGTCCTCAGCGCCCTGCGCGGCCTCGGCATCGACGTCGACGACGCCGGGCGCGGTGCGCTGCCGTTCACCGTCCGGGGCCGCGGCGCCGTCCCCGGCGGCACCGTGGTCGTCGACGCCTCCGCGTCGTCGCAGTTCATCTCCGCGCTGCTGCTGGCCGGCGCCCGCTACGAGCACGGCGTGGACGTGCGCCACGAGGGCGAGCCGGTCCCGTCGCTGCCGCACATCGAGATGACCGTCGCGATGCTGCGCGAGCACGGCGTCGCGGTGGACGACTCCGCCGCGGACCGGTGGACCGTGGCCCCCGGCCCGATCCGCGGGGTCGACCACCTGATCGAGCCCGACCTGTCCAACGCCGCGCCCTTCCTGGCCCTGGCCGCGGTGTCCGGCGGCAGCGTCGTGGTGCGCGACTGGCCGCGGCACACCACCCAGGCCGGCGACGCCCTGCGCGACATCCTCACCGCGATGGGCTGCACCGTGACGTACGTCGAGGAGGGCCTGCGCGTCCAGGGCCCCGACCGCCTCCAGGGAGTCGACCTCGACCTGCACGACGTCGGCGAGCTGACCCCGGCCGTCGCGGCGCTCTGCGCGCTGGCCGACTCGCCCTCGCAGTTGCGCGGCATCGCCCACATCCGGGCCCACGAGACCGATCGGATCAGTGCGCTGGCCACCGAGCTGAGCGCGCTCGGCGCCGACGTCACCGAGCACCCCGACGGCCTGAGCATCCGCCCCGCCCGGCTGCACGGCGGCGTCTTCCACACCTACGCCGACCACCGGATGGCGCACGCGGGCGTGATCGTGGGCGCGGGCGTCGACGGCGTCCTGGTCGAGAACGTCGCCACCACCGCCAAGACCTTCCCCGACTTCGCCCGGTTCTGGGCCGGCCTGCTGTGAGCCAGTCGTGAGGAGCCGCTACACCGAGCACGACCACGAGCACTACGAGCGGCCGCGGCGACGCACCCGCCCCCGGACCAAGGAGCGGCCCAGCCACGACGACGCCGTGGACGGGCTGGTGACCCGGGTGGACCGCGGCCGGTACGCCGTCATCCTCGAGGCGTCGCCGCAGGACCCGCCCATCGTCTGCATGACCGCGCGCCAACTGGGCCGCAAGGCCGTCGTGGTGGGCGACCGGGTCCGGGTGGTCGGCGACACCTCCGGCGAGGAGGGGTCGCTGGCCCGCATCGTGGAGGTGCACCCGCGCACCACCACCCTGCGCCGTACCGCCGACGACGACGACCCGGTGGAGCGGGTGATCGTCTCGAACGCCTCGCAGCTGGTGATCGTCGCGGCGCTGGCCGACCCCGAGCCCCGGCCCCGGCTGATCGACCGCGCCCTGGTCGCGGCGTACGACTCGGGCATGCAGCCGCTGCTGTGCATGACCAAGTCCGACCTGGCCGACCCCGAGACCCTGCTGGCGACGTACCGCTCGCTGGGGGTGCCCTGGGTGGTCACCCAGCGCGGCGGCGACCTCGAGGAGGTCCGCGAGCAGCTGCGCGGGCGCACCAGCGTGCTGATCGGTCACAGTGGCGTCGGCAAGTCCACGCTGGTCAACGCGCTGGTGCCCGAGGCCAGGCGGGAGGTCGGGCACGTGAACGCCGTGACCGGGCGCGGGCGGCACACCTCGACCTCGGCGATCATGCTGGCGCTGCCCGGCGGCGAGGGCTGGATCGTGGACACCCCCGGGATCCGCTCCTTCGGGCTGGCCCACGTGCAGCCCGAGCGGCTCATCGAGGCGTTCCCCGATCTCGACGAGATGACCGAGGAGTGCCCGCGCGGATGCACCCACGGCTTCGGGGAGCCCGAGTGCGGCCTCGACGAGGCACTCGCCGCCGGCCAGGCCGACCCCGACCGGGTCAGCTCGTTCCGTCGGCTGCTCGCCGCGCGCGACGGCTCGGTGTCCGACGCCGGCAGCGACTGAGCGCCCCGCTCAGTCGCAGACGGGGCTCAGCCCCAGACGGCCCGGGCGCCCGCCTCGCCGGTCAGGTAGGTCAGCACCATCAGCGCGAGCGCACCGGCGACCAGTGCGATCAGCGCGAGCACGCCCCAGCCCGCACGCGTCTCCCGGGCCCCGCCGTCGGAGACCAGCGCGCTGGGCCCGCCCAGCGCCCAGGCCGCGAAGGCCGCGATGACGACGAAGGCCAGCGCGACCCACAGCAGCACCTCGGCGCGGTCCTGGTGCAGGCGGATGGCCTCGGCCAGCGCGGGGACCTCGAGCAGGTTCGGCCGCTGCTCCAACAGATCCTCCCCGCTCAGGTAGGACAGCCCGGTCGCGCCGGCGGCCACCACCGCGCCCGCCAGCATCGGCCAGCGCAGCGCCCACCGCCACCGCGGCAGCACGGCGTACGCGAGCGCCACCAGCGCGGTCAGCGGCGCCAGCACCACCGCACCGTGCACGGCGAGGACATGAACCGGAAGGCCGTCGAACTCCATGGGTGAACGTTAAACCAGGTACCTGGGAATAGCCTGTGCCCATGGCCAACACCGGGGCACCCGATTACACCGACGACCTGCGGCTCGCGCACGTCCTCGCCGACGACGCCGACTCGCTCACCGTGAACCGGTTCCGCGCCCTGGACCTGCACGTGATGAGCAAGCCGGACCTCAGCCCGGTGACCGACGCCGACCAGGCCGTCGAGGAGGGCATCCGGCGGACCCTGTCCCGGGCCCGCTCGCGCGACGCGGTGCTCGGGGAGGAGACCGGCGAGACCGGGCACAGCCAGCGGCGCTGGATCATCGACCCCATCGACGGCACCAAGAACTTCGTGCGCGGCGTGCCGGTCTGGGCCACGCTGATCGCCCTCGAGGTCGAGGGCGAGGTGGTCGCCGGCGTGGTGTCGGCCCCCCAGCTGCAGCGCCGCTGGTGGGCGGCCAAGGGCGGCGGCGCCTGGACCGGCCGCTCGCTGCTCAAGGCGACCGCGTGCCAGGTCTCGGACGTACGGCGCCTCGAGGACGCCTCGTTCTCCTACAGCTCCCTGTCCGGCTGGGACCAGCGCGGCCGGCTCGACGACTTCCTCTCCCTGTCGCGGCGCTGCTGGCGGACCCGGGCCTACGGCGACTTCTGGTCCTACATGCTGCTCGCCGAGGGAGCCGTCGACATCGCCGCCGAGCCCGAGCTCGAGCTCTACGACATGGCTGCCCTCGACGTGATCGTGCGCGAGGCCGGCGGGCGGTTCACCGGGCTGGACGGGAACGACGGCCCCTGGGGCGGCAACGCGCTGGCCACCAACGGCCACCTGCACGAGGCGGCGCTGGCGTTCCTGGGCTCCCTGCCCCACGACGCTGACGACCCGGACTCGGTCCCGCACGGGGTCGGGTCGGTCCACGACCTGAGCGCCCAGCGCGCCCGGCGCACCGACGTCAACGGGCCGGCCGCGCCCTGATCTCACGGCGCCATCGGGCCTCTGTTCAGCGGGGCAGGGCAGCACTAGCGTGGTGGGTCACGGCTCGACGACTCACAGGACAAGAGGTGGCAGATGCGCATCAACGACGTGCTGCAGGGCAAGGGCGGCTCCGAGGTCGTCACGATCGCCCCGACCGCCGGAGTGCGTGAGCTGGTGGCGCTCCTGACCGAGCACAACGTGGGCGCCCTGGTCGTGAGCAGCGACGGCTCGCACGTGGAGGGCATCGTCAGCGAGCGCGACGTCGTACGGCACCTGGCCCGTGACGAGCGCGTCCTGGACGCGGCGGTCTCCTCGATCATGACCGTCGAGGTGCGCAGCTGCGCCCCCGACGACTCGGTGCCGGAGCTGATGCGCACGATGACCGAGCACCGCGTCCGCCACCTGCCCGTGGTCGAGGGCGACGTGCTCACCGGGATCATCAGCATCGGCGACGTCGTCAAGAGCCGCATCGGCGAGCTGGAGTTCGAGCGCGACGAGCTCGACAAGTACGTCCACGGCGGCTGAGCCGACCCCGGCGGGCACGCCGCGGCTGCGCCCAGAGCGCCTCCGCTACGGTGGTGGACCCACTTCAGACGAAAGCGAGACGATGGACAAGCCTGAGATCGAGTTCCCCGACTTCGAGCCGCCCGCCGACCTGGTCGTCACCGACCTCGTCGAGGGCGACGGAGAGGTCGCCACCTCGGGGTCGACCGTGTCCGTGCACTACGTCGGGGTCGCGCACTCGACCGGCGAGGAGTTCGACGCCTCCTACAACCGCGGCACCCCGCTGCGGTTCCGCCTCGGCACCGGCCAGGTCATCTCCGGCTGGGACCAGGGCGTCGAGGGGATGAAGGTCGGCGGCCGTCGCCAACTGGTGATCCCCTCGCACCTCGGGTACGGCGAGCGCGGCGCCGGCGGCATCATCAAGCCGGGCGAGACGCTGATCTTCGTCGTCGACCTGCTCGACGTCTCCTGACCCGTCGACCCGTCACTGACTCGGCCGGGCACGGCGTGTCTGGTCGAGGCAGTGACGGGTCGGCTACCAGGGGAGGTTGTCGGGCGTTGCCTCGTCGGCGACGCGCGCCGACATCCCGGCCAGCGTGACCACGTCGCCGCGGACGAGCTGACGCCCGCGGCGGGTCTCCACCTCGCCGTTGACCTGGACCGCCCCGTCGGCCATCAGCGGCTTCGCGTCGGCGCCGTTCTCGATCAGGTTCGCGAGCTTGAGGAACTGCCCGAGCCGGATCGACTCGTCTCGGATGGGTACGTCGACCGGTGCGCTCATGGGGCCATTGTGCGCCCCCCGGGCAGGTGCTCAGTCCACCAGCCTCAGCCCGCCAGGCTCAGCCCCACCAAGCCTCAGCCCACCAGCACCGCGACCGTGTGGATCAGCACACCGACCAGGCCGCCGACGATGGTGCCGTTGATCCGGATGAACTGAAGGTCCCGGCCGACGTGCAGCTCGATCCGCTCGGCCGCCTCCTTGCCGTCCCACCGCTCGATGGTGTGGGTGATCACCGTGGTCAGCTCCGCGCCGTAGCGCGAGACCGCGAAGACGGCCGCGTCGGCCGCGAACCCGTCCAGGCGTCGGCGCAGACGCTCGTCCTCGCTCAGCCGCGCGGCGAACGCGGTGAGCTCGCTCAGCATCCGCGCGCGCACCGCCCCCTCCGGGTCGTGCAGGGCCTCCAGCAGCGCGGTGCGGAAGCTCTGCCACACCGAGACGACGGTCGCCATCACCTGCGGGTGGTCCAGGACCCGCTCCTTGAGCCGCTCGGCGCGCGCCTGGGTGTCCGGGTCCTCGAGCAGGTCGCTGGCCAGCTGGACCAGCATCGAGTCGAGCGCCTGGCGGGCGTGGTGGTGCGGGTCCTCGCGGATGTCGGCGACCCAGCGGATCACCTCGAGATGCACCCGGCCGGTGACCGCCTCGTTGAGCCGCGGCGGGGACCACCACGGCGCCCGCTCACCGAGCACCTGCGAGAAGGTCTCCTCGTTGCTCACCAGCCAGCGGTGCAGCTCCTCCAGGGCCAGGTCGACCAACCCGTGGTGCAGGTCGTCGCGGACCACCTCGCCGAGCAGGCCGCCCAGCAGCGGCGCGATCGGCTCGGTACGGAACCGGGGCACGACCGCCTCCTCCACCAGGGAGATCACGTGCTCGTCGCGCACCCGCGCCAGCCCGAGGGCCGCGAGCTCGGAGACCTCGTCCACCACCCGGCGGGCGTTGGCCTCCTCCCCCACCCAGCGCGCGGCGCGCAGCGAGATGGTGGCGGCGCCGACCCGCTCACGGATGATCTCCTCGTGCAGGAAGTTCTCCCCGACGAACTCCTGCAGACCGCGGCCCAGCTCGTCCTTGCGCTTCGGGATGAGCGCGGTGTGCGGGATCGGCAGCCCCAGCGGGTGCCGGAAGAGCGCGGTGACCGCGAACCAGTCGGCGATGGCGCCCACCATCGAGGCCTCCGCCCCGGCGTTGACGAACCCGAGCCATCCGTCGCGGTCCAGCGTCGCGACGTACACGACCGCGGCGAAGAGCAGCAGGGCGAGCGCCACCATCCGCATCCGGCGCAGGGCGGTGCGGCGTTCCGCGTCGGCAGAGGGGTCGGCGACCAGCGAGAAGGTAGTCATCACCGTCGATTCTTGCCCACGTCGGTCAAGACGACCGCCCCGATGCCATAATTCCGGACATGTCACGCACCGTTATGACGTTCGGCACGTTCGACGTGTTCCACGTCGGTCACCTCCGGGTGATCCAGCGCGCCGCCGAACTCGGCGACCGTCTCGTCGTGGGCGTGTCGGCCGACGCGCTCAACGTTCGCAAGAAGGGCCGCGAGCCGGTCTTCGGCGAAGACGAGCGCCTCGCCATCGTCGCGGCGCTCAAGGCCGTCGACGAGGTCTTCGTGGAGGAGAGCCTGGAGCTCAAGCGCGACTACATCGTCAAGTACGGCGCGGACGTGCTGGTGATGGGCGACGACTGGGCCGGGCGCTTCGACGAGTTCAAGGACATCTGCGAGGTCGTGTACCTGCCGCGCACGCCGGCGATCTCCACCACCGCGCTGATCGAGAAGATCGCCGCCATTCCCTGAGGCCGGTGGCCGATCGGCCGCATGCTCGGTTCTCGACACCTCACGCTCTGCGGCTACATTGGTCGCCGGGCGCGGGGCGACGTCCTCGATGTCCAGACCCGAACTGTTCCCGAGGGGGCTCCTCCATGCGCCGATCCCTGGCCGCCAGCATCCTGGCCCTGGCCATCGCGATGACGACGCTGTCGCCCACGCTGGCCGCCGAGGAGCAGCCGTCGGCTCCCGAGCACGCCGGGGTGATCAAGCCCGACGTCGCGTCGGAGACCACCGCCCAGGCGCGCGAGGCGGCGCGCACCGCGCTCACCGTCGCGGCCCGCTCGCTGGCCGGAGAGAGCGCGGTCAGCCCCTCCATCGCGCTCAGCGAGCTCAGCGCCTCCTACGACGCCCTCACCCCCGCGCAGCAGCGTCGCGCCGACGCGCTGCTCGCGCGTCCCAACGACGACAGCTCGATCGACCCCGGCACGGCGAAGTACCCCACGGGCGCGACCCCGGCCAAGAAGTGCCGCAGCAACGTCTGCGTCCAGCACCTCACCAGCGGCCGGCACCGCCCGGCCGGTGCGGGCTCGAGTGCCACCCAGATGGACGCCTGGGTCGAGCGTTCCCTCGCCGAGGTGATCGCGGTGTGGCGCCAGCAGACCGCGATGGGCTACCGCCAGCCCCCCGCCGACGGCGGACGCGGCGGCACCGCCGAGTTCGACGTCTACCTCGCCGACGTCGGCACCGAGGGCATCTACGGCTACTGCGTGCCCGAGGGCCGCCTGAGCGACCGCACCGACGACTTCCGCCGCTCGGGCTACTGCGTGCTCGACAACGACTTCAGCGAGTTCCGCGGCAGCGCCGCGCAGAGCCTCGCCGTGACCGCCGCCCACGAGTTCTTCCACGCCATCCAGTTCGGCTACGACGCGAGCGAGGACTCCTGGTTCAAGGAGGCCACCGCGACCTGGATGGAGGAGCGCTACGCCACCGGCGTCAACGACAACCGGCAGTACCTGCGCCACGGCCAGCTGGGCCGCCCGGGCATCCCCCTCGACAAGTTCGGCGGGCTGGCGCACTACGGCCAGTGGATCTTCATCGAGAAGCTCAGCCGGACCTACGGCGTCGACATCGTGCGCAAGATCTGGGAGCGGCTCGACTCCGCGCCGGGCGCGCGTGACGAGTTCTCCGTGCAGGCCATCGCCCGGGTGCTTCGCAACCGCGGCACCACCCTGCCGGCCTTCTACGCCGCCTTCGGCGCCGGCAACCTCGCGCCCTCGGTGACGTACGCCGAGGGTTCGGCCTACCGCGCGGCCCCGCTCGCCAAGAAGGTGACGCTGCGCCCGGCGCGGCGCCAGCTGCGCGGCTGGAGCGCGCGACTCTCGCACCTGACCACCAAGAGCCTGCAGGTGCGCCCCGCCGCCGCGCTGAAGGGCAGGTGGGGGCTGCGCATCGACGTCGACGGTCCGGCGCGCGCAGCCGGTCCCGGCGCGCACGCGCTGGTCTTCCTGCGCAGCGGGAAGGTGGTGCGCAAGCCGATCAACCTCGACGCCAAGGGCCGGGGCGGGATCCGGGTCCGGTTCACCCCCAGCCAGGTCCGCCGCGTCACCGTCACCGTGGCCAACGGGTCCTCGCGCTACGCGAGCTGCTGGAGCGGCACGCCCTTCGCCTGCTCCGGCACCCCGCGTGACAACGGCCAGATCTTCACGGTCTCGGCTCGTGCCGTGCGCTGAGGCGGCCGCACGCCCTTCTGCTCACCGGCGGCGGGACGTAGGGCCCTAACGGCCCTCTCGCCGCGAGGAGAGGGTGGGGTCAGGACCATCGAAGGGATGATCATGACCCAGCACGCCAACCTCCCGCTGCTCGTCGCAGTCGGGGCCCCCGGGAGCGACGCCGGCCACGACGCGCTGCTGCGCTGGTGCGTCACCCGCGCGCAACAGGAGGACCGGGTGTTGCGCCTGGTGCACGTCGTGCATCCGACGAGCGGCTTCGTGGTGCCCGAGGCGTACGCCCTGGACCTCGAGGCGGCCGACCAGATCGGCCGTGAGGCCATCGCCTCGGCCGCCGAGCGGGTCCGCCAGCTGAGCGACGACACGGTGAAGGTGGAGACCCTCATCCGGCACGGCAGCACCGTCGACATGCTTGTCGGCCTCTCCGAGTCCAGCGACTGCGTCGTGCTCCAGCACCGCCGCCAGAGCCGGGCGCGCCGGATCCTCACCGGCTCGATCACCTCGGGCGTGGCGTCGCGCGCCGCGGTCACCGTGGTCTCGGTGCCGGAGGACTGGGCGCCGCGCGACGGCGAGCCGCGCGTGACGGTCGGGATCGACGAGGCCGACAGCGACGAGCACCTGCTCGAGGAGGCCTTCACCACCGCCGCCCGGCTCGGAGCCACGCTCACCGTGCTGCACGCCTGGTACGTGCCGTCGATGTACGACGACATGCTCGTCGACCGCACGGAGACCAACGACTGGACCGCGCGCGCCGAGCTCGGCATCACCGAGCGGCTGGCTCCCTGGAGCGAGCGCTTCCCGGACGTGGCGGTGCGGGTCGCCGTCGTCCACATGCGCCCCGCGGACGCGCTGGCCGAGGCCTCGGTCGACTCCGACGTGCTGCTCCTGGGCCACCGCGGACCGCACCACATCCCGCACCTCGGCTCGATCGCCCGGGCCGTGCTGCGTGAGGCCCGGTGCCCGCTGGCGCTCGTGCCCACCCACCAGGGCGCGGCACCGGACGCTCGGCACTAGCCGGCCCTAGACCGGGCCGGGGGGTCCCGGCGGGGGTGGCTCCTCCTCCACCGCAGCGGCCGCGTTGGCCGCAGCGGTCGCGTTGGCCGCAGCGGTCGCCTCCTCGACCTCAGCGACGAGCTCGTAGCGGTGACCGTAGGTCTGCACCAGCGCCTGGATGGCCGCGACCACCGGGACGGAGACGAGCGCGCCCAGTGCGCCGAACAGCGTCGCGCCGACGATCGCGGCGCCGAAGCCCACCGCGGGATGGATCGCCATCGTCCGCGAGGTGATCCGCGGGGAGAAGATGTAGTTCTCCACCTGTTGGTACGCGATCCCGAACAGGACGATCCAGAGCGCGTCCAGAGGGTCGTGCGCCAGCGCGATCAGCGCCGGCACGGCGATGGCGATGTAGGTCCCCACGGTCGGGATGAACTGCGAGACGAAACCGGTCCAGATCGCCAGCGGCAGCCAGTAGGGCACCCCCAGCCCCCACATCAGCACCCCCGAGAAGGCCGAGCTCAGCACGGCCAGGATCACCTTCGAGGTGACGTAGCCGCCGGTCTTCTCGGCCGCGATCTCCCACACCGTCATCACGATCAGCTGGCGCGCCGGCGGCAGCCAGCTCGACAGGGTGCGCCGCAGGTGGGGGGCCTGCGCGGACATGTAGAACGTGAACAGCGTCAGGGTCAGCGCGTGGAAGAGGAACCCGAGCAGCGAGGCGAGGATGCCGAAGAAGCCCGGCGCCAGGTCCCGGGCCAGCTCACCGGTGTGGTCCGGCGTCAGCTGCAGGGCGTCGACGACGTCGCGCGAGCGCAGGCTGGTCCCGAACGTGCGGTTGACCCAGGTGACGACGTCGCCGACCACCGAGGGCAGGCTCGTGACCAGCTCGGCCAGCTGATCGACCAGCAGCGCCCCGAAGACACCGACGAAGGCGATCGCGAAGACCGCCAGCGCCAGCATCACCGCCCCGGTGGCCAGGCCGCGGCGCCAGCCCCGGCGCTCCAGGCGCGAGACGATCGGCTCCATGCTGATGCTCAGCATCCAGGACAGGAAGACCAGCCCCAGGAAGTCGCGCAGGCCCAGGAACAACCAGACGGCCGCGTGGTAGGCCGCGACCGCGAGCAGGACGAAGACCACCGCGCGCCGGAAGTTGACCGGCCCCTCCACGACGATCATTGCCCTGGTCCGTGGCCCCGGTCTTGCGTCGCACTCAGGCGAGCTCGACGAGAACCTGTCCTCCGCTCACCGCCGTGCCGGGGGCGACCAGCACCGCAGACACCTTCCCGGCGGTGGGCGCGGTGATCTCGGTCTCCATCTTCATCGCCTCGAGGACCACGACGACGGCTCCCGCCTCGATCTCCTGGCCCTCCTCGACCAGGACCCGGGCGACGGTGCCGGCCAAGGGCGCGCGGACCCCGTCTCCCCCGCCGCCGGTGGAGCTGGGTGCCGCCGCCGCCGCGGGCGGCGCGAATCCGCCACCGGTCATGAAGATCGCGCCGAGGGAGGGCCTCGGCTCCTCCTCCACCTCCACCTCGACGCCGTACTCGACACCGTTGACGGTCACTTTGAGCAGCATGGTTACCTACCTCGCCCGTGGGATGTTGTGACGGCCCTGGACCACTGCCCGGCCCTGCTGGGCGTAGGCCTGCCCGGTCCGGTAGTGCACCTGCTTGACCTTCGCCCGGTGGCCCAGGAACGCGGCCACGGCCGCGGAGATCGCGACCACGACGTCCTCGGGGACCTCGTCGACGGGGACGACGGCGCGCAGCTCGGCCAGCTCCGACTCCAGCTGGCTGACCCGCTCGGTGAGCGAGCGGACGGCGGCGAGCAGCTCGCCGGCCGTCGGGTCCGCCGTGCTCACGTCGGCCCCAGCCCGTGCTTCTTGGCGGGCCGGATGGTGCGCTTGTTGACCAGGATGGCCAGGGCGCGCGACACGTGCTCGCGGGTCCGCGCCGGCTCGATGATGTCGTCGACGAGGCCACGCGAGGCGGCCACGTACGGCGTCGCGAACGTGGAGCGGTACTCCTCCACCAGCTCCGCGCGGCGGGTGTCCGGGTCGTCGGCGCCGTCGATCTCGCGGCGGAAGACGATCTCGGCGGCGCCCTCGGCGCCCATCACCGCGATCTCGGCGGTGGGCCAGGCGAGCACCTTGTCGGCGCCGAGGTCCTTGGAGCACATCGCGACGTAGGCCCCGCCGTACGCCTTGCGCAGGACCACCGTGATCTTCGGGACCGTGGCCGCGGAGTAGGCGTAGAGCAGCTTGGCGCCGTGCCGGATGATCCCGCCGTGCTCCTGGCCCACCCCGGGCAGGAACCCGGGCACGTCCACCAGCGTCACCAGCGGGATGTTGAAGGCGTTGCAGAACCGCACGAACGCCGAGGCCTTGTCGGAGGCGTTGATGTCGAGCACCCCGGAGAGGACCAGCGGCTGGTTGGCGACCACGCCCACGGTGCGTCCGGCGATCCTGGCGAAGCCGATCACGATGTTGGCCGCGTAGCCGGCCTGCACCTCGAGGAAGTCCCCGCGGTCGACGATCCGGACGATGATCTCGCGGACGTCGTAGCCCTTCTTGTCCGAGACCGGGACGACGTCGCCCAGCGAGGGGTCCGGCTCCACGACGAAGTCGGGGTCGACGATCGGCGGGTCCTCGGAGTTGTTCTGCGGCAGGAAGCTGAGCAGCTTCTGCGCGATCAGGATGGCCTGCTCGTCGTCATCGGCGACGAAGTGGTTGACCCCGGAGAGCACCATGTGCGCGTCGGCGCCACCGAGCGCGTCGGAGGTCACCTGCTCACCGGTCACCTTGGCGATCACGTTCGGCCCGGTGATGAACATGTGGGCCTTGCGGGTCTGGATCACGAAGTCGGTCAGCGCCGGGGAGTACGCGGCTCCCCCGGCACACGGGCCGGCGATGATCGAGATCTGCGGCACCACCCCGGAGAGCAGGACGTTGTTGTAGAAGACCCGGCCGTAGCCGGCCAGCGAGCCGATCCCCTCCTGGACGCGGGCGCCGCCGGAGTCGTTGATGAACACGAACGGCGAGCCGGTGGCGAGGCTGGCGCGCATCGTCGCGGCGACCTTGTTGGAGTGCATCTCCCCGGCGCTGCCACCGGCCACGGTGAAGTCCTGGCTGGCGACGTGGACCGGTCGGCCGAGCACGGCCCCCTCACCGGTGACCACGCCATCGGCCGGCAGCTCGGCCTGGTCGAGCCCGAAGTACGTCGACTGGTGCCGGGCGAACATCCCGGACTCCTCGAAGGTGCCGGGGTCGAGCAGCGCGCTGATCCGCTCGCGGGCGGTCAGCTTGCCCTGCTCGTGCTGCCTGGCCAGTCGCTTCTCACCGCCGCCCTGCTCGATCACCGCGCGGCGCTCGAGGAGCTCCTCGGTCCGCTCTGCCATGGATGCCTGGTGGTGCAGCTTCTTGGTCACGGTGGCCTCACGCCCTCTCGACGGTGACGTGGTGGGACTTGCCGTCCAGCCGCACGTCGTAGCGGATCGGCCCCTTGACGGGTCCGCTGCCACTGGACTTCGACAGCTCGTCGGCGGCCACCTCGGCGGGGTCTCGCCCGACGTTCTTGGGCCCCTCGGGGCGATCGCGGAAGAACCCGGGAGCGACGCCGGGGAACATCGCGTAGGTGAGCACGTCCTCGTCGCTGCCGTCGGATCCCTCGAGCGCACCGGCCTCACTGGACAGCCGGCCCCACTCGGGCGCGATCAGGTCGGCGGGCCGGACCTCGATGGCCTCCTTCCCGGTCTGCACCCGGGCCGCCTCGACGATCTCGGGGTCGCGCCCGCCGAGCGTCTCGCCGTAGTAGCCCAGCATCAGGTCCGCGAACTCGGCGGTGAGCACCTTGTAGGGGCCCATCAGCACGTTGAACACCGCCTGGGTCCCGACGATCTGGCTCGACGGCGTCACCAGCGGCGGGTAGCCCGCCACCGCGCGGACCCGGGGCACCTCGAGGAGCACCTCGCGCAGCCGGTCGCCGGCCCCCTGCTGGCGCAGCTGGCTCTCCATGTTCGAGATCATCCCGCCGGGGATCTGGCTCTTGAAGATCTCGGTCTCCACGCCGGTGATCGCGGACATGAACTGGCTGTACTTCGGACGCACCTTCGCGAAGTGGTCCTTGATGCTCAGCAGCCGGTCGTCGTCGAGGTTGGTGGTGTATGGCGTGCCGCGCAGCATCTCCACCAGCGACTCGGTGGGGTTGTGCCCCGGGCCCAGGGAGAGCGAGGAGATGGCGGTGTCGACGACGTCCGCGCCGGCCTCGATCGCCTTCATCAGGCTGACCAGCGTCACCCCGGTCGTGGAGTGGCAGTGCACGTGGATGCGGGTCTCGGGACCGAGGTCGTCCTTGATCGCCTTGACGATGTCGTAGGCCGGCTGCGGCTTGAGCAGGGCCGCCATGTCCTTGATGCACAGCGAGTCACAGCCCAGCTCCATCAGGTCGCGCGCCATCTGCACGTAGCCCTCGACGGTGTGCAGCGGCGACTCGGTGTAGCAGATCGTGCCCTGCGCGTGCTTGTCGACGCGGCGGACCGCGGCGATCGCCTGCTTGACGTTGCGGACGTCGTTGAGGGCGTCGAAGACGCGGTAGACGTCCATGCCGTTCTCGGCCGACCGCTCCACGAAGCGGTTCACGACGTCGTCCTCGTAGTGGCGGTAGCCGAGCAGGTTCTGCCCGCGCAGCAGCATCTGCAGCCGGCTGTTCGGCATCAGCTCGCGGAACGTGCGCAGCCGCTCCCACGGGTCCTCGTTGAGGAAGCGGATGCACGCGTCGAACGTCGCGCCGCCCCAGCACTCCACGGACCAGTAGCCCGCCGCGTCGATGTCGGCGCACGCGTCGACCATGTCCTCCATCGCCAGCCGGGTGGCCATCAGACTCTGGTGCGCATCGCGCAGGACCAGCTCGGTGACACCGATCTCGCGGGGAGTGGGGTTCTCCGTCATGCCCCCCACCCTGCACCATCTCGCCGGGACTTGCAGCCCCCGCGAGCAATTGTCTGGCTGACGCATCTCGTGCGCCTGCGGTGGTGTCGGAGGATCAGATGAACAGGGCCGGGTCCACCATCTCGCCGCGGCTGTCGCCTCCTCGGGCGACCCGGGTGGAGGCGGGGATGCCGACCACCGTGGTGTGCGGCTCGACGTCGTGGACGACCACCGCGTTGGCCCCCACCCGGGCGTCGTCGCCGATGGTGACCGGCCCCAGGACCCGGGCTCCGGCGCCGATCACCACCCGGTCGCCGACCACCGGGTGGCGCCGTCCCTTGGCGGTCGAGCGCCCCCCGAGCGTCACGCCGTGGTAGATCATCACGTCGTCCCCGACCCGGGTGGTCTCGCCGATCACCACGCCCATCCCGTGGTCGATGAAGAACCGCCGCCCGATCACGGCAGCCGGGTGGATCTCGATCCCGGTGACCGAGCGGGAGACGTAGGCGACCAGCCGGGCCGCGAGGCGCAGGCCGGGGCGCGCCCACAGCCGGTGCGCCACCCGGTGCGCCCACACCGCGTGCAGGCCCGGGGAGGTCAGCACCACCTCGAGGCGGGAGCGGGCCGCCGGGTCGCGGGTGAGGGCGGCGGACACGTCCTCGCGCAGGCGCACCAGCGCACCCGGCTGGGCCCGGGAGGGCATCTGCGTCGTCGTCATCTCAGTCCATCAGGTCGCTGAAGAGCACCGTGGACAGGTACCGCTCGCCGAAGGAGGGGACGATCACGACGATCGTCTTGCCGGCGTTCTCCGGGCGCGCGGCCACCTGCACCGCGGCGGCGATGGCGGCCCCCGACGAGATGCCCACGAGCAGGCCCTCCTCGACGGCGGTACGCCGCGCCCAGGCCACGGCGGTCTCGGAGTCGATGTCGACGACCTCGTCGTACACCTCGGTGTCGAGGTTCGTGGGGACGAAGTTGGCGCCGATGCCCTGGATCTTGTGCGGGCCCGGCTCGGCGCCGTTGAGGATCGCCGACTCGGCCGGCTCGACCGCGATCACCTGCAGGCCGGGCTTGCGCTCCTTGAGCACCTGGCCGACCCCGGTGATGGTGCCGCCGGTGCCGACGCCGGCCACCACGATGTCGACGGTGCCGTCGGTGTCGCGCCAGATCTCCTCGGCGGTGGTGCGGCGGTGCACGGCCGGGTTCGCCGGGTTGTCGAACTGACGGACCAGGACCGCGCCGGACTGGCTGCCGATCTCCTCGGCCTTGGCGACCGCGCCGCTCATCCCGTCGCTGCCCGGGGTGAGCACCAGCTCGGCCCCGAAGGCGCGCAGCAGCGCCCGGCGCTCGCGCGACATCGTGTCGGGCATGGTCAGCACGACCTTGTAGCCGCGGGCGGCGCCCACCATGGCCAGCGCGATGCCGGTGTTGCCCGACGTCGCCTCGACGATCGTGCCGCCCGGCTCGAGGGCGCCCGCCTCCTCGGCGGCCTCCACCATCGCGACGCCGATGCGGTCCTTCACGCTGTGCGCGGGGTTGAAGTACTCGAGCTTGGCCACGACGGTGGCGCCGGCGTCTCCCACCACGCGGTTCAGGCGGACCAGGGGGGTGTTGCCCACGAGCTGGGTGACGTCGTCATGGATGTGCATGTGTGCTCCTTGATGCGTGTGTCGTCGGCGCCGCCGGCGGGCGGGCCGCGGTCAGGACGTCCAGGACCTCCGACACCTCGCCGAGGAGACGTGGCAGTGGTCCACCACGCGCCGCCGGATCAACCGGACCGGGCGGGCCCGGCGCCGACCGAGGGCACGCACGACGAGAGGTCGGAGCCTGGAGCACTGACCACGCTCAAGCATGGCGCATGCGCCCAGCGGTCGACCGGCGCGGTCGTCGCCGCGGCGCTCAGCCCGCGCCCGGGCGGCTGAGCCGCAGCTCGGTGACCGCACGGTAGGTCTCTCCCGGGCGCAGCACCGCGCTGGGCCACTGCGGCCGGTGCGGGGAGTCCGGGAAGAGCTGGGGCTCGAGGGCGATGCCGGCGCCCTGGCGGTACAGGCGCCCGCTCGTCCCTACCGTGGTGCCGTCGAGGAAGTTGCCGGTGTAGACCTGCAGACCCGGCTGGTCGGTGTGCAGGGCCAGGCGCAGGTCGCCGGCACCGGACTCGAGCACCGCGACCTCGCGCAGGCCGCTGCCGCGCAGCACCAGGTTGTGGTCGATGCCCTTCGCCGCCAGCACCTGCGGGTGGGGGCGGCGCACCCGCTCGCCGATCCGGGCCGGCTCGCGGAAGTCGAACGGCGTCCCGAGCACCGGCTCGTGCCCGCCGGATGGGATGGAGGAGGCGTCGGTGGGCGTGTAGTGCTCGGCGTGCACCTGCAGCAGGTGAGCGTCGATGCTCGGCGCCCCCTCGCCGTCGAGGTTGAAGTAGGCGTGGCTGCTGAGGTTCACCACGGTGGCAGCGTCGGTCGTCGCGACGTACTCGCTGCGCAACGTGTCGTCCTCCACACGTACCGTGAGCCGGACGGCGAGGGCGCCGGGGAAGCCCTGGTCCCCGTCGGGGCTGTCCAGGGCGAGCACCGCGTGCTCGGGGCCGGCCTCGAGCACCGACCAGAGCCGGCGGTCGAAGCCGTCGGGGCCGCCGTGCAGGCTGTGGCCGCGGTCGTTGGCGCCGAGCGTGTGCTCCACGCCGTCGAGGACGAACCGGGCGCCGGCGATCCGGTTGGCGTAGCGGCCGACCACCGCGCCGACGTAGTCGGTGCTGGCCAGGTGCTCGGCGACCGTGGGGTGGCCCAGCACGACGTTGCGCCGCGCGCCCGAGGCGGTGGCGACCTCCAGGCGGTGCAGGGTGGCGCCCAGCGTGAGCAGCTCGGCGACCAGGCCGGGCGCCCGGCCCAGCCGCACCCGGTGGACCGGGCGCCCGTCGGGCATCGTGTCCGGCATCGTGGCGAGCGCGGCACCGCCGGCTTCGGTCATCGTCGCTCTCCTGGCTGCGGTGGCCCGCTCGAGGCCCGGGCCACCAGTTGGGCGGGCACCAGCGGCACCACCGGGTCCACCTCGCCGGCCAGGACGCGCACCAGCAGGTCCATCGCTCGCGCGGCCAGCTCGGGGAAGTCCTGGCGCACGGTGGTCAGCGGTGGGCTGAAGTACTCCGCCTCGGGCAGGTCGTCGAAGCCCACGACGCTGACGTCGCGTCCGACCTCGCGGCCCGCCTCGCCCAGCGCGCGCAGCACCCCCAGGGCCATCTGGTCGTTGGCGACGAAGACCGCGCTCACGTCACGATCCGCGGCGATGCCCAGCCCCGCGGCGTACCCGCTGGCGGCGGTCCAGTCGCCGGCCCACTCGGGTCCCGGCTCGACCCCGGCGCGGGCGTGCGCGGCGAGCCAGCCCTCGCGGCGCTCGCTCGCCTCGATCCACGCCGTAGGACCCGCCAGGTGCGCCACGCTGCGGTGTCCCAGCTCGAGCAGGTGCGCGGTGGCCAGCAGCCCGCCCTCACGCTGGGCGACGCCCGCGGTCAGCGGCTGTCCCCCGGTGACGCCCTCGACGAGCACCACCGGCACCCCGGTGTCGAGCTGCTGGCTCAGGGCGAGCGCCTCGCGATGGGTGACCGCGACCACCAGCCCCTCCACGGACTGCTCGAGGAGGCGGTCCACGGCGCCGCGCAGGGTGGCGGCGGTGACCTCCCCGAGGCCGACCAGGGCGACCTCGTAGCCGGCCGCGAGGGCCGCCTCCTGCAGGGCGGTGGCCACCATCGCCGGGCCCCGCTCGATGAGGTCGGCGCCGACCACCCCGATCCGCCCGGACCTGTTGGTCGCCAGCGCCCGGGCGGCCCCGTTGCGGCGGTAGCCCAGCTGGTCGATGGCCGCCAGCACCCTGCTGCGCGTCTCGGGGCGCACCAGCGGCGAGTCGTTGAGGACCCGGGAGACGGTCTGGTGGGAGACGCCCACCATGCGGGCGACGTCGGCCATGCTCGGCGGTCGTCGCGGCCGGACGGTGTCGGCGCTCACCATCGCGGGTGCACGCCGGCCCGCAGGTGCTCGTCGTAGATGCGGCGCACGCCCTGGACGAACTCCTCCCCCAGCGGCGCGACGGCGCCCGCGGCGGCGTTGGCGCGCGCCTGCTCGAGGCTGCGGGCACCGGGGATCACCGTGGTCACCCCGGGCTGCTGCCACACCCAGGCCAGCGCCGCCTGGGCGGGTGTGACGCCCGGCGGCGCCACCCGCGCCACCAGGTCGGCGAACTCCTGCGCGGCCAGCACGCCGGTCTCGAACGGCACCCCGGAGAAGGTCTCCCCCACGTCGAAGGCGCTGCCGTCGCGGTTGAAGGAGCGGTGGTCGTCGGGGGCGAAGGTGGTGTCGCGGCGGTAGCGGCCCGACAGCAGCCCCGAGGCCAGCGGGACCCGGGCGATGATCCCGACGCCCGCCGCCTCGGCGGCGGGCAGCACCTCGTCGAGCGGCTTGAGCCGGAACGCGTTGAGGATGATCTGCACCGAGGCCACGTGCGGGCGCGCGAGGGCGCTCAGCGCCTGGGCGGCCGTCTCCACGCTGACCCCGTAGGCGGCGATCCGGCCCTCCTCGACGAGGGTGTCCAGCGCGTCGTAGGTCGCGTCCGCGTCGATCACCTCCGAGGGCGGGCAGTGCAGCTGCACCAGCTGGAGCCGGTCCACGCCGAGGTTCGTGCGCGAGCGGTCGGTCCAGGCCCGGAAGTGCTCCAGCACGTAGTTCTGCGGCACCTGCTCGGCGCGGCGTCCCATCTTCGTGGCGACCGTGAGGTCGGCGTCGGGGTGCGCGGCGAGGAAGCCCCCGATGATCTGCTCGCTGCGCCCGTCGCCGTACACGTCGGCGGTGTCGTAGAAGGTGACCCCGGCCTCCAGGGACCCCTCGAGCACCTCGCGGGCGGCCGTCGTCGAGACCTCGCCCCAGTCGGCGCCCAGCTGCCACGTGCCCAGCCCGACGACCGACACCTCTCGACCGGTGCGTCCCAGACGCCGCTGCTCCATGCCGTCCTCCTCGTTGTCCGATGCCCGCTACAGCCGCTGCGCGAGCCGGTGGTACGCCGCGTTCCAGCGCAGCTCGCGCCCGAAGGCGCGGGTGGTGGTGTCGCGGTCGATGACGACCAGCTCGGTACCCGTCATCTCCGCGAAGTCTTCCAGCACCTCCACACCGATCGCCTTCGACAGCACCGTGTGATGCGGCGCACCCGCCATCAGCCACGACTCGGCCGAGACGGCCAACGAGGGCCGCGGGCGCCACACGGCGCAGGCCACCGGCAACCTCGGCAGTTCCGCGTCGGGCTCGACGACGTCGATCTCGTTGACCGTGAGCCGGAACCGGTCGCCCAGGTCGCAGAGCCCGGCGACCACGCCGGGGCCGGGGGCCGCGGTGAACCGCAGCCGCACCGGGTCCTCGCGGGCGCCGATCGAGAGCGGGTGGATCTCCAGCGACGGGGTCTGGGCGGTGATCGAGGGGCAGACCTCGAGCATGTGCGCGCCGAGGATCTTCTCCTCGCCCGGGACCAGGTGGTAGGTGTAGTCCTCCATGAACGACGTGCCGCCGGGCAGGCCCGCGGCCATCGCCTTGGTCGCGCGCAGCAGCACCGAGGTCTTCCAGTCGCCCTCACCACCGAAGCCGTACCCGTCGGCCATCAGCCGCTGCACGGCGAGGCCGGGCAGCTGGCGCAGCCCGCCCAGGTCCTCGAAGTTCGTGGTGAACGCGCCGAACCCGCCGGCCTCCAGGAAGGCCCGCAGGCCGAGCTCGATGCGGGCCCCGTCGCGCAGCGAGTCGTGCCGCTCCCCCTGGGGCAGCAGCTCGGGGGCCACCCGGTAGCTGTCGGCGTACTCGTCGACGAGCTTGTCGATGTCCGCGTCGGCGACGTCGTCGACGACCGCGACCAGGTCGTTGACGCCGTAGGTGTTGACCGACACGCCGTAGCGCAGCTGCGCCTCGACCTTGTCGCCCTCGGTGACCGCGACCTCGCGCATGTTGTCGCCGAAGCGGGCCAGGCGCAGGTGGCGCAGCTCGTCGCGCCCCACCGCGGCCCGGGCCCACTGCGAGACCCGGCGCCCCACCTCGGGCGAGGCGACGTGCCCGGCCACGGTCTTGCGGGCGACTCCGAGCCGGCTCTGGATGAACCCGAACTCCCGGTCGCCGTGCGCGGCCTGGTTGAGGTTCATGAAGTCCATGTCGATGCTCGACCACGGCAGCTCCATGCCGGCCTGGGTGTGCAGGTGCAGCAGCGGCTTGGTCAGCGCGTCGAGACCGGAGATCCACATCTTGGCCGGCGAGAAGGTGTGCATCCAGGCGATCACGCCGACGCACGCCGGAGCCGCGTTGGCCTCCAGCATCTGGCGGTGGATCGCGGACGCGTCCAGCAGCACCGGCTGCCACACCACCTCACAGGCCAGGTCCAGCGCCGCGTGCAGGCGCTCGGTGATCTCCCGGGACTGCCGGGCGACCTGCTCGAGCGTCTCGGGTCCGTAGAGGCCCTGGCTTCCGGTGAGGAACCAGATCTCGGGCAGCGACGTCTCGGCGGTGGTCATGGTGGTCCTCCAGGTGCAGGCCGGCGCGGGCCGACGGTAGGTGCGGGTGCGGGCGGTGGGTCAGTGCTGGCCGTAGACGTTCTGGTAGCGCTCGAAGAGGCTGTCCACGCACGACTGCTCGATCGGCACCGGCTCGCCGAGCTGGCGCGCGACGTGGACCGTGCGGGCGACGTCCTCGCACATCACGGCCGCCTTGACGGCCGCCCGGGCGTCCGGGCCGACGGTGAAGACGCCGTGGTTGCGCATCAGCACCGCGGGCGAGCGGCTGGCGCTGAGCGTCTCGACGATGCCGCGCCCGATCGAGTCGTCGCCGATGATCGCGAACGGCCCGACCGGGATCTCCCCGCCGAACTCGTCGGCGACCATGGTCAGCACGCACGGGATCGGCTCGGCCCGCGCCGCCCAGGCGGTGGCGTAGGTGGAGTGGGTGTGCACGACGCCGCCCACTCCGGGCAGGTGCCGATAGACGTAGGCCTGCGCGTCGGTGTCCGAGGACGGCGCGAGCTCGCCCTCCACCACGCGCCCGTGCAGGTCGCAGACGACCATGTTCTCCGGGGTCAGCTCGTCGTAGGCCACGCCGCTGGGCTTGATCACCATCAGGTCGGCGCCGCGCACCCGGGCCGAGACGTTGCCGGCCGTCCAGACCACCAGCTGGTAGCGGGTGAGCTGGGCGTGCAGCGCGCAGACCTCGCGGCGCAGTGCGGTGATGGTGTCGCGGACCTCGGTGACGACGCTCATGCCTGGGCCTCCTGCTCGCGGGTGAGCCTGCGGTCGGCGGCCGCGCGCCGGATGGCCCGCAGCCGCCGCATCACGGTGTCGCCGCCGCGGCCGAAGTGGTCGTGCAGCGCGAGGTACTCCTCGAACATCGCGTCGTACGCCGCGGCCCGGGCCTCGTCGGGCACGAACGCCGCGCGCTGCACCTTGCCCATGCTCTTCGCGGCCAGCGCGACGTCCGGGTAGGCGCCGGCCGCGACGGCCGCGTGGATGGCCGAGCCCAGGGCGGGACCCTGAGCCGAGCCGATCACCGACAGCGGCAGCCGGGTGACGTCGGCGTAGATCTGCATCAGCAGGCGGTTCTTGGCCAGCCCCCCGGCCACGACGAACTCCTCGACCGGCACCCCGGCCCGCCCGAAGGTCTCCACGATGACGCGGGTCCCGAACGCGGTCGCCTCGAGCAGGGCGCGGTAGACGTCCTCGGGGCGGGTCGCGAGGGTCTGACCCACCACCAGCCCGGACAGCTCGTGGTCGACGAGGACCGAGCGGTTCCCGCTGTGCCAGTCCAGGGCCACCAGGCCGTGCTCGCCCACCTCCTGCTCGGCCGCGAGCCGGGTCAGCAGCTCGTGCACCGACTCCCCGCGGGCCTCGGCCCGGGCGGCGTACGGCGCGGGGACCGAGGTCCGGGTGAACCAGCCGAAGATGTCTCCCACGCCGCTCTGCCCGGCCTCGTAGCCCCAGCTGCCGGCGACGATGCCGCCGTCCACGACCCCGCACATGCCGGGCACCTCGCGCAGCACGTCGGCGCTCATCACGTGACAGGTCGAGGTGCCCATGATCGCGACCATCTGCCCCGGCCCGACCGCCTGGGCGGCCGGGGCGGTCACGTGCGCATCCACGTTGCCGACCGCCACCGCGATGCCCTCGGGCAGCCCGGTCCAGGCGGCCGCCTGCGCGCTCAGCCCGCCGGCGCGCTCCCCCAGCTGGCCGATGACCTGGTCGAGCTTGTCCTCGACGAAGGTCTCGAAGCCCGGCGACAGCGCCGCCAGGTAGTCCGGCGACGGGTAGCGGCCGTCCTGGCGGATCCCCTTGTAGCCGGCGGTGCAGGCGTTGCGCAGGTAGCGCCCGCACAGCTGCCACACGATCCAGTCGGCCGCCTCCACCCAGCGCTCCATGCGGTCGTAGACCTCGCGGTCCTCCTCGAAGAGCTCCAGTGCCTTGGCGAACTCCCACTCCGAGGAGATCAGTCCGCCGTAGCGGGGCAGCCAGGCCTCCTCGCGCTCGCGGGCGAGCCGGTTGATCCGGTCGGCCTGGGGTTGCGCGGCGTGGTGCTTCCACAGCTTGACGTAGGCGTGCGGGCGCTGTGCCAGCTCGGGGAGCTCGCACAGCGGGGTGCCGTCGGCGAGCGTGGGCACCATCGTGCAGGCGGTGAAGTCGGTGGCGATGCCGATCACGTCGCCCGGGTCGATCCCGGCCGCGGCCACCGCCTCGGGGACCGCCGTGCGCAGCACCTCCCGGTAGTCGTCGGGCACCTGCAGCGCCCAGTCCGGCGGCAGCCGCCGCTGCGTACCCGGCAGGCGCTCCTCGAGCACGCCGTGGCGGTACTCGTGGGTCGCGGCGCCCAGCTCCGCGCCGTCGCCGACCCGGACCACCAGGGCCCGCCCCGAGAGCGTGCCGAAGTCGACGCCGACGACGTACTGAACCTGGTCCATCATGGGTTCCTTCCCGGTGCCGGTGCGGTGCTGGCGCGGACCACCAGCTCGGGGTCGATCAGCTGGTGCAGGCCCTCGGCGCCCGGCGCCGCACCCGTCACGGCGTCGTTGATCGCGGAGCCGAGCACCTCGATGGCGCGGCGCCCGACGGCGGTGAAGTCCTGGCGGACGGTGCTCAGCGGCGGGATCAGGTAGGCCGACTCGGGGAGGTCGTCGAAGCCGACCACGCTGACGTCGTCCGGGACGGCGATCCCGGCCTCGTGCAGCGCCCGCAGCAGCCCGATGGCCATGTGGTCGTTGGCGACGAAGACCCCGGTGACGCCGGGGCGCTCGACCAGCCGGAGCCCGGCGCGGTAGCCGCTCTCGGGGGACCAGTCGCCGGTGTAGGGCCGCGAGGCACGCAGTCCGGCGCGTGCCATCTCCTCGCGGTACCCGCGCAGTCGCGCCTTGCCCTCGGTCCAGTCCTGGGGCCCGGCGACGTGCACGATCTCGCGATGCCCGAGATCGACCAGGTGACGGACCGCGAGCTCGGCGCCCTTGACCTGGTCCACGCCGACGGTGCGCCGGGCCTCGGCGAGGTCACCCTCGACCACCACCAGCGGGAAGTCCCCGATCTCCTGGGCCCGCGCGACCTCGAGCGCCTCGTCCTGGGCGGCGATCAGGATGATGCCCTCCACGGGCTGGGCCCGCAGGTGGTCCACCGCCCCGGCGAAGTCCTCGCGGCTGACGCTGGGCAGGTTCACCGAGCTGACGAAGAACCCCGCCTCCCGGGCCGCGGCCTGCACCGAGCGGTGCACGCTGGCCGGGCCCCAGAAGCCGCTCTTGGTGCCGATCACCCCGATGGTCCCCGAGCGTCGGGTGACCAGTGCCCGGGCCAGCGTGTTGGGACGGTAGCCGAGCTGGTCGATCGCCTGCTCGACCCGCTCGCGGGTGGCGGGACGCAGGTTGCTGCGGCCGTTGACCACCCGGGAGACCGTCTGGTGTGACACCCCGGCCAGTCGGGCGACGTCCGCCATCACCGGGGCCTTGGCGGGCTCGCGTGCACGGCCCCGGCTCCCGGTGCTCACGGCTGCCGCCGGGTGAGCACCCGCTGCAGGATCACGAACAGCAGGAGCAGGGCGCCGATGGTGATCTTGGTCCACCACGAGCTCAGCGTGCCGTCGAAGGAGATGAACGTCTGGATGGTGCCGAGCACCAGGACCCCCAGCAGCGACCCGATCAGGAAGCCGCGGCCACCGGTGAGCAGGGTCCCGCCGATCACGACCGCCGCGATCGCGTCGAGCTCCATGCCCATCGCGTGCAGGCTGTAGCCGGAGAGCATGTAGAGGGCGAAGAGCAGTCCGGCGAGTGCGGAGCAGAAACCGCTGATCGCGTAGACCCCGACCTTGACCCGTCCGACCCCGAGCCCCATCAGCATCGCCGAGCCCTCGTTGCCGCCGACGGCGTAGACGGTGCGCCCGAACCGGGTCAGGTGCAGGACCCAGAGCCCCACCGCGAGCACGATCAGCGAGATGATCACCGGCGCGGTGATGTAGTAGTCCCCGATCACCAGCGAGTACGTCGCGATCTCGCGGAAGGTGTCGTCGCGGATCGCGATCGACTCGACGCTGATCAGGTAGCACAGGCCGCGGGCCAGGAACATCCCGGCGAGGGTCGCGATGAACGGCTGGATGTCGAAGAAGTGGATGATCAGCCCCATCAGCAGGCCCAGCACGGTGCCGCTGAGCAGCACCGCCGCGATCACCAGCAGCGGCGGCCAGCCGGCCTCGAGCGTCGAGGCCGCGATCATCGTGGACAGCGCCATCATCGAGCCGACGCTGAGGTCGATGCCCCCGGTGAGGATCACGAAGGTCATCCCGACGGCGAGGACGATCAGGAACGCGTTGTCGATGAAGAGGTTGATCACGACCTGCGGGGAGGAGAACCCCTCGTAGCGTGCCGCGCCGCTGCCGAACAGCCCGAAGAGCAGGGCCAGGGTGGCGAGCACCGGGTAGTAGCGCGAGGGCGGGCTGTAGCGGCGTACCCGGCTCCACGCCGAGCTCGGCGCGGGACCCGGGCCGGTCGGGCGGGGGGTGGTGCCGGCGGGGGCGGTGGTGGTGCTCATGCCTGGCCTGCCTTTGCGAGAGCGGGGGCGCCGCGTCGGCCGAGGCTCAGCGATGCGCGTGCCTTGGGCGACTGCAGCAGGCACACCGCGATGACGACGACCGCCTTGAACACGTAGTTGGTCTCGACCGGGATGCCGATCGTGGTGATCGTGGTGGCGAGGGTCTGGATGAACATCGCGCCGATCAGGGTGCCGGCGAGCGAGAACCGGCCGCCGGCCAGCGAGGTGCCGCCGATGACGACGGCCAGGATCGCGTCGAGCTCGATCCACAGGCCGGCGTTGTTGGCGTCCGCCGCGCTCGTGTTGGCCGCGATCATCAGCCCGGCCAGGCCGGCGCAGAAGCCGGCGAACACGTAGACGGTCCAGATGATCGTGCGTGCGCGCACCCCCGCGAGCCGGCTCGCGCCCGGGTTGATCCCGACCGCCTCGATCAGCAGCCCCAGCGCCGTGTACCGGGTCAGTACGGCGACCACCGCGAAGATGGCGAGCGCGACCAGGATGGCGACCGGCAGCGTGGCGACGAACCCGGTGCCGAGCTTCTTGAACGTCGGGTTGTTGATCGTGGTGATCTGGCCGTCGGTGATCAGCATCGCCAGGCCGCGGCCCGCGGTCATCAGCACCAGCGTCGCGATGATCGGCTGGATCCCGAGCACGCTGACCAGGAAGCCGTTCCACAGTCCCAGCAGCACCGCCACCCCCAGGGCCATGGAGATCGCGACGAGCGCGGTGGCCGCGGCGCTCTGCTCGGGTGAGCCGGCGATGTAGACGCAGGAGACCGCGCCGGCGATGGCCGCGATGGCTCCCACCGAGAGGTCGATCCCGCGGGTGGCGATGACCAGGGTCATCCCCAACGCCACCAGCAGGACCGGGGCGGAGTTGCGCAGGATGTCGATCACGCTGCCGTAGAGGTGCCCGTCCTGCAGCCTGATCTCCAGGAACGACGGCGTGGCCACGACGTTGACCGCCACCAGCAGCGCCAGCGCGAAGAGCGGCCAGAAGAGTCGGTGGCCGAGGATCCTAGGCATGTGACGCCTCCTCGGTGGCCGGCGAGTCGGCGGGCGCGCCCCCGGCGTCCTCCTCGGGCCCGACGGCCTGCGCCGCGATGATCTCCAGGAGGTCGCTGACGGTCGTCCCGTCGTTCGGCTGGTCCGCGATCTTGCGGTGCTCGCGCATCACCACGAGCCGGTCGCTGAGCCGGAGCACCTCCTCGAGCTCGGCGGAGATGAACACCACCGACATGCCCTTGGCGGCGAGCTCGGCGACGAGCTGCTGGATCTGGGTCTTGGCGCCGATGTCGATGCCGCGCGTGGGCTCGTCGAGGATCAGCAGGTCGGGCTGGGTGATCAGCCAGCGCGCCAGCAGCACCTTCTGCTGGTTGCCGCCGCTGAGGTTGCCCATCCGCGCGTCGGGGTCGGTGGGTCGGATGTCGAGGGCCTCGATGTACTGGCGCACCAGCTTGTCCCGGGTACGGCGCGGCACCGGCCGCAGCCAACCGCGGGAGGCCTGCAGCGCGAGCATCATGTTGTCGGCGACCGAGAGGTCCGCGATCACGCCCTCGGCTCCGCGGTTCTCGCTGGAGTAGGCCACCTTGCGGTCGATCGCCTGCCGGGGGCTGCGCAGCCGCCGGCGCGTGGAGCGGATCTCGATCGTCCCGGTGTCGGCGGTGTCCGCGCCGAAGAGCAGGCGGGCCAGCTCGGTGCGCCCGGAGCCGAGCAGGCCGGCGACACCGACCACCTCGCCCTCGAAGACGGTGAGGTCCATGGTGTGCAGCGAGCCCTTGCGGCTCAGGCCGAGCGCCTTCAGCACCGGGGTGCGGGCCTCCGCGTCCTCGGCACGGCCGGCCTCGCGGTCCAGCTGCTCGAGGACCTCCAGATCGCGTCCGATCATCAGCTGCACCAGCTCCAGGTGGGTGATCTCGGCGGTGAGCCGCTCCCCCACCAGCCGGCCGTTGCGCAGGACGGTCATCCGGTCGCTGATCTCGAATACCTGGTCGAGGAAGTGCGAGACGAAGACGATGGCCACCCCCTGCTCACGCAGCGTGCGCATCACCGCGAACAGCTTGGCGACCTCATCGGCGTCGAGGCTGGAGGTGGGCTCGTCGAGGATCAGCACCCGCGCGTCGATGTCCACGGCGCGGGCGATCGCCACCAGCTGCTGCACCGCGATGGGGTGGTCGCCCAGCAGCGAGCGCGGATCGATGTCCAGGCCCAGCCGGTCCAGCGTCTGCTGGGCTCGCCGGCTCATGGCCCGGCCGTCGATCGCCCCGAGCCGCCGCGGTTCGCGCCCGAGCAGCATGTTCTCGGCGACGCTGAGGTTGGGGCACAGGTTGACCTCCTGGTACACCGTGCTGATCCCCGCGGCCTGTGCCTCTGCGGGGCTGCGGAACCGGGTCGGGGCGCCGTTCACGATCACCGTGCCCTCGTCGATGTCGTAGACCCCGGTGAGGGCCTTGATCAGCGTCGACTTCCCGGCCCCGTTCTCGCCCATGAAGGCGTGCACCTCGCCGGGGAGGAGCCGCACGCTGACGTCGTCGAGGGCGCGCACGCCCGCGAAGGAGACCGAGATGCCCTGCATCTCGATCAGGGGGTTCCCGGTGGCCCCGACGGGCGGGGCTGGCTGCGCGGTCACCGCCCGCGGCTGTGTGGCCATCTCGGTCATCTGCTTCCTCGTCGGGGTGTCCGGAGGCGGCCCGGGATGGCGGGGCCGCGAGTGGCCCCGCCATCGCCGGATCACCGGCGGCACGGCTCAGTACTGGCGCTCCGGCAGGGCGTCGGTGGCCTGCTCCTGGGTGAAGGTGGTCTCCTCGGTGACGACGCGCTCGGGCACGTCCTCGCCGTCGATGACCTGCTTGGCCAGCTCCATCAGCTGCGGCCCGAGCAACGGGTTGCACTCGACGATGAAGTTGATCTTGCCCTGGGACAGCGCCGTCATCCCGTCCTTGACCGCGTCGACGGTGATGATCTTGATGTCCTTGCCGGGCACCATGCCGGCCGCCTCGATGGCCTCGATGGCGCCCAGGCCCATGTCGTCGTTGTGGGCGTAGACGACGTCGATGCCCTTCTCGGACTGGAGGAAGGACTCCATCACCTTCTTGCCGCCGTCCCGGGTGAAGTCGCCGGTCTGGGAGGCCACGATGCTGATCGAGTCGTCCGAGCCGATGGTGTCCTCGAAGCCCTCCTTGCGGTCGATGGCCGGGGCCGCACCGGTGGTGCCCTGCAGCTCGACGACGTCGATGTCGCCGTCGCCGTCCCCGTCGGCGTCGCCGGCGTTGTCGACGAGCCACTGCCCGGCCTTCTCCCCCTCCTCGACGAAGTCGGAGCCGAGGAACGTCTCGTAGAGTGAGGTGTCGTCGGAGTCGACGGCGCGGTCGGTGAGGATCACCGGGATCTTGGCCCGCTTCGCCTCGAGGAGCACCGTGTCCCACCCGGTCTCGACGACCGGGCTGAAGGCGATCACATCGACCTTCTGCTGGATGTAGGAGCGGATCGCCTTGATCTGGTTCTCCTGCTTCTGCTGGGCGTCGGAGAACTTCAGGTCGATGCCCTCGGCCTTGGCCGCTTCCTGGATCGACTTCGTGTTGGCGGTGCGCCAGCCGCTCTCGGCGCCCACCTGTGCGAAGCCCAACGTGATCTTGTCGTCGTCGCCAGCGCTTGCGGAGTCGTCGTCGCCTCCGCACGCAGTGAGCGCGCCCATGGCGATCGCGAGGGTCGCGACCAAGGTCTTCTTCACCACTGTCTCCTTCGTGTCCCGGGCTCGAGACCCGTTGTGACCGATGTCACCCTGCTTCGAGTGTGAGCGTTAACATTGGGTCCGTCAAGGGTCTTTGCGACCCGAGTTCGAGGCTCACACGCGCGCCACGTGGCGGATGTGAGCGCTCACTCATCCAGAGCCGAGAAATGCCTGACCGAACCCCCCGGCGGTCTAGTCAGACCGGCCCGCCCACGACGCCGTACGACGCCCAGCTCCGCCCAGCACCGCCCCGCCCTCCGCCCGCCCCGTACGGGTTGTGTGTCTGAGGCCGCGTCATGGCGCGTGCTCGGACACACGACCCACTCCCCCGCCAGGCTCCGCCTCCGCCCGCCCGGGTCGTGTGCCTGAAGCCGCGTCATAGCGCGCGCTCGAACACACGACCCACTCCCTCGCTGGACGACGCCGTACGCCCCCCCCCCCTGGCGCGCCCCGCTCGTACGGGTTGTGTGCCTGAGGCCGCGTCATAGCGCGCGCTCGGACACACGACCCGCCAGCGGACGGACCGGCGACGGGCGGCGACGGGCGGCGACGGGCGGCGACGGGCGGCGACGGGCGGAGGCCTACTCGGTTGAGGGGCTCAGGCGTCCTTGAGCCACCACGGTGGCGCGGCGGGGATCCGGGGCAGGGCGGACGAGACCCGGCCGAACCGGTCGTCCTGCTCGGCCCAGGAGCGGTAGGCACGCTCGATCTCGTCGCGCGAGCGGGCCACGAAGTTCCACCACATCAGGATCGGGTCGGGGAACGGCTCGCCGCCCAGCAGCATCACCCGGGTCGGCTCGCGGACCTCGAGGAGGAGCTCGTCGCGGTCCTCCCCCAGATAGCCCAACTTGCCCGGGCCCAGCGGCTGACCGTTGACCGCGACCGCTCCGTCCAGCACCACCAGGGCGTGCTCCCAGTCGGGTCGCAGCGGCAGGGTCGTGGGGCCGTGCAGGCTGAGGTCGACACCGAGCAGCGGCGTGTCGTGTCGGGCCGGGCTGCGCAGTCCGGCGAAGTCGCCCAGCAGCACCGTGGCGAGGCCGCCGTCGACGTCGCCCACCGGCAGCTCGGTGTGGTGCTCGAACCCGCCGCCACCGGCCCGGGTCCCCTCCGGCAGCGCCACCCACAGCTGGATGCCCTCCAGGGTGCCCCGGTAGTGGCCGGTCGCCTCCTCGGAGTGCGTGATGCCGTCGCCGGCGGTCATCAGGTTGAGCTGACCGGGCTGGATCACCTGCTCGGAGCCGAGGCTGTCCTTGTGCAGGACCTCGCCGTCGGTGAGCCAGGTGACGGTCTGCAGCCCGATGTGCGGATGGGGACCGACGTCGAGGCCGCTGTTCTCGGTCACGTCGGCCGGGCCCATGTGGTCGGCGAAGCACCACGCCCCGACCGTACGACGCCCGCGGCGCGGCAGCGCTCGCCGTACCCGGGTCTTGCCCACCTGGGCCTCGTGGCTCTCGCTGATCTCCATGCAGGCGTGCTCGGGGTGGCTCGCCTCGGCCACCTGGGAGGGCGCGTCGGCCTCGGTCACTGGTCCACTCACGGGGCTCCTCCTGTCGGCCGGGCACGATCGGGGTGCTCCCCAGCCTCCCACCTCGCCGGGCTCCGCGGCAGTGGTCCGGTAGCGTCGCGCTCCACCGTCGAGAGGACGCCCGTGCCCCCCATCCAGGTGAACCCGGTCTCCGGCCTCTTCGTCGGGCTCAGCGTCCTCGACGTGATCCAGCTCGTCGAGCGGCTGCCGGACCCCGACGAGAAGGTCGTCGCCCTGGACGTCGGCGTGGCCGCGGGCGGCCCGGCCACGAACGCGGCGGTGGCGTTCGCGGCGCTCGGCGGCCGGGCCACCCTGCTGACCCGCCTCGGGCGCGACCCGGCGAGCGCGCTGGTCCTCGCCGACCTCGCCGCGCACCAGGTGGAGGTCGTCGACGCGGAGGCCGGCACCGACGCCGCCACCACGGTCGCCAGCATCCTCGTCACGCGCGCCACCGGGGAGCGCGCCGTGGTCTCGGCCACCGACCGCGGGCGCTCGCGTGAACAGGCCGGCGGGGGCGCGCACGGCGACCTGCTGGCGCGGGTCCGGCCCGACGTGGTGCTGGTCGACTCCTACGAGGCGGATCTCTCGATCCCGCTGACCCGGCAGGCCCGGGAGCTCTCGGTGCCGGTGATCCTCGACTGCGGCGCCAAGAAGCCCTACACCGACCGGCAGCTGGCCGAGGTGACGGCGGCGGTGGTCTCCGAGCGCTACCTGCCCGGCGGGACGGAGGCGATCGCGGGCGACCTGCGTGCGCACGGCGTGCCCTACGGCGCGATCACCGCCGGGGCCGGCGCCGTCACCCACTGGACCGGCGACGCGGCCCCGGAGACCCTCGCGGTGCCGGCGGTGGACGCGGTCGACACGCTCGGGGCCGGCGACTTCTTCCACGGGGCGCTGGCCTACTTCGTGGCGCGCGACGGGCTCGACCCCGCGACGTACCCCGACTCGCTGCGCCGAGCCGCGCAGGTGGCGGCGCTGTCGGTGCAGTCCTTCGGCAGCAGGTCCTGGCTAGCCAGGCTGGGCGAGCTCTGAGCCGACCAGGCCCGCGTCGCTGACGAAGTCGGCCCGGTCCCGGCACGCCTCGACCAGGGCGGCGTTGGCGTGGTCGACCTGCTCCATCCAGGCCCGCGCCTGCTCCCGGGTCCGGCCGCCGGCGACGTGACGCTCGACGAGCCGCTCGGCCCGCAGCGCCGCCGGCGCCTGGAGGTACCACGCCACGTCGAGCAGTCCGCGCACCGACGACCAGCCCGGGGTGTCGAGCAGCAGGTAGCTGCCCTCGAGGACCACCACCCGGGTCCCGGGCTCGATGCAGCACCGCGCCGCCACCGGCTCGTGCAGCCCGCGGTCGTAGTCGGGGGCGAAGACCGGCTCGGGTCCCCCGGCGCGGACCCGCGCCAGCAGCGCCAGCAGACCAGGTACGTCGAAGGTCTCGGGCGCGCCCTTGCGCTGGCGCAGCCCGCGCTGCTCCAGCTGCAGGTTCGAGAGGTGGAAGCCGTCCATCGCCACCGTCTCGCAGCGCAGCCCGGCCGCCTCCAGGTAGGCGCGGACGCGTGCCGCGACGTAGGTCTTGCCGACCCCGGGCGGGCCGGTGATCCCGAGCAGTACGGCGCGCGGGGACGCCGCGACCAGGCGGCGTACCTCGCCGAGCACCACCGCAGCATCCGCCGTCACGACACCTCCGAGGTCCGAGCGGCCAGTCTCCCCCATCCCCCGGGCTGCGCGGGGTGCTCGGGCTGCGCGGGGTGCTCGAGGCCGAGTCGTCCGCGGGTCGCGAGCACCACGACGACGGCGAGCAGCGCGACGCCCAGCGCTGCGGGCCAGTTGCTCGCGACGGGCCGACCGGTGAGGGCGCCGGCGCCGAACAGCGCCCAGTTGATGGCGTTGTGCCCCAGGACGACGAACAGCAGCGAGCCGCCCGTGCCGTTGACCAGCCAGGACATCACGAAGGACATGGCGATCACGAGGACCAGGTAGGCCAGGAGCTGGCTCGGGTCCTGCCGGGCGGTGTCCCACTCCTCGGTGAGGAACAGGGGCGCATGCCAGAAGCAGTGGATCACCCCGAGCACCAGCGCGGCCGTCATCGGGTGCAGGCGCTGCTGCAGCCGAGGGAGCGCGAAGCCACGCCAGCCCGGCTCCTCCTGGAGCGGCCCCCCGAGCAGGTAGGTCAGGTAGGTGGTGGTCAACAGAGCCAGCGTGACGACCACGCCGTCCTCCGGCGCCAGCGCGACTCCCGGGACCAGCAGGTAGCCGAGGCCGGCGGCCAGGGGAACGACGACCAGGGCGAGCAGGTACCAGACCGGGTGCGCCCGCCACTGCAGCATCCGGTCCAGGAGCCGTCGGGGCCCCGCCGGGCCCTCGCTGATGCGGCTGACCAGCAGGGCGGCGGCGAACGGGCCGGCGAAGAGGCCCAGCTGGTTGATCCCGGCGATCGCCGAGAACGGCGGCTCGAACGGCAGCAGGCCGATCCCGCTGCGCGAGAGCCACCAGGGACTCCACGCCACCCAGGACCCGAGGTAGGCGAGGATGACGAACGCCGCCAGGGGGTGGCGTCGGATCAGCGCGGTCACCGGCCCTCCACGTCCTCGAGCACCGACTGCCAGAAGGCCAGGTCGGCGCGCGCGGTCATCCGCCCCCAGGACAGGACGCGCAGGTGGCTCGGCTGGTCGCCGCCCAGGCCCGGTTGCTCGAGGAACCGCAGCGTCTCGGCCAGCTCGTCCACGCGCCGACGCGCGAGGGGCTCGACGAGCCCGGGGGCGGCGTCCATGAAGAACAGCCGCAGCATCGCGGGGTCACGGTACTGAGCGGGCTCCGGCATCTGCCCCAGCCAGGCGAGGAGCACGTCACGGCCGCCCTCGGTGAGGGTGAAGGTACGGCGCCGGCGGCCGGTCTCCTCCTGGCTGGCCGAGACCAGGCCCAGGTCGGTCAGTCGCTGCGGCTCGGCGTACAGCTGGGATCTGGGCACCTGCCAGAAGAACGACACCGACGCCTCGACGTTGCGGTCCAGCTCGTAGGAGGTCTGCGGCCCGGCGGTCGCCAGCAGCCCGAGAACGACGTAGGAGACCGGCCGAAGCGAATGGTCTGAATCGGACGGTTGCATGCCGGGAACCTAGCACGCAGCCCTTCAGCGATCGGCGGCCCGGGCCGCGACGTTCGCGTCGGAGCAGAAGCCGGTGAGGCGGCGCTTGAGGCACAGCAGCCCCAGGAGGGTCCCCTCGTCGTCGACGACGGCGAGCCGGCGCCGCCCGTGCGCCACCAGCCACTGACGGGCCCACTCGGCGGGCACGTCGGGCGTGATGGTCCGGTCCACGAGGGTGGCCAGGGCCAGGGCCGGGGTCTCGTCGCTCACCGACGCGTCGCAGTCCTCGCGCAGCAGCGTGCCCACGAGGGTGTCCTGCTCGGTGAGCAGCAGCATGTGCACGTGGTCGTCGGCGAACGCGGCCCGGACGGCGCCCATCCGGACGTGCGCGGGCAACGTCTGGGGACGGTGGACGACCACGTCACCCACCGTGGTCCCCGGGCTCTCGAAGAGGGCCGGCGGCTCGGCTAGCAGGGTCATCTCACAGGCTCCTGGTGGCTTCGGCCCGCTGGGGGGCGCTCACGGTCCCGAAGGGGCTCTCACGTCGGTAGGTGCACACCGGACACAGACCCTCCTCGCCGGAGGGGACGAACGCCACCCGGCACCGCTGGCAGCGCGTGGTCGTGCAGCGCGCCAGCTGGGGGGCGGCACCGTTCATCAGCGCGTCCCAGCCGTGGCGCCCGGCATCGGTCATCGCGCTCGCGGGACACAGCTCGACGCAGCGTCCGCAGGCGTCGCAGCCGAAGACGTCCTGGCGCAGCACCCGGGTGGAGGCGGCGCCCTCCCCGATCAGGTGCGACAGGGTCAGCGCCCCGGTCGGGCAACCCCGCACGCAGACGCCGCAGGCGGTGCAGCCCTCGACGTCGAGCACCGCGCTGGCCGGCGGCTCGGAGACGAAGTCGGCCTCCAGCCCCCAGGTGGGGAGGGCCAGCTCGGCGAGCGCCTCCCGGAGCCGGTCCCGCTCCGCTGCGGGCCGCCCGGCCGCGGCGACCTTGCTGCGGACCCCGGCCGTGGTCAGCAGCGCCCGTCGCGGGGTCGGCAGCTCGGCCGCCCCCAGGGGCGGCGACCCAAGGGCGCGACGGAGCCGACGCGGTCCGGACGGCTCGACGGGTGCGGCGCGGTCCTCGACGAGCGTCTCCGGCCGGCGGGCGGCACGCAGCAGACGCGCGGCGTCGGCCAAGGCAGAGGCCGAGGCCGGCTGCGAGCCTCCGGAGGCCGGGTCGGCACAGGCACAGGTGGCCCCGTGGAGGGTCACCGTCCCGGCGCCGGCCAGCACGATCTCCAGGTACGCCGACAGCGGGAGCCGCCCGGCGCACGTCTCGGTGCGCACCACCACCGCATGGCGCGGCACCGGCAGCGGCCGCTCCCAACCCGGGCAGACCAGGTGCAGGTCGACCGGGTCGGGGTGCAGCCACAGCCAGCGCAGCAGCGGCGCCAGCAGGTCCGAGGCAGCCTGCGCAGTCACCGGGTCACGCTGCCAGCGGAAGCCTGGCCTGGGCGACCAGGCCCGACCCGAGCTCGGCCACCGCACGGTAGAACGCGGTCTGGGCTCCGTCGCGGACCCGGGCGAAGAGCTCGTCGGCCCACACCGCCAGGTGCGCCTGCACGAACTCGTCGTGCCTGCGCAGCGCCACCGCGAGCAGCTCGTCGTCGGAGTCGGCGAGCGCATCGAGCGCCTGCAGGCACAGGAACCCGAGCAGCTGCAGCTCCAGGCCCACGTGGTCGTCGGGCTCGCGGTTCAGGGCGGGGGCGACCAGACCGGACTCCTCGTAGGCGCGGCGTACCTGCATCGTCGCCTCGTCGAAGACCAGCCCGTCGCGACTGCGATAGGCCGACTCGTACGGCGGCGCGGCCAGCGGGCCGGGCCCGACGAACAGCTGGTGGAAGTCCGCTACGAGCGGCTCGAGCCCCTGCGCCGCGGCGGCGCGCAGCCGCTGCGCCCCGGCCAGCGACGCGTCGTCGCGCACCGGCCACTCCTGCATCAGCGTCGAGCCGCCCACGCGGTCCAGCAGCCCGGCGTCGGGCGGTTCGAGCAGCAGCCTGGCGAGGAAGGTGTAGGCACCGGCGAGGTCGTCGAGCCGGGCCGCGTCAGCGGTTTTCGTCATCGTCGACTCACATCCCGATCCGGACCATGCCGTCGTAGAACAGCACCCGGCCGATCGTCTCCGAGGCGATCACCAGCGCGAACGCGGTGGTCGCGGTCCACAGCATCATCCGCTCCCGCCCGGCCTGCGCGGCCTTCTGCAGCAGCAGCCCGAGCAGGCCGGCGCCGAGGAAGACCAGGGCCAACCGGAGCGCGAAGGGCGCTCCGCCGCCGGCCATCATCGCCTCCGCGGAGGTGGCCGAGGCCCCGCCCGCGGTCGCCAGGTCCATGGCGTGCAGGGGCAGCACCACGAACTCGACGCCGACCAGCACGATGGCGGCAGCGGCGACGCCGCGCAGGGTCGCCGACACGAGCGTGGCCTCGACGGCGTCCGTCTCGGTGCCGCGCCGGTGGTGCCAGGCGAGCACGCCGACGAACGCGGCGCCGATGTTGAGCGCGCCCAGCAGGAAGGTGGTGGTGAAGAACGAGACCGGGGTGGTCCAGCTGTCCCACGCGGGCACGGTCGGCAGCATGTAGACCATCGACATCGCGTACACCAGCCCCAGCCCGACCAGCGCGGTGAGCGCGGCGAGCAGCTGGCGCAGCCGCGGGGTCAGCCACCGGAACCACTGGGTGGCGGCGAAGGCCGCGCCGAGCCCCGCGAAGGCCGAGCCCATCAGGATCTCGCGAGACAGCCAGCTCGAGTCGACGTGGCGCACGGCGTTGAGCGCGTTCATCGGGTTGCCCAGGTGCAGCATGCTCGCCGCCAGCCCGAGCACCATCACCGGGCCGATGACGTAGAGCGCGGGATCGGAGAGCTTGTCGACCCGCTCCTCGGAGACCCCGCGTAGGCGGGCGATCAGGTGGACCACCCCGAGGATCACGAAGGAGCCCACGGCCAGCTGCGCCAGGATCGTGAAGGTGACCAGCGGGAGCTCGTCGGTGTGCATGTCAGATCTCCTCGGGGTTGGCGATCGCGCCGTTGCCCTCGCCGGTGCGCTGGGCGTTGCGGTGCGGGCGGACGACCAGGTTGGGCTTGGTGATGCCGGAGTCCGGCAGCGGCTCGACGTCGGCCACGTCGCCGTACTCGGCGCGCAGCTCGTCGATGTCACCGAACTTCAGCACCCGCGAGGGGCAGGAGGCCACGCAGGCGGGCTCTTTGCCCTCGGCCAGGTAGTCGGCGCAGAAGTCGCACTTGGTCATCACCCCGGCCTCGGCGTCGAACTGGGGGGCCGAGTAGGGGCAGGCCCACTCGCAGTAGCGGCAGCCCACGCACTTGTCCGCGTCCACGGTCACCAGCCCGTCGTCGCCCTTGTGCATGGCGGTGGTCGGGCACACCTTCACGCAGATCGGGTCCTCGCAGTGGTTGCACGAGATCGAGGTGTAGTAGGTGAAGACGTTCGACTCGAACGTCCGGGCCTGGTCGTCACCGCTCCAGGAGCCGCCGGTGTACTCCACGACTCGGCGCCAGCTGATGCCCAGCGGCAGGTCGTTCTTGTCCTTGCACGCGACCTGGCAGGCCTTGCACCCGGTGCAGTACTGCTGGTCGACGTAGAACCCAAGCTGCTTTGTCATGATGACGCCTTCTCGATCTGGACCAGGGTGGTGTGCTGGGCGTTGCCCTTGGCGAGCGGGGACGGACGGTGGCTGGTCAGGGTGTTGGTGCACCCGCCGGCGTCGACGCCGTCGGCGCGCGGCGCGTACCACGCGCCCTGCGGGACGGAGACCACGCCGGGTGCGATCCGCGGGGTCACGTGCGCGACGATCTCGATGCGCCCGCGCTCGTTGAAGACCTGCACCTTGTCGTTCTGCTCGATGCCACGCTCCTGGGCGTCGCGAGTGTTGATCCACGCCATCTGCGGGTGGGCCTCCTGCATCCAGTCGACGTTGCCGTAGGTGGAGTGGGTGCGCTGCTTGTAGTGGTGACCGATCAGCTGCAGCGGGTGCTTGGCGTCCTCGGCCGCGGCCTCGGCGCCCTCCCAGGTGGGGACGTACGCCGGGATCGCGGTGATCTGGTCGCCCTCACGCAGCTCCCAGGTCTCGGAGAGCTCCTGGAGCCCCTCGGAGTACACCTCGATGAGGCCCGAGGGGGTCGGCAGCGGGTTCTTCTTCGGGTCCGCGCGGAACTCCGCGAGCGGGATCACCGCCCCGTCCGGGCTGGCCTGCTTCCAGATGCCCTTCTCCCGCAGCTCGTCGAAGCCGGGCAGCCCCGGGACCGTCGCCTGGCTCTCCTTGACGATCTGGCGCAGCCACTGCTCCTGGGTCTTGCCCTCGGTGAACTGCTCCTCCACGCCGAGGCGGCGTGCCAGCTCGGTGCACATGTCGTAGACCGGGCGGCACTCCCACATCGGCTCGATCGCCTGGTCGGCGAAGATCGCGTAGCCGAGGTTGCCCGAGCTGCCCTGGCTGGCCAGGTCGGCCTGCTCGGCGGTGGAGGTGTCGGGCAGCAGGATGTCGGCGTACCTGGCTGAGACCGTCATCTGGTGCTCGATCACCACGATCGTCTCGCACTGGGAGTCGTCGGCCAGGATCTCCGCGGTCCGGTTGATGTCACCGTGCTGGTTGACCAGCGCGTTGCCGGCGTACTGCCAGATGAACTTGATCGGCGCGTCGAGCTTGTCCTTGCCCGTCACGCCGTCGGCCAGGGCGGTCATCTCGGTGCCGCGGGTGATGGCGTCGGTCCACAGGTAGAACGGGATCGCGGTCTCCACCGGGTTGGTCAGGGTGGGGAACGACGACATCGCGAGCTTGTAGGCGCCCTCGCGGCCACCGGTGCCGCCGCCGGGGATGCCGATGTTGCCGGTGAGGCAGGCAAGGGTGAAGATCGCCCGCGCGGTGTTCTCCCCGTTGGCGTGGCGCTGCGGGCCCCAGCCCTGGGTGATGCTGCACGGCTTCGCCAGCGCGATCTCGCGGGCCAGGCGGGTGATGGTGTCGGCCGGGACGCCGGTGATCGTCGCCGCCCACTCGGGCGTCTTCGCGATCTGGTCGGGGCCCTGGCCCATCACGTACGAGCGGTAGGAGCTGCCCGGCTTGGCCGACTTCGGCAGCGTCTTCTCGTCGAACCCGACGCAGTAGGTGTCCATGAACTTCTGGTCCTGGAGGTTCTCGCTGAGGATCACGTGCGCCATGCCGGCGACCAGGGCCGGGTCGGTGCCGGGCCGCATCGGCACCCACTCGTCGGCGATGGTGACGGCGGTGTCGGTGTAGCGCGGGTCGATGACGATGACCTTCACGCCGCTGAGCTGCTTGGCGCGCTGGGTCACGAACAGCTCGCCGCCGCCGCTCATCCGGGTCTCGTGCGGGTTGTTGCCCCACATCACGACGAGCTTGGAGTTCACCGCGTCGTCGAAGCTGTTCGAGGCGGTCCACTCGCCGTAGAAGTACGGGTAGGCGGCCGAGATCTGTGCGGTGCTGTAGTCGCCGTAGTGGTTGAGGTAGCCACCCAGGCAGTTCATCAGCCGCGCGATGGGGGTGCTGCCGGGCGGCCAGCTCTTCGCGATGGTCGCCCCGAGGGTGCCGGTGCCGTAGTTGATGTACACCGACTCGTTGCCGTGCTTGTCGATGGTGCCCTTGAGCCGCGAGGCGATCTCGTCGAAGGCCTCCTCCCAGGAGATCCGCTCGAACTTGCCCTCGCCGCGCTTCCCGACCCGACGCATCGGGTACTTGAGGCGGTCGGGGTTGTAGATGCGGTGCCGGATGGAGCGGCCGCGCACGCAGGCCCGGATCTGCTGGCTGCCCATCTCGTCGTCGCCGGTGTCGTCGGACAGCACCCGGACGATCCGGCCGTCCTCGACGACCAGGCGCAGCGGGCACCGGCTGCCGCAGTTGACCATGCACGCGCTCCACACGATCTTCTGCTCGCTACCCGCCGTGTCGCTCTCACCCGCGGCGCTCATCGGCAGCAGGCCGTACCCGGCTCCACCGGTGACGGCCGCCGCTCCCCCGGCCGCGGCACTCCACTTGACGAAGTTCCGCCGTCGTACGGACGTCTCCAATGTCTCGGCGACGATGGGGGGAAATGACGGCATAGCCACTCCTGGCAGGGTTCGGGGGGGACTCCGAATTCCGAAGTCGCCTCACCGTACGAATTCTTGCAAGGGTTGCGGCAGGGACTAAAGGACCAAGCGAACCGTGACGGGGCTCTCGCAGGTCTGCCTTACTTGGGCATTTCGCCGGTGGCGATTCGTCAAGAATTCACAACGCGCGACGTCAGCAATCCGGCGTCGACGATCCGATCTCGCTTGGGTAACGAAGACGACCTGTCGCACGAGCCGAGACGCGCACCCGAACGAGATCCACGTCACACTGGCCTACACTCTCCCCAGGACCCTTCGTCTCGGGAAGGAACGTCGTGAACTATGTCGTGAGCGTCATCTTCCGGGCCATCCCGCTGGCGATGATGGCCGTCTGCGTCGGCCTCGGCCTGTACGTCGCGAGCGCGGGCGACGCGCCGGGGAACTTCGTCGCCGGGCGGGTACTGACGGCGCTCGGCGCGATCTGCCTGTGCCTGTTCTGCACCGCCGCGACGATCATCCGCCAGCTGATCGGGCGCTTCAACGCGGTCGACCGCGTCTTGTACCCGGCGCTCGGCTACCTCACCGCCGTCCTCACCACGGCCTACGGCGTGTCACTGTTCGCGGGCGAGTCCGGGGCGGGTGTGAACGACCACTACGTGGCCGGGCACGTGATCCTCGGGATCGCCCTGATCAGCGGCTGCGTCTCGACCGTCGCGACGGTCTCCACGAGGTTCTCGCTGATCCCCGCGAACTCGAGCCGGCCCGTGGGCGACCGGACGCCGCCGGCGGGAGCCTTCCCACGCTCGGGGATGCTGGTGCTGGCGGCCATCCCCGTCGTCCTCGCGCTGGTGACCTGGGGCGTCGCGATCACCAACCTGGCGCTGCCGGTCTCGCCTGCGCGCTTCACGGTGGGCCACGTCGTCTCCGGGCTCGCGATGATCTGTACCAGCCTGATCGGGCTGGTGCTGAGCATCCTGCGCCAGATCAACGACACCTACGGCCCACGCGAGCGGCTCCTGTGGCCGGGACTGGTGATCGCGATGGGGACGACCGCGCTGGTCTGGGGGGTGGTGGTGCGGGTGCTGGACAGCGAGCCCTACTACCGCACCCCCGGCTTCGTGCTGATCGGACTGGGGCTGATCTGCTTCAGCATCCTCAGCAAGGTCGGCCTCCTCGCTCTGGTCTGGCGCCGCACGTTCGCCCTCGCCAACCGGGTGCCGCTGATCCCGATCGCCACCGCGCTCTCGTGCCTGTTCCTGGCCGCGTTCGTGTTCCAGGCCGCGGTCACCGACACCAACGTCTTCATCGCCGCCCGGGTGCTCGTAGGGCTCGGCGCCGTCTGCTTCACGCTCTACTCCATCGTCAGCATCCTGGAGAGCGGCACCTCGGGGTCGGATTCCTGAGTTCGTGCGCCCGGCGGCGCGAAATGCGGCCGCTGCGGCGTTGTGCGAATTCAAATAGAGAGAATTCCAATTCCTCTCAGCAGATCGCCTCACCGCGAATAACGGGTCAGCGGTCAGCCTTTGTTCAGCTCCTCGGCGAGCATCACGATGATGCCGCTGGGGCCACGGACGTAAGTGAGCCGGTAGACGTCGCCGCACGTCGCCACGCCGCGCAGCGGGTGACAGCCGTGCCTGGCGGCGATCGCGAGCGCCTCGTCGAGGTCGTCGACCGAGAAGGCGACCCGATGCATGCCGATCTCGTGGGGCCGGGTCGGCTCCGTCTCGATCGCTTCGGGGTGGAGGTACTCGAAGAGCTCGAGGCGGCCGTGGCCATCCGGCGTCTGGAGCATGGCGATCTTGACGTGGTTGCCGTCCAGGCCGACGGCGGTGTCGGCCCACTCACCGCTCACCGTGTCCCGGCCCAGGAGGCTCAGCCCGAGGTCGGTGAAGAAGGCGATCGTCGCGTCCAGGTCGCGGACGGCGATAGGCGAGCGGCGCCTCGCACCTCGACCATCCGGGCCAGCTCTGCGGGGTCGGCCATGCTGATGGCCTCGTCGACGAACGTCAGGAGCCGGACCGCTTGTCCGGACCTGGCCGCCGCCTGGACCTTGTGGTGGCCGTCGATGAGGAAGTGCTGCAGCAGCCAGTGCCAATACCAGTACCAGTCCTCCCGTGCTGCCCCGCAGCGACTTGAAGACGACGCAGGTCGCTGAGGACGCTACGGCTGCGCGAGGTGCAGATCCGCGCGCCTGGCCGGCGCCGGTAACCCCGCCCAGTGACCGACGGGTAACTGGAGATTCCCCTTCACCTGGTGCGTGCGATCCACCAGTTACCTGCGGGTAGGCGGGGCGGGCGCCGGAGCGGTGGTGAGCGGAGCGCACCGTGGGAGCCAGCCATCGGCCCGGTGGCACAGGTCAGCCACGTCCACCGTCCGCGTGAGGCTGGACCGTCCCCGATGACCCAGTTGGACCGGCAGTGCTTCAGTCGATGCGGACGACGACCCGTCCTATCGGCTGGCCGGACATGAGGTGGCGCATCGCCTCTGGCACCTGGTCCAGGGGAAAGGTCGAGTCGACCACGACGCGCACGTGTCCCGTCTCCATGAGGCTTGCAAGGGTGCCCAGCAACTGCCGCTTGTCCGGTGACGCGAAGGACCCGCCGCGTAGCTGGGGGGACACAGCCGAGCGCGCCATGAGTCCCAGGAGGCGCGGGATGCTGCCGAGCCAGCGGTGCCCGGTCGCGCCGAATGCGTCGTGCCCGATCAGGACGTATTGCCCTCGCGGGTCCAGTGCACGGCGTATCGCCCCGAAGGAGTGGTTGCCGGGCACGTCGAAGATGAGGTCCCACTGCTCACCGCTGCGCGTGAAGTCCTCTGAGGTGTAGTCGATGACTCGGTCCGCGCCCAGGGATCGCACGAGTGCGAGCTTGCTCGTCTGATCGACACCGGTGACCTGCGCGCCGTACGCCTTGGCGAGCTGTACGGCGATCGCGCCGACGCCTCCCGCGGCACCGTTGACCAAGACTCGCGACCCGGAGGGCACCCGGCGTTGCGGCAGGTTGTTCAGAGCGATGAGCCCGGCGGTCGGCACCGCGGCCGCCTCCTCGAAGCTGACGCCGGAAGGCTTGAGCGCCACCCCTTCCTCGGGGGCAGTGGCGTACTCGGCGAATGCACCGCCGTTGCTCCACTGCATACCGCGAAGGGTCTCCCCGAACACCTCGTCACCCGGCGCGAACCTGGTCACCGCGTTGCCGACCGACTCCACCACCCCGGCGACGTCGGTCCCGGGCACTCGCACCCGGGGGCGCCTGATCCCGGATCCCATGAGCCGGAGCACCGCCGGCCGGCCAGCCACGACGTGCCACACATCCGGATGCACGGAGGCTGCCCGCACCCGGACCATCACCTCGTCCTCGACCGGCACAGGACGGGGGACATCGCTCAGGCTGAGACGGTCGACGGATCCGTAGCCGCTCTGGACGATCGCTCTCATGGTCGGACCGTAGTGGACCCGCCTCGAGGCCGTGGGAAAAGCTCGGCCGGTACTAGATAGGCCCAGAAATGCACGTTGGCCCCCACAAGACGTAGGGGCCAAGGTGCGAATCTATTCGAATCTCTTGGTAGCGGGGGCAGGATTTGAACCTGCGACCTCTGGGTTATGAGCCCAGCGAGCTACCGAACTGCTCCACCCCGCGTCGCTGAGGACGAGGTTACCCTCCCCCGCCCCCAGAGGTCACACAGCCCCACCGCGGCGGGCGGACGACGTCGCTCAGGCGGTCGCCCGGGGTCGGCGCCGTGCCGGCCGGCGGATGACCGAGCCGGGCTTGGAGGCGAGCAGCGGGTCGAAGTCGTCGGTGAGCGGGGTCAGGCGGGCCTCGTCCACGAGCACGGCGCCCTCGCGCACCTCCTGGACGAGGTCGCGCCCGAGCACGGCTCCGGCGGTGCCCATCCCGCCCCAGATGGTGGCGTTGATGCCGAACATGTGCTCGGTGCTGCCGCCGGCCAGGAACAGGCCCGGGATGTGGGTGGTGACGCGCGGCCGGAACGGGCCGAGGTTCCTCAGCAGCGGGGCGATGCCGTAGCAGGAGCCGTCGCTGGTGAGCGTGAAGCGCTCCTGGGTGATCGGCGTGGACGCCTCGCAGAAGACCATCCGCTCGCGCAGGTCGGGGATCATCAGCTCGGCGGTGTCGAGCACCCGCTGGGTGAGCTCCTCCTTGAGCTGCAGGTAGCGCTCGTCACGGCCGTAGCCGCCGTCGGCGGGGCTGGTCTCGACGTTCCAGAACGCGTGGTCCTTGGGCGCCCAGCTCACCAGCTCGAGCGTCGAGTACCCCGGCGGCGCCGAATGGGTCCCCTCGGGGTCCTTGGCGGTGGGGCAGCTGATGCCCACCGGCATCCGCTCGGGGCAGCGCCCCGCGGCCACCTCGCGGTAGTAGCCGTCGACGTCGTTGGTGGGCCACACCCAGGCCAGCGGCGGGGTGTCGCGCTCACGCAGGTCGACGTCGAGCGCGACGTAGACCGCGAACATCGGCAGCGTCATCTCCAGGCGCTCCAGCCTGCGCCGCAGCCGGCGGGTCAGGTGCTCCGCGCCGACGAGCTCGGCCCAGGTCTTCTTGAAGTCCGCCGCGGAGACCACCGCCTCGGCGCGGATCTCCTCACCGCCGCGCAGGCGTACGCCGACCGCGCGCCCGTCCTCGATCAGGATCCGCTCGACCCGGGCCTTGGTGCGGACCTTCCCGCCGTGGGTCTGCACGACGTCGGTCAGGTGCGCGCCGATCACCTGTCCCCCGCCCCGCGGGTAGTAGGCGCCGGCCTGGAGGTAGTGGTGCAGGAAGCCGGCGTGCATGGCGGTGGGCGTGCGGTGCGGCGGCCAGGTGTAGTCGCCGTTCTCCGCCAGGATCACCGCCTGGGCGTCGGCGCTGAGCCCGCACGCCGCCATCAGCGTCGTGATCGGCCGCACGCCCCAGCGCAGCAGGGCGAGCGGACGCCGGCGCGGGTGCTCGTGGGTGGCGATGGTGCGCATGATCCGCACGCACCGGCGCAGACCCGCCTCCTCCTCGGGGAACGCCGCGACCAGGCGCTCCAGGTAGGTGTCCCAGCCGGTCGGCGTCTGGAACGTGGTGTCCGGGATCATGATCTGGCAGTGACCCTCCGGGCGCTGGCGCAGCCACTTGATCCGCTCGGTCAGCGCCAGCCCGGAGAGCGCGGTCTGCATCCGGCCGCCGGGGCCGCACTCGCCGACGTAGTGGGTGCCGACGTCGAACTCGAACTTGTTGCCCGCCCGGCGGAAGACCTGGGTGCTGCCGCCGACCACCTGGTTGGCCTCCAGCACCAGGACCCGCTTGCCGGCGGCGGCCAGGTACGCGGCGCAGGTGAGGCCACCGGGGCCCGCCCCCACCACCACGACGTCCCAGGTCGCCGGGTCCGGCTCCGCGGCCGAGTGGTCGGCCGCCTCGGGGCTGGGCGTCGGCCGTGGCGGGGTCTGCGTCATGGCGGCATCGCTTTCGGGAGAAGACATCTGGAGTCGGACTCCAGTTAACTCGGTGTCGACCATCACCCTGCGCCCGGTCGACCTCGCGGCCTCGTCGTTCACGTGCCCTCGTCGCGACGGGCGTGCCGACCGCCTGGACCGGCCGGCCGCGGCCGCGGCGCCTGCGGCGGCTGCACCGGGACCTGGCGCTGGGCGGGATGCTCGTCGCGGCGCAGCAGCTCGGCGTTGGCGGCGATGACCTCCCGGCTGGCGGCCCAGTCGCCGGCGTCGGTCTCCCAGATGCGCTCGAACCCGTGCCGCACCTCGACGTGCCAGTGCCGGCCGAACACCACCCGGGCGAGCACCGCGAACGGGAGCAGCACCACCAGCGCGAGGAGCTCGACGAGGGCGAAGGTGACGCCGATCGCGGCGAGGATCAGGGTCGGGATCGCGAGCGCGAGCCCGACCAGCCACAGGACGCAGCCGATCGGGTCGTCCGGCTCCGCCTCGAGGAACCCCAGGCCCTCCACCTGGTCGGAGAACTCACCGCGCCGACGCCAGGGCAGCCACCGCCGCGAGACGCGCCACACCCTGCCGTGGGAGTCCCGGACCTTCATGGGAGGTGACTGTAGGGCAAGCCACGACGAAATGACTTCAGCCCCCCAGGCTGAGCCTGGAGGGCTGAAGTCTTAGTAGCGGGGGCAGGATTTGAACCTGCGACCTCTGGGTTATGAGCCCAGCGAGCTACCGAACTGCTCCACCCCGCGCCGCTGAGTAGAACAGTACGTGAGTGGCAGGGCGGAGCCAAATCGCTTCCCCGTGACCCCGGTCACCCGGCGTCGTCGGCGCCTCCCCCACCCTGCTCGGCGTCGGCCGGACCGGCCTCGCCGCCGGCCTCCTCGAGCGCCTGCTCCACCAGCTTCTGAGCGGCGCGCGACTTCTCCGCCCACAGCGACGGGTCACCGTCCGCGAGCGCGGCGTCGGCCTCGGCGTACAGCTCGTCGGCCTGGGTCAGCAGCTGGCGCACCCGCTCGGCCACCGTGCCGCTGAGCGGCTCGCCACCGCCGCCACCGGTCTGGGGCTCGGCCTCCGGCTCCCCGCCGCCCGCCGGCGTGTCACCGGGGTCGCCGGTCAGCTGCAGGACGTCGAAGATCGCCTCACCGAGCGTGGAGCCGATGCCGACGTTGTTGTCGCCGAACGAGACCGCCACGAAGCGCAGCACCGGGAAGTTGCCGTCGCCGGTGGTGCGCAGCGTGTAGAGCGGCTGCACGTAGAGCAGGCCCTCGCCGACCGGCAGCGTCAGCAGGTTGCCGTTGACCACCCGCGTGTCGCCCTGGTTGAACTTGAACAGGGCGTCACGGACCACGTCGTCGGACTGGATCTGGTTCGCGATCTGACCGGGACCGAAGATCTGGCTGGTGTCGCCGAGCCGCTTGACCCGGATCGTGCCGTAGCCCTCCTCGGCCGCGTCGGCGTCCACCGAGACGAAGGCCGCGAGGTTCTCGCGGTTGGCCGGCGTGTAGACCGACGTCAGCGAGAACCGGTCCTGCCCTGCCCCGGTCGGCACCGAGAGACGGTAGGGCGGCTGCAGGCTGGCGGTGTTGTTCGGGTCCGCGGGGACCTCCCAGCGGTCGTTGGCCTCGTAGAAGTCGCTGGCGTCGTCCACGTGGTAGGCCCCGAGCTGGTAGCGCTGCACCTTGAACAGGTCCTCGGGGTAGCGCATGTGCTCCAGCAGCGCCTCGGGGATCTCGGACTTGGGCTGGACGGTGTCGGGGAAGGCCTTGGTCCAGGCCTCGAGGATCGGGTCCTCCTCGTCCCACTCGTAGAGCGTCACCGTTCCGTCGTAGGCGTCGACGGTCGCCTTGACCGCGTTGCGCATGTAGTTGATCTGGTCGGTCGGCAGCGTCTGGAACGCGGTCTCGGCGGCCAGCGAGTCGTCGGTCATCTCCTCGAACGACTCCTTCTCCGACATCGGGTACTGGTCGGTGGTGGTGTAGCCGTCCAGCATCCAGACCACCCGGCCGTCGACGACCGCGGGGAACGGGTCGCTGTCCACGGTCAGCCAGGGCGCGACCTTCTCGACCATCAGCCCGGGGTCGCGGTCGTAGAGGATCTTGGAGTTCTCGTGCACCCGCCCGGAGAGCACCAGGTTGGGCTCGCCGAACTTCACCGCGTAGAGCAGCTTGCGCGCGAACCCGCCGATCTTGACCCCGGCCTCCCCGTCGTACGTCGTGGCGCGGTCGATGTCGTCACCCGACGAGCCGGGCAGGTCGAGCTCGATGTCGTTCGCGTTCTCGGAGGTCTTGCCGACCACGGAGTACTCCGGGGACTTCTCGCCGAAGTAGATCCGGCCCTCGTAGCCGTCCTCGGTGAGGTTCGTCAGCTCGCCGGTGGGCGGCAGGTTCTCCTCGGCCCAGGCCGGCTCGTCACCCTGGACGGTGGCCTGGTTGTCGGCGGGACGCTGGTTGCCGAACGCCGCGATCACGCCGTACCCGTGGGTGTAGACGGTGTGCAGGTTGGCCCAGTTCTGGCTGCTGGCGGTGATGCCGGCCTGGTCCAGCTCGCGCACGCCGAGCACGACGTCGCGCTCCTGGCCGCCGATCTGGTAGCGGTCCACATCGAGCACGTCGGCCACCGAGTAGTAGCCACGCACCTGCTGGCGCTGCTCGAAGGTCTGCTGCACGACCTGGGGGTCCACCAGCCGGATGCCGGGGCTGTTGATCGCGCTGCGCGCCAGCGCGGCCTTCTCCTGCGGGGTCTGAGAGGTCACGTCGGTCTCACCGGAGAACGCCTCGATCTCCGCGTCGGCGATGTCGTACGCCGTGCGCGTCGCCTCGATGTTGCGGGCGAGGTACTTCTCCTCCTTGTCGGCCTCCGACGGCTCCACCTGGAACTGCTGGACGATGGCCGGCCAGATCATGCCCAGCAGCACCGCGGACAGGACGAGCATGGCCAGCCCCATCGACGGCAGCAACCAGGTCCGGCGCCACACGTTGAGGAAGAACAGCACCGCGCAGATCAGCGCGATCCCGGCCAGGATGTTCTTGGCCGGCAGCACGGCGTGCACGTCGGTGTAGGTGGGGCCGGTGAACAGCCCGCCGCTGTCGCTGGTCAGGTCGAAGCGGTCCAGCCAGTAGTCGACGGCCTTCACCAGCACGAACAGCCCCAGCAGCGCCGAGAGCTGGACCTGGGCCGCCGGGGAGAGCCGGTCGCCGCGCCCCTGCAGCCGGATGCCGCCGTAGACGTAGTGCACGACCGCCGCCGCCATCAGCGAGACGATCAGTACCGCCATCGAGAAGTCGACCAGGAAGTGCAGCCAGGGCAGGTCGAAGACGTAGAAGCCGATGTCACGGCCGAACTGGGCGTCCTTGGAGCCGAACGAGCCCCCGTTGCGCCACAGCTGGAACTCCCGCCACTGCCCCGCCGCCGAGGTGCCGGCGAAGACGCCCATCAGCAGGGAGATGCCGACCAGCAACCACATCCGGACCGGGTGCACCGCCTCGCGGTAGCGCTCCAGGCTCGACTGCTCCGAGGAGGCCGGGCGGAACAGCGGGCGGAACCGGTAGGCGAGGTAGAGGTTCGCCCCCACCGCCAGCACCATCACCGCGCCGAAGACCAGGAAGAGCCCGATCCGGGTCCACAGCAGCGTGCTGAAGACGCTGCCGTAGTCCAGCGAGTTGAACCACAGCCGCTCGGTCCAGAACGACGAGATGCCGGTGAGTGCCAGGAAGGCCAGGACCAGCACCACCGCGGTGATCAGCAGCGCCCGGGAGCGCCCGGACGGCTGGTTGGTCGATGCGGGGCGCTTGGCTCGCGCCCTGCCCTCGCCGAACATGTTGCTCATCGATCCTCTTCCTCGAGTGTGGAGCGCAGCATCTCCAGCAGTGCCGGGACCAGATCGGCCCCGCCCACCACAGACTGGTCGTCATCGTGGGAGCGCAGCCGCAGCGCGCAGTACGTCGCCCCGGCGCGGGTCACGCCGGCCACCATCCGCACCTCCTGGCGCAGCGGGTGCTGGCGGGCGAACTCCTGGGCGGCGACGACGTCCTCGGGTACCTCGTCGTCGATCTCCGGGGGCAGCACGAGCCGCTCAACCACCGCGGCGCAGCCGGCCACCTGCTCGGGCCAGGTGATGGTCTCCAGCACCTGCTCCAGCAGCTGCCCGGGCGTGAGCTGGTCCTGCTCGATCGCGGTCAGCGAGCCCTCCGCGCTGGAGTCGTCGAGCCCCATCGCGGCCGCCAGCGCCGGCTCCGCCACCACCAGGGCGGCGGTGTCGACCAGGGCGTAGAGCCGCCCCGGCTGGTCCCAGCCCTCGGCGGCGATGTGGCTCTCGATCTCCAGGACGGCCGAGGCCAGCGCCGGGTCCACGTCGAGCCCACCGGCGTCGGGGCCGATGATCTGCGGCTCCGCGACCGGCGGAGGGTGCTCCACCTGCGCCTCGCCCGGGTGGGGGGACCGCTCGTCGCCCAGATGGTGGTCGTCGTTCACTCAGCTCTCCTCGGTACAGGTGGGCAGGTCCGCGTCGGGGTCCTTCGCCCAGGCCTCGATGGCCACGCGTGCGTCGTGCATGGTGTCGGCTCGGACCAGGCGCATGTCCCCGGCGGGAGCGCCCAGTGCGGCCTCGCAGTTCTCGGGCGGGACCAGGAAGAGCTCGGCCCCCGACTCGCGGGCGCCGACGATCTTCTGCTGGATGCCCCCGATCGGCCCGACGGCCCCCTTCTCGTCGACGGTCCCGGTGCCCGCCACGCTCTTCCCGCCGGTCAGCGAGCCGGGGGTGAGGCTGTCGTAGACGGCGAGCGAGAACATCAGCCCGGCGCTCGGGCCGCCGATCTGGTCGGGGATGTGCACCTCGACGTCGAAGGGGAAGCGGTAGCCGACCCCCATCCCGATGCCGATCAGGGGCTTGCCGTCGACCTTGCGGGGGGTGATCTCGACCGTGCGGTCCTTCCCGTCGCGGCGGATGGTGAGCTCGATGGGCTTCGTGCCGGCGTCCTCGACGGCAGCGACCACGTCGTCTCCGCTGCGGATCGGCTTCCCGTTCACCTCGAGCAGCAGGTCGCGCGGGCGCAGCACCCCGTCGGCGGGCATCCCCTCGCTCACCGAGCTGACCCGCAGCGCCGGCTGCAGGTCGTAGCCCAGCTCGCTCAGCGCGACGGCGATCGCGGTGTCCTGCGAGGTCACCATCTGCACCGCGGAGTCCTCGCGCGAGGACTCCGGGGTCTCGTCGGGGGCGTAGACGGCGTCGTAGGGGTAGACCGCCTCGTCCTTGTCGAACCACGCCAGCATCGCGTCGACCAGGCTAACGCGATCACCCACCCGGGTGACGGCGACCGTGGTCATCCTGAGCTCGCCGTCGGAGCCGTCGTCGCTCTGGTAGCTCTCGTGGCCGCTGACCTCGATGATCTCGTCGCCGTCGGTCTCGGCGAGCACGTCGACGGTGGGGCCGGGCTGGTAGGTGACGTAGGGCAGAGGCATCACGAACGCGCACACCCACAGGCCGATCACCAACGGCGCCGCGATGATCACGGCTAGCGTGCGCTGACTCATGGCCCCAAGCCTCTCATTGTGCGGCAAGGAGGCCGCTGTCAGGAGTCTCAGCGGTCCTCGGCGCCGGCTCGCGACGGCCGTACGGCGATGCCGGTGCTGCGGTCCCGGGCCGGGGTGGGGGTGGTGCTCGCCCGGCCCGGCAGCGGCTTGCGCATGGCCGTCGCCATCCGGGCCATCGCCACGTCGCGATCCACCTCGCCGCGGCCCTCGCGCCCGAACCAGGACACCCAGGCCATCGCCAGCACCGTCATCACGACAGGGGGCAGCAGCCAGAAGAGGATCTCCACGCGCCCAGCCTAGGCAGCCCACGGCGGCGTGGCCGGCAGAAACGCCCGGGCCGGCTCGCCGAGAGACCCGGTCAGGGGGTGCCGACCCACTCGTCGTCGCCGTCGCCGAAGCGCTGGTGCTTCCAGATCGGCACCTCGGCCTTGAGGGTGTCGATCAGCGTCCGGGAGGCCCGGAAGGCCACGTCGCGGTGCGCGGAGGTGGTCGCCACGATCACGGCCACGTCCCCGATCGCCAGCGTGCCGACCCGGTGCAGCGCGACGACGCCGTGCACGTCGTACTCGGCGGCGACGCGCTCGCACACCGCGCGCAGCTGCGCGAGCGCGGTCGGGTGCGCGCTGTAGTCCAGGCCGTCCACGTCGCGTCCGCCGTCGTGGTCGCGGACCCGGCCCACGAACAGGGTCAGGCCGCCGGCAGCGTCGTCGTCGAGGGCGGCGACCACCTCGGCGACGTCGAGGGGTACCTCGCGCAGGTCGACCAGGCGGACGGTCTCGGAGGGGGCAGGTGCACTCACCCGAGCCACCCTAGTGCGGCCGGGCCCCACCAGGTGCGGCCCGGGCCCTCTCGCCGTCTTGCCGCAGCGCGTAACGTGGACCCCATGAGTGACAACACCGGTGACGGTCCCGACCAGGTCCCCGGCGAGGACCCCGGCGAGGGTTCGAACGCGGGTCAGAACCCCTTCAAGGGCACCCCCTTCGAGCAGCTCTTCGGCGCGCTCGGCTCCGGCGCGGCCGGCTCCGGCGGCCCGGGCTTCGGCTTCGGGTTCAACCCCAACGCCGCCGGCGGCTCCATGCCGAACATCCCCGGGATGCCCGACCTCAACCAGCTGATGTCGCAGGTCCAGTCGCTGATGCAGCCCCACGACGGCCCGATCAACTGGGACCACGCCATCGACATGGCCCGCAAGGCCGTGGCGAGCTCGCCGGACCCCACCCCCACGTCGAAGCAGAGCGACGCCGTCGCCGACGCCGTACAGCTGGCCGACCACTGGCTCGACGCCGCCACCGGCTTCCCCTCCGGGGTCACCTCGACGGCGGCCTGGAGCCGCGCCGAGTGGATCGTCGGCACCACCGACGTCTGGAAGGGCCTGGTCGAGCCGATCGCGGTCGCGGCCGTCGAAGGGCTCGGCAAGGCGCTGCCCGAGGAGGCCCGCGCCCTGGCCGGACCGCTGATCGGGATGCTGGGCAAGGCCACCGGCGCGATGGTCGCCACCCAGCTGGGCTCCGGCCTCGGCGCCCTGGCCGGGGAGGTCCTCACCGCCTCCGACATCGGCCTGCCGCTCGGCCCGACCGGTCGCGCCGCCCTGATCCCCGCCAACATCGCGGAGTTCGCCGAGGGCCTCGACGTCGGCTACGACGACGTGCTGCTCTACCTGGCGCTGCGCGAGGCCGCCCACCAGCGTCTCTTCGCCCACGTGCCGTGGCTGCGCGAGCACCTGATCGGCGCGGTCACCGACTTCGCCCGCGGCAGCGAGATCGACGTCGAGGGCATGCAGGCGCGCCTGGAGGAGCAGATGCGCGGGTTCGACCCGAGCAACCCCCAGGCGATGATGGAGGCGATGGAGGGCGGGCTCTTCGAGATCCCCCGCTCCCCCGCCCAGGAGGCCGCGCTGCAGCGCCTCGAGGTCACCCTCGCGCTGGTCGAGGGCTGGGTCGACGAGGTCGTCGGCCAGGCCACGGCCGAGCGGATGCCCACCGCCGCCAAGATGCAGGAGGCGGTACGCCGCCGGCGGGCGGCCGGCGGGCCCGCGGAGCAGACCTTCGCCTCGCTGGTCGGCCTCGAGCTGCGCCCGCGCCGGCTGCGCGACGCCTCCACGCTGTGGGGCTCGCTGCGCACCCGGCAGGGTGCCGAGGCCCGCGACGGCGTGTGGATGCACCCCGACCTGCTGCCGACCGCGGCCGACCTCGACGACCCGCTCGGCTTCCGTGAGGACGCCGCCGCTCCGAAGGAGCTCACCGAGGAGGACTTCGACGCGGAGCTGAAGAAGCTGCTCGAGGGCGACAAGCCGGAATGACCACGTCCCCGCGGGGACTGCACGCCGACGCCCTCGCGGTGCTCCGGGGCTGGCGGCCGCCGACCGACGAGCAGTCCCGCCTGCGCGAGCGCTACCTCGCGCACCTGCAGGCGCGTCCCGACGGCCTGATGCGCTCGTCGTACCCGGACCATCTGACGGCCAGCACGCTGGTGCTCTCCGCGGACGGCGCCCACGTGCTGCTCACCCTGCACGCGAAGGCGCGCCGGTGGTTCCAGCTCGGCGGGCACTGCGAGGACGGCGACCTGAGCCTGGCGGCCGCGGCGCTGCGCGAGGCGAGCGAGGAGTCCGGCATCGCCGACCTCGACCTCGACCCGGTGCCGGTCCAGCTCAGCGAGCACGCGGTGCCGTTCTGCGGGGCTCGCGGCGGGGTGCACCACCTCGACGTGCGCTACCTCGCGGTGGCCCGTGCCGAGGCCGAGCACGTGATCAGCGAGGAGTCGCTGGCGCTGCGCTGGTGGCCGGCCGAGGCGCTGCCCGATCCCGAGCCCGACCTGGTCGAGCTGGTCGCCCTGGCCCGCGCACGCCGCGCCGCTCAGTCCAGCGACGCCGTGTCGGCGTCGAACTCGGTGGCCGTCGCGTCGTCGTCGGGCACCGCCCCGAGGTGGTTGGCCGCGGAGTAGCCCAGCAGGTAGCCCTTGGCTCGCTCCGCCTTGGGGTAGCGGTCGACCCAGGCCCAGAACGCCGGGTCGTGCTGGGCCTCGATCAGGTGAGCCAGCTCGTGGACCAGCACGTAGTCGACGACCCACGACGGCATCCCGCGCAGCCGGGTGGAGAGCCGGATCGAGCGGTCCCCGGGCGTGCACGAGCCCCAGCGGGTGCGCTGGTTGGCCACCCAGCGCACCGAGTCGGGCTGGGCCAGACCCCCCAGGTAGAGGTCGCTGAGCTGACGGGCCCGCAGCAGCAGCGAGTCGTCGGAGGGGCGCCGGCGCGCCTCGGAGCGCTCCAGGCGGGCGACCATCTTGTCGATCCACTGCTGTTCCTGGGCCACGCTCAGGCTCTCGGGGAGCAGCACGACGATCCGGTCGCCCTCGCGATAGGCCGAGACCGTGCGTCGACGCCGCTTGGAGCGACGGATCTCGATCTCGGGCATGGGTGCACGCTAGCCGTTCGCCCAGGTCAGCAGGCGTTTCTTTGGCCAGGTGTTGACGATCCGGTCCGCATCGATGCCCAGCTCCTCGGCTCGCTCGCACCCGTAGACCTGGAAGTCGAGCTGTCCGGGCGCGTGCGCGTCGCTGTCGATCGAGAACAGGCAGCCCAGATCGCGGGCCAGCTCGATCAGCCGGCTCGGAGGGTCACGGCGCTCGGGTCGGGCGTTGATCTCGACCGCGACGTCGTGCTCGGCGCAGGCCTCGAAGACGGCCCGGGCATCGAACTGGGACTCCTTGCGCGTCCCCCGTCCGCCGGTCACCAGCCGGCCGGTGCAGTGCCCCAGCACGTTGGTGAACGGGTTGCGCACCGCGTTGACCATCCGCCGCGTCATCGCGTCGGGGTCCATCCCCAGCTTGGAGTGCACGCTGGCCACCCGCACGTCGAGGCGCTCGAGCAGCTCGTCGCGCTGGTCGAGGTCGCCGTTGTCGAGGATGTCGACCTCGATCCCCTTGAGCAGGGTGAAGCCGCCGTCACCGAGGTGGTCGTTCACGGCGTCGACCACGTCGAGCTGGCGGCGCAGCCGCTCCGCGCTCAGTCCGTGCGCGATGGTGAGCCGGGGCGAGTGGTCGGTCAGCACCAGGTACTCGTGCCCGAGCTCCATCGCGGTGAACGCCATCTCCTCCAGCGGCGATCCCCCGTCGGACCAGTCCGAGTGCGAGTGCAGGTCCCCGCGCAGGGCCGCGCGCAGGTCGGCGCCACCGCTGGTCAGCGGGCCGGCGTGCTCGGCCTCGAGCCGCGCCAGCCGCTCCGGCACCACACCGCGCACCGCGGCCTCGATCACCTTCGCGGTGCTGGCGCCCACGCCGGTGAGCTCGGTGAGGGTGCCCTGCTCGACGCGCTGCTCGACCTCCTCGGCCGTCAGCGGGAGGAGCGCGGTGGCTGCGGAGCGGAACGCCTTCACCTTGTAGGTGTCCTCGCGGCCGCGCTCGAGGAGGAACGCGATGCGGCGCAGCGCGGCCACCGGCCCCGCGCCGTACTCGTCTGCGGTCTCGACCACCTCACGCGACACGCCGATGTCCTCTCATTTGTTTTCCTCCACAGGCCCTGCCCTGCATTGTGACTGGTCAGCCGGTTGCCACCCGACGAAATCGGCTCGCTCCTCCACACTCGTCCCCAGCCGACGGGTCCGTCCTCCACTGGTTTTCCGGCCGAGTGCACATGTTTTCCACAGGTTCGTCCACAGAGGTGGACAAGCCCGCGTTGACCTCGTGCCCGGGCCTCTCTAGCGTGGTGGCGACGAGGCCCCCGGGCCGGCGTCCGACACTCGCAAGGGGAAGGCAAGTGTCGGACTCACCGGCCCGGGGGTCTCTTCCGTCCGCCGGGCCGGCGAGGTGCCGGCTAGCGGCCGCGGAAGACCGGAGGCCGCTTCTCCTGCACCGCCCGGATGCCCTCCTGGAGGTCGGCGGTGGCCATCGTGACCGGTTGCGCCAGCGCCTCCCACTGCAGGGCGCTCTCGAGGTCGGCGTGCCCGCCGCCGGCCAGAGCGATCTTCGTCAGCCGGCTGGCCAGCGGCGCGGTCGCCGCGATGTCGGCGGCGCTCGCCAGCACGTCCTCGCGGAAGGTCTCCGCCTCGATCACCCGTGAGACCAGGCCCAGGCGCAACGCCTCGTCGGCCTGCACGAGGCGACCGGTGAGCAGCAGGTCCCGGGCGATCGCCGGGCCGACCACGTCGGGGAGCAGGTGGGTGCCGGCCATCCCCGGGTGCAGGCCGAGGCGCACGAACGGCGCTCCCAGGCGCGCCCCCGCCGCGGCGTACCTCAGGTCGCAGGCCAGGGCCAGGCACAGCCCGGCGCCGATGGCGGGGCCGTTGATCGCCGCGATCGTGGGCACCTCGAGCCGGCGGATGGACAGCCAGGCGCGGTAGAACGCGAGCATCCGGGTGCGCAGCTGCGCGACGTCGGCGTCGGGCTCACCGGCCAGCCAGCCGGTGTCGCCGCCGGAGCTGAATGCGGAGCCCTCGCCGGTGACCACCACCACCCGCACCGATGCGTCGGCGGCGAGCTCGTCGACGGCGCGGACCCACGAGGAGGTCATCTCCCCCGACATCGCGTTGCGTCGTTCGGGGTGGTCGAGGACGAGTAGGGCGACTCCCTCGGAGGGGCGTTCGAGGCGCAGGTGCAGGTAGTCGGACATGCGCCGCAGCGTAGCCAGCGCCCGCGCAGTCGCGCCCGCCTCCCACGCCTGCGTGCCCGCGTGGCGTACGCTTCCCAACGGTTCGCCGAGTCGCACGGCTCCGGACCCCGGCGGGCTTCCCCTCATCCCCGTCGCGACGACCCGAGTTAACGAAGGCAAGGAGGCCGTCATGGCGGAGACCTGGAGCGGCGAGTTCTACTGCGTGAAGTGCAAGGAGAAGCGCGAGGCTGAAGGCGAGGTCAAGGTCAACGACAAGGGGACCCGGATGGCGAAGGCCGTCTGCCCCGTGTGCTCGACCAACCTGAACCGGATCCTCGGCAAGGCCTGAGCACCGCCCACACGCTTGCACGGCGGCGTCACCCGATCACGGGTGGCGCCGCCGTTTGCATGCCGACCCGTCACTGCCTCGGCGTTCCTGCGGCGTGTCGGTCGAGGGAGTGACGGGTCGGCGGGGGTGTGGAGGAGGGGGCTGGGAGGGCGGCGGGGAGTGGCAGGGTGCTGGCATGTCTTCTGATGGCTCTGTGCCGGACCGCTTGGGGTGGACGCTGCCGGGCCGGCCGATGCTGGCCCCCGGGGTGCGGCTGACCCGACGCGACCGGCGCCACCTCCAGCTGGGGATCGAGCCCGGCCGGCGGGTCGTGGTGGCCGACGTCCCCGAGGTGCGCTCCTGGCTGGAGGCGCTGCGCGAGGCTCGGGCGCGGGACCCGAGCACCCCGGCCGCCCGCGCGTGCTGCCGGATGCTGCTCGAGGCCGGCCTGGTGGTCGACGCCGACGCGCTGCTCTCCATGCTGCCCGCCGCGCCCGAACGGCGCCGCGCGGTGGCCGCGACGTTCGCCGAGCACGGGCTCGGCGCCGCCAGGCTGCTGCGCGAGCGGGCCTCGGCCTGGGTGCACGTCGAGGCGGCGCAACCCTGGCGCGACGAGGTACGCCGCCAGCTCGAGCTCGCCGGGCTGAGGACGACGCCCGGCCCGCACCCGTCTCCCGCGGCACCGGTCGCCGAGCTGCTGCTGACGCTCGGGGAGCCGGCCCGCGAGCGGCTCGACACCTGGCACCACGGCGGCCGGGCGCACCTGTTGGTCTCCCTGGTCCAGGGCCACGTCCGCCTCGGCCCGTTCGTCGTGCCGGGCCGGACGGCCTGCCTGCGCTGCCTCGACGCCCACCGGCGCGACGGCGACCCGGCCCATCCCCTGGTGCTCGAGCAGTACGTCGCGGCGCGCGAGGCCGCGGTGCCCGAGCCCGTCGACCCCAGCCTGGTCGCGCTCGCCACGGCCTGGGCGGTGCGCGACCTGGTGACCTGGGTCGACGGCGGGCGTCCGCTCACCTGGTCGGCGACCGTGCACGTCACCCCGGCCCTCCGGCTCGAGCCGCAGCCCTGGCTGCGCCACCCGCAGTGCGGCTGCAGCTGGGGTGAGGAGCTGGAGGTCGGCTGAGCCGGCCCGAGCCGCGGCTACCAGTGCTCGCTGTCGAGCTTGCCCTCGATCGCGCGCAGGTGCTCGCGTGAGCAGCGGTCGCAGAAGGTGCGGCGCCGGCCCTGCTCGATGGCCGTGGTCCAGGTCAGCGCGGCGGCCCCCTCCTCGGTGCGACGGCCACAGAAGTCGCAGGTCAGCATCTCGACACGCTACCGCGCCTCGGTGGACAACCCGCGCAGTGGCCCGTGACGCCCCGAAGCCGGGCGCGAACGGTGTCGCGCCCGGCTCCGGGTGGTGTCGAGCTGAGGTGGTGCAGTGGGTCCGAGGCTCCGCTCAGAGCGCGCGGGCGAGCGTGAGGCGAGCCTGCTGGGCCGCCTTCTCCGCCTTGCGGGTCAGGCGGTGTGCGCGGGCGACCTGCCGTCCGCGCCGTCCTTCCTGCGCCTCTCCCAGGCGCTCGGCCCATTGCCGTCGTGCCAGCTCTTCGTGCAGTACGTGGTTCATGTCAGTGCTCCGGTTCTGGGTGGTGTTCATGATGGGTGTGCTCCGGCCTCTCCGTGTCTGCTCGGGTGGGTGGTCTGGGGGGGTCCCCGCTAGGCGGCCGCCTCGTCCTTGCGCGGGCGGCCGCGAGGCCGTTTGCGCGGGATCACTGCTCCCTGCAGGAAGAGCTCGCCGCCCCAGACGCCCCAGGGCTCACGTCGCTCGAGGGCGCCGTCGAGACAGAGCGTCCGGACGGGACAGTCCTGGCACAGGGCCTTGGCGCTCTCTACGTCCGTGGGTGTCTCGGCGAACCAGAGCTCCGGGTCGTTGATCCGGCACGGAAGCCCCGCCTCCTCGACCTGCTCGGCTGCCTCGTGGAGCTGCCCGAGCCCGAGCCCCGTGCTGGCCGGGGGTCGGTTGAGAACGCTGATGGTCATGTGTCACCTCCTCTGCTGACCTGGTCGCTGGTGTGCGGGAATCAAAAAGGCCGCGGATCCCGTCATCGGGATCCGCGGCCTGGAGGTGCCGTGCTGCTCTCAGCAGCTCGGTGGTCTCCAGGCAGGTGTCCCCGGGAAATTGGCCTTGGTGGCGGCGCCGGCGGCAATGACGCCGCCGTCGATGCGACGCATGCGGGCAATCGCGTCGGCTGCGCGCATGGCAGAAGCGCAGGCCGGGCCACCGATGAGGGCGTGGCCGGACGCGGGCATGCCGAACGTGTTCGGGATCCGAACCGCCGAAGTGTGGACGAAGCTGCTCATCGTGGGCCACCTCCTTCGGGTGATCGGGCGCCGGCCGTGGCGAGACCGTGGGGGCGCGTGATTGCGTTGGTTGAAACTATCGGCCGGGGCCGGTAACGGGCAATCGATTTATTGGGTATTTCGCGCAGAAGTCGCGTCGGACCCCTCAGCTGGTCTGGACCACCTCGAGGACCTCGTCGCCGTACTTGTCCAGCTTGGAGCGGCCGATGCCGTTGATCGAGAGCAGCTGGCGCACGTCGCCCGGCCGGTGCTCGGCGATGAGCTGCAAGGTGGCGTCGGTGAACACGACGTAGGCGGGCACCTTCTCCTCCGCGGCCCGGTCCGCGCGCCAGGTCCGCAGCCGCTCGAAGAGCTCCTCGTCGTAGGAGGCCGGGCAGTCCTCGCAACGGCCGATCTTCTTCTCGGCCGGGGTGTCCAGCGGCCGGTTGCACTCGCGGCAGTGCGGCGCGCGACGAGGACGGCTCGGGCGCCTCGTGGGGTCCGCACCGGCGGCGGCGTCCGCGGGCAGCACCCGGTCGAGGAAGCGCGAGGCCTTGCGGCTCCCCCGCCCGCCCGGGTTGCGGGCCAGCGCCCAGGAGATGGAGAGGGCCACCCGGGCTCGGGTCACCCCGACGTAGAGCAGCCGGCGCTCCTCCTCCACCGCCGCGGGCGTGTCCGCGTAGGTGATGGGCAAGGTGCCCTCCTGCATCCCGCACAGGAAGACCGCGTCCCACTCCAGGCCCTTGGCGGCGTGCAGCGTGGCCAGGGTGACGCCCTCGGCGACCGGGGCGTGCTGCTCGGAGGCACGCCGGTCGAGCTCGTCGACGAACTCGCCCAGGGTGCCGGGAGTCCCGTTCCCGGCGCTGGTGCGGACGAACTCCGCCGCCTGGTCGACCAGCGCCTGCAGCGACTCCCAGCGGTCCCGGGCCTGCCCGCGCGCGGTGGGCGCCTCGGCGGTCCAGCCCATCCCCGCGAACGTCGCCCGGACCGTCTCCACGACGTCGTCGCCGGCCTGGCCCGAGCGCGCGGTGCCGCGCAGCAGGGTGATCCCCTGGCGCACCTCGGGACGGTCGAAGAAGCGCGCGGCGCCGCGCACGACGTACGGGATGCCGCGGGCGGCCAGGGCCTCCTCGAACGACTCCGACTGGGCGTTGATCCGGAACAGGATGGCGACCTCGCTCAGCGGCGTGCCTCGCTGGCGCAGGGTGAGGATCTGGGCGGCGGTGGCCTCGGCCTCGGCGACCTCGTCGCTGTAGCCGGTGTAGCTCACCGCCGCCCCCGAGGGGCGCTGCGCGCGCAGGTCGACGCCCTTGCTGGGGGTACCGGCCAGCAGCGTGTTCGCCGCGCTCACCACCTCCGGCGTCGAGCGGTAGTTGCGGACCAGCTCGATCGAGGTGGTCCCGGGGTGCTTGGTGGGGAACTCGCGCAGGTAGTCGGCGTTGGCGCCGGCGAAGGAGTAGATGGTCTGGGCCGGGTCGCCGACGACGCAGAGCTCGTCGCGTCCACCCAGCCACAGGTCCAGCAGCGCGGACTGGATCGGCGAGACGTCCTGGAACTCGTCGACCACGAACCACTTGTACTGACGCCGCACCTGGGCGGCGACCCGCTCGTCCTCGGCGAGCATGGCCGCGTTGAGCAGCAGCACGTCCTCCATGTCCATCCGGCCCTGGTTGCGCTTGACGTCCTCGTAGCCGGCGAAGATCCGCCCGACCGTCTCGTGGTCGTGCCCGGAGACCGAGCGGCCGCGGGCGGCGGCGATGCGGTGGTACTCCTCGGGGCGCACGTTGCTGACCTTGGCCCACTCGATCTCGGAGGCGAGGTCGCGCAGCGTCGCCTGGTCGGCAGGCAGCCGCAGCCGGCGCGCGGCGTTGGCCATCAGCGGCAGCTTGGACTCCACCAGCGCGGGCAGCTCGGAGCCGTAGGCGCGCGGCCAGAAGTAGCGCAGCTGGCGCAGTGCGGCGGAGTGGAAGGTCCGGGCCTGGACGCCGCCGGCGCCGAGGGCGCGCAGGCGCACCCGCATCTCGCCGGCCGCGCGGGTCGTGAACGTGACCGCCAGCACCTCGGTGGGCACGTAGACGCCGCTGGCCACACCGTAGGCGATGCGGTGCGTGATGGCCCGGGTCTTGCCGGTGCCGGCGCCGGCCAGCACCCGGACCGGGCCGCGCAGCGCCTCGGCGACACGGCGCTGCTCGGGGTCGAGCGCCGCGAGCAGCTCGTCGGGGCTCGGCATCGGGGAACATCTCCTGCGGGGTCGACGTTGGAGGGGATGCCAGCAACCCTAGACGCCGGAGGGGACACCCCAGATGAGCGGTTCGTTCACGATGTACAGCACGCCCTGGTGCGGCTACTGCCACCGCCTCAAGAGCCAGCTCGACCGCGAGGGCATCGCCTTCGAGATGGTCGACATCGAGCAGCACCCGGAGGCCGTCGAGCTCGTCGAGCGGGTCAACAACGGCAACCAGACCGTGCCGACGCTGGTCTACTCCGACGGCACCGCGCAGACCAACCCGTCGCTCATCCAGGTCAAGGAGAAGCTGGCCTCGCTGGCCTGACCCCTCGGGTGCGGCCGCCGCTCCCGGGTCACCAGTGGCCCGGGAGCCGCCCGCCGTACCAGTCGTCGATCAGCGAGCGCGAGATCGAGACCCCGCCGGGCAGCACCAGCGTCCCGGCCTCCGCCCGGGCGCGCATCTCCTCCCGGGTGAACCAGTGCGCCTCGAGGACCTCCGAGCCGTCCACGTCGACCTCGGTGGTCAGGGCGGTCGCCACGAAGCCCAGCATCAGGCTGGCCGGCAGCGGCCACGGCTGACTGCCGAAGTAGCTCACCTCGCCGACCCGCACGCCGGTCTCCTCGAGCACCTCGCGCCGTACGGCGTCCTCGAGGGTCTCGCCCGGCTCGACGAACCCGGCCAGCGTCGAGAAGCGCCCCTCCGGCCAGCCGGCACCGCGCCCCAGCAGGCAGCGCTCCTCGGGGCTGCCCGGCTCCCCCGCGCGCACCAGCATGATCACCGCCGGGTCGGTGCGCGGGAAGTGCTGGCGCGCGCAGTCGGCGCAGACCAGGACGTGCCCGGCCTGCTGGGAGACCAGACGGCCCCCGCAGCGCGAGCAGTACCGGGTGGCCAGGTGCCACTCCGCGAGGCCGATGGCGTGGAAGACCAGGGGCGCGTCGGTGCCGCCCGCGTCGGCCAGCGCCTGCAGCACCAGGCGCAGCGGCAGCCAGTCGCTGTCCTCGCCGGGCGCGGCGTCGCGCTCGACGATGACCGCGAAGCGCGCCGAGCCGTCGCGCTCGCCGAGCAGCAGTCGGACGCCGTCCGGCACCTGCGCGGAGGGCTGCCAGTCGATGTGGCCGCCGACCGGGCGGAGCCTCGCGCCGGACAGCACCAGCACCCGAGTGTCCTCGGCGCGCCAGGCCTGCTCGAGCCACTCGTCGTCGGTGCGGAGCACGCCCTGGCGGTCGTGGGCGTACTGCGAGAGCGCCACGTGCGGAAGCTGGCGGCCGGTGGGGCGGGGCTGGTCCGGGATCTCGGAGCGGGTCACATCAGCGAGGCTAGCGGCGCTGGTCACACCCGTGGGCTCGCTCGCCGGCCGCAGCCCTAGGGTGAGCGCCATGAGTACCCACATCGGCGCTGCTCCCGGCGCCATCGCCCCCACCGTGCTGATGCCCGGGGACCCGCTGCGCGCCACCTGGATCGCCGAGACCTTCCTCGACGACGCTCGGCTCTACAACACGGTGCGCGGGATGTCCGGCTACACCGGCACCTGGCGCGGCCGCCCGGTCTCGGTCCAGGGCTCGGGGATGGGCCAGCCGTCGATGGCGATCTACGCCCAGGAGCTCTTCGCCGAGTACGACGTGCAGACCGCGATCCGGGTCGGCTCGTGCGGCGCGCTCACCGAGAAGGTGGCCATCCGCGACCTCGTGATCGCCTCCGGCGCCTGCACGGACTCCTCGATGAACCGGGTCCGCTTCGAGGGCCTGGACTACGCCCCGGTGGCGGACTTCGGCCTGACCCGCGCCGCGTACGACGCCTCGACCGCGCTCACCGACGGCACCGGCGTGCACGTCGGGCTGATCTTCTCCAGCGACACCTTCTACAGTCCCCGCCCCGAGCTCACCGCGCGGATGGCGGAGTACGGCGTGCTCGCCGTGGAGATGGAGGCCAGCGCGCTCTACACGCTGGCCGCGAAGTTCGGCCGGCGGGCGCTGGCGATCTGCACGGTCTCCGACCACATCGTCACCGGCGAGGAGACGACGTCGCTGGAGCGCGAGCAGACCTTCGGCGCGATGGTCGAGGTGGCGCTGACCGCGGCGTTCGCCGAGGACTAGCCACTGCCGGGGCTGACCAGCGCCTCCAGCGCCGCGCGGTCGGGAAGCTCGTCGGGCGTCGGCTCGACCAGCTGCCCGGTGCGCACGTAGTAGAACGCCGCGCGCACCCGCTCGACCGGCACACCCTGGAGCTCCGCCCACGCCTGGCGGTAGATCGCCAGCTGCAGCGGGTCGGCCGAGGCGGTGTGGTTGGTCTTCCAGTCGACGACCAGGAAGCCCCCGGCGGCCGCCTCGTCCCCGTCGGCGCCGCCGTCACCGGGCTCGGCGTAGACCGCGTCGATCCGGCCGCGCACCACCTGCCCGGCCAGCACCAGCGCGAACGGCGCCTCGACGGCGACCGGGCGCCGCTCGGCGAACGGACCGGCCTCGAACGTCGCGATCAGCTCGGCCAGGTCGCTCTCGCTGTCGATGCCCTTGTCGCCCTGGCCGGGCAGCTCCTCGGGGTCGAAGAGGTCCTGCTGACCGAACCGGGCCTCCACCCAGGCGTGGAACCGGGTGCCGAAGCGAGCGGCCGGGGAGGGCTGGCGCGGCATCGGCCGGGCCAGCTCGCGGGCGAAGCTCTCGGGGTCCTCGCGCAGCTTGGTGAGCGCCGTCGCGGAGAGGCTGGAGGGCAGCGGCACCTCGATCGCCAGCGAGCGGTCGCGCCGGGCCTCGGCGACCAGCCGGTCCAGCTCGGCGTCCCAGTCCCCCACCCGCGCCTGCTGGACCATGTCGAGCTCGGGGTCCTGGGCCGGCTCCGGGTCGGCCTCTGCCCGCATCGCGGCGCGGACGACCTCGGCGGCGTCGATGCGCCGCAGCGCCTCGGCCGTCTGCTCGGTCACCGGCCAGGGCGCCGAGACGACCCCCGACTGCAGCGGGTTGGGGGTCCCCTTCTCCGGGCGATCGGCCCACCGCTCGGACTGCTCACCCCAGTCGGCGAGCGTCTCGACGACCACCTGCTGGTAGGGCGAGGGACCCAGCGGCGTCTTGCGCGACTCGTTCCACAGGTAGGAGGAGACCACCAGGACGTGGCGGGCCCGGGTGAACGCCACGTAGCCCAGCCTCAGCTCCTCCTGCGCCTCGTGGGCGCGGGCGTCGACCTTGAGCTGGTCCAGGTCGGCCTTCTCGTGGCCGCGCAGCTGCGGCAGGTCGCGGGCGTCGCCGCGCAGCGGGGACGGCAGCACGGCCGGGCCGGTGGGCCACTGGGTCCGTGCGCGCTCGCTGGGGAACTTCCCCTCGCAGACCCCGACGCAGAAGACGGCGTCCCACTCCAGGCCCTTGGCCCGGTGCACGGTGAGCAGCTTGACCGAGTCCGCCTCGGTGGGGGTGGCGATGTCGAGCCCGGTGCCCATCTCGTCCTCGGCGGTGAGGTAGGCCAGCAGCGCCGCCAGGCTGACGTCGCCGTCGACACCCTGGAAGTCGGCCACCGCCTTGACGAACAGGTCCAGGTTGTCGCGGCGCGCCCGAGCCGCCGGGCTCACCGAGGAGGCCAGCTCGACGTCGATGCCGGTGGTGTCGACGATGCGGCGCACCAGGTCGAGCAGAGGCTCCCCGGCGTGCGCGCGCAGCTGGCGCAGCTCCGCGGAGAGCAGCGCGAAGCGCTCACGGGCCGAGGGCGAGTAGGGCAGGTCGCCCGGGTCGTCCAGGGCGTCGCACAGCGAGCTGACCTCGGTGGGGTCCGCCCCCTCGACCGCGGCGGCGAGCTCCTCGGCCAGCGCCCGGCGCTGCGGGGAGTCCGCGGCGACCACCAGCTGGCGGGCCCGGGTGCCGAGCAGGGCCAGGTCGCGCGGTCCGATCGCCCAGCGCGGGCCGGTCAGCAGGGTGAGCAGCTCGGCGTTGGCGGTGAGGTCCTGCAGCAACGTCAGCACCGCGACGATCTCGGCGACCTCCGGCAGCCGCAGCAGCCCCTGCAGGCCGACGATCTCGACGGGGATCTCGCGGGCGCTCAGCGCGTCGAAGACGTCGGCGGCGTGCGCGTTGTCGCGGGTCAGCACCCCGATCTCGCGCCACGACGGCTCGGCCATCGCGCCGCGCGTGGCGATCACCTCCTCGGCCAGCCAGGCCAGCTCCTCGGCGTACGTCTCGTGCACGACCGCGCGCACGGCCCCCGCGTCGGCGTCCTCGGCCGGCTCCAGCGGGCGCACCTGCGTGAACTCCCGGTACAGGGGCCCGGCGAGCCGGTTGGCCACCTCGAGGATGCGCCGGTCGGAGCGCCGGTTGACGGTCAACGGGTAGGTCGGGACCTCCACCGAGCCGTCCGCCTTAGGGAAGTCCTCCCCGAAGCCGAGGATGTTGGACACCGACGCGCCGCGCCACCCGTAGATCGCCTGGTTGGGGTCGCCGACCGCGGTCACGGCGTGGCCGCGCCCGTCGGTGGCGCTCGGGCCCGAGAAGAGCCGGCTGAGCATCAGCGCCTGGGCCACCGAGGTGTCCTGGTACTCGTCGAGCAGCACCACCCGGAACCGCGCCCGCTCGCTGCGCCCGACGTCGGGATGCTCGTCGGCGAGGCGGGCGGCCAGCGCGATCTGGTCGGAGAAGTCCATCAGCCCGAGCTGGCCCTTGAGGCGCCGGTAGGTGCGCACCAGGTCGAGCAGCTCCTCGCGCCGCCCCAGCGCCAGCAGCGCCTTCTGGATGTCGGCCTTGGCGCGGGCGCCCTCCAGCGCCGCGCTGAACGCGGCCTGCTGGACCCGGTCGAAGTCGCGCACCACGGCCTCGTCGACGAGGTGCTCGCTCATCGCGCCCTCGAGGGCCAGCAGGTAGTTGACCACCGTCTGCGGGTGGTCGCTGAGCAGCTCGACGCGCCCGGTGTGGCGGGCGATGGCCCGGGCGGCCAGCTGGTAGCGCGAGGCGTCGGCCATCACCCGGGTGTCGGGCTCGTGGCCGATCCGCAGGCCGTGCTCGGTGAGCAGCGCGGAGGCGTAGGCGTTGTAGGTGGCCACCGTCGGCTCGAGCAGCTCCTCGTCGCCGTCGCCGCGGCCTCGCCCGTGGCCGGCGGCCTGGAGCGCGGCGCCGACCCGGGTGCGGAGCTCGGAGGCGGCCTTGGTGGTGAACGTCAGGCCGAGCACCTGGTCGGCGCTCACCTGGCCGGTGGCGACCAGGTAGACCACGCGCGCGGCCATCAGCGCGGTCTTGCCCGACCCGGCACCGGCGATCACCACCGCGGGCTCCAGCGGCGCGGAGATCGCGGCCCACTGCTGGGGGCTGACCGTGAAGGGCGTCTTCATCACCCGCCGCAGGTCGGCGGGCCCGGCGATGGTGACCGGCTCGACCGGGTCGGGCGCGGCCCCCGAGGTCGCGGGCATCTCGAACAGATGGCTCATGACAGCACCGTCCCGGCGCCCTTGATCGGGCAGATCGCTGTGAAGTGGCAGGTGTCGCAGTGCTTGCCGGCCTGGGCCGGGAAGCGTTCGGCGCGGATCGCCTCGACCGCGGAGAGCAGCTGCCCCTCGATGGGCAGCATCCCGTCGGGCCCGGGCTCCTGGGGCGGCTGGGCCTGCGTCTTGACCGCCCCGCGGGTCTCCTTGCGCAGGTGGACGAGCTCGGCGCCGCCGGGCTCGGCGGGTCGCTGCAGCAGCTCGTCGACGGCGCCGTGCGCCACGGCGTACTGGTAGAGCCCCAGCTGCGGGTGCTCCTTGACCTCCTCACCGGTGGGCGGGTACTTGCCGGTCTTCAGGTCGACGACCACGACGCGGCCGTCGTCATCGATCTCGATGCGGTCGGCGAAGCCGTAGAGGCCGACCTTCTGGCCACCGGGCAGGGTCACCTCGACCTGGATCTTCTGCTCGGTGCCGATCAGGGTCCGTGCGCCCGGGCGGGAGTGCCAGGCGCAGAAGCGGGCCAGCGCCGCCCGGATCTCCTCGCGCTCGCGGCTGCGCGACCACGGCGTGCGGAAGGTGATCCGTCCCCAGACCGCGTCGACGTGGTCCATCAGCGCATCCACCTCGGCCGGGTCGTCGGAGAGCTCGCCGTTGGCGATCCGCTCGGCGAGGGCGTGCACGACCAGGCCGAAGCCCTGGGAGGCGGTCGAGGCGACGGTGCCGCCGGCCTCCCGCTCCAGGAACCAGCGTGCCGGGCAGGCCAGCAGCGAGGTGAGCGCGCTCGCCGAGAGGGTGACCGGCTTGTCCTCGGGGCGGATCGGGGTGTCGGCGAGGGTGGCCGCCCGGGTGCCCCACCAGGAGGCCGGGTCCGCCTGGGGCACCAGCTGCCGATCCCCGGGGCGCCCGGTGACGGTCTCGCCGGCGAGCCGGGCGAGCCGGCGCGCGGCCGCCTGCCGCAGCTCCTCGGGCTCCGCGGGGTCGGCGACGGTACGGCGCAGCTCGGCGACGAGCCCGGCCAGGGAGAGCGGGCGCGCCGGGCGCCCCTGCACGTGGCGGGTGTGCAGCCCCAGCTCCTCGAGGAAGCGCGAGGGCTGCTCGCCCTCGTCGTCGGCGGAGGCGACGGCGGTGACCACCAGGCGCTGGCGGGCGCGGGTGCTGGCGACGTAGAACAGCCGGCGCTCCTCCATCAGCACCTCGCGCGAGGAGACCGGCGGCTCGATGCCGTCGACGCCGATCCGGTCGGGCTGCAGCAGGGAGCCGCGCCGGCGCAGGTCGGGCCAGGCGCCCTCCTGCACGTGCGCGAGGACCACCAGGCGCCACTCCAGGCCCTTGGAGCGGTGGGCGGTGAGCAGCCGGACGGCGTCCCCGCGCACCCCCTCCTCGGCCAGGGTGTCGGCGGGGATCTCCTGGGCCACCAGCGTGGTGAGGAAGTTGGTGACCGAGGTGTGCCCGCGCTGCTCCTCGGCGCGGGCCGCGGTCTCGAAGAGGGCGCAGACCGAGTCGAGGTCGCGGTGCGCCATCCGGGCGGCCGCTCCCCCGGACTCCGCCGAGGAGCGCAGCCGAGCGGGCCAGGAGGTGCCGGCCCAGAGCTGCCAGAGCACCTCCTCGGCCGTCGAGCCGCCGTCCAGGGAGGCGCGGGCCTCGTGCAGCAGCCGGGTCAGGGCCAGCGCGCGCTGTGCGGGGCCAGGACGTCCGGCCGGCCTGGCCGTCGGCTGCGCGAGCAGGGCCTGCTCCAGGGCGGTGGGGTCGAGCACCGCCTCGCGCACCAGCGCCGGGGACGGGCGGGGCGAGCGCCCCTCGGCCCGGGCGCGCTCGCGCTCCACCCCCCGCAGCAGACGGGCCAGGGCGCGCACCTCGGTGGCGTCCAGGCCGGCCAGCGGCGAGACGAGCAGCGACTCCGCCCGGACCGCGTCGACGTAGCCGGGGTGCTCGGGGTCGTCGTTGTCCAGGTTGACCACGGCGTTGAGGGCGTCGAGCAGCGGCTGGACCGCGGGCTCGCGCACCAGCGGCGTGTCATCGGCGGCGACCTCGACCGGCACCCCGGCGGCGACCAGGGAGCGGCGCAGCGGCGCGATGCTGGCCCGCCCGGAGCGGACCAGCACGGCCATGTCGGACCAGGCGACGCCGTCCTCGAGGTGGGCGCGGCGCAGCAGGTCGGCGAGGTGCTCGGCCTCGGCCCGCTCGGTGTCGAACGTGAGCACCTCGACGCGGCCCTCTCCGAGCGGGCCGGCGACGGCGCGCGGCTCGAGGAAGGCGCGCCGGGCCTCCTCGTCGATGGTGCCGTTCAGGCTCAGCCTGCGCGCGACGCGCTGCGAGGCGAGCAGCAGCCGGGGGCCGAAGCGGCGGGTGGTGCGCAGCGCGACCACGTCGGCGGGCCTGCCGTCGCGGCGGGCGAACGCGGTCGGGAACTCCAGGATCCCGCGCACCTCGGCTCCCCGGAAGCCGTAGATCGACTGGTGGGGGTCGCCGACCACGGTCAGGTCCCGCCCGTCTCCGGCCAGCGCCCGCAGCAGCGCGACCTGGCCGGGGTCGGTGTCCTGGTACTCGTCGACGAACACGTGGCGGAAGCGGGCGCGCAGCTCCTCGCGGTGGTCCTCGGCCTCGATCACCGCGCGCCGGATCAGGTCGGCGTAGTCGATCGCGCCCTGCCAGTCCAGGACCTCGAGGTACTGGTCGAGGAAGAGCCCGGCGGCGACGTACTCGGGCAGGTCCGCCTCGTGGCCCAGCTTGGTGAGCGCGGTGCCGTCGAGGCCCTTCTCGCGGGCCCGGGCCAGCACGCCCTGGACCTCCTTGGCGAACCCGCGGGTGCCCACGGCGCGGCGCAGCGACTCGGGCCAGCGCACCGAGTCGGGGGCGTCGGTGAGCAGCTTCTGCAGCACCACGTCCTGCTCGGGGGCCGAGAGCAGCCGCAGCGGCGCCTCGTAGAGCTCGGCGGGCGCGTAGGCCCGGATCAGCCCGTAGGCGAAGGAGTGGAACGTCGAGCTCATCGTGGTCGCGGTGGTGCGCCCCAGCCGGGCGGTGACCCGGTCGCGCAGCTGCTCGGCGGCCTTGCGGGAGAAGGTGAGCGCCAGCACCGAGTCCGGGGACGCGCCCCGCGCCTCGACGCGGTCCACGATCGCCTCCACCAGCGTCGTTGTCTTCCCGGTGCCCGGACCGGCGAGCACGAGCAGCGGACCGCCCTCGTGGTCGACCACCCGCTGCTGGTGCTCGTCGAGCGTCGGCGGGCGCACGGGGCCGTGCGCGCCGCTGACCAGCCGGTACGACGCGCGGGCGGCGCCGTCGGCGGAAACGCGCGTCGCGGAGGACCGCGGGGGCTGGCTCGGGCTCATGGCGACAGTCCATCATCCGGCGCCGACAGTGGCGGAACAGGTTGATCTTCGGGGCGGCGTTTCGTTGGCAATCCCTGCCATAGTCGCGACCTCCGGGCCCCTCTACGGTGCAGACATGACTGACGTCTCGCCCGTGGGCCCCCTGTCCGACCTGGTCGTGCTCGACCTCACCCGCGCCCTCGCGGGACCGCACGCCGCGATGATGCTCGGCGACATGGGTGCCCGGGTGATCAAGATCGAGTCCCCCACTGGTGACGACACCCGCTCCTGGGGGCCGCCGTTCATCGGCGAGGAGGGCGAGCGGGAGTCGACGTACTTCCTCTCGGCCAACCGCAACAAGGAGTCGATCACCCTCAACCTGAAGAGCGAGGCCGACAAGGACGTGCTGGCCCGCCTGGTCGCGCGTGCCGACGTGCTGATGGAGAACTTCCGCACCGGCGTGCTGGACCGCCTCGGCTTCTCCGTGGAGCGGCTCCACGAGCTCAACCCCGGCCTGGTGGTCCTCTCCATCACCGGCTTCGGCCACGACGGCCCCGAGGCCAAGCGCGCCGGCTACGACCAGATCGCCCAGGGCGAGGGCGGCCTGATGTCGCTGACCGGCACCGAGCAGCCGACCAAGGTGGGCGTGCCGATCGCCGACCTGCTGGCCGGGATGAACGGCGCGTACGGCGTGCTGGCCGCGATCCACGAGCGCACCCGCACCGGCCGCGGCCGGGTCGTGCGCACCTCGCTGCTGGCCGGCATGGTCGGGGTGCACGCGTTCCAGGGCACGCGCTGGACGGTGGCCAAGGAGGTGCCCGGCCTGGCCGGCGGCCACCACCCCTCGATCTCGCCGTACGGCATGTTCGCCACAGCGACCGCGCCCGTCCAGATCGCCTGCGGCTCCGAGGGGCTCTGGCGCTCGTTCGCCGACGCGTTCGGCCTCGACGCCGACGACCCGAGGTTCGCCACGAACCCCGACCGGGTGGCCAACCGCGACGCGCTCACCGCGCTGATCGAGGAGCTCTTCGCCTCCGCCCCCGCCGAGGAGTGGCTGGAGCAGCTGGCGCAGGCCGGCATCCCGGCGGGCAAGGTGCGCTCGCTCGACGACGTCTACTCGTGGGAGCAGACCCGCTCCCAGGGCCTGGTGCTCGAGGTGGAGCACGCCACCCAGGGTCACCTGGAGCTGCCCGGCTCGCCGATCCGCTTCGACGACAACCCCTACTCGGGCGGACGCCCCACCCACGTGGCGCCCCCGACGCTGGGCCAGCACAACGACTCCGTGCGGCAGTGGCTGGAGGCCGACGAGGGGTGAGCCCGCCCCGGGGCGGGGGCGGGGCGGGGCCCGACTCCGGTTGTGAACATTTGTTACGTGCATGGGATTTGATCGACCGCCGGGGGTGGCCGGGTGCAGGATGCGTGTGACACGGCCCACCCGGGGCCGACGCGCAGGAATGAGACCCCCGTGTTCCTCACCCGCTCAGTGGCCGGCTTGGGCAGCCTGGCCGTCACCGCCACCGCGCTCGCGGCGTTCACCCCGCCCGCCTCGGCAGCCCCCGCCGACCCCGTCAGTCCCAAGGGCCGCGGCCCCGTGGTCGAGTACGACGCCGCCAAGCGTTCCACCGCACCCCTGGCCCAGCAGGCGGCCGAGGCGGCCAGCCAGCAGGACCCGATCGCGATGCCGGCCTCCTACCCGCACCAGCCGGAGCTGAAGGTCTTCCCCGACAACCAGCCCGACGCCTCCGACACCGCTCAGCTGATCGGGCACGACGAGATCGCGCCGCTGCTGAACGGCTGGATGAAGGAGAGCGACCGCATCTCGGCGCAGGTCGTCGGCCAGTCGACGGCAGGGCGCGACCTCTACCTGGTCACGCTCACCGCCCCCGAGACTGCCGCGCAGACCGCGCAGCAGACCGCGTGGCGCAAGAAGATCAAGGACGACCCGACCGGCGCGGCCAAGGACGCGGCGCTGGCGGCGGGCTACAAGACCCCCGTGTGGATGAGCGCGAACATCCACGGCAACGAGTGGGAGGGCACCGACGCGGCGATGACCTACATCGACGAGCTGGTGCACGGCGACACCGCCAAGGTCACCGAGCTGCTGAAGCGTCACCGCCTCTACTTCTCGGTGTCGCTCAACCCCGACGGCCGCACGCTGGGCACCCGTGCCACCGCGCTGAGCCTGGACGCCAACCGGGACATGATCACCAGCACGACGCCGGAGTCGGTGTCGTTCGTGCGGACCGCCCAGAGCATCCAGCCGCTCTACGCCGCGGACCTGCACGGCTACACCGGCGTGCTCCAGGTCGAGCCCTGCGGCCCCCCGCACGGCGAGAACTACGAGTACGACCTGTTCATCGGCCACGCCTACGCCGCCGCGGAGCGCGTCGAGAAGGACGTCGTCGCCGCCAAGATCCCCGGCAACACCTACTACGACATCACCACCGGCGACGTCGTGGAGGAGAACACCTCCCCCGACACCAGCCACATCCTGATCCCCTACCGCGACACCCCCTCGGGCTGGGACGACTACCCGCCGGTGTTCACCGCCCAGTACGCCGCGTACCACGGCGCGGTGACCGCCACCGTCGAGCTGCCGAAGTCGCGTCCCAACGGCTCCTCGCAGACGCCGGCCAACGCGGTCGTCAACAGCGCGGTCGCCAAGCAGACGATCAGCAGCATGGTCGACTACGTCGCGGAGAACAGCGACGACATGCTCGCCAACCAGATCGAGATCTTCCGCCGCGGCGAGGCCGGCGCCGCCAAGGCCGCCCTCACCGAGGCCGACGTCGCCGCCGTGCCGGGCCCCGACTCCTGGAAGCCGTTCTGGGACGTCGCCGACAACCAGGACCCGGTCACGCTCCCCCGCGCCTACGTCATCCCCGTCGGCGAGGACCAGCGCTCGATGAGCGACGCCGCCGACCTGGTCGACCAGCTGCTCTTCAACGGCATCGAGGTCGGCACCCTCGACGCGGCGAAGACCGTGGCCGGCACGACGTACCCGGCCGGGTCCTACGTGGTCGACATGCACCAGCCGCTGCGCGGCCTGGCCAACAGCCTGCTGGACCTCGGCAGCGACATCTCCGCCAAGGTGCCGTCGATGTACGACGTCTCCGCGTGGAGCTACTCCTACCTGTGGGGTGCCGACGTCGCCAAGGTGGGCGCCACCACCGACGCACCGCTCGGCGCCACCACGCCGGTGCGCGCGGCACGCGCGAACGGCTCGGTCCCGGCCCGCCGGGGCTACCTGAGCTTCGACGTCGCCGGGGTCTCGGACTACCAGGCGCTCAACGACCTGCTCGAGCAGGACGTCGCGGTCTCGATGCTCGAGGACGGCTCCGCCGTGCTCGGTCCGGAGGGCTACGACGAGGCGCGCGCGGTCGCCAAGGAGCACGGGGTCGCGTTCACCCCCGCCAGCGCCGCGGACAAGGCGCTGCTCGACGACGAGGAGACCCGCGGCCTGGACGACCTCACGATCGCCTACACCGGCACCCAGGAGGACAAGCTGGCGCTGACCCAGCTCGGCTTCGACGACCTGGTGCCGGTCACCGCCAGCGCCATCAACGACAACCCGGCGGTGCTCGAGGGCACCGACCTGCTGTGGATCGGGTCGAACCTGACCTTCACTCCCGCCCAGCAGGCGGGCCTGGCCGCCGTGCAGTCCTACGTCGACGCCGGGCACTCCATCGTGGGGCGTGGCACCGCGGCCAACGCCGCCGCCAACACCTTCAAGCTGCTCAGCTCGGTGGCCGTCGGCGGCAACCGGAGCGGCAACGGCATCGTCGACGTCGACACCCCGGCGGACTCGGTGCTCGCGCCGTACGCGCAGGACGCGGCGTTCATCTACCCCGCCACCTGGTTTACCGACCTGGGCCCGGGCACGCGCGTCGAGCAGACCTACGGGGCCGACCCGCTGCTGGCCGGGCACTGGCGCGTCTCGCAGCCGAGCACGCAGATCCCGGCCCCGGCGGACGGGCCCGAGCACGCTGCCGGCGACGCCGCGGTGATCTCCGGCGAGGCGGCCTCCGGTGCCAAGGCACTGGTCTTCGGGACCTCGGTGTTCTTCCGGACCCACACCAAGGGGGGCATGAGCCAGGCGGCGCGCGCGCTGTTCTGGGCGGCCCCCGAGGGCGACGGCGTCGCGGCGCCGAGCAACACCTCGGTCCGGGTCGTGCCCGGGCCCGCGGTGCGCTACCCGGGCGACGCGACCGTCCGGGTGCGCGTCACCTCCCAGGGCGCTGAGCCCACCGGAACGGTCACGCTCCTCGGCCGGCGGGGCAAGGCACTGGCCAGCGCCGAGCTCGTGCAGGGTGCCGCGACCCTGAGGGTCTCGGGCCTCAAGCCCGGCGCCGCGTCGTACGAGGTGGAGTACACCCCGGACGCCGCCGGGTTCGACGCCTCCAGCGCGGACGTCACCGTGCGGGTCCGCAAGGCCACCTCGCGCACCGGGCTCCGGGTCGTCGAGCGGCCCGGCGGCAAGGTGAGGGCGATCCTGTCCGTGCGGGCTGCGGGCATCGCCGCCCCGCGCGGCGTACTGGTCCTCACCGACAAGGGCCGGGTGATCCGCAGGATCACGCTCACCCAGGCGGCGCAGGGCAGCAAGCAGGTGGTGCTGCGCCTGGGCCGCGGCCGTCACGTGCTGCGCGCGACGTTCCGGGCGACGCCGCTGATCCAGCGCAGCGTCTCCCCGGTGCGCGTCGTGCGGCGCTAGCCGGTCGGCGCCGGCCGGACGAGGCCACCACGACCGAGGGCCCCGGTCCCCACCCGCAGGTGGGGGCCGGGGCCCTCGTCGTACGACGTGTGACTCAGCCCAGGTCGACGATGGCGGCGACGGGGCCGCCACCCTCGGGGCCCTGGTGGGCCGCGGAGACCGAGACGAACACGGCCGGGTCGCCGGTCACGGCAGCGGTCACGCCGCCGACGCACGACTTGATCTGGCGGTGCCAGTGCACGTCGGAGTCGTCGAGCATCGCGTTGCGACGACCGCGCACGGTGCCGTCCTGCGAGGCCTCGCACTTGAGGAAGACGTTGACGAGCTTGCCGTCGAGGTCGGTGTGGTGCGGGCGCTCGGGCAGGTCCAGGCCGGCGTTCTTGATGGCCGACCAGATGCCGTCGGCGTCCAGCGCGTCGGTCATCACCGAGTGGCCGACGCGGTAGCGGCCGCCGACGCCCTTGGCGTTGCCGACCACGACCACCTGGGCGCGGTCCAGCTCGACGCCCGAGGAGCAGGAGGCCACGGCCGAGTACAGCTCGCGGTTGTGCATGACGTCCTCGTCGGAGGGCATCTCGATCTCGCCGAGGGCGACGGCGATGCCGAGCGCGGTGACGCCGTTGGACAGGTCCATGGACTCGTGGGTGTGCTCGGTCCAGACCTCCTTGCCCCGGCTCTTGGCGTCGCGGATCGTGTCGATCGTGAGCAGCGGGGTCTTGGTCTGCACGTAGTGGACGTCGGCGGGGTCGGTGATCCCGGCCTTCTCCATCGCCACCTTCACCGCGTCGGCGACCTTGGAGATCATCGGCGTGCGGCCGATCTCCTCGGGCAGCAGCTGCTCGCTCATCGCGAAGCCGACCGTCAGCCGCGGCTCGTCGGAGGGCTCGGCGTCGGTGGTGGCGAAGATCGTGGCGTGGGGGCTGATCACGCCGTCCGTGCCGCCCGACCAGACGATCGGGACCTGCTTGACCTGGTCGGCCGGGGCGCCCTTCTCGATCAGCACCTCACGGAAGGCACGGTCGGCGATGATGCGCGTGTAGTCGTTCACGCCGCCGTTGCCCTCGGTCTTGCCGATGATCGCGATGACCCGGTCGGCGGCCATGACGCCGTCGTCGATGAGCTTCGCGAGCTCGCTGGCGTCGGCGACGGAGTGGATCGGGACCTTGCGTACTTCGATGGCGGAGGGCATCCGGTTCCTTTCGTTGGGGCAGCGGCCGGGTGGGCCGCAGGGTGGAGAGAGAGGAGGTCAGTCGGGGACGATGACGGTACCGGCGGCGCCGGCGATCCCGTCCACGATGTTCTCGAGGCTGGTGATCACCGAGCGCAGGCCGCCGTTCTCGACGAAGCGGCAGGCCGCGTCGACCTTGGGGCCCATCGACCCGCCCGCGAAGTGACCCTCGGCGGCCAGCTCGCGCATCCGCGAGACGGTGACCTTGCCGAGCGCCTCGGCCTGGGGGGTGCCGAAGCGCAGGATGGCGTTCGGGACGTCGGTGGCGACGACCAGCACGTCGGCCTCGACGCTGGCGGCCAGCAGCGCGGCCCCGAGGTCCTTGTCGATGACGGCCTCGACGCCGGCCAGCCCCTCGTCGGTGCGGACCACCGGGATGCCGCCGCCGCCGTTGCTGACCACGATGAAGCCGGCCTCGACCAGGGCGTGCACGGCCGCCGCGTCGAGGATCTCGACGGGCTCCGGGGAGGCGACCATCCGGCGCCAGCCGCGCTCGCCGCGGTCCTCCCAGGTCTCGCCGTGCTCGATCAGCACGGCGGCCTCCTCACGCGTGAGGTAGCGGCCGATCGGCTTGGTCGGGTTGGCGAGCAGCGGGTCGTCGGCGTCCACCCGGCTGCGGGTGACGACGGTGGCGCTGCGCCGCTGCGAGCCGCGCACGGCCAGCTCGTGGTCGAGCGCGTTCATCAGCACGTAGCCGATGGTGGCCTGGGTCTGGGCGCCGCACCAGTCGAGCGGCACCGGGGGGACGACGCTGGCGGCCACCTCGTTCTTGACCAGCAGGTTCCCGACCTGGGGACCGTTGCCGTGCGTGAGCACGACGTCCACCGGGTCGGGACGCGTCACCAGCTCCGCGACGGCGGCCATCGCCGTCTGTACCGCGGAGATCTGGTCCTCGGGACGCGCACGTCCGTCGGGGGATGTCATGGCGTTTCCGCCGAGCGCTAGCAGGACCCTCATGAGCCAAAACCTAGTGACCGAACGCACCGCGGGCATCGGCAACTAAACCCAACGAACCCCGCTGGCCCTGGCAACTTGTGCCAGTGAGCGTCGGAAAGGCCGACGGCTCGGGCCGAGACGGGGTTCGGGGGGTGGGTAGCGCCGGACGGCCAGCGCTAGCCGGCGCGCGGCAGCTCGCGGGCGAGCACGTCGACGAGTCGACGCGGCGACCGGCCGAGCAGCGCGCCCAGGACCAGGCCACCCGCCGGCAGGCCGCGGCGGTCGTAGTAGCCGAACATCGCCACCAGCAGCTCCCGCTCGCGAGGGTCGAGGTGGCCCCCCGTGGTGGCCACCCACTCCTGCGAGGACGTGCGGCGGGCATGCACCGGTCGCCCGAGCACCCTGCCGGCGGCCGCGGCGACGTCCGCCACCGTGACCAGGCTCGGTCCGCCCAGCTCGTAGGTCGCCCCCACGTGCGCGTCGTCGAGCAGCACCGTCGCGGTGGCCTCCCCGACGTCGGCCAGGTCCACCAGCCCGAAGGGACGCTCCAGCGCGTAGGGCACCACCAGGTCGCCACCGGCGGCGAGCGCCGGCACGAAGTTCTGCACGTAGGCGCACGGCTGCAGGATCGTCCAGGCCAGCCCCGAGCGCCGGACCGTGTCCTCGCCCCAGGCCTTGGCCAGGTGGTGCGGCATGTCCGGGGCGTACGGCGAGGCCACCGAGTGGTAGACCACGCGGGCCACCCCGGCGAGCCGGGCCGCGGCGAGGACCTCGCCCACGAAGCCCGGCTCGTCGGGGTGCAGGTTCGGCGCGATCAGGTGCACCGCCGCGCAGCCGGCGAGCCGGTCGGCCAGGCGCGGCCACTCGGCGCGACCGATCCGGACGACCTCCGCGCCTCGTGCGGCCAGCGCCGCCGTGACGGCGCGCCCGGTCTTCCCGGACGCGCCGACCACGGCGATGCGGGCGGTCACAACCAGTCGACCGCTGCCGAGGCGGCGCCGTCGGTGGCCAGCTGGGCGTAGCCGGGGCCGCGGTCGAAGAAGGCCTCCGACGCGGCCGGGCGCCCGGCCCGCTCGGTGACGGTCTGCTCGGCGTCGTAGCCGAGGGTGTCGTCCTCGACCGACCCGGTGAGCACCACGCCGTAGTCCGCGAACGCGGCCTGCGGCGAGACCTTGCGCCACACCACGTCGCGCACCACGAGCTCGGGGTCGCGCTCGAGCGGGTTGCCCCAGCCGCCGCCACCGGTGGTGCGGATCCGGATCACCTCTCCGGCCTTGACCGGCTCGTCGTCGGCGAGGGCGTCGACGGTGCGCTCGTTCGGGCCGCCCGGGTCGATGACGACCTCGAACGGCTTGCCCGCCAGACCGCCCTTGACGCCCCAGCAGGCCAGGATCGACCGGTCCGCGATGGACATGAAGTGGCCGTCCTTGAGCATCCGGATGTGCTTCTCGTAGCCCAGGCCGCCGCGGAACTTGCCGGCGCCGCCGGAGTCCATGGCCAGGCCGAGCTGCTCCACCAGGAACGGGAAGCGCGACTCGGTGAACTCCGAGGGCAGGTTGCGCGAGTCGGGCACGACGTGGATCGTGTCCTCGCCGTCGGCGTAGTAGCGCCCGCCGGACCCGCCGCCCAGCACCTCGCGCATCAGGTAGGAGCGGCCCTCGGTGTCCTCGCCGTACACGCCGGTGTAGCGGATCGTCTCCTGGTCGGCCGGCATCTTGCCGTCGACGGCCTTGGCCACCACTCCGGCGAGCACGCCGAGCAGGCGCAGGATCACGAACGTGCGGGCGTTGGTCGGCGCCGGGAAGACCGGCGTCAGCAGCGTCCCGGGCGGCGGGAACTTCATCTCGATGAGCGGCACGATGCCCTCGTTGACGTCGAGCTCGGCCATCCGCTCGGGGGTGTCGGCGAGGTTGCGCAGGATCGGCGCGAGCCACTTCTTGAGGAAGTTGCCGTCGGAGTAGTCGCCGCAGTGGTTGATCGGGCCCTTGGCCTGCGGGGACGTGCCGCCGAAGTCGATGACCAGGCGCTCACCGTCCGGGTCCTCGGGCCCGGTGCGGGTGAGCGTGATCCGCTGCGTGAACAGCTGCGGGTCGTCGACGCCGTCGTGCTCGGCGTAGTCCTCCCAGACCCACTCGCCGACCGGGATCTTGGAGAGGATCTCGCGACGGTAGGTCTCGGTGGTGCGGTCGATGATCGCGTCGAAGCAGGACTCGACGGTCTCGCGGCCGTAGCGGTCGAAGAGCTCCCCGAGGCGCTGGGCGCCCATCAGGCAGGCCGAGCACTCGGCGTCGAGGTCGGCGGCCAGGCTGTCGGGCATCCGCGAGTTGCGGGTCATGATCGCCAGCGCCGAGCGGTTGGGCACCCCGGCGTCCCACAGCTTGATCGGGGGGACCATCAGGCCCTCCTCGTAGACCGTGGTCGCGCCGCTGGGCATCGAGCCGGGCACGCAGCCGCCGATGTCGTCGTGGTGGCCGAAGGCCTGCACGAACGCGACGACCTCGGGACCGTTGCCGGCGTCGTGGAAGACCGGGACCGTGACGCACAGGTCGGGCAGGTGGCCGATGCCGCCCTCGGAGCGGTAGACGTCGTTGTGGAAGAAGACGTCGCCGGGCTTCATCTCCTCCAGCGGGAAGTCGCGTGCCACCGGGTGCACCAGCGCCGAGTACGAGCGGCCGGTGAGCTTGCGCAGCAGCCGGTCGTGGATGCCCGCGCGGAAGTCGTGGGCGTCGCGGATCATCGGGCTGCGCGAGGTGCGCCCGATCGCGGTCTCGACCTCCATCTCGACCGCGGCCAGGCTCCCCTGGACGATCTCCACGACGACCGGGTCGGCACTGCGCCCGGCGTCGTCGGTCAGCGTCCCGAACGGGAAGTCGGTGGGCGCGCGACGGCTCTCACCGTCGACGTAGCCCTGGGCGTGCGTGTGCGTGGCGCTCACTTCTCCCCCTCGCGGGTGACGATGATGTTCAGGTAGGCGTCGATGCGGGCGTGGAAGCCCGGGTGCAGCGGCACGGTGGAGCCGAACTCCTCGATGATCGCCGGGCCGGCGATCTCCTGGCCCGGGAGCAGGTCGGCACGCCAGAAGACCGGCGTGTCGACGTACCCGTCGGCTGCCTCGAAGCAGACCTCGCGCCGCGAGCGGGGCTCGGGGGCGCCGGCGTCGGCGACAATCTCGTGGCGCGCGATGTCGGGGCGCTGGATGGGCCCGATGCCCGAGACGCGCAGGTTGACCCACTCGACCTGCTGGGTCGGGTCGGCGGAGAAGTCGTAGCCGTAGAGCGCCTTGTGCTCGGCGTGGAAGCGGTCGGCGACCTGCGTCAGCGCGGCGTCGTCGATCTCCCCCTCCGGTACGGGCACCCGCACCTCGAAGGCCTGGCCGAAGTAGCGCAGGTCAGCGGTGCGCTGGAAGCGGTGCTCGGAGGCGGCGAAGCCCTCCTTGTCCAGCGCGACGCGTGCCTGCTCGGCGAGGCCGTCCATGATCTCGCGGACGTCGGACGCGGCGAGCTGGTCGGCCAGCGACACGTGGGTGCGGACGTAGTCGTTCTTGACGTCCACGGTGAGCAGCCCGAACGCCGAGACGTTGCCCGGGTTCGGCGGGACCAGCACGGCCTGCAGGCCGAGCACGTCGACCAGGCGGCACAGCAGCAGCGAGCCGGAGCCGCCGAAGGTGGTCAGGGTGAAGTCGCGGACGTCGAGCCCGCGCTTGACGGTCACCTGGCGCAGCGCGTTGGCCTGGTTCCACGCCGAGATCTCGAGGATGCCGGTGGCGCAGGCCTCGGGGGTGATCTTGAGGTCGGCGGCCAGCTGCTCGAGCCCGACCTTGGCGGCCTCGACGTCCAGCGGGATCTCGCCACCGAGCAGGTGGGGAGGGATCCGGCCGAGGTAGACGTGGGCGTCGGTGATCGTGACGTCCTTGCCGCCCTTGGCGTAGCACAGCGGGCCCGGGTCGGCGCCGGCCGAGTGCGGGCCGACCTTCAGGGTGCCCTCGGGCGAGAGCCAGGCGATGGAGCCGCCGCCGGCACCGACGGTGACGACGTCGATCATCGGGATCTTGGAGGGGAACGCGCCGACGCTGCCCTCGGTGGTGAGGGTGGGCTCGCCGTCGATGACGACGCTGACGTCGGTCGAGGTGCCGCCGCCGTCGCTGGTGAGCACCTTGTCGAAGCCGGCGACCTTGGCGATCATGGCCGCGCCGAGCGCGCCGGCGGCGGGCCCGGAGAGCACGGTGGTGATCGGCTGGTGGACGACCTCGTCGGCGCTGAGCACGCCGCCGTTGGACTTCATCACGTAGAAGGGGACGGTCTTGCGGGCCCCGGTGGCCGCGACGCCCTCGCCGACGACGTACTCCTCGAGGCGGTTCTTGATGTTGGTGACATAGCGGCTCAGCTTGGGCTTCACCGCGGCGTCGACGAGCGTGGTCATCGCGCGCTCGTACTCGCGGTACTCGCGCAGCACCTCGCTGGAGATCGAGACGACGGCCTCGGGGTGCTCCTCGCGGAGGACCTGACGCATCCGCTCCTCGTGCTCGGGGTTGGCGTAGGCGTGCAGGAAGCAGACGCCGAGGGTGTCGATGCCCTGGGCCTTGAACCAGCGGGCGACCTCGCGGGCGCCGGCCTCGTCGAAGGGCCGGACCTCGGCGCCGGTGTGGTCGAGCCGTCCGCCGACGCCCTTGACCAGGTGCCGGGGCACGATCCGCGGGGGCTTGACCCAGAAGTAGGAGTTGCCGTAGCCGTCGGGGACCGACTGGCGCGCGATCTCGAGCATCGCGTCGTAGCCCTCGGTGGTGATGAAGCCCAGCGCGTCGACCTTGCCCTCGAGGAGCTGGTTGGTCGCCACCGTGGTGCCGTGGCTGACCGCGCTCAGCGCGTCGCCGTGGCCCGGTGGCAGACCCAGCAGGCCCAGGACCTTGTCGATCCCGGCCATGAAGCCGTCCGCGGGGTTGCTCGGGGTGGAGGGGGTCTTCGTCGTGACCAGCTCGCCGCTGTCCTCGTCGAAGGCCACCACGTCAGTGAAGGTGCCGCCCGTGTCGATCCCGACCCGGACCCGGCTCGGGATGCGCGAAGCGCCCTGTGCAGCAGTGTCAGCCATGGCACGATTCAAGCGCCCGCACGACCCCCGCGGCGACGGCAGGATCTGCCAACGAAAGCCCGATTCGTTGGCAGATGCTGAATGTCGACTCCTGGTGGGCGGCGTACTGGGGTCTGGGATGGCCCGAGGGAGGTCTCGGAGGGGCCTGAGGGAGGCGATCCCTGATGTTGTCGGGCGAGGTTTCGGCCGCCAAGTTCAGCGTTCCCCGGTCGACCGGGGAAACCGACAGGCTTCAGCGCCCTCAGGCGTCGACGGGGCGCTCGTTGTAGACGCCGGCGAGCTTCTGGCCGCTGAGGGCCTGGATGGCGGCCATGATCTCGTCGGTGGCCTCGCGGCGGGCCCGCCCGGGCGCCACCCCCGCGAACCGCCCGGTGAAGTCGAGCGGAGTCCCGAACTCGATCTCCACCTTCGCCAGCCTGGGCAGTCGCGCGCCGACCGGCTGCAGCTGCTCGGTGCCCCGCAGTCCGACCGGGACGACGGGTACGCCGGCGGTCAGCGCGAGGTGCGCGACGCCGGTCCGCCCGCGGTAGAGGAGCCCGTCGCGCGAGCGGGTGCCTTCGGGGTAGAGGCCGAACGCCTCCCCCCGGGCGAGCACCTCGAGCGCGGTGCCCAGGCTGCTCATCGCGGCCTTGGCGTCGTCGCGGTCGACGGGCAGCATTCCCAGCCCCTCGAACCAGGCACGTGAGAGCGCCCCGGAGACGCCGGTGCCCGTGAAGTAGTCGGACTTGGCCAGGAACACCACCTTGCGCGGCACCACGATCGGGATCACCACGCTGTCGGCGAAGCTGAGGTGGTTGCTGGCGAGGATCACGCCGCCGGTGGCCGGCACGTTCTCCAGCCCGCGCACGCTCGGACGCCAGATCGCCTTGGCGACGGGAGGGACGACGGTGTGGAGCGCTCGATAGATCATCTGGCGCTCATGCTCTCACCCGCCGGGCGCGCCGGAGTGGGTGGTCGCACTACTCGTCGGGCCGAGGTACGGCGTGCGCGGCGCCGGGCGGGTCGGCGCGCGCCGGACGGCGGTCGTGGGAGACGTCGAGGGTGCCGGTGTGGTCGCGCAGGTACTGGTAGCCCTGGGGGCTGGTCCAGAGGTAGCTGCCCGCGTCGAGGGCGGTGTAGCTCCATGGACTGTGGGTCTTGTGGCGGTGATGTCGTCGGCACAGCGGGGCGAGGTTGCACGAGCAGGTGGTGCCGCCGGTGGCGTGGTCTTGGATGTGGTCGCAGTCGGCGCGATGGCCGTCGGGGGTGAGTCTTCGGGCGGGGCGGGTGCACCAGGGGAAGACGCAGGTGTGCTCGATGAGGGCCAGGCGTTCCACGAGGCGGTCGGGGGTCTCGTAGGCGTTGACGTGGACGTGGTCCTCCAGATCGATGACCGGCTTCACGATCACCTGGGCATCGGGGGTGGAACACCAGTCGCGGACCTGGTCGAGCGAGACGAAGGAGGCGGTGTTCTCCACGCGAGCCACGTGTACGCCGGTGTCGTCGAGGCCCCGGGCGCGTAGCGCGTCGTGGGAGAGGTGGACGTAGAGCACCACCTGCCGCGGTCGCCGGGCCGCTGCACTCGACCGGTGGGCGGGAGAACCCGCGTTATGCGGGTTGTGCGGTTGATCGGGAGCACCTGGCGCGTTGGATCCACCGCACTGATCGGTGTCCGCGCCGGCGGTCAGCTCCGTCCGTCCGGCTGACGTGCCGGCGCCCAGGTCGAGGGCGAGCTGGCGTCGGGCGAGCTCCCCGGCGGCCTTCGCCCGCCGCACCCCGAGCGAGTCGACCGATCCGAGCGCCTGCTGCTGGGCCGCACCCGCAGCCACCGCAGCGTCGAGGTCCAACGCGTCGGCGAGGTCCAGCTCCCCGCGCACGGTCATGGTGCCGTCGTAGGAGACCTGGTCGGTGTCGATGTCGAAGCACCGCCCGTCCGCAGCGGCGCGGCGCCGTTGCTCGGCCTCCTCGGGCTGGAACCGGATCCGTGCCTCTTCGATGAGCCGGTCCAGGGCGGCGAGACCGATCTTGTGCGCCACCGCAGCGACGCGGGTGTCCACGAACCCCGCACCGGCCGGGACCAGGCTCATCGTCGCGTCCGTGATCCGTCGTGCCTTCCACGACACGAGATCCCCGGTCACCACCCGCGCCCAGACCTTCGGCAACCGGTGGCGCAACTCCAGAGCCTGACCGACGTACCGACGCCCGGCGTCGGTAGACATCCCCACCGCGAGGGCGAACTCGGTGACCGCGAACTCCGCCACCAGGGGCGCCCCAGGCCCGGCGACCGGGATGCCGTGGTCGCCATACGGCCCGTGGACCACTGCCGCCGCCTCCAACGACTCCACCGAGTGCATCGCCGCCCAGTCCACCGCCAGCTGCAGCTGACGGTGGCTCGGCCGCATCCGCCGTACCCCGCAACACCTGCGCAGCGACCAGGATGGTCGTAGCGTGGAGCCATGAATCGCATCGTCACCGACCAGCGCCCGCGCCCGGTCAGCGCGCTCGTCAGCATCCTCGTGACCGTGTTGTCCCTGGGCTACATGCTGCCCTGGATGGTGGCCTCGCTGCGGGGCAAGTCCAACGCCGGGGCGATCTTCTGGGTGAACCTGCTCCTCGGCTGGACCGCGGTCGGCTGGGTGGTGGCACTGGTGATGGCGTGCATGCCGCACCAGGCGATCGCGGTGCGCGGCCCCTACCGCTGACCGCGTGCAGTCCCTCGAGCTGCTGCTCGACCCGGCGAGCGAGGAGCGGATCCGCCGTCAGTGGGACGTGCTCGCCGGTGCCGGGCTGCCGAGCCTGGCGCACCACACCTCGGCCACCAACCGCCCGCACCTCACCCTCGATGCGCGCGACGACGTGCCCGCCGAGCGCGAGCGTGAGCTCTGGCAGGTGGCGCGGCTGCTGCCGGTCGAGGTGCGGATCGGGGCGCCGCTGCTGTTCCACAACCGGCGCGGCCACGTCCTGGTGCGCCACGTGCTGGTGACCCCCGAGCTGATGGAGCTGCACCGGCGGGCGCACGCCGTGCCGGGGCCAGGCGGCTCGCCGCTCAGCGCGCCGGGCGGCTGGGTGCCGCACGTGAGCCTGGCCCACGCCCTGACCAGCGCCCAGGTGGCCACGGCGCTGGACCTGCTCACCGAGCACGCGCCGTTGCCGGCCACGGCGACCAGGCTGCGCCGCTGGGACAGTCCCGGCAAGCGCGCCTGGCTCGTCGAGCCGGCCCCGGCGCAGGGGCTCAGCGCGAGCTGAGCGCCTCGAACGCCGCCGCGACCTCCAGCAGTCGTCGCTCTCCGCCGTGCGGCGCGACGATCTGGATGCCGACCGGCAGGCCGTCGGAGGTGAGTCCGGCGGGTACGGCGATGGCCGGGCAGCCGGTCACCGTGATGAAGTACGCCGAGCGCATCCAGTCCAGGTAGGTCTCCATCGGCCGCCCGTTGATCGAGGCGGGGAACTCCTGGTCCGCGGGGAACGGCGGCACCTGCGAGACCGGCAGCACCAGCACGTCGTGGGACTCGAAGAAGACCCGCATCCGCTCCGACAGAGCCGTGCGCTGGCTGTAGGCGCGCGCCACGTCGACGCCGGTGAGCGCCTCCCCGGCCCGGATGTTGTCGGCCAGCGAGGCCTTGAAGGCGTCGGGGTGCTCGGCGAGGCGCCGCCCGAACTTCGCCTGGAAGTGCCACGCGCGCAGGGTGCGGAAGGTGTCCTCGGCCTCGTGCAGGTCCGGGGTCGCGGCGACGACCCGGGCCCCGGCGCGGGCGAACGCCACCGCGGACTCCTCGACCACCGAGGCGACCTCGTCGTCGACCTCGAACGCGCCGCCCAGGTCGACCGACAGCGCCACCCGCAGACCGGTCAGCGAGCCGGCCAGCGAGCCGGTCAGCGGCGGGGCGAAGCTGGCGCCGGGCTCGCCCAGAGCATGCGGCGCCCGCGGGTCGGGGCCGGCCAGCACCGAGAGCAGCAGTGCCAGGTCGCCGACGTTGCGCGCCATCGGGCCGCCCACCGAGGTGGTCTCCCACTGGTTGTACAGCGGCCACTCGGGCACCCGTCCCAGGGACGGGCGCAGCCCCACCACCCCGCAGAACGACGCGGGGTTGCGCAGCGAGCCGCCCATGTCCGAGCCGTCCGCGAGCGGGACCATGCCGGCCGCCAGCGCGCAGGCCGCTCCCCCGCTCGACCCGCCCGCCGAGCGCGAGGGGTCGTGCGGGTTCAGCGTGGTGCCGAAGACCTTGTTGAAGGTGTGCGAGCCGGCCGCGAACTCCGGCACGTTGGTCTTGCCGATCAGCACCGCGCCGGCGCCCCGGATCCGCTCCACCAGCAGCTCGTCGCGCTCGGGGACGTGCTCGGCGTACAGCGTGGAGCCGTAGGTGGTGCGCCAGCCCGCGACCGCGTGGGTGTCCTTGACTGCGAACGGCAGCCCGTGCAGCGGGCCCGGCTCCTCCCCGGAGGCCAGCGCCTCGTCGGCGGCGAGCGCCCCGGCCCGGGCGCGGTCCTCGTCGAGGGAGACGATCGCGTTGAGCTCGGGGTTGCGCTCGGCGATCCGGGTCAGGTGCAGCTCGAGCAGCTCGCGCGCCGAGACCTCCTTGGCCCGCACCGCCGCCGCCATCTCCCGGGCGGTGGAGTCGGCGGTGAGATCACTCATCGCCGACGGCCCAGCAGCGCGCCGACCAGCACGCCGACGAGCACCAGCCCGGCACCCACGCCGACACCCTTGAGGAAGTCCTCGCCGGAGCCGCCGCCGACGGCCGAGGGCCGGCTCGGCGCGCTGAAGACCTGCGCTGCGTCGGACGCCGCGCCGGAGGCCGCCGGCTGAGCGACACCCGCGGCGCCCGCTGCGGCCACCGGGGCCACCGGGGCCGAGCCGGCGGCCGGCGGCTCGCCGGCCAGGGCGCTGACTCCCCCGGCGGCGATCACCTTCTCGACGTTGCCGAACATCTCGCCCGCCATCCGGCGCGCCACGCTGGTGAGGATGCGCTGGCCGACCCCGCCGACCATCCCGCCGACCACGGCGTCTGCGGTGTAGGCGATCTTCGTGGTGCCCTCGCCGGCCTCACTGAACGTCACGTCGACGGTCGCGTCGACCGTGCCGGGGGCGCCCGAGCCGTCGAGCTTCATCCGCAGCGACTCGTGCTCGACCAGGTCGGTCATCGCGCAGGCCCCGTTGTAGGTCCCGCGGATCGACGCGACGCCGGCGGTGACGGTCATCGCGTAGGCGTTCTCGCCGGTCGCCTCGAGACGCTCGCAGCCCGGGATGGTGCGCACCAGCACCTGCGGGTCGAGCAGCGCGTCCCAGACGGCCGCCACAGGGGCGTGCAGGACGTGCTCTCCGGAGATCTTCATGGTGCTCCTTAGTCAGTGGTGGTGTGCGCGAGGCGCAGGTGGAAGAGCTCCGAGGGCGAGATCGGCATCGCGGTGATGTCGAAGCCCTCGGCATCCTCGATGGCCGAGGCGAACACGGCGGAGGTGGGGATGACCCCGGCCTCGCCGGCGCCCTTGATGCCCAGCGGGTTGGACGGAGACGGCGTCTCCAGGTGGTCGATCGCGATGCCGTCGGGGATCTCGGTGACGAAGGGCATCAGGAAGTCCATGAAGGAGGCGTTGAGCAGCTGCCCGTTCTCGTCGTAGGCCATCTTCTCGTACAGCGCGCCGCCGATGCCCTGCGCGACGCCGCCGTGGATCTGGCCCTCGACGAGCATCGGGTTGATCAGGTGCCCGCAGTCGTGGACCACGACGTACTTCACGATCTTGATCTCAGCGGTCAGCGGGTCGGTCTCGACGATGGCCGCGTGCATGCCCGCGGCGTACGTCGCACCGGTCACGGAGTGGAAGTCCTTGCCCTCCAGCCCGGGCTCCTCCCCCTCGGCCACCGGCGTCTTGGCGGGGTCGCCGACGCTGAACTGGGTGGCCTGCTTGGAGGACTCGTCGAAGGCGTAGCGCAGCGGGTTCGACAGCACCGCCACGGTGCCGAGCGCGATCGCCGACCCGGGTGAGCCCTTGACCCGCACCACGCCGCCGACGATCTCGAGGTCGGCCTCGGCCACCTCGAGCGCGTCCGCGGCGATCCGCAGCGCCTTCTCCTTGGTCCGCTTGGCGGCCTTGTGGATCGCCGAGCCGCTCATCACCGCGGCGCGGGAGGCGAAGGTGCCCACGGCGTACGGCATCCGGCGGGTGTCGCCGGTGACGATCTCGACGTCCTCGAAGGGCACCCCGAGCTCGTCGGCGACGATCTGGGCGAACGCCGTCTGGTGGCCCTGGCCCTGGGTGGTCAGGCCGGTGGCGACCTTGACCTTGCCGTTGGTCTCGATGTGCACGTGCGCGCCCTCGTAGGGCCCGACGCCGGTGCCCTCGACGTAGCAGGCCAGGCCGATGCCGAGCTTGCGTCCCTCCGCACGGGCCTGGGCCTGCATGGCGGGGAACTCGTCCCAGCCGATCAGCGCCTTGGTCTTCTCCAGCATCTGCGGGTAGTCGCCGGAGTCGTAGATCAGCGGCCGGCCGTCCTGGAAGATCAGGCCCTGGTCGTAGGGGAACTCGTCGGGCTGGATGAAGTTCGCCGCACGGACCTCGAGCCGGTCCTTGCCCAGGTACGCCGCGATCGCGTCCATGGTCCGCTCCATCACGAAGCAGCCCTGCGGGCGTCCGGCGCCGCGGTAGGGGGTGACGATGACGGTGTTGGTGTAGATGCTCTCGAAGGTGACCCGGTAGGCCTTGGGCTTGTAGGGGCCGAGCAGCTGCGTCGAGGCGACGATCGGCACGATCAGCCCGTACGGCGTGTAGGCGCCGTGGTCGTGCCAGAACATCACGTCGAGGCCCAGCACCCGGCCGTCGTCGTCGAAGCCGACCTCGACGTGGTGCAGCTGGCCGCGCTCGTGGGCCGAGGAGATGAAGTGCTCGCGACGGTCCTCGGTGAACTTCACCATCCGGCCCAGGGCGCGGGCCGCCAGCGGCACCAGCACCTCCTCGGGCCAGGGGTGGTTGATCTTGACGCCGAAGCCGCCGCCGGTGTCGGGGGTGATCACGTCGACCTGGCCGAGGTCGAGGCCCAGCTTGGCCGCGACGGCCGCCCGGACGCCGGTGGAGGTCTGCGTCGAGGTCCACAGCTGCAGACGGTTCTGGTCGGCGTCCCAGCGGGCCACCGTGCCGCGCCCCTCCATCGGGGTGCAGGCGCTGCGCTCGATGCTGAGGTCCAGCGAGAGCGTGTGCGGGGCCTTGGCGATCTCGGCGGGGGCGTCGCCGTTGTGCTGCTCGCTGCGCGCGGCGACGTTGCCGGGCACGTCCTCGTGCACCAGGTGCTCGGCGGCGCGGGAGGCCTCGATGCCGACCACGGCCGGCAGCACCTCGTACTGCACCCGGATCCGGCCGACGGCGTCCTCGGCGACGTAGCGGTCCTCGGCCACGACGAAGGCGATCGCCTCGCCCACGTAGTTGACCTCGTCGCGGGCCAGGGCGTACTGGGTGCGGCCGTGGGTCAGCGTCGGGTGCGGGATCAGCAGGGGCAGCGGCTCGGCGGCCGGGCCCAGCAGGTCCTCGTAGGTGTAGACGGCGTGGACGCCCTCGACCTCGAGCACGTCGGCGACGTCGATGTCGAGGATCCGGGCGTGCGCGTGCGGGCTGCGCAGCACCGCCGCGTGCAGGATGTCGGTCGCGGAGTCGACGCCGACGTCGTCGACGTAGCGGCCCTGCCCGCGCAGGAAGCGCTGGTCCTCGACCCGGGCGACGCGGGTCCCGAAGAGCTTCGTGGTCATCGGGGTGCCTCCTCGTCGTCGCCGTCGCCGGGCGGGGTCTGCGCGGACCGCTCGGCGATGATCTCCGCGGCCCGCTCGACCGAGCGGACGATGTTCTGGTAGCCGGTGCAGCGGCACAGGTTGCCGGCGATCATGTCGCGGGCCTGCTCGTGGCTGGGACACGGGTTCTCCCGCAGCCCGGCGGTGATCGTGGTCAGGAAGCCCGGGGTGCAGAAGCCGCACTGCAGGCCGTGGCAGTCGCTGAACGCCTGCTGCACCGGGCTGAGCGAGCCGTCGGGCTCGGTGAGCCCCTCCACCGTGGTCAGCTCGGCGCCCTCGGCGGAGACCGCGAACATCAGGCAGGCGCGCACCGGCGTGCCGTCGAGCAGGATCGTGCAGGCGCCGCAGACGCCGTGCTCGCAGCCGACGTGGGTGCCGGTCAGACCGAGGTCGAGGCGCAGCGCGTCGCTGAGCAGCCGGCGCGCGGGGACCTCGATCTCGTGCGCGTTCCCGTTGACGCTGAGCCGGACGGTGTGCAGCTCCTCGCCGGTGTGGGTGTCGATGTGCTGCTCGGTGGTCATGCCTGGTCCTCCTTCGCGTGGGCGCCGGCCGAGGCCGCGCGCGCCCGCGCATCGTCGTACGCCGCACGCAGGACGCGCGCGGTGAGCACCCGGGTGAGCTGGGCGCGGTAGCTGGCGGTGGCGTGGATGTCGTCGACCGGGTCGAGCTGAGCCAGCGCGGACTCCCCCGCCGCGGCCAGGGACTCCTCGCTCAGGCCGCCGGCCAGGTCGGAGGTCAGGTCGACCACGGTGGGCACGTCGCAGACCGACAGGTAGCCGGCGCGCGCCTCGACGACCGACTCGCCGTCCAGGCGCACCAGCGCCGCGATGCCGCACATGGCGTAGTCGCCGTGGCGGCGGGCCAGCTCCTCGAAGGCGACCCCGGCGCCGGCGGGCAGCGCCGGGAAGAACGCCTCGACGGCGATCTCGTCGTGGTGCAGCGAGGACTCCATCGGGCCGAGGTACAGGTCGTCGGCCGCGATCGTGCGCCGTCCGGTGCTGGAGGCGACCTCGAGCGAGCCGCCCAGCAGGCGGAGCACCACCGGCATCTCCGCCGCCGCGTCGGCGTGCACGATCGAGCCGACCGTGGTGCCGCGGTTGCGGATGGTGGCGTGCGCGACGTTGTCGAGCGCGAGCGCGAGCAGCGGCTGGACGGCGCGGGCGCCCGGGTGGGCCAGCACCGCGGCGTGGCGGGCCAGCGCCCCGACCCGGACCCCGTCAGCGTCGACGCTGACGTGGTCCAGGTCGGGCAGTGCGTTGATGTCGACCAGGGTCCGCGGTCCTGCCAGTCGCATGGACAGCAGCGGCACCAGGCTCTGGCCTCCGGCCAGCACTTTCGCTTCCGGGCTGTTCGCCAGGGTGTGGAGCGCCTCCTCGAGGGTGGCGGGGCGGGCGTACGCGAAGGGTGCTGGTTTCACAGGGGGACTTCCTGTCAGTGCTTGGGGTGGTGGTGCGCGGCCGCGTGGTCCTCGACGTTCGTGCCGGGGCCACCGACGACGATCAGGCTGCCGTCGGAGTTGCGCGGAGGAGACACCAGACGGGCGAGGTGGTAGCCGAGGACCGCCACCAGGGTGCCGAGAGCGATGCCGCTGAGCACGAAGTCATCGGTGAACTTCAGCTTCGCGTCACCGATGGCGAGGATGATTCCGGCGCCCAGCGGCACGAGGTTCACCGGGTTGGCGAAGTTGACCTTGTTCTCGGTCCAGATCTTCGCGCCGAGCAGGCCGATCATGCCGTAGAGCACGAGCGTGATCCCGCCGAGGACGGCCGGCGGCGTGGCGTTGACGATCGCACCGAACTTCGGCACCAGGCCGAGCAGGATCGCAACCAGCGCGGCCACGAAGTAGGCGGCCGTCGAGTAGACCCGGGTCGCGGCCATCACGCCGATGTTCTCGGCGTACGTGGTGGTGGGAGAGCCACCCACCGAGGTGGCGACGACGGTGGCGACACCGTCGGCGGCGACGGCGCGGCCCATGTAGGGGTCCAGGTCGCTGCCGGTCATCTCGGCCACGGCCTTGACGTGTCCGACGTTCTCCGCCACCAGCGCGATGACGGCCGGGATGACGAGCAGCGTGAACGTCACGGAGAAGCTCGGCAGGTGCCAACCGACCGCGCCGAGATTGTCCAGCTGGGCCTGGTTGCCGACGAGGCCGTCGGCGGTCTTGCCGGGCAGGCCGAACCAGTCGGCCTCCCTCACCGAGGCCCAGTCGACGCGCCAGTGCGGGCCGGGGTCGGCATCACTCGGCAGCGGGGCGTCGGTCTTGCCGAAGATCTTGTCGGCGAGGAACGAGGCGACGTAGCCGAAGACCAGGCCGAGCACGATCGCGATGCGCCCCAGGAAGCCGCGGAAGGCGACCGCCATGATGATGACCGCGGTCATCGTGAGGATCGCCAGCCAGGGGTCGGACGGCATATAGGTACCGGTCGCCACCGGGGCCAGGTTGAAGCCGATCAGCATCACCACCGCGCCGGTCACGGCGGGAGGCAGGACCGCGTTGACCACGTCGGCGCCGAAGAAGTGGATGACCAGGCCGACCAGCGCGAGCACCACGCCGGCCACGAGGATGGCACCGGTGACGTCAGCGGGGCCGCCATCCTGGTCGTAGATGGCGGCTGCGCCGCCCACGAAGGCCGCGGAGGTGCCGAGGTAGCTCGGTACCTTGCCCTTGACGATGAGCAGGAAGCAGATCGTGGCGATGCCGCTCATCATGATCGCGAGGTTGGCGTTGAGCCCCATCACGATCGGGAAGACGAACGTCGCACCGAACATCGCGACCACGTGCTGGGCGCCGAGGCCCGTGGTCTTGCCCCAACTCAATCGCTGGTGGGGTGCCACCGCCTCCCCAGGCTTCGGGTCCACCAGGTCCCATTTGAACATCGACACAGTGCTGCCTCCTTAGGGGGGACCGTGAGGGTCACGGTCCGGGCCACACCCCATGTGGGTGCCGAACCTAGTAGTCCGGGCGAGACCTGAGACACGGCGAGTGTTGCCGAACACCCCAGGAGACTCGTGGCAGACATTGTGGGGAGGAGGACGGATGGGCGCAGCAGAACGCCGGATTTATTGCACTCGTGACCGGACGGTTACCCGATCGCAGCCGAACCGGCTCAGTCCACGATCTCCAGGACCCGCAGCGCGACGGCCACGTCGAGGCGCAGATGGGGATCGGAGGAGAGCGGGCCCAGCAGCCGCTCCAGCTTGCTGACCCGGTAGCGCATCGTGTTGTAGTGGAAGAACTGCAGCCGCGCGGCCTCGGCGACGTTGAAGTTCGTGTCGAGCAGCACCTGCAGGGTCTCGCGCAGGTCGACCGCCTCCGTGGTGGCGCCCGACAGCGGGCCGAGCACGTCCTGGGCGAAGGCCCTCAGCTCGCCGGTGTCCGGCACCAGCGCGATCAGCCGGTGCACGCCGAGCTGGTCGAAGTGCGTGGTGGAGCCGCCGCCGTGCACGCGGCGCCCCACCTCGACCGCCCGCCGGGCCTGCGCGTAGGCCTCGGGCAGCTGGTCGAGGGAGGTGACCACCCGGCTCACCCCCACCGAGAACGCCCGGCGCCCGCCGCCCTTGTCACCGCGCACACCGGTCACCAGCCGCCTGACGACCGCCTCGCCGGCGTCCTCGGAAGCCTCCCCCACCGGGATCAGGGTCACCACCTCGGAGGAGAAGTCCACGCTGGGCGCGGCGGCGTCGTACCCCTGCATCACCTGGCTCCACGCCGAGGAGAAGCGCTCCTGCCAGCGGCGGCGCACCCGGCTGGAAACGGGCGCCTCCTCGGGGCGCAGCGGGTCGATCTCGGCGGCCACCACCACCATCGGCCGGTCCAGGTCCCAGCCGAACCCCTCGGCGTGCTCGATCACGTAGTCGATGCCGCCGGCGCGGCCGAGGAAGACGTCGCGCAGGAAGTCGCCGCGGTACTTGTTCTCCACCGCGGTCACCGCCTCCTCGCGGGTGATCAGCAGGGCGGCCACCGCCGCGGCGCGCTCCATCGCGTGCACGTCGTCGGAGGGGATCTCGCCGGCCGGGCGGAAGCAGACCAGCCGGGCCAGGTCGGCGCCCCCCGCGACCACGCGCAGCATCCGGACCTGCCCCGCGCCGGCCGGCGTGCCCTGGGTGCTGGTCCGCTCGACGCGGAACCGGCCGGTGTGGTCGAAGAGGTCGAGCTCCTCCATCGCGGCGCGCATGTCCGGGTCGAGCACCCCGGCGCGCTCGCGGCCGTCGGTCGAGGTCACCAGCACCCCCACGTCCAGGACCCGGGCCACCTCGGCGGTGATCTGGCTCAGGTTCCCCCCCTCCAGGACGATCTGCGTCAGCGCCGTGTGCAGGGTGTCCACCCGCGCCAGCGCCCACGCGGCGTTCTCTGCGGTTGCCGGCCTGGGCGTTATCAACTTCTGCACCTCGATCACGATTGGTTTGTCAGAACCTCACATCGGCAAACCGTAGCGTGCCCCGATAGCGTCGAGCAGGTGCCTCCCCTCGCTCTCGCCGTCGCCGCCCCTGCCCGGGTGCGCCGGCTGCTGGCCGAGAGCGACGGCCCGGCGAGGATCGTGCACCGCGGTCGCCATGCCCTCTACGTCGAGGTCGCCGGCCGCTGCGTCGGGGTCGTCTCCACCGCGGCGAGCGCCGTACCGTGCGCCCTGCGCCTGGCCTCCCCGGAGCTGGGCCCCCTCGCCTCGACGCGCGCGGCCCGGGTCTCACGTGGCGCACTGCAGCTGGACGACACCGTGCTGCGCATCGGCCGGGTCCTCGACGTCCAGGCGCCGCCCCTGACCGCGGCGGGCCTGCAGCGCCTCGCTGGGCTGGGAGGGGCCGTGCCCGCGCACGTCCGGCACGCCCTGCCCCGCCGGAGCCTCCAGCGCCTGGCCACCGGCGCCCCCGGCGCCGTGGCGGCGCTGCTCGGCCTCGGCGAGGGCCTGACCCCGCTCGGCGACGACGTGCTGTGCGGGTGGCTCGCACTGCGCCGCGCCGCCGGCGTCCCCGCCCCCGCGCTCGAGGCGGCCGTCCGCGACGGGCTCGAGCGCACCGGGCTGCTCTCGGCCGCGCTGCTGGACTGTGCGCTGCGCGGCGAGGTGCTCCCCGAGTTCGCCGACCTGCTGCGCTGCGCCGAGCTGCCGGACGGCGAGGCGACCGGCCTGCGCGAGGCCGCCCGCGCCCTGACCACGGTCGGGCACACCTCCGGAGCCGGCCTGCTGCTCGGCGCCGCCCTGGCCGCCGACGCCCTGGCCAGCGGCGACCTGGCCGGCGGCGACCTGGCCGAGGGCGACCTGGCCCACCCTGACCTCTTCACCCGTTCCACCCCCATCCCCATCTCCGAAGGGAGACGTTGCGCATGACCACCACCTCAGTGGAGCCGACCGCACCTCACGTCGAGCTCAGGCGAGGCGCGTACGCGGACTCGGTCACCCTGCTCCAGGTGAGCCGGACCGTCGCCGCGATCGACGGCGTCGCCGCCGCGCAGGTCGCCATGGCCACCGCGCTCAACCTCGAGGTCCTCGAGCAGATGGGCTTCACGGTGCCCGGCGAGGCGACCGGCAACGACATGGTCGTCGCCGTCCGGCTGGCCCCCGACGCAACCGAGGACGCCCTGGAGCGGGCGCTCGCCGGCGTCGACGCGGCCCTGGCGGCCGCCACCCGTTCCTCCTCGTCCTCCGAGGCCAGCGAGCTCGCCGCGCCCCGCACCACCCGCAGCGCCCTGCGCCGCAGCGCCACCGGCGACGAGGTCGTGCTGATCAGCGTGCCCGGCCAGGCCGCCCTGGTCGAGGCGATGGACGCCCTGGACGCCGGGCGCGACGTGATGATCTTCAGCGACAACGTGCCGCTCGAGCACGAGCTGGCGCTCAAGCGCACCGCCACCGAGCGCGGCCTGCTGGTGATGGGCCCCGACTGCGGCACCGCCCTGGTCGGCGGCCTCGGCCTCGGCTTCGCCAACATCACCGCGCCCGGCCCGGTCGGCCTGGTCGCCGCCTCCGGCACCGGCTGCCAGCAGCTGCTGGCGCTCTTCGACCACGCCGGCGTCGGGGTCACCTCCGCGCTCGGCGTCGGCGGTCGCGACCTGTCCACCGACGTCGGCGGGCTGTCCACGCGCACCGCGCTGCGCCGCCTCGACGAGGACCCGGCCGTGGAGATGATCGTGCTGGTCTCCAAGCCCCCGGCCCCCGAGGTCGCCGCCGCGATCACCGAGTTCGCCGCCACCCTGTCCACCCCGGTGGAGCTCGCGCTGCTGGGCGACGGACAGCCCGACCTCACCTCGGCCGCCGAGCGGGTGCTGACCCGGCTCGGGCGCCCGGTGCCGACGTGGCCGACCTGGGGCGACCCGGCCATCGTCGCGGCCGGTCCGCTGCTGCGCGGGCTCTTCGCCGGCGGCACGCTGTGCGACGAGGCGATGCTCGTCGCCCGCGCCGACCTCGGCCCGATCCGCAGCAACATCCCGCTCTCCCCCGAGCTGGCCCTGGGCTCCGACCTCACCGCCGAGGCCCACCTGATGATCGACTTCGGCGACGACGGCCTCACCCAGGGCCGCGCGCACCCGATGATCGACCCGACCCTGCGCCTGGAGCACCTCGCCCGGGCCGCGGCCGACCCGCTCACCGGCGTCCTGCTGCTCGACGTCGTCCTCGGCCACGGCGCCGAGGCCGACCCCGCCTCCGCGCTCGCCCCGGCGATCGCCGAGGTCGGCAAGCCCGTCGTCATCGCGCTCGTGGGGACCTCGCTGGACCCCCAGGAGCTCGAGCGCCAGGCCAAGACGCTGGCCGAGGCCGGCGCCGAGGTCCACCTGTCCAATGCCGCCGCGGCCCGCCGCGCGGTCGAGCTGATCGGAGCCGCCCGATGACCACCACGCCCACCGGCACCCCCACCACCGGCACCCCCGGGCACGTCGTCGGCACCGGCGTCGACCTCTTCGCCGACGCCGTCGCCGCCCAGGCCGTCCCGGTCAGCCGGGTCGACTGGCGCCCGCCGATGCCGGGCACCGAGGCCGACCTCGCCACGGTCGCCGCCGACCCGCTGCGCCTCGAGGCGAACCAGCGCGCGCTGGCCGCGATGTTCGCCGTACAGGCGGTCCTCGTCGACGTCGCCCCCGCCTCCGAGGTCCTCGGCCTGGAGCGCGGCGACTTCCTGCACGCCGGCCCGCCGATCGGCTGGGACACCGCGTCCGGCCCGCTGCGCGGCGCGCTGATGGGCGCCGCCGCGCTGGAGGGCCTCGTCGACGACCCGGAGGACGCGGTCGCGCTCTTCGAGTCCGGCAAGGGCTTCACCCTCGGGCCCTGCCACCACCGCAACGCGGTCGGCCCGATGGCCGGTCTGGTCTCGCCCTCGATGTGGATGTTCGTCCTCGAGGACCCCGCCACCGGCAAGCGCACCTACTGCTCGCTCAACGAGGGCCTGGGCAAGGTGCTGCGCTACGGCGCCTACGGCCCGGACGTGCTCGAGCGGCTGCGCTGGATGTCGGGGGTGCTCGGCCCGCTGCTGCAGAAGGCGGTGCGCACCACCGTCGCCGCCAGCGGCCCGGTCGACGTGACCGGCATCCTCACCCAGATGCTGCAGATGGGCGACGAGGCCCACAACCGCAACCGCGCGGGCACGCTGATGATGATGCGCGACCTGGCGCCGGCGATGGTCGAGTCGGGCTTCGCCACCTCCGACGTGGCCGACGCGATGCGGTTCATCGGCGGCAACGACCACTTCTTCCTCAACCTCGCGATGCCCGCCTGCAAGCTGGCGCTGGACGCCGCCCGCGGCATCGAGGGCTCGACGATGGTCGTCGCGATGGCCCGCAACGGCACCGAGTTCGGCATCCAGACCGCCGGCACCGGCGACGAGTGGTTCACCGGCCCGGCCCAGGTGGCCGAGGGGCTCTACCTCGGCGACTACGGGCCCGAGGACGCCAACCCCGACATCGGCGACTCCGCGATCACCGAGACCGCCGGCATCGGCGGCTTCGCGATGGCCACCGCCCCGGCGATCGTCCGGCTGGTCGGCGGCACCGTGCCCGACGCGCTGGCCACCACCCGCCGGATGCACGAGATCTGCCTGGGCGAGAGCCCGCGCTGGTCGGTGCCGGTGCTGGAGTTCCAGGGGGTCCCCAGCGGGATCGACGTGAGCCTGGTCTGCCGGACCGGGATCCTGCCGCAGATCAACACCGGCATGGCCGGCGCCAAGGCGGGCGTGGGCCAGGTCGGGGCCGGCCTGGTCAACCCGCCCGAGGAGATCTTCCCCAAGGCGCTGGCCGCCCTCGCGCGCCGTACCCGCGAGCGCGCCTGACCGCCGAGTCGGCGTGAACTCGCCGCTGTGAACCGCCGAGTCGGCGCAGGCTCCCGAGCCTGCGCCGACTCGGCGTTTGCTACGGCTGCCAGAAGGCGGTGCGCAGGTCGATCCGGCCCGAGGGGCGCAGCGCGGTGCCCTCCTCGAGGTAGTGCTCGCGGGCCCGGCCCTCGTGGCAGGCCGGCAGCGAGCCGTCCGCACGGACCACCCGCCACCACGGCACCGGTCCGCCGTACGACGCCAGCACCGCGCCGACCGTGCGTGGTCCCCCGCCGCCCAGCTCGGCGCCGAGGACCTCCGCGATCGCGCCGTACGTGGTGACCCGGCCGCGCGGGACCCGCTCCACGCAGGTGAGCACGCGCTCGGCGTACAGCTCGGGGTCGATCCTGCTCATGGCCACCACGCTAGCGGCGAGGGGGCCGGGCGCGCTGCGCGGACGGCCCGGGGCGTCGCTCCCACCCCGTGACCGGGAGCGACGACCGAGACCTTGTCTCGGCCCCGTGGACCGCCCGCGCGGGGCCGGCACCTGTGCAGCCGACGCCATGTGACTCACCCCTCAACGACGAAGGCCCACCCGGGTTACGAGAGCCCGGGTGGGCCTTGCGCTGCGGCGGCTGGACCGCGGAGGTCAGTACGAGGGCTGGCTGGGGTCGATCTGGTTGACCCAGGCCACCACGCCGCCGCCGACGTGGACGGCGTCGGAGTAGCCCGCGCCCTTCACGACCGCGAGCGCCTCGGCCGAGCGCACCCCGCTCTTGCAGTGCAGGACGACCTGCGTCCCGGAGTCGACCGGGGGAAGCGTCGCGAGCGCGTTGCCGTTGAGGAACTCGCCCTTGGGGACCAGCACCGCCCCGGGGATCTGGTTGATCTCGTACTCGTTGGGCTCACGGACGTCGATGAGGACGAAGTCGCGCTCGCCGTTCTCGCGCTCCTTGAGCATGCCCTCCAGCTGGGTGACCGAGATCGTCGAGCCGGCGGCGGCGTCGGCCGCCTCGTCGGAGACCGCGCCACAGAACGTCTCGTAGTCGATCAGCTCGGTGACCGTCGGGTTCTCCCCGCACAGCGCGCAGTTGGGGTCCTTGCGCACCCGCAGCTTGCGGTACTCCATCTCGAGCGCGTCGTAGATCATCAGCCGGCCGACGAGCGGGTCGCCGATGCCGGTCAGCAGCTTGATCGCCTCGTTGACCTGGATCGAGCCGATCGAGGCGCACAGCACGCCCAGCACGCCGCCCTCGGCGCAGGAGGGCACCATCCCCGGCGGCGGCGGCTCGGGGTAGAGGCAGCGGTAGCAGGGCGCCTCGGCGCTCTGGCCGTCCTCCTTCACCGCGTGCGGCCAGAAGACCGACGCCTGACCGTCGAAGCGGTAGATCGAGCCCCACACGTAGGGGATCCGCAGGAAGTACGCCGCGTCGTTGACCATGTAGCGGGTCGCGAAGTTGTCGGTGCCGTCGACGATGAGGTCGTAGCCCTCGAAGACCTGCAGCACGTTGTCGTTGTCGAGGCGCTCCCCGTGCACGACGACGTCGACGTAGGGGTTGGCCTCCTTGATGGCGTCGCGCGCGGACTCCGCCTTGGGACGCCCGATGTCGGACTGGCCGTGGATGATCTGGCGCTGCAGGTTCGACTCGTCGACCTCGTCGAACTCGGCGATCCCGATCGTGCCCACCCCGGCGGCAGCCAGGTAGAGCAGCGCGGGGCTGCCCAGCCCGCCGGCGCCGATCACCAGCACCTTGGCGTTCTTGAGCCGCTTCTGCCCGGTCATCCCGACGTCGGGGATGATCAGGTGGCGGCTGTAGCGGCGTACCTCGTCGACGGTCAGCTCGGCGGCCGGCTCCACGAGCGCGGGAAAGGACACGGCGGTAACTCCTCAGGGCGGACGATCGATGGTTCTCGGCACAACGCCGGCGAACCCCCCGATGTTCCCCCGCCCGCAGGGGCGCGCCGCGCGCCATCCCGTCATCCGGACGGAGGTTACGGACCGGTAGGCTTCCCGCACGACGCGGGTACGCTGCCCGCCGCGAGGCCCGAGGAGCACCGAGTTGAGCGCTGATCACTTCGACGCGGACCGCCCCCGCCCGCGCGGGGCCCGGATGCCGCGCCGTGAGCGTCGCGCGCAGCTGCTCGAGTCCGCCCTCGAGGTCTTCGTCGCCCAGGGCTACCACGCGGCGGCGATGGACGACATCGCCGAACGCGCCGGGGTCTCCAAGCCGGTGCTCTACCAGCACTTCCCGGGCAAGATGGAGCTCTACCTGGCGCTGCTCGACAGCTCGTGCGACGCGATCATCGAGAACTGCCGGCTCGCGTTGCTGTCCACCGACGACAACAAGCAGCGTGTGCAGGCCGCGATCAAGGTCTTCTACGACTACGTCGCCGCCGAGAGCGGCGCGTTCCGGCTGGTCTTCGAGTCGGACCTGACCAACGAGCCCACCGTCCGCGAGCACGTCGAGCGGGTCACCACCGAGACCGCCGCGATGATCGCCGACGTCATCCACGACGACACCAGCCTGAGCCCGACGCAGTCGCGTCTGCTCGCGGTGTCCCTGGTGGGAATGGCGCAGGTGAGCGCGCGGTTCTGGCTCACCGAGGCATCCGGGATCACCCAGGACGACGCGGCCGCGCTGGTGGCCGCCCTGGCCTGGCGCGGCATCCGCGGTTACCCGCGCGCCGAGGACGCCTGAACACCCACCCCGTAACCTCGTCATCCAGCAGCACCGAGAACTTCAGGAGGAGACCGTGGAGGTCAAGATCGGCATCCAGAACGCGCCGCGTGAGCTGCTCGTCGAGAGCGACGAGAGCGCCGAGGCGGTGGAGAAGCTGGTCGCCGAGGCGGTCAGCAGCGAGACCGTCCTCGCGCTGACCGACAGCCGCGGCCGGCGGGTGATCGTGCCCGGCTCCCGGATCGCCTACGTCGAGCTCGGCAACCCCAGCGCGAAGCAGGTCGGCTTCCGCAGCTGAGCGCAGCGCCCCGACGAACAGAGCCGACCCGGCAGAAGCTCGCTTCTGCCGGGTCGGCTTCGTCGTGGGTAGTGGCGGCTCAGGAGTCGAGCCCCAGCTCGCCCATCCGCTGGTCGTGGCGCTCGGTCATCCGGGTGAACATCCGCCCCACCTCGGCCAGGTCGAGGCCGGGCCGGTCGACCCCGCCGGCCAGCAGCGCCCCCAGCGCGTCGCGCTCCGCGACGACCCGCTGCGCCTGGGAGAGCGCCTCCCCCATCAGTCGGCGGCCCCACAGCGCCAGCCGCCCCCCGAGCCGGTGGTCCTCGGCGATGCCGGCGCGCACCCGGTCCACCACGAAGCCGGCGTGACCGGTGTCGCTGAGCGAGGCGATGATCAGGTCGCGGGTCTGGGCGTCGACGAACTGCGCGATCTCGCGGTAGAAGTCCGCGGCGAGCCCGTCGCCGACGTACGCCTTGACCAGGCCCTCGTACCAGTCGGCCGGGGCGGTGTGCTCGTGGAAGGAGTCGACCGGCACCCGGAACGGCGCCATCGCCTCGAACGGGTCGGCACCGAGCGCGACCAGACGCTCGCGCAACGGCCCGACGTGGCCGACCTCGGTGGCCGCCATCGCGGCCAGCGTGTACTTCTCCTCCAGCGAGGGCGCCAGCTTGGCGTCCTCGGCCAGCCGCTCGAACGCCGAGATCTCGCCGTAGGCGATCACGCCCAGCAGGTCGACCACGGCAGCGCGGTACTGGGGGTCCTGGGCGGCCGACGGCGCGCCCGACCCGAGCGGGGATTCAGACATGCCCGCACCCTACCGATACAGTGGATTCATCGAGTGCCGCCCACCGGGTCGACGACAGCGTCGCCGACCTCGTCCGTGCAGGGTCAGCCGTGCACGGTCACCCGGGATGGCCCGCGACCGGCGAGACGGTCCGCACTGTCACCGACAGGATTGTCACCGACAGGTCCTCGGGACCGACACCGCCGAGCATGTGCGCGGCAGACCCTGTCGAGACGACTTCGATCCCTTTCGATGAGTCAGCCGCTCAGAAGCCACTCACGAAAGCGAAAAGACACTGACTACGTTCCGAGAGCTCGGGGTCCTGCCCGAGATTTGCGACGCGCTCGAGCGCGCCGGCATCATCACGCCGTTCGCCATCCAGGAGATGACCCTCTCGGTCGCCCTGATGGGCACCGACCTGATCGGCCAGGCCCGCACGGGCACCGGCAAGACCCTCGCCTTCGGCATCCCGGTGCTCCAGCGCAGCGTCGCGCCGAAGGACCCCGACTACGCCGACCTGCCGCAGGGCAAGCCGCAGGCCCTGATCGTGGCCCCGACGCGCGAGCTCGCGCTCCAGGTCTCCAACGACCTGCACCTGGCCAGCAAGGACCGCGGCCTGCGGGTGCTGACCGTCTACGGCGGCGTCGGCTACGACACCCAGCTCGACGCGCTGGAGTCGGGCGTCGACATCGTGGTCGGCACCCCCGGCCGACTGATCGACCTGGCCAACCGCAAGGCCCTCGACCTCTCCCACGTGCACGCGCTGGTCCTCGACGAGGCCGACGAGATGCTGGACCTCGGCTTCCTGCCCGACGTCGAGAAGCTGCTCAAGCTGACCCCCGAGACCCGGCAGACGATGCTGTTCTCGGCCACCATGCCCGCGGCCATCGTCTCGCTGGCGCGCACCCACATGCGCCACCCGATGAACATCCGCGCCGAGTCGTCCTACGACACCACGCTGGTGCCGGCGACCGCGCAGTTCATCTACCAGGCCCACGACCTGGACAAGCCCGAGATCATCGGCCGGATCCTGCAGGCCGAGGGCGCCGGCAAGGTCATCGTGTTCACCCGCACCAAGCGCCAGGCCCAGCGCGTCGCCGACGACCTGGCCGAGCGCGGCTTCTCGGCCAGCCCGCTGCACGGCGACATGGCCCAGGTCGCCCGCGAGAAGGCGCTGGCCAAGTTCCGCGAGGACAAGATCCGGGTGCTCGTCGCCACCGACGTCGCCGCCCGCGGCATCGACGTCGCCGGCGTCTCCCACGTCATCAACTACACCTGCCCCGAGGACGACAAGACCTACGTGCACCGGATCGGCCGCACCGGCCGCGCCGGCGCGACGGGAATCGCGGTCACCTTCGTCGACTGGGGCGACGTGCACCGCTGGAAGATGATCAACAAGGCGCTCGACCTGCCCTTCGACGAGCCGCAGGAGACGTACTCCACCTCCGAGCACCTCTTCCACGACATGGGCATCGCCCCCGGCACCAAGGGCCGCATCGTCGACCCCGCGCCTCAGCCCCCGCGCGAGCGCTCCGAGCGTCCCGAGCGGGGCGGCCGTCCCGAGCGCGGTGGCCGCCCCGAGCGCGGTGGCCGCGGCGAGGGCGGCGGCCGTGGCGAGGCCGCGCGCGAGGGTGGCGAGGCCGCGCGCGAGGGTGGCGAGCGTCCCCCGCGCAGCCGCGGCCGTAGCCGCACGCGCAGCGGCGGCGCCGCCTCGGGCTCCGCCGGCAGCGGCTCCCCGGAGACCGGCGCCTCGAGCGCGCCGCCGAGCCGTCAGGACGCCCCGAGCGAGGGGTCGGGCGCCGACGACCTGCGCCCGAGCCGCAACCGCCGCCGGCGTCGTACCGGTGGCTCGCGCGGAAACGGCGAGACCGCCACGAGCGGCGAGAGCACCACTTCGGGCACCGACTGACCCCGCCCAGCTCCACGAGCCGACCCGCCGCCCACCACGGGCGGCGGGTCGGCTCGTCTCAGGGGGTGACCACCACAATGGTGCCGACCGGGGCGAACCTCCACAGCGCGATCGCGTCACGGGGACGCTGACGGATGCAGCCGTGCGACTGCGGGGTGCCGAGCTGGCGCAGCGTCTGCACGCGGGCCCCCTCATGCACCGGGATGTCGTGGAACCCGATCGCGGCGTTGTCGCCCTCGGTGAACCGGACGAAGTAGCGCATCGTGCCCGAGTCGTCGATCCCCCACGCGTGCTCCGAGCGCGAGTAGACCTCGAAGGTGCCGGGGTCGAGATTGTCGTAGACGCTGCCCGAGACCAGGTAGGTGCGCTGCACCCGGCCGTCCGCCCCCACCAGCCAGACCCGCTGGCGCGACTCGCTGAAGACCACGCGCCGCCCCTGGCCCGAGCGCTCCGGCAGCGTGACGTCGTGGCGCAGCAGCGCGGTGCCGGAAAACGCGCCCTCCAGGGCTCCCGCCACCACCTCCCGCAGGTCGGCGGTGCGCCCTCCCGCGGCGTCGCTGTCGTCGGCGTCGCTGCCCGCCGCCCGCACGGGCTCCCGGGGGGCCTGGTCGTCGGCGCCCGCGACGCCGGCGGAGACGTCGGCGGCCTGCGAGCTCGTGGAGTAGTCGTCGGTGGGCGAGGGCAGCACGCCGACACCGCCCAGGACCGCGGCGCCGGTGATCCCCAGCGCGCAGGCGACCAACGTCAGGCGGCCGTAGCGTGGCCGGGTCCTCGCGCGCCGGTGTCGGGCCAACCTCAGCCCCTCGTCCCGGCCCGCGGCGCAGCGCTTGGCGACCCACCCCGCTTCGCCGGGCCCGCCGCCGGGCGCTTTGCGCGGGCGACCAGCCCGACCGCGACCTCGCGGTAGGCCAGGGCACCCTTGCTGGCGCGGCTGGTGGCCAGGATCGAGCGTCCGGCGGCCGGGGCCTCGGCGAACTTGATCGTCTTGGGGATCGGCGGCCCGATCACCTCGAGGTCGTAGGTCTCGGAGATGGTTTCCAGCACCGTACGGGCGTGGTTGGTGCGCCCGTCGTAGAGCGTGGGCAGGACGCCCCAGACCTCCAGGGCGCGGTTGGTGAAGCGCCGTACGTCGTGGACGGTGTCCAGCAGCTGCCCGACGCCGCGGTGCGACAGGGTCTCGCACTGCAGCGGGACGAGCACGCCGCGAGCGGCCGTCAACGCGGCCACCGTCAGCACCCCCAGGGACGGCGGGCAGTCCAGCAGCACCCAGTCGTAGCCGGCGTCCGCCTCCTCCAGCGCTTCGAGCACGCCGGCGAGCACGTGCTCGCGTCCGGTCCGGGTGAGCAGGTCCGCCTCCGCCCGGGCCAGCTCGATGGTGGCCGGGAGCAGGTCGACGCCCTCCTCGGTCGTCACGATCACCTCGGCGGGATCGAGCCCCTGGGTGAGCACCTGGTACACCGACAGCTCGAGGTCCTCGGGGTCGATGCCGAGCGAGAAGGTCAGGCAGGCCTGCGGGTCGAGATCCACGAGCAGCACGGAGTGGCCCAGCTCGGCCAGGGCGGCACCGAGCGAGGCGACGGTGGTGGTCTTCGCGACGCCACCCTTCTGGTTGGCGACCGCCAATGTCGTGGTCATCGCGCCCATCATGCCCGACTCGCTTGCCCGCAGGCAGCAGACCCGGTTGGCTCCTCGCATGTCTTTCTCCGCGCGCCGCTCCACGCCGACCCCGATCCCCGTCGGCACCGCCCTGATCACCGGTCCCACCGCGGGCATCGGCCACGCGTTCGCCCACCAGCTCGCCGCCCGGGGCCACCACCTGGTGCTGGTGGCACGCGACCGGCAGCGTCTGGAGGAGGTGGCCGCCGCGTTGCGCACGTCGTACGGCGTCGAGGTGGAGGTGCTCCCCGCCGACCTCGCCGAGCGCGACCAGCTGGCCCGCGTCGAGGACCGGCTGTGCGACCCGGCGCGACCGGTGGACCTGCTGGTGAACAACGCCGGCTTCGGGCTCAAGGGGCGCTTCGCCGACAACAGCATCACCGACGAGCAGCGCATGCTGGACGTGCTGGTCACCGCGGTGCTGCGACTGAGCCACGCCGCCCTGGGGCCGATGGCCGAGCGGGGCCAGGGGGCCATCGTCAACGTCTCGAGCGTGGCGGCCTTCCTGCCGCGCGGCACCTACAGCGCCGCCAAGGCGTGGGTGAACAGCTTCAGCGCCTGGGCCGCCCACGAGTACCGCACGCAGGGGGTGCGGGTGATGGCGCTGTGCCCCGGCTTCGTGAAGACCGAGTTCCACCAGCGGATGGACGTCTCGCGGGCCTCGGCCCCGTCGATGCTCTGGCTCGACGCCGACGACCTGGTCCGCGAGGCCCTCGCCGACCTGGACCGCGGGGTCGCGATGTCGGTGCCCAGCAAGCGCTACAAGGTGATCGCGGCGGCCGCCCGCGCCGTGCCCGGACCGCTGCTCCAGCGCGCGCAGAGCCTCGGTCGCTCGGGCAGCGCCCGGGAGTAGCCGCTCAGCCCTCGCCCACCACGAACGCGCGCACCGCGTCGGCGACCAGCTGGACCGCGATCGCCGACAGCAGCAGGCCCGCGATCCTGCTCACCAGCAGGACCCCGCTGTCCTTGATCAGGCGCAGGATCGGCAGCGAGAACCGCATCGCCGCCCACAGGCACAGGTGCACGCCGACGACGCCGGCGCTGACTCCCAGCAGGTCGGCCCCGCCGTCGATCTGCTCGACGAACAGCATGGTGGCCACGATCGCCCCCGGTCCGGCCATCATCGGGGTGCCGAGCGGGACGAGCGCGACGTTGGTGCCCGAGGTGGCGGTGGGCTCCTTGTCCTGGTCGCCGGTGAGCAGCTCGAGCGCCACCATGAGCAGCAGCAGCCCGCCGGCGCATTGCAGGGCCGCCAGGGAGATGTGCAGGTAGCTCAGGATCTGCTGGCCGAAGAGGGCGAACGCCACGATCACCGAGAACGAGACCGCGACCGCCTGCCAGGCCGCGCGCCGGGCCGTGTCCACGGCGCGGCCCGAGGTGAGCGACAGGAAGACCGGCACCGTCCCGACCGGGTCCATGATCACGAACAGCGTCACGAAGACCTCGGTGAGCAGGACCAGGTTGACCCACTCGCTCACGGGCCCACCACCCAGCCGCCGCTGCGGCCGGCGCGGGTCGCGGCCGCGCGGGCCAGCTCCAGGAGGCGGGCGTACTCGTCGGGGTGGGTGGTGTTGCAGCCCAGGTCGTGGTCGATCTTGCCGGTGCCGTGGTAGTCGCTGGAGCCGGTCACCAGCAGCCCGAGGTTGCCGGCGATGGCGCGCAGCCGCTCCCGGTCGACCGGGTCGTGGTCCTGGTGGTCGACCTCGATGCCGGACAGCCCGAGGCCCTGCAGCCGGGCCAGCTCCTCCTCGCCCAGGCCGTCGGCACGGTGGCGCCCCCAGGGGTGCGCGATCACGGCGACCCCGCCGGCCTCCACCACCAGGCGCACCATGTCGTCGAGCGCGGCGGCGTAGCGGTCGACGTACGCCGGTCGGCCGGGGTTGAGGAACCTGCGGAAGGCCTCGGTGCGGTCCGGGACCAGGCCGAGGTCGACGAGGGCGTCGGCGATGTGCGGACGGCCCATCGCGGCCGTGGGGCCGGCGAGCCTGGCCACGTGGGCGTACGGCACCTCGATGCCGAGGTCGGCGAGCCTGGCCAGGACCGCGGGGACCCGCTCGTTGCGCCCGTCCAGGACCCGGCCGAGGGCTGCCCCCAGGGGCGGGTAGGTCGGGTCGGGCAGGTAGGCCAGCAGGTGCACGCCACGGCGATGCGGGCCCGCGGCGGTCGTCGTCTCGAGCTGGGTGCTGATCTCCATCCCCGGGACCAGGGTGATGCCGACCTCCTGCGCCGCGTCGGCCGCGGCCGCCCAGCCAGCGGCGGTGTCGTGGTCGGTCAGGGCCAGGACGTCGAGCCCGGCGGCGGCGGCGGCTCGGACCACGTCCGCGGGAGCCTCCGTCCCGTCACTGACCTGCGAGTGGGTGTGGAGGTCGATGCGCACGGCGCTCAGCGTAGTGGGCCGGGAGTTCTAGACCGCTGGTGAGCGTCGAAGGCTGCGGTTTTGCGCGTTGTTGACGTTCGTTTGAGCCCCGCCATCCCTACTTGTGGTGAGACGGAGGGACAGATATGCACGTTGTACACGCGGCCCGCAGGTCCGCCACCACACTTGCGCACTCGCGCCGGACCACCGGCCTTTTCACGATCCTGTTCGTGACCATCGTGTTGGCGCCGCCTCTGGTCGCCACCATGGTCCTGCTGCACGAAGGGGCGCCGTTCGCGTCCGTCCAGGTCATCAGCCGAGCGATCGCGCAGATCGTGCTCGGTGCTGGTGGCGTCACGTTCTACGTCCACTGGCGCCTGTGCGGCAGGGACGTCAGCGGATGGCTCGCCGCGGCGGCCTTCGCGGTCGCCACGTACGGCATCCCCTTCTCGCTGCTCGACGTCGCCGGGGCCCGAACCACGACGTCGCTGGCGCTCCCGGGGATCGCCGAGCTGGTCACCGTGGTGACCACGCTCGGCCTGGTGGTGATGGCGGTGCGCGGCGTCGCGCTCCCGTCGTCGCTGGACCCGGTGGCGCTGGGCATGCTGCTGGGCCTGGGAGCGGTGACGCTGCAGGCCACGCTGCTCACCCTGGAGCTCGGCACCGACCCGTCCACGGCCGCCGCCACGGCCCTGCACCTGGCCACGGCCTGCGCCGGCCTCGCCATCGCCGTCACCCTCGCGGGCCTCTCACAGCTGCCCCGGTGGGCGGGCGCCCAGCTCAGCACCGGCGTGCTCGTCATCGTGCTGACCGATGCGGCGGCACCGAGCCTGGGTGACGCCCCGGCGCTGGGGCTGCCGATCGCCGTGGCCCACATCGGGGGCGCCGCGCTGGTGGCCTGGGTGGCGCTGACGCTGTGCCGCACCGTGCCCGCGCTGAGCATCCTGGGCGCCGTACGGGACACCTCGCCCAGCGACCCGCCGGCGACCGACTGGGCCTCCACCCTGGCCGCGGAGGTGCGCCACTACGAGGAGACCCTGCACGAGCTGCGCTCCACCGTCGCCGGGCTGGCCGCCGCCTCGCGCCTCCTGCACGGCGCCGAGCACGCCGTGCCGGCTCCCGCTCGAGCACGCCTGGAGCGGATGCAGGCCGACGAGCTGGCCCGCCTCGAGCGGCTGCTCGCCGGGGGCGCCGACGAGCCCCTCACGGCGCTCGACCTCGACGACGTGCTGCTGCCCGTGGTCACCTCGGTACGTGCGCGCGGGCACCAGGTGCGGTGCGAGGCGTCCGGCGTACGGGCCCTCGGACGCGCCGATCACGTGGCCGAGGCGGTCCACATCCTGCTGGACAACGCGGCCCGGCACAGCGAGGGCTCCGCGGTCACCCTGGAGGTGACGAGCGCGGGCCCGCACGCCCGGATCACGGTCGCCGACGAGGGACCCGGTGTGCCCGAGGAACTCAGCGGCATCCTCTTCGAGTGGGGCACGCAGCGGCCGGGCTCGCGCGGACGCGGGATCGGTCTGCACATCGCCAGCCGGCTCGTCGGCGAGCTCGGGGGCACGCTGCAGCTCGACCGCAGCGGACGCCCCCGAGGCGCGGCCTTCGTGATCACCCTGGACCTGGCCGAGGAGGACGCGGCATGGCACGCCCACGCGGTCTGACCCGGGTGGTGCTGGTCGAGGACCACCAGCTCTTCGCCGAGTCGCTGGACGTGGCGATGACCATCGAGGGCTACGACGTCCGCCGCATCTCGCCGCCGGAGTCGGTCACGCACGCCAGCACCCTGCTGCCCGCGATCGTGCGCGCCCAGCCCCGGATCGTGCTGCTCGACCTCGACCTGGGGCCGGCCGGCAGCGCCATCCCGCTGATCGAGCCCATCGTGCGCACCGGCGCCGCGGTGGTCGTGGTCACCGCCAGCCACGACAAGATCCGCTGGGGCGAGTGCCTGCGCAACGGCGCCCGCATCGTGCTCAGCAAGACCTCGCCCCTCAACCGGATCCTCGCCACGGTCCGGCTGATCAACGACGGGCGCTCGGTGCTCTCGCACGAGGACCGCGAGGACCTGCTGCGGCTCTACCACAGCGAGCGTCACGAGGTGAAGGAGATCCGCGAGCGGCTCGACTCGCTGACGCGGCGGGAGTCGGAGATCCTCGGTCTGCTGATGGACGGCCTGAACGTGCGCGACATCGCCGTGCGCTCGGTCGTCTCCGAGGCCACCGTGCGCACGCAGGTGAAGTCGATCCTGGCCAAGCTCGGGGTCTCCTCGCAGCTGGCCGCCGTCGGCATCGCCCACCGGGCGGGCTGGCAGGTGCCGGCCTGAGCGCCGGCGGCTGAGATGCCCAGATTGCGGCATGCATCGCGCGAGCACCCTTCCTAGGTTCGTGACAGCGCTTTCCAGCGCAGCACGCACCGGGGAGGGAACAGCCGATGACCGCAGTGGCCAGGCTCGAGCACGCGGAGCAGCGCGAGCCGGCCGGGCGTCGGATCGGCCCTCGCACGAGCCCCTGGCTGGGCCATGCCTGCGACGCGCTGGCCGCGGTCCTGGCGCTCACCGTCGTCCAGGGTGGGACGCCGACGGTCGACCTGCTGCCCGACGCGAGCACGTCGCTGGTCGCCCTCGACGCCCTCTCGGTGGTGGTGCTGCCCGTCCTGTGGACGCTGCTGCTGGTGGTCACCCGCGCCCACGAGTCCCGCGGGACCCGCTTCGACATCGAGGACGTCCGGCGGATCGGCCGAGCCGGGGTGGGCCTGGCCCTGCTGGGCTGGGCCGGGCTCTCGCTGTCCCAGCTGTCCACGCCGCCGATCGACGTCCTCTCCCTGGCGGTGGCCACGACCACGCTGACCGTGCTGATGCGGCTCCTGGTCGTGGGCCGGCTGGGCACCCGGCTGCCGCTTCTCGGCGGTCGGCCCACCCGGGTGGTCCTGGCCGGCCACGAGCGCGACGTCGCCCACGTGCTCGCCGCGCTGCGCCGTACCGCCGACCACTGCTTCGAGGTGGTGGCGGTCTCGGTCCCGTCCATGCCCTCGGGCCCCGCGTCCGCGCTTCTCGCGGACCTGCCCTGCACGGTGGGCGTCGACGCCCTGGGTGACGTGGTCGCCGACCACGACGCCGATGCCGTGATCGCCCTGCCCAGCCCGGAGCTCGACGCGGTCACCCTGCGTCGGATCGGCTGGCAGCTCGAGGGCGAGGGGCGGCAGCTGTTCATCGGCCCCGGCCTGCTCGACGTCGACGCCTCCCGCACCACGCTCGCCCCCGCCGGCGGCATCCCGTTCGTGCACGTGCGCCACGCCGAGCTGCAGGGGGTGCGCCGGGTGACCAAGGGGTGCTCCGACCGGCTCGCCGCGGCCACCGGTCTGGTGCTCACGGCACCGCTGCTGCTCGCCCTCGTGATCGCGGTCAGGTACGACTCGCGCGGCCCCGCCTTCTTCCGCCAGGTGCGCATCGGCCGCGACGGCCGCCCGTTCACCATGCTCAAGCTGCGCACCATGACCACCGACGCCGAGGTCCACCTCACCAGGCTGCGCGAGCGGGACGAGGGCGCCGGCGTGCTGTTCAAGATGCGCGCCGATCCCCGCGTCACCCGGGTGGGCCGGTTCCTGCGCACCTACTCCCTCGACGAGCTGCCCCAGCTGGTCAACGTGGTGCGCGGTGAGATGTCGCTGGTCGGCCCGCGTCCCCCGCTGCCGGCGGAGGTGGCCCGCTATGACGCCGACACCTGCCGGCGACTGGCGGTGAAGCCGGGCCTGACCGGTCTGTGGCAGGTCTCGGGTCGCTCGGACCTGCCGTGGGACGAGTCGGTGCGCCTGGACCTGAAGTACGTCGAGAACTGGTCGCTGGTGATGGACGCCCGGATCGTGTGCCGCACGCTCGGAGCGGTGCTGACCCACCGCGGCGCCTACTGACGCTCTCCCCTCGGGGGCGAGGCCGCCGAGAACCCCTGAATTGGGGATGCCCCGATAGCCCCCGTTGGCAGATCGTGGACTCGTCGGGCCTCGGCTCGGCGCACTGCCCCGGCTCACCAGCCGTGCCGCTCGAAGGCGCGGAGCCCGGCCTGTTCGAGTCCGTTGCGGCGGACCGATCGCGGTCTGGTCACCCCGCCCCGTAGACCCCCCGTCCCGTCCCCCGGCGGGAGGTCGTGGCGGCCGATAGCGGCTGGTGAGCCGGCTGGCATTTCCGGCTCGGGCGAGGGGCGTGGCCCCCTCCTTGGCCGAGGGCTCGCCGATCGATCGGCGACATTCCTTGAGTACGGCGTTACCGTTGTGAACAGCGTTCTAGCCGGCGACGCTTGTGTTGGGTTTGCAAACGTCGGGCCAGCCGAACAGAGCCGGGGGGCAGTCGATGCATCGGGAGCCGTGGATCCGCATCTTCCTGCTCGGCGACTTCATCGTGCTGCGCCGGGACGGCTCGTCGATCGCCGACCACGAGTGGCGCACCGGCAAGAACCGCGACCTGCTGCGACTGCTCGCGCTCCAGAACGGCCACCCGGTCCGGGTGGCGGGCATCATCGACAAGCTCTGGCCGGACGTCACCGAGGACCGCGCCCGCGCCAGCCTGCGGACCGCGATCAGCCATCTGCGCCGGGTGCTGGGCCCGCAGTGCGTGGTCCGCCGTGAGGTGGGCGTGGTGCTCAACCACGCCTGGGTGGACGTGGCCTCCTTCGAGATCTGCGCCGCCCAGGTGCATGCGGCCTGCCGAGACGGGGACTTCCGCACGGCCCTCGAGCTGACCGAGGCGGCCGAGCACCTGTACGCGGGAGAGTTCCGGGCCTCCAACGACGACAGCGGCTGGGCAGTGGCGGTGCGCGCGGTGATCAGCGAGAAGCGGCACAGCCTGCTGGCCGATGCGGCCGAGGCCGCCCTCGAGTTGGGCCGCTATCGCCACGCGCTCGACCACGCCCGTGCCGCGATCAGCCTCGATCCCTCGGCCGAGCGCGCCCAGCGGGCCCTGATGCGCGCGCACGCCGAGCTCGGTGAGATCGGCAGCGCGCTGCGCGTCTTCGAGACCTACCGGGCCAGCCTCGCCGAGGAGCTCGGCATCGACCCGTCGCCGCAGACCCTCGACCTGCACCTGACGCTGCTGCGAGGCGTGGGCTGGGGTACGCCACCCTCCACGCCCCCGCCCGCCGCGCCCGGGCCCGCCGCGGCACGCTCCTCAGAGGCTCGGACGGTGCCCCCCGAAGGGAAGATCGACGAGCGCGGCTCCGAGACCGGACACGTCCCGCAGGAGCCAGTCCTCGGGCAGGAGCAGGGTCGCGGGCGCGGGGCGCACCAGGATCCACAGCCACCGTCCCCCCGCCTCCCCGGCGAGGACGGCGCGGTCGACCTCCCCCGCCCCGGCGACCGTGGCCACCCACCACAGGGGGACGGCCTGTGAGCCGATCCGGACCCGGGTGACCGGTGCCCCCTGGCCGAACTCGGGTCCCGGGTCGTCGCCGGGCCGTCCGGCCAGGCGGGCGCCCAGCCCCACCCCGACCTCCTCGGCCACCACGCAGACGTCCACCGGGCCGTCCGCCGCGCTGGTTCCCGAGCAGCAGGCCATGGTGGCCAGGGGCTGGCCAGGCGACTGCCAGACCACCCCGAAGTCGGCGATGGACCACCCCGAGAGCAGCGGCCACGACAGATAGGTCGGGAAGCCGTCCGCCAGACGCAGGTGTGCGGTGAACGCATCGTAGGAGACCTCGCGCGGGCGCCACAGCGGCGCGACCCTCCCGTGCTCGGGACACGACCACACGTCGTCGCGCTCGATCACCGGCGAGACACATCTAGGACACGCGGCTGTGAGCGGCATGGCCCCACCGTGCGCGGGGGCCGGGGATGCGTCAAGGGCGGAAAGTCCCCCGCCGAGACCCGGGTGCTGACACGATGCCAGCGTGCGCGACGAGCCGGATCCCACCACCCGCCTGGGCAGAGCCCGACTGGCCGCTGCAGCCGCCTTCTTCACCCAGGGGCTGGTGTTCATCAGCCTCACCACCCGGCTTCCCGAGGTGAAGGACACCTGGTCGGTCGATGAGACCGACCTGTCCCTGCTCCTGCTGATGATGGTGCTGCTCGCCGGCGCCGGCTCCGTGGCAAGCGAGCGCCTCTCGTCGCGGCGCCCGAGCGCCTGGGTGCTGCGGGCCGGCCTGCTGCTGATGGCGGTGGCCGTCCCGGTGCTGGCGCTCGCGCCGGCCTTCGGGGTCTTCGTCGCCGGGCTCGCGGCGTACGGCGTGGCGCTGGGGATGGTCGACGCGTGCGGCAACATGCAGGCGGTCGCGATCGAGCGTCTGGCCGCTCGCCCGCTGCTGCCGTCCTTCCACGGCGCCTGGACCTGGGGCGGCGTGGTCGGCGCGGCCGGCACCCTGGCGTCCGGGGACGCCGGGCTGAGGGTGGTCGCGGTGCTGGCGGTGGTGCCCCTGCTGGTGTCCCTGGGGCCCCTGCTCCCGCGCGTCGGCGATCCCTCGGGACCGGCGGTGGCCCTCCCCTGGCGTCCCGTCCTGCTGGTGGGCGTCGCGCTGGTGCTCTTCTACATGGTCGACACCGCGGCCGCGACCTGGGGCCCGACCCATCTGGAGGAGACCTTCGGTGCGCCGCAGCGCTGGGTGGCGATGGCGACCCTGCCCTACCTGGTGGCCACCGGGCTGATGCGGACGGCCGGGGACGGCCTCGTCGCCCGGCACGGGCCGGTGCGGGTGCTGCGGGCCGGCGCGCTGGGGGCGGCCGGCTCCCTGGCGCTGGTGGTCCTGGCCCCCACCTGGCAGGTCGCCGTGGTCGGCTTCACGCTGCTGGGACTCGGTGTCGCGGTGATCGCGCCGCTGTCGTTCTCGGCCGCGGCCGCGATCGCCGACGACGCCGCGCTTGCGCCCGTGCAGCGCCAGGCCCGCGTCGACGCGGTCATCGCCCGCTTCAACCAGTTCAACTACGCCGGCGCCCTGCTCGGCTCGGTGCTGATCGGCCTGGTCGGCTCCGGCTCGCTGCGCGTCGGCTTCGCCGTACCGATGGTGCTGGTGCTGGGCATCGTGCCGCTGGCGCGGGCGTTCGCGCCGGCCGCGCTTTCACGAGTTACCTCGTGAAACCCGCACTTCCCACACGTCGGAACGCGTGGGAAGTGCGGGAACCACGAGTTACCTCGTGAATCCTCGGGTGATCACTCCCCCTGCGGGCCGGACCAGTTCTTGTCCGGCTGCGGGACCGGACGGCCGGGCTGCTCGCCGCCGCGGGCGGTGAGGTAGCTGTCCTTGGGGACCATCACCTTGCGGCGGAAGATGCAGACGATCTTGCCGTCCTGGTTGTAGCCGATGGTCTCCACGTGTACGACGCCGCGGTCGTCCTTGGACTTCGACTCCCACTTGTCCAGCACGGTCGTCTCGCCGTAGAGGGTGTCGCCGTGGAACGTCGGGGCGACGTGGCGCAGCGACTCGATCTCGAGGTTGGCGATCGCCTTGCCGGAGATGTCCGGGACGCTCATGCCGAGCAGGATCGAGTACACGTAGTTGCCCACCACGACGTTCTTGGCGAACTGCGTGGTCTCCTCGGCGTAGTTCGCGTCGAGGTGCAGCGGGTGGTGGTTCATGGTCAGGAGGCAGAACATGTGGTCGTCGAACTCGGTGACCGTCTTGCCGGGCCAGTGCTTGTAGGTCGCTCCGACCTCGAACTCCTCGTAGCTGCGGCCGAACTGCACGACGTGCTCCTCCTGGTCGACTCCAGCCCGCCTCCCGGGCTGCGCCCATCGTGCCGAAAGATCCGGCCCAGGGGGAGGCGCAACGCCCGTGCGCTACGTCACGCTCGGCTCAGGAGCCTCCGCCACCCGCCTTGCGGCGGTGCATCTTGGGCGCACCCCCCACGACCTCCGAGCCGTGGGCCTTCTCCGGGGGGCCGGCCGCGTGGTCCACGCCGCGGTCGTTGCTCTGCTTGCGGGCGAGCGCCGCGCGCATCTTGGCCTTCAGGTCCTCGCGGGGACCATCGCTGTTCGGCACCGGGTGCTCCTCTGCTCGGGCGGATCCCCAGCATGGCACCGATGCGCACTGGGCGGCACCGGATAAATACCCGGTGCCGCCCAGTGCGTGGATCGAGCGATCAGTTGATCTCGAAGACGCCCGGGGCGCCGTCGGTCTCCCCGCGCTTGGCGGTCAGGCCGGGATCCGTCATCCGCGCCGAGGCGGACGGCGAGGCGTAGAGGTTGTTGACCAGCCGGGTGTACTGGGCGACCATCCCGGGCCGGTTGAGCATCCGGACCCAGACCTCGTCCGACTTCTGGGCCCGCTTGCTCCAGTTCGGCGAGCCGGTGAAGAACACCGACGCCGAGGTGTCACCGTCGTAGACGCCGCTGATCGCCAGCGCCTTGAGGTGCAGGTAGCGCTCCGGCACGCCGTCGCCGTTGTTGTCCACGCTGATGTTGCGGATCGGGACCGGGCCGCGGCCCGTGTTCGCCTTCAGCGTCCGGTTCACGCCGCCACCGGCGAGGGTGGTCACGATCTTGACGTCGCAGCCGCGATCCCACAGCGTGCGCACCCGGTTGGCGATCGCACCGCCGTAGGCGTCGAACCAGCCGGCGATCGCGATCCGGATCCGGGTGCGGCCCCCGTTGCCGGTGTTGCCGGTGGCGCCGGTGCACTGCACCCGGCGCAGCTCCTCGAGCACCGGGTTCCGCTCGCCCGCCGGGAACAGCGTGACCCGGGTGTTGCCGAACGAGCGCACGTCGTAGGGGTTCGCCACCGCACGGTCGCGGGAGTGCTCGTTGAACGTCTTGACGAAGTAGTTGTAGAGGGCCTGCTTGCGCACCGTCACCAGGTCGTTCCACTGGCGGTTGCCGGCCGGCGTCGCGAGGTTGGACGAGCCGTACATGGACGTGTAGCGCGCGTTGTTGACCCGGCTGAAGAGGTAGACCTTCGAGTGGCTGATCGGCCCGCTGCTGCGGCAGGCCCCGCGGCACTTCTTGGCGAAGCTGGTGTCGGTCCGGTTGCGGTCGAGCGCCGTCTTCAACCGGGTCCAGTTCGGGTTGTCGACGACGCCGGAGACCACGACCTGGACCGTGACCCCACGACGACGAGCCTTGATCAGGGCGTTGACGACCGGACGGTCGTCGAGGTTCCAGGTGAGGATGCGGATGGACTCCCCGCGCGGCGTCAGGTTGATCGCCTTGATCACCCGAGCCAGGATCACCCGCCGGCTGGCGTTGGTCGGGTCGTTGAGCAGCACGCCGGTGGGCGGGGCCCAGCGCCCAGCCTTGGCGGCGGCGGCCTTCGCGGGGCTCGCCGCCTTCGTGGTGCTGGCGGTGCTCGTCTGCGGCTGGGCTGCGGCCCCGCTGAAAGTGAGCGGCAGCAGCGCGGCGAGGACCGCGAGCAGCGTGACGCGAACGGCGCCTCGAGTCAGGTGTGCAGAGCGCACGGTGGAACTCCTACGTTGCTGGGGGGCGTCGACCAAAAGATGACTCTAACCCAGGCCACGCGCTGGTTCGGATTCTTTGGGAGACCGGCCGCGGGGCCGAGCCGGGCGCCGTACGACGCCCGGCCGGCCTCAGCCGTTGGGTGCGGTGAGCCGCGCCTGGAGCACGGCGTGGTCGGTGATCCTGCGCACCAGCGGATCGGTGAGGAACCCCGCGCTGCGCCGGGTGAGCTCGGGCGAGGCGAAGATCCAGTCCAGGCGCATCTGACGCGGAGGCGTGCAGACCTTGGCCGTGCGCGAGCCCCCCGTGACGGCCCGCAGATCCGTCTGCCCGGTCACCTTGCAGAAGACCATCTTGCGCTCGTTCATGTCACCGGCGAAGACCACCGGGACCTGGTTGCGCCGCTGCTCCTTGATCTTGGCGATCTCGATGCGCAGCGCCTGGTTGCGCTCGCGCTGGCGCTGCGGGGTGTTGCGCGCGGAGTTGTGCACGTTGAGCACCCAGACGTCGCGTCCGGTGGCGATGTTCCTCAGCCGGACCATCGGGTTGGGCCGAGTGGTGCCGTTCATCGGGATCGTCACGTCGACCGCCTCGACCAGTCGCCACTGGGACTTGTTCCACATCACGCTCTGCCACACGACGCGGGGACGGTTGGTGTTGGCGGGGTAGAAGTCGAAGGTGTCCCCCACCGAGCGCTTCAGGTCGCGGTACTGGTCGACCTGGAGCTCCTGGAGCGCGACGACTCCGGCGTTCAGGCCCTGCAGGAGGTTCGTGGACCACTCCGAGCGGATCCGGCCGGGCGCGTAGTTCCGAGCGCCTCCGCCCGGCTCGGTGTGCTGGCTGCCCAGCACGTTGAAGGACACCATCGTGAACTCGGGCACGGCGCGCACCCGGGGACTCGGCGCAGGCGCGGCGCGCACCCCCGGCGGCGTGGCGCGATCGGCGCGAGCGGCCCCGCCGCGCGCGAGCTGGCCCCGCTCGTTGTTGCCCCAGCACTGGAGGGTGTCGTCGAGAGCCAGCGCGCAGGTGTGCATCCATCCGGTGTCGATGCCCATCCACCGTCGGTTCCCGGCCACCTCCACCGGCCGGAGCGTGGTGCGCTCGGTGCCGTCGCCGAGCTGGCCGTAGCGGTTACCGCCCCAGCACCAGGCGGCGCCGTCGAGGTCCACCGCGCAGGCGTGGGCGTCGCCGAGGGAGACCGTCGACCAACGCCGCCCCACCGACAGCGCCACCGGCGCGGTCCGGTTGGTGCGGCTCCCGTCGCCGAGCTGCCCCTGATCGTTGAGGCCCCAGCACTGGATCTGCGAGTCCTGGGTCCGACCGCAGGTGGACGACCAGGTCGCGTCGAGCGAGGACCAGACGGCCGAGGAGCGCACGCGCGCCGGGCTCAGCTGGGCCGCGGTGCTGCCGACGCCGAGCTGACCGAGGTCGTTGCGCCCCCAGCAGGATGCGGACCCGTCCCGGCGTACGCCGCAGGTGTGCCAGCCGCCGACCGTGACGTCGGTCCAGTCCTGGAGCGTGCCGACCCGCGTGGGCGTGGTGCGCTGCGCACGGCTGCCGATGCCGAGCTGGCCGTCGGAGTTCTCACCCCAGCACCACAGCGCACCGGCGCCGCTGAGGGCGCAGGTGTGCATCCAGCCGGCCGCCACCTGGGTCCAGTCGGTGCTGGTGCCGACCTGGGTGGGAGTCAGCCGGAAGGCCCCGCCGTTGCCGAGCTGGCCGCGGTTGTTCATCCCCCAGCAGAACAGCGCCCCGGTGACCTTGATGCCGCAGGTGGTGGCCCCGCTGGTGCTGACCGAGCGCCACTCCCCGGTGGCTCCGACCTGGACCGGCTCGAGCCGGTCGGTCTTGGTGCCGTCCCCGATCTGTCCGGCGGCGTTGCTGCCCACGCAGAACGCGGTGCCCTCCTTGTTCACCTGGCACGAGGTCTGTCCCCCGGCGTCGACCTGGGAGGTGGCCCCGGTGTCGGCGGACACGATCGTCACCGTGCCGGTGACCGGCGCGGTGGCGGGGCGGGTGTTGCGCACCCGGAACGTCACGTCCCAGCTGCCGGCGGCGCCCACCGCCCCGGAGAGCACGCCGGCCGAGCTCAGCGTCACCCCGTCCGGCAGCCCCTGCACCTGGTCGAAGACCGTGCTGGCGGCGTACGACGAGCCCACCCGGACCGCGACCGACTGGGAGAAGGCGATGCCGGGCCGGGTGATCACGCTCTGCCCGGCGCTCACGCGCGGCCAGGCCGCGGCCCGCTGCCAGAGCAGGTCCGCGCCGCGCTGGAGGATCGCCCGGCTCGGCGCCGCGTCGTAGGACCGGTGCGCGGCGAGCGCCTTGCGGACCGGGACCTTGCCGAGGTCGCAGACCAGGTCGCGGCGCGAGCAGACCGAGATCACGCGCAGGTCGTGGGCCGGCGTCGGGACGTCGGCCACCGCCTTGGTGCGCTGGTTGAGCACCCCGCGTCCCGCGGCGAGCGCGGCGCGCCGGCCGATCACCGTGGCGCGGGTCGAGGCGCGGCGGTCGCCGTCGCTGACCAGCACCGCGCCGACCAGCAGCTCCTTGAGGGCAGCCACGTCGCCGTCGCGCGCCAGCACCCGGTGCACGACGCTGGCGCCCTGCGCCTGCCCGACCAGGGCGATCGACTGCTGGGGACAGGTGGCCGCGGCGCTGCGCAGCTCGCTGAGGACCGAGCCCACCGCCGCGTCGACCCCGGTGGCCCAGGCGCGAGCACGCGCCCGGGTGACCGCACGGGCGGCGTTCTTGGCCCGGGCCGGAGCCAGCGCGGTGGCCGGCTTGAAGCGCACCCCGAGGTGCCGCACGGAGACGCGCGAGCCGTTCTGCTCGGCCAGCGAGGCGAACGCGCCGGTCACGGTGTTGAGCGCCGGGGCGAGCGAGGCACTGCCCCGCCACCCCGGCGCGCCGCGGCCGACACCGACCACCAGGACGTCGCTGCACGCCACCACCGCCCGGGCCGCCGGCGCGGCCGACCTGGCCGTCGCGGCCGACGCGGGACTGGCCGCGGCTCCCCCGACGGCCAGCATCGGCACCACCAGGGCGAGCACGGCCATCAGGGCTGCGGCGTGTCCCGCGCGGATTCTCAGCATCACGGACACGAGGGTAACCGTGGGACTGATGTGGTGTCAGTAATCAGTTGTGACGATAAGAAGCCGTCCGGCAGCGCCGCTGGGGCTCAGGAGAGCTTGTAGTCCTCCAGCACCCGCCGGCCGATGATCATCCGCTGGATGTCGGCCGTGCCCTCGCCGATCAGCAGCATCGGCGCCTCCCGGTAGAGACGCTCGATCTCGTACTCCTTGGAGAAGCCGTAGCCGCCGTGGATGCGGAAGGAGTCCTCGACCACCTGCGAGCAGTACTCGCTCGCGAGGTACTTGGCCATGCCGGCCTCGAGGTCGTTGCGCTGGCCCAGGTCCTTGGTGCGTGCCGCCTTGACCATCATCTGGTGGGCGGCCTCGACCTTGGTGGCCATCTCCGCGAGACGGAAGAGCACCGCCTGGTGATCGGCGATCTTCTTGCCGAAGGTCTCCCGCTGCTGGGCGTAGGCGACACCGAGCTCGAAGGCGCGGTTGGCCACGCCGCAACCCCGGGCGGCGACGTTGACCCGGCCGACCTCGACGCCGTCCATCATCTGGTAGAAGCCCTTGCCCGGCTCGCCGCCCAGGATCTGCGTGGCCGCGATCTTGTGGCCCTCGAAGATGAGCTCGGTGGTGTCGACGCCCTTGTAGCCCATCTTCTCGATCTTGCCCGGGACGGTGACGCCCTGAGCCGTCTCGCCGAAGCCGGACTCCTTCTCCACCAGGAAGGTGGTCATGTTCTTGTAGACCGAGGATCCGCCCTCGTCGGTCTTGACCAGCACCGCGACCAGGTTGGCCGAGCCGCCGTTGGTCAGCCACATCTTCTGGCCGTCGATGGTGTAGTCGCCGTCCTCGCCCTTGACGGCCTTGGTCTTGATCGCGGAGACGTCGGAGCCGCAGCCGGGCTCGGACATCGAGAAGGCACCGCGGACCTCGCCGGTGGCCATCCGCGGCAGGTAGTGCTGCTTCTGCTCCTCGGTGCCGTGGTGCATCAGCATCCAGGCGACGATGAAGTGGGTGTTGATGACGCCGGAGACGCTCATCCAGCCCCGGGCGATCTCCTCGACCGCGAGCGCGTAGGTCAGCAGCGACTCACCGAGCCCGCCGTACTCCTCGGGGATCATCAGCCCGAAGACACCGAGCTCCTTGAGCCCCTCGACGATCTCGGTGGGGTACTCGTCCTTGTGCTCGAGCTCTGTGGCGACAGGCAGGATCTTCTCGTTGACGAACTGACGGATCGTCTTGAGGATCTCCTCCTGGATGTCGCTCAGGCCCTCGGTCTGGCACAACCGGCTCATGTCTGGTCCCTTCTCAGCAGTGACGCGCGAAGCCTACCGTCGAGTAGGCAGGGGAGAACGTGACCCTGCTCACCGCGCGCGTCAGGAGCTGCGCGGTGCCGAGCGGCGCTCGAGGAGCGTCTCGAACAGGCGCGTCCAGCGTTGCGCCACCGCGCTGACGCGGTAGTCGGCGGCCCGGGCCAGCCCGGCCGCGCCCATCCGGGCGCGCAGGTCGGCGTCGTCCATCAGCGAGCGCAGCGCCTCGGCGAAGCCGGTCAGGTCGCCGTCCGCGACGAGGCGGCCGGTGACGCCGTCCTCGATGAGCTCGGCCGGCCCGCGCGGACAGTCCATGCTGACCAGCGGCAGGCCCTGGCTCATCGCCTCGAGCAGCACCATCGGCAGCCCCTCGAAGTAGGAGGTCATGGCGTACGCCGAGGCCCCCTGGAAGGCGTCCTGGAGCCGGTCGGTGAAGCCCATCAGCCGGACCTGCTCGCCGACGCCGAGCTCCTCGATGCACCGCCTGATCGCCGGCGCCTCCTCGCCGCCGCCGTAGATGTGCAGCTGCCAGTCCGGGCGCTCGCGCGCGAGCGGGGCGTAGGCCTGCACCATCCGCACGAAGCCCTTGCGCTCCTCGAAGCGCCCAGCGGCCACGATCACCTTCGCCTGCAGCGGGGCCTGCGGCCCGAGATCCCAGGTGAGCCCGTTCGGGATCGCCTCCACGTAGGCGTCGGTCCCCGCCAGCTCCCGGGCCCAGTCCTGCCGGTCCGCCTCGGTGAGGACGACGAAGCCGTCGAGACCGGGGGCGGCCGTCTTGATGGTCTGGAACGGACCGGGCCGTTGGCTGCGGGTGATGAAGTTCAGGTGCTCCTGGCCCACGGTGAGCAGGTGCGGCGGCGCCAGCGCGACGACGGCCCGGTGCAGGCTCGGGCGGGTGGTGATCAGCACCCCCGGCTTCAGGCTGCCCATCAGCTCCTCGAGGCGCTCGTCGGCGTAGCGGGTCATCGCCGCGTCGCCTCCGCCGTACTGCGAGGGCTGGGCCGCCAGGCGCTGGCGCCGTGCGAACTCCGCGGGGTCGCTCTCGCGCAGCTGCCGCAGCGCGCGCCCGCGCTTGTCGACCAGCCAGCGCACCGGCACCTCGCGCTGGGTGGGGTAGACGGGCTCGCGCTTGTTGCGGTTGACGCTGATGATCTCGACCTGGTGGTCCGCGGCGAGCGCGTCGGCGAGGTTCGTCACGGTGCGCGCCACTCCCCCGCGCCCGGCCGCGTCGGCGATCAGGAAGTAGACCCGGTCGGTGCGCGGACGCGCCGGCCGTACGGCGTGCCTCAGCGAGCGCAGCCGGCGCCCGGCGATGTCGCGTGCCTGTGTCAGCGGCCTCACCGGCGTCTCCTCACCCGTGCCAGCAGCCCGGCCGCTCGATCCCCGGCGCCGTCGCTGCCGGCGCCGTCACTCGCCGCGCCGTCGCTCACGGCTGCCTCGGTGCGGGGCGGCTCGAGCTCACGCAGCCGCTCCTCGGCGGCCTCGGCCCGCAGCGTCTGCGTGCGCACCTGCGCGAGCAGGTCGGCCGCCACCGGCAGGGCCCGCTCCAGCATCTCCGCGGCGGTCACCTCGTCGGGATGCCTGCCCGCGGGGTTGCCCCCGAGCAGCTCGTCGAGGTCCCCGGTCACCGGGTAGCCGGCCGCCCGCAGCGTCGCGACGCTGCGCTCGCTGCGTGCCTGGACGGCCTCACGCTGGGCGTCGCGCAGGGCGATCCGTCCCCCGGACAGCGGCACCAGCAGCTCGTGGCCCAGGTAGCGGCGCAGCCAGCGGTACGGCTCGGTCCACCTCAGCCCGGAGAAGTCGATGCGCTCGTGGACCTGCGGTCCGAGGCGCTGCAGCAGCGCCGCCGCCTCGACGCCGAGGGACTCGTTGGCCTGTGCCACCTCGGTGTCGGCGAGCGCCGGGTCGACCCCGCACAGGCCGGCGAAGCGCTTCCAGAGCAGGTCCGGGTCCGCCCCGCGTGGTGGCACCGTGACGACGTGCAGCCGCTCGGCGGGTACGGCGCCCGCCCAGCGCGCCAGGGCCTCCGCGGGGTCGATCGCCCACCAGCTCCAGCGCTCGCCGTCCTTGTCCAGGTCGTCGACGAAGCTGTCCAGGGACTGGCCCGTGCCGAGCTTGAGCGTCTCCTGCCAGGCCGCCGGCACCTGGCCGAGGAAGGCCCGCGCCGTGAAGACCACGTGCAGCTCGGCGTCCGGAAGCTCCTCGACGGCGCGCGCGACGAGGTCCTCGGGAACCAGGCAGAACCATTCGCTGCTCAGCACCACGGTGCCCGGCCACTGCGCGCTCTCCTCGCAGATCCTGCGCCACGCGCCCACCGCCGGCCCGTTCCCGCGGCGGTAGGACCGCAGCGCCTTGGCAGCCCGGTTGTAGTCACCCAGCGACTGTCCGGGCACCAACACCCCCGCGCTGCGCAGGGCGGCGCGGTTGCGCCACAGGATGGTCTGCAGGTAGGTCGTGCCCGACTTCGGCGCCCCGATGTGCAGGACGATCCGCTCAGCCACGACGCCCGCCCTGCGAGCCCGTGGCCACTGCCCGCCTCGGTTCACCGAGCCGGCCCGAACGCAGCTGGAAGATCATGCGCTCCATCTTGGCACTACCCTGCGCACCGGTCCCTGCCCCAGTCCTCGTCGGCCGCCGGGTCCCGGCCACTAGAGTGCCCCCCATGAACCAGCAGGTGCCCGGCCCGACCGAGACCCCGCCCCGGATCCTGGTGATCGTGCCCGCCTGGAACGAGCAGGGTGCCGTGGCGAGCACCGTGCGCGAGATCCACGAGCACGTTCCGGGCTCCACCGTCCTGGTCGTCGACGACGGCTCCAGCGACCGGACCGCCGAGCTCGCCGGCGCGGCCGGGGCCCAGGTCTGCCGGCTGCCGTTCAACCTGGGCGTGGGCGGCGCCATGCGGACCGGCTACCGCTACGCGCTGCGCCACGACTTCGACGTCGCGGTGCAGATCGACGCCGACGGGCAGCACGACCCGCGCTACCTGCCCATCCTGCTGGCCCGACTCGACAGCGCCGACGTGGTGATCGGAGCCCGGTTCGCCGGCGAGGGCACGCCGTACCGGGTGTCGCTGCCGCGCAAGCTCGCGATGGTGGTGCTGGCCCGGGTGCTGTCCCGGATGGCCGGCACCCGGCTCACCGACGTCACCAGCGGCTTCCGGGTCGCCAACCGCAAGGCGATCGCCGCCTTCGCCACCCACTACCCGGCCGAGTACCTCGGTGACACCGTCGAGTCGATGGTGATCGCCATCCGGCGCGGCTGCGTGATCCGCCAGGAGCCGGTGGAGATGCGGGTACGTCAGGCCGGCACGGCGAGCCAGACCACGCTGAAGGCGACGCTGTACCTGGCCCGCGCCGTGGTCGCGCTGGTGCTGGCGCTCGTGCGCCGCTGGCCGGAGACGCCGGCGGTCGCGGAGCCGGCCGCGGCGGGAGACCTGCGATGAGCGCCACCATGGTGCTGGGCCTGATCGGCTCGCTGATCATCGTCGCCGTGCTCCTGGAGATGCTGCGCCGGCACTCGCTGCGCGAGAAGTACGCGGTGCTGTGGTTCCTGGTCGCACTGGGCGTCCTCGGCGTCTCCGCCTTCCCGGGGGCGCTGAACTGGGCCGCGGAGGTGGTCGGCGTCGAGGTGCCGGCCAACCTGCTGTTCTTCGCGGCGAGCATGGTGCTGCTGGTGCTGACCCTGCAGCACTCCTACGAGCTCGGCCGGCTCGAGGAGAAGACCCGCACGCTGGCCGAGGAGGTCGCGCTGCTGCGGCTCAGCCTCGAGGAGCAGGGACGGGACCGTCTCGACCAGGATGACTGACCCGGCACCGGGCACCCGCTCCGCGCGGCGCCCCAACGCCACCCTGCGCACCGGCGCCGGCGTGGCGATCCTGGGCATCTCGGCCAGCGTCTTCCTGGTGGTGTCCGCGCGCGGCACCGATCCTGCGGAGTTCTCCAACGTCGCGGTGCTGTGGACCCTCGTCTACACGGTCGGGGTGGGCCTGTTCCTGCCCTTCGAGCAGGAGCTGTCGCACGCGGCGGTGGTCCGGCGCGCCGCCGGCCTCCCGCTGCGTCCGCTGGTGCGCCGCACGGCGCTGACCGCGGCCCTGGTCCTGGTGGCACTGTTGGCCGCGCTGAGCCTGGTCGTGCTGGCCACGCCCGTGGGCGGGCTGCTCTTCGACCGCCCCGGCCCCTTCCTGCTCGCCGCCGCGCTGACCTGCACCGGGTTCGCGGTGCAGTACCTCCAGCGCGGCGTGCTCTCCGCCGGTGAGGACTTCACCGGGTACGGCGTCCAGCTGGCGACCGAGGGCACGATGCGCGCGGTCGCCTGCCTGGCCCTGTTCGCGCTGGGCGTGGACAGCGCCCTCGCCTACGCCCTGGTCCTGGCCCTGGCTCCCCTCCTCTCCGCCCTGGTCGTCGCCCCTCGGGTCAGCCGGCTGGCCCCGGCGTCCCCGGGCCAGGCGGTGGCCGCGTGGGCGGAGGTCGCCGGCGGCATCGGCCTGCTGGTCCTCTCCGCGCTGTGCTCGCAGCTGCTCGCCAACGTCGGGGCGATCGCGGTGCGGCTGCTGGCCGAGCCGGAGCAGTCGGCCGCCGCGGGCATCTTCCTGTCGGGGCTGACCCTGGCCCGGATCCCGATGCTGCTCTTCGCCGCGATCCAGGCGATCCAGGTGCCCCGACTCACCGCGCACCTCACCGTGGGCGACCACAGCGGGATGCGAGCCCAGCTGCGGGCCTTCGTGCTGGTCACCGCCGGCTTGGCGACGGCCGGTGCGCTCGGCGCCTGGGCGCTGGGCCCGTGGGCGATGCACCTGCTGTTCGGCTCGGCCTACGACATGCCGCGCCAGGACCTGGCCCTGCTGGCCGCGTCCAGCGGGCTGCTGATGATGGCGATGACGTTGCAGTCGGCCGCCATCGCCCGGCGCCGGCACCGGCACGTGGTCACCGCCTGGGTGGTGGGGGTGGCCCTCACCGTCCTCGCGCTGGCCCTCCCCCTCGAGCTGTTCCTGCGCGTCGAGGTGGCGATGCTGCTCGGCGCCACCGGCGTGATCGTGCTGCTCGCGCCCGCCTCGTTCGCCCCGGGAGTACGCGAGGTCAGCCGCCGACGGTGACGTCGGCCATCACCAGCGGGTGGTCGCTCAGCGTGCCCTTGGTGGAGCGGTCCACCAGTCCCCCGCCGAAGACCAGGGGGCCAGCTCCGAAGATCCAGTCGACGCCGCCGTGGAAGCCCGGCGGCGTGGAGCACCCGCCGCCGCTCGCCGCGCCGTACGGGGTGGTCATCAGGCCGTCTGAGGTGAAGTCGCAGAACACCGTGGCGCGCTCGTTCATGTCGCCGACCAGGAAGACCGGGTTGCCGGTCTCGGCGACCAGCCGGCTCACCGCCGCCTTCTCGATGGCGCGGGCCCGGTCCCGGGCGCCCTGCTGGTTGCCCTTGCGCTGGGTGCTGGCGGGGTTGTGCACGCCCATCACCACGACCGCGGCGCCGGTCTCGACGTGCACCAGGTGGGCCACCGGCAGGTGCAGGGTGACGTCCCAGGGCACGGTCACCTCCTCGCTGCGCACCAGGCTCCACTCGGCGCTGCGCCAGGCGATGGCGTTGCCGGAGAAGTCGCCGCCGCGCAGCCGCGAGTTGCCGGTGGCGCGCAGCAGCGTCCAGTCGCCGTCGCTCTGCACGACCGCGGCCTGCGGGCCCTCGAACTCGTTGAAGACCGCGATGTCGACGCCGTTGGCCTCCAACCGGGCCAGGGACTGCCGCATCCGCCAGGCACCGTCGGCCATACCGGCGTTCTTGCCCCCCGGGGCACTGTGGTGGGCGCCCAGCACGTTGTAGCTGGCCAGGCGCAGCGTGGTCGGCCGGGCCGGAGCCGCCGTCTCCTGCTCGGGGGCCGCCGGGCGGCGGGAGCGCGGGGTCACGCTGCGCTGCAGCCAGGCGGAGGCGTCGATCGGGGTGAGGTCCTGCCCGGTCCCGCCCAGCACCCGGAAGCCCAGGGAGCAGCCGTCGGTGGCGCCCAGCGAGCCCAGCGAGCCCAGCTGCTGGCCGGCGCCGATGGATTGGCCGTCGGAGACGGTGAGCCCGACGAGGCCCTGGTAGCGGGTGACCACCTCGGCGGCCTCGTTCTCCACCTGGACCTCCCACCCGGTCCGGGTGGGCTTGCCGACCTCCACCGACCCCGAGCTGGCGGCCAGGACGGCGCTGCCGCAGTGGCTGCGCACCTCCAGCGGCGCGGCCGCCCGGCGCGCCGGCGTCACCTTGGCGCGCGAGGTGACCCGGTAGCCGGTGCCCGGCGGGAACGGCGCGGCGACGTCGCTGGTGCCGTCCGGGCGGCACCACTGCGGTGAGCGGGCGCCCGACTGGACCGTGGCCGGGACATCCATCCGGCCGCGGGCCAGCGTGTCGAGGAGGTCGAGGGCACTCGCCCAGAACGGGTCGTAGCGGAACGGGTCGGCGTTGCGGGTCACCCGGTGCACGGCGATCTCGGCAGGCAGCGTGCTCCAGCCCGGTACGGCGAGCAGCCGGTCGTAGAACTCGGCCACGCCGAGGCGCTCGAGGGCCGGGGACGATCCGGAGCCGTGGAAGACGCCGGCGAGGGCGCGCCCACCGCCCCGCTTCAGGCCGGACTCGGCCAGAGCCGCGGTCAGCGCCAGGGCCTGGGCGCGCGCCGGGACCTTCCTGCGCTCCCCCACGGCCAGGATCGTCAGGGCGCGGTCGAGCTGCTCGCGGTCGTAGCCCGCCGCCACCGGCGCCCGCGCCGTGAGCGACATGCTGCCGGCCAGGGCGGGAGCCGCGCACGCCCCCGGCGCCGCGTGCGCCGGCGCACGCGTCGAGACCGTGGGTGCGCTGGCTCCGGCCAGGGCCGGGAGCAGCGCGAGGACCAGGGCGGGCGCCACCAGCAGGGGACGGCGGGAACGACGCTTCACGGCTGACTCGCTCACTCGGAGTAGAGGGACGGCTGGTCGGGGAAGATGATGCGCTCGGCACGCCACGGGCCGGTGCCGCGGACCCGGGCCAGGTCGACCCCGAAGACGCCGGTGGTCGTCTTGAGGCGCACGGTCGTGGTGCCCGGATAGGGCCCCGGGCTCACCTCGCCGCCGGCGGGCAGCTCCAGGTCCGGCACGGCGGCGGGGTCGGTGAACGCGTAGGCCTCGCGGGCACCCGCGCTCAGCAGCGGGCGCAGCGCGGACCACCAGGCGGCGTACCCGACGTCGTTGCGCGACCAGGTGGTGAGCACCCGGCGGGCCACGGCCTGGGGGGCGTCGCTCTGCGCGTCGGCTCCGGGGCCGGACGAGGACGAGGACCCGGTGTCCTTCGGCGAGCCGGCGTCGCCCGCCTCACCCGCGTCGGGCGTCGAGCAGGCGCCCAGCGCCACCACCGTCAGGACGGCGGCAGCCCCGGCGAGGGCCACGCGTGCGTCCACCATCGTGCTCCGTCCCCTGCTGCTCGTCGCCGCCGGCCGCCCGACGCGGATCGGGTCAGTTGCGAGCCCGCAGGAGGTTGATGCTACGTCGGGGGCCCTTGCCGCGCAGTTCCGTCACGGTGCCCCGCAGGTCGACGATCTCCTGGAGCAGGGCGGCGGTGGCGTCGACGGCGACCTCGAGCAGCTCCTCGGTGGTGGTGTCGCTCTGCGCAGCGCCACCGGACAGCCGCGGGGTGAGCTCGGCCAGGTCGCCGACCACGTCGTAGGGCTGCTCGGAGAGAGCCTCCAGGATGCGCGCGGCGCGCTCGTGGACCGCCGGGTGCCACTTCTCGGGCAGCCCGGCGCGCCGGGTGGAGCCGGGGGCCAGGATCCGGCCGGCGTAGAGACGCTTGACGACCTCGCCGTAGACGACCTGGTTGCCGCCGCGGTCGAGGCGCTGGTTGACCCGCCGCAGCACCTCCGTCTGGGCGATCCCCAGCGAGGTGTTGACCTCCCGGTCGGGCATCGTCACCGCCTCCGGGGGGACGTCGATGACCTCGGCGAAGCGCTCCCACAGCAGCGTGGAGGGCGTTCCGGACGGCGGGTTGACGACCAGGTGGACCCGCTCGGGCGGGACCGCGGACCAGCGCTGCAGGATCGCCGCCGGGTCCTGGACGCTCCAGAACCGCTGGTGCAGCCGCGGGTCGGGGCTGGGCTCGTCGAAGACCACCGAGAGGAAGTCGTCGAGGCCCACCCGTCGGCCGTGCTTGACGCCCTCCTGCCACTCCGCGGGCAGCTGACGGCCCAGGTCGCGCACGGTCAGCACCACGTGGACCTCCAGCCCCGCGAGGTCGGCGAGCATCCGCTCGACCTGGTCGGGGGTGGCGAGGCAGAAGAGCTCGTTGCTCACCACGGTGGTGCCGTCGTGGGCCCGGGCGGCCTGGACGATCGTGCGCCAGGTGCCCTCGACGCTCTCCACGGTGCGGCCCCAGTTCGGCGCCCGCTCGGTGACCTCGAGCATCGCGCGGAACATCAGCATCCCCTTCCCGTTCGGGAAGATCACGCCGTGCTCGCGCAGGGGCGCCTCGTTGTGCTGGAGCACCTTCTGCAGGAAGGAGGTGCCTGTCTTCGGCAGGCCGAGGTGGAGAAAGACCTTGCCGGGCATCGAGGTTCTCCCTGTTCTGAGTGAGCCGTGCTTCTTGCGTGTCGCGCCCTTCAGGCTACAGGCGCCGCCGCGCCCGCCCGGGAACGGTCCCGGCCCCTCAGCCGGCCTCTCAACCAGCGCCGGCGGGGGTGCGGCACTCGAGGGTGCCCGCGGTGCGCTCGCCGGTCAGCCCGGCCTGCTCGTAGAGCTCCAGCACCCGCTCGCGGTAGGGGCCCGGGCCGACGCAGGCCAGGCTCAGGTCGAGCAGCCGCACCGCCGCACGGACCTTGCCGGCCGAGGGCAGCGGCGCCTTCTGGCCGGCCAGGTCGTAGAGCAGCATCCGCGCCCGGCGTACCTCGCGGGGCTCCTCCATGTTGCCCACGAACCACTCCCGGGGGACGACCGGGAAGGCGTCGGTGGTGTACATGGTGAGCACCTTCATCCAACGTGGCGGCAGCAGCACCGTCCCCTGGAGTCCCTGCTCGTCGAGAATGCGGACGTCCGCGAGCGCCGGCCGGTCCAGCTTCCACTGCGGGGTCGAGCTGACCGAGACGGGTCCGCCGTGCCCGGTGTAGGCCCAGATCGGCCTGCCTCCGCCGACGAACGCCACCAGCACCACCACGGCGGCGACCCACGGCAGCGCCCGGGCGGCCCCGGCGACCGGGGCCGGCACCCGGCGCGGGTCGGGCACGTCCACCGCGAGCAGCAGCGCCGCCAGCACCGGGATCGGCGCGCAGTAGAGCATCCGCCACAGGACCGGCCCGGAGCCGGTGACGGCGTTGACGAGCTCGAGCACCCCCGGCGCGAAGACCAGGGTGCTGACCAGCGCCGAGGCCCCGGCCAGCGCCGCCGCCACCCCGCGCCGGGCCAGCAGGGTGGCCAGGCCAAGCGCCAAGAAGGACAGCGCGACCATCGGGCCCTGCTCGCCGAGGATCCGTACGAAGGAGTCGAAGGCGGGCAGCGCGACGGGGTCCTTGCCGCCGACGTCGGTGGAGAACGCGATCACCGCCAGCCCGCTGGCGACCGGGCCCACGGACAGCAGCACCGCTCCCACCGCGAGCGCGCGGGACCGCAGCAGCAGCGCCGCCAGCACCGCCGCGCCGCTCATCAGCGGGCCCCACACCACCGCGGTGGGGGTGAGACCGAAGAACGCGACGCCGCCGGCGAGCAGCATCACTCCCGCCCAGCGCCGCTGCGTGCCGGCGCTCTCGTGGATCCGGGTGAGGTAGACCCACAGCAACGGCATCAGCACCGCCACCGCCATCACCTTGCCCTGCCACATCCGGGGCACCCAGAAGTTGCCGAGCATCGAGTCGCCGCTGAGCAGGAGGAAGACCAGTGCGCCGGCGAGCACCAGCGCCCGTCGCCGCGGTGCCCAGGCCCGGACCAGGCGCCACAGCGCCCAGCCCGCCAGGAAGGCCGCCACCGGGCCGGCCACCAGGTAGGTCACCGCGCCGGCGCGCATCCCGCTCATGTGCGCGACCACGCCGATCAGTCCCTCGATCGAGGCGATCGGGATGCCCCCGCCGTACGGCGAGTTGAGGATCTCCGGGGTGAACATGGTGTCGAGCAGCGCGGCGTTGCCCCGCTCGGCCACCCACACCGAGCGGTTGAGGTAGTAGGGGTCGTCGGTGTCGGCCAGGTGCAGGAACGCCGCCAGCGCGCCCAGTCCGAGCGAGGAGACCAGCGCGAAGACGTCGGCGCCCCAGCGGTTGAGCGCACCGGCCTGCGGCGCGGCGCTCGCGCCGTCCTCGTCCGGGACCCCCTCGCCGGGGCTCAGCCACCCCGACCTCCAGGCCCACAGCAGGGCCAGCACGCCGGCCAGGACGGTGGCCACCCAAGCGCCCCAGAAGCTGGTGCGGCTCCAGACCAGGCCGGCCAGGGCCGCCCCCGCGGCCAGGACGAGCACCGCCACCGGCACCCACTGCAGGCTGCGGGGGGCCGGCCGGGCGTGTCGGGCACCGGAGGGGGGTGCGGCCGTCGGGGCGGCGGGCTCGGGCGGCGAGTCGGGACGGGCGCGTAGCTCGGCCCACACCCGCCAGCCGATGATCACCGGCGTCGCGAGGAGCCACAGCCAGCCGCTGGGCCACAGCGACCACTGGGTGGCGAGGCCGAGACAGTAGAGCAGCGTCCACAGCGCGAAGGACAGCACCGCGGCGTCGCTCAGCGCGTCGAGCACGCTGCGCAGCGCCGTGGGCAGCGTCGTGGGCCGCACCGTTCGTTCCTCGAGCGCCACGCTCACTCGCCACTCCCCTCGTCCGCCCCCGCGCACACTCCGGCCCGGTAAGGCGTCAGTAGTATGCCTGCATGCCCAGCCCCGCGACGTCAGCTCGCCCGTGTCCGGGGCCCACGGCGCTCCCCGGCAACCCGGAGTCCCTCGGATGACCCAGGCCCACGCTCCCCGGGTGAGCGCGATCGTGCTGGCCTGGGGTGACGAGCCGCTGCTGACCACCTCGGTGCGTGCCGCGCTCGCCTCCACCGACGTCGACGTCGAGGTGGTGCTGGTCGACAACGGCTGCACCTCCGACGCGGTCGAGCAACTGCGCACCGAGCCCGGCGTCGTCGTCGTCGAGGGCCAGGGCAACGTCGGCTTCGCCGGCGGCTGCAACCTGGGCGCCCAGCGCGCCGGCGGTGACTACCTCGCCTTCGTGAACGGCGACGCCGTGGTCGAGCCCGCCGCGCTGGCCCGGATGGCGGCGGTCGCCGCGGAGCCCGAGGTCGGCCTGGTCACCGGCTCGGTGCGGCTCTACGACGCCCCGCAGACCATCAACTCGGCCGGCAACCCGCTGCACTACTCCGGGCTCAGCTGGGCCGGCGGCCTGGGCGAGCCCGCCACGTCGTACGCCGTGCGACGCGAGGTGACCGTCGCCTCGGGGGCCGCCACCCTGTGCCGCCGCGAGGTCTTCGAGGCGCTCGGTGGCTTCTGCGAGCTGATGTTCGCCTACTGCGAGGACACCGAGCTCAGCCTGCGCGCCTGGCAGCACGGCTGGCGCGTCGTCTACGTCCCCGACGCCGTGGTCCTGCACCGCTACGAGTTCTCCCGCAACGACCTCAAGCTCTACCTGCTCGAGCGCAACCGGCTGCTGATGCTGCTCACCGTGCTGCAGACCCGCACGCTGCTGCTGCTGGCTCCCTCGCTGCTCGCCCTGGAGCTGGCGATGCTGGCGGTGGCCACCAAGCAGGGCTGGGGACCGCGCAAGCGCGCCGGCTGGTGGTGGCTGGTGCGCAACGCCGGCGCGGTACGTCGCCGGCGGCGGCTGGTCCAGGAGTCCAGGCTGCAGCCCGACGCCGCCCTGGTCGACCTGCTCACCGGCGACTTCGCGCCGGGTGTCGAGGGCCTGGCCGCGCCGCCCTGGCTGCGCGCCGGCTCGCGTGCATACTGGGCCCTCATGCGCCCGCTGCTCCGCGCCACGACCCGGTCGCGCCTCGACGACAGGAGTGCTCGTGTCCCGAGCCGATGACGCCCTCGGTGCGGTCCACGTGGACGACACCGGCGTGCGCGTGCGCTCCGCCGAGGAGCAGGTGCTCGACGTGATGTTCGACGGGCGCCGGGTCTGGTCCTTCTGGCTGATCCGCGACGGCCACCCGGTCCCGTCCTCGCCCGACACCCACCACGTGCCCTGGCCCCCCGGCCTGCAGCGCTACCTGGACGGGCGAGCCCGGATCACCGTGCGCGCCCACGGCGCCGAGCAGCCGATGTACGACGAGGAGCTGCAGTTCGGCGCCGGCGAGGGGCGCATCGCGATCGTCAACGCCGAGGGCGACCCGCTGGGCATCGACAAGTCCGGGCGGCTCACGCTCACCTTCGAGACCCGCAGCGCCGCCCACCTCGAGCCCCTCCTGGACGCCATCGAGGAGGTGCTGGGCGCGTTGGCCAGCGCCGGCGTGCGGGCCTTCCCCGGCTACGGAACGCTGCTGGGCGCGGTGCGCGACGGCAAGGTGATCGGCCACGACAACGACGCCGACCTCTGCTACGTCAGCCGCCACACCACCCCCGTCGACGTGATCCGTGAGTCCTTCCAGCTGCAGCGGCGCCTGGCCGAGATGGGCTACGACGTGGTCCGCTACAGCGGCGCCGCGGTCAAGGTCCTGGTCCGCGAGTCCGACGGCCGGGTGCGCGGCCTCGACGTGTTCGGCGGCTTCCTGGGCACCGACGGCTACCTGGTGCTGATGGGCGAGATCCGCGCGCCGTTCCGCGAGGAGTGGCTCTACCCGCTCGGCACCACCGAACTGAACGGGCGCACCCTGCCGGCCCCGGCCGTCCCCGAGCGTCTCCTCGACGTCACCTACGGCACGTCGTGGCGGGTGCCGGACCCGGCCTTCCACTTCGAGACCCCCGAGTCCACCTCGCGCCGCCTCAACGGCTGGTTCCGCGGCACCCGCCCGGGGCGCTCGGACTGGGACCGCCGCTACCTCACCCAGCGCAACGAGCAGCCGCGTCAGCGCCCGGACCCGATCGCGGCCCAGGTGCTGGAGCAGAACCCACCCGGCACCCGGGTCGTCGACCTCGGCTGCGGCCGCGGCCACAACGCCTACTGGCTAGCCGCCCAGGGGGCGCAGGTGCTGGCGCTGGACTACTCCTCGCTGGGCTGGCCGACCCTCGAGGCGCAGGCGCGCGCCGAGGGGCTGCCGGTGCGGTTCGCCGAGATGAACCTGTTCGAGACGCGCCACGTGCTGTCCTACGCCGCGCTGCTGGCGCACCAGCCGGGGCCCACCGCGGTGCTGGCCCGGCACCTGATCGACGCGATGCCCGCGGACGGTCGCCCGAACGTGTGGCGCTTCGCCGAGATCGTCGGGCGCAGCGGCGGGAGGCTGCACCTGCAGTTCCTCCTCGAGACCCACCCCGAGGACCCCTGGCCCGAGTGGCACGGCGTGCGAGCGCTGGACCCCGCGGTGATCCGCGCCGAGCTCGAGGAGCGCGGCGCGCGCATCCTCAGCGAGGAGACGATCGACTCCTCGCAGATGAAGGCCCCCAACCCCGCGGCCATGGCCCAACACCGTCGAGCGTGCCGCATGGTCGTCACGTGGCAGGAGTGAGAACGATGAGCAAACTGGTTGACCGGCTTCGCGGCACGGCCCGGCTCGAGGCCCGCCTCGACGAGCTGGAGGCGGAGGTCCAGGAGTGCCGGAGCCTGCACCTGCGCGTCGCCGAGCTGACCGACATCGTCCAGGAGCTGCTGCTCCCGGTCGCGCGCCGCGACCAGGAGAAGCTGGAGACACTCCTCGAGCGATACTCGAGCCAGCTGGGATGAGCCGCCGCGTCTTCGTCCACATCGGGCTGCCCAAGACCGGGACCAGCTACCTGCAGACGGTGATGTGGGCCCAGCGCGAGGAGCTGCGCGAGGCGGGGATGCTGCTGCCGGGGCGGGAGCGGCGCGATCACCTCTGGGCCTCGCTGGTGGTCCGCGGCGACCCCCATGTGGGCAGGCGCAACCCGCGGGCGCCGTCCTCGTGGGACGTGCTGCGCGACGAGGTCGCCGCGTGGCCGCACGACGCCGTGATCAGCCACGAGTTCTTCTGCTCCGCCACCGCCGAGCAGGCACGGGAGATGGTCGAGGCGCTGGCGCCCGCCGAGGTGCACGTGATCGTCACCGCGCGTGAGCCGCTCAGCCTGTTCACCTCCAGCTGGCAGGAGTCGCTGAAGAACAAGAGCACCACCCGGATCGAGGACTACGCGCGCACGGTCTCCCCCGACCCGCTCACGGTCTGGGACTGGCGCGCGCTCGACCTGCGCCTGGTGCTCGAGCGCTGGGGCGACCTCGTGCCCAGCGAGCGGGTGCACGTGCTGACCACGCCCCCGCCCGGTGCGCCGCGCAGCACGCTGTGGGACCGCTTCGCCGGCGTCCTGGGCCTGGACCCGTCCGGGTTCGAGGTCTCGACCGCCTTCGCCAACAGCTCGATGGGGGTCGTCGAGGCCGAGACCCTGCGCCGGATCAACGAGCACCTCGACGACTTCTCGCGCGCCCACGACCGGGGCGTGTGGATCCGCTCCTTCCTCGCCGACGAGCGGCTGGTGCCGCGCGGCGGCGACCGGTTCTGGCCCGGCCCCGACCAGCAGGAGGAGTGCCGTGAGCGGGCCCGCGCCTCGGTCGAGCTGGTGCGCGCACGTGGCTTCCACGTGGTGGGCGAGCTGGACTCCCTGCTGGTCCCCGACGCCCTGGCGCCACGGCGCCACCCCTCCTCGGTGACCGACGCGGAGGTGGCCCAGGTCGCCGTCGAGCTCTCCGCCCGGCTGCTCGCCGACGTGCGCGAGCGCAGCGGGGCGGCGGGGACGCCCGCCGCGCGCGCGCACGGCGGCTGGCGCGGGCGCGCCGCCTCGGGCGCCCGACGAGTGGGCGGGGCGCTGCGCCGACTGCGGCGCCGCTGAGGCACCGCGCCCGGGACACCCGGTAGCGTGACGCTGGTGAGCACCACCCCTCCCCGCGTCTACGCCGCCCGGCTCGTCGGCCTGCCGATCTTCGACCCCCAGGGCGACCAGGTGGGCAAGGTCCGCGACCTCGTCGTAGCGCTGCGGACCGAGGCCAACCAGCCGCGCGTCCTCGGCCTGGTCGCCGAGGTCTTCGGCCGCCGGCGGATCTTCGTGCCGATGACCCGCGTCACCAACATCGACAGCGGTCAGGTCTACACCACCGGGCTGCTCAACATGCGCCGCTTCGAGCAGCGCCCGACCGAGACCCTGGTGATCGGCCAGATGCTGGACCGCGAGGTGCGGGTCAAGGGCACCGGCACGGTGGGCACCGTCTACGACGTCGCCATGGAGCAGGCCCGCAACCGCGACTGGGTGCTGAGTCGGGTCGCGATCCAGGAGCCCGGCAAGGGGTTCCGCCGCCGGGGTCAGTCGCACGTCGTCGACTGGTGGGAGGTCGAGAACCTCACCCAGCGCGAGGCCTCCCAGGGCGCGACCCACCTGATCGCGGCGCTCAACGAGATGCGCCCGGCCGACGCCGCCAACATGATCCACGACCTGCCCCCCGAACGGCGTACCGCGGTGGTGGCCGCGCTGGACGACGAGCGCCTCGCCGACGTCCTCGAGGAGCTGCCCGACGAGGACCAGGTCGAGATCCTCGAGCACCTCGACTCCCAGCGCGCGGCCGACGTCCTCGAGGAGATGTCGGCCGACGACGCGGCGGACCTGATCGCCGATCTCCCGCCCGAGACCGCCGCGCAGCTGCTCGAGCTGATGCAGCCCTCGGAGGCCGAGGACGTGCGGCGGCTGATGTCGTACGCCGAGCACACCGCCGGCGCGATGATGACGCCCGAGCCGGTGATCCTCGGCCCCGACGCCACCGTCGCCGACGCCCTGGCCCACGTGCGCAACCCCGAGCTCTCCCCCGCCCTGGCCGCCCTGGTCTACGTCTGTCGTCAGCCGCTGGAGCCGCCCACCGGCAAGCTGCTCGGCGTCGCCCATATCCAGCGGCTGCTGCGCGAGCCGCCCTCCACGCTGGTGGCCGCGGCGCTGGACTCCTCGATGGACCCGCTGCGCCCGGAGGCGGGCATCGACGAGGTGGCCGCGCACCTCGCCACCTACAACCTCGTCGCCGCGCCGGTCGTGGACGAGGAGGGCCGGCTGCTGGGCGCGGTCACCGTGGACGACCTGCTCGACCACATGCTGCCCGACGGCTGGCGCGACCGGGTGGCCAGACGGGGGCGCCCCGCCGCCCACCGCAAGGCCCCGGGGTCGGTGATCTGAGCGATGGCAGAGAGCCGTACCTCCCGCACGCCGCGCCTGGACACCCCCCGCGACACCCGTCGCCACCTCGTCCGGCGCCCTTCCTACGACTCGGACACGTTCGGCGTCTTCGCCGAGCAGTTCGCCCGGTTCATGGGCACCGCGCGCTTCCTGATCTACATGACGCTGTTCGTGCTGGTCTGGGTGGGCTGGAACTGGGCCGCCCCCGGCGACATGGACTTCGACGCCTACCCGTTCATCTTCCTGACGCTGATGCTCAGCCTGCAGGCGTCGTACGCCGCGCCGCTGATCCTGCTCGCGCAGAACCGCCAGGAGATGCGCGACAAGGTGATCGCCGAGCAGGACCGGCAGGCCAACGCACGCGCCCACGCCGACATGGAGTTCCTGGCCCGCGAGGTGGCGTCGCTGCGGATGGCGCTGGGCGAGGTGGCGACCCGCGACTACCTGCGCTCGGAGCTGCGCACCCTGCTGCACGAGCTCGACGAGCGTGCCCGGTCCGGCTCCGCCGAGGAGGGTGAGAGCGTCGCCGGCGCGACGGAGGGCCCTCCGAGGCGGGAGCGCTGAGGCGCAAGGTCTACGCTTGCGCATCATGAGCACCCCCACCGTCGAGCAGGTCACCGCTGCGCTGGCGACCGTGAACGACCCCGAGATCAAGCGCCCCATCACCGAGCTCGGGATGGTCGAGGCCGTCGAGGTCCGCGACGACGGCACCGTCGCGCTGACCGTCCTTCTCACCGTCGCCGGCTGTCCGATGAAGGACACCATCAACCGCGACGTCGAGGCGGCGCTGCGCCGGGTGCCGGGGGTGACCGGGGTGGACCTCCACCTGGGGGTGATGACCGGCGAGCAGCGCCAGGGCCTGCAGGAGGTGCTGCGCGGCGGCCAGGCGCAGCGTGAGATCCCGTTCGCCCAGCCGGGCTCGCTGACCAAGGTGTTCGCGATCGCCAGCGGCAAGGGCGGCGTCGGCAAGTCCTCGGTGACGGTCAACCTCGCCCTGGTGATGGCCCAGCTGGGCCTGAAGGTCGGCGTCGTCGACGCCGACATCTACGGCCACTCGGTGCCGGCCATGCTCGGGGTCGCCGACGCCCGCCCGACCCAGGTCGAGGACCTGATCATGCCGGTCCCCACCGCGTCCGGCGTCTCCGTGATCTCCATCGGGATGCTGAAGCCCCGCCGCGACCAGGTCGTCGCCTGGCGTGGCCCGATGCTGGACCGGGCGCTGGTCCAGATGCTCTCCGACGTCTACTGGGGCGATCTCGACGTGCTCCTGCTCGACCTGCCCCCGGGCACCGGCGACGTCGCGATCTCCCTGGGCCAGCACCTGCCCAACGCGGAGGTCGTGGTCGTCACCACGCCGCAGGAGGCGGCCGCCGAGGTCGCGGAGCGAGCCGGCACGATGGCCTCGATGATGCACCAGCGCGTCGTCGGAGTGGTCGAGAACATGAGCTTCCTGCCCTGCCCGCACTGCGGGCCCGAGCACCGCCTGGAGGTCTTCGGATCCGGCGGTGGCGCCCGGGTCGCCAAGACGCTCTCCGAGCGGTTCGGCTACGACGTGCGCGTGCTCGGGGAGATCCCGCTGGACATCTCCCTGCGCGAGGGAGGCGACGCCGGCAAGCCGATCGTCGAGGCCGATCCCGCCGCCCCCGCCGCCCAGGTGCTGCGTCAGGTCGCCGAGGGACTGGCGGGCCGCGGCCGCGGCCTGGCCGGCATGCAGCTGGGGCTCACGCCCACCAGTAAGTTCTGACCTGTGTGGGGTGTCGGGCTGACCGAGCTGGCGGTGATCGCCTTCGTCGCCGTGCTCGTCTTCGGCCCCGATCGGCTGCCCGAGGTGGCCAAGCAGCTGGGCCAGTTCGTCCGCAAGGCGCGTGACTTCGCCAACGCCACCCGCGACGAGCTGCGCACCGAGCTGGGCCCGGAGTTCTCCGATCTCGAGCTCACCGACCTCGACCCCCGCAACGTGGTCCGCAAGCACATCATGGAGGCGCTGGAGGACGACGACGCCGCCGCCGCGGCACCCGCTCGCAAGGGCCTGCGCCCCCTCGCCGAGGGCGAGCTCCCGCCCTACGACGTAGACGCCACCTGAGCGCCGCGTCGGCGCTCAGTCACGGCTCTGCACGGCCGCCAGCCCGGCGTAGGCCACCAGGACGGAGCGCGCCGAGCGTCCCTCGCCGCTGAGCACCTCCACGAAGTCGTGGCCGACCCGGGACAACGTGACGTCGTGCCGGGCGCCGTCGACGAGGTGGACCACGCACCGCTCCCCGGCGTCGGCGATCCGGCGCAGCGCCGAGGACAGCCCCAGCCGGTGGATCGGTGACCAGGCCTCCCGCGGCACCGACCGTGGCGAGGCTCCCCGTAGCGTGAGCACGGCGGCGCTCGCGACGATCCAGTCCTGGCCCGGACCCTGCAGCAGGAACCAGCCCGGGCCCACGCGCTGCAGCACGCCACCGACCTGCCCCACGCCGCGCAGGGACACGGTGAGCTCGCGCTCCAGCGAGGCCATCAACCGGCTGTCCAGGTCGACGTGCTGGTACTCCGCGCGGATCCGGTCGGCCAGCTCCAGCTCCCGCTCGGCCTGGAAGAGCGTGTCCGCCTGGGACTCCAGGTCGTCGAAGAGCGCGAACAGCTGTTCCTCCCAGGACATGTGCCGACCTTGCCACGCTGGCCTTCCCGAATCCACTGTGGACAAACGGTTGACCAACGCCGTGAACGGACTTTGAATGAGGTAAACGCACGCAAACGAAGGGATCAGGCCGTGGCCGGACCTGTCGAACGCGCACCACTCGGGCGCTGCCTCGCGGTCTGGCTGGCCGTGACCGGACTGGTCGCCCTGCTCGCGGCGGCGACCGCGGGTGAGCTGCGCTCCGCGCACCACGCCTGGGCGCACGCCACGCTGGCCGCCCAGCCCTTCGACGTCCTGCTGGTCTGGCTGGCCGCGCTCCTCGCCCTGGGCGCTGCCCTGTGGCTGTGGCTGATCACCACCGCGGTGGCCGCCGAGGCCGCGCGCGGGCGGGCCACGACGCGCACCGTCGGCTGCCCCAGGGCGCTGCGCCGGCTCCTGCTCACCGCGTGCGGGGTCGCCCTGGTGGGCGGCCTCGCCGCGCCCGCGCACGCCGTACCCACCCACGTGCACGGCGACGAGGGCGGCAGCTCGGCCCTCGAGGGGCTGCCCCTCCCGGAGCGGCCCTCGAGCCCCCGCGACACGCCGAGGCCCCTGTCGCCCTCCCCGCAGCGCCCGGAGCCCACCGCCCCCGACAGCGCCCCCGGGACGGAGCAGCCCGCGGCCCGCGGCGGCCACGTCGTGGTCGTCCGGCCCGGCGACAACCTGTGGGACATCGCGGCCGCGGCGCTGCCCGACGACGCCTCGCCCGCCGTCGTCGACGCGCACTGGCGCGCGATCTACGCCGCCAACGGCGAGCGCATCGGCCCCGATCCCGACCTCATCCTGCCCACCACCACCCTGCGGCTCCCCAGGAGGATCCGATGACGCCCTTCCACGACAAGGTCACGCCGCTGCGCGGGCAGGTGCCTCTCGCGAGCGTGCAGGGCACCCTGGCCCTCGATCTCCAGCCACGGCTCGACCCGCCGGAGGCGGGCGGACACCCGCGCGGCGCCGGCGCCGACGTCATCTCCATCGACGTCCGCGTGCGCGACGACCTCGAGAGGTGGGCCCGGCGCTACACCCAGGCCGCCGTCGAGATCGTGTACGGCGACCGCCCGGTGTCCCAGCTCGTGCGCTGGACCGCGCCGCGCGTCCACGACGACCTCTCCCGGCGGGCGGTGCTGGTGGCGCAGGCGGGCCTGCACCGCGCCGGGCACGGGCGCGAGCGCCGCCCCGAGCTGCGCCCCCACGTCGAGACGATCCACGCCAGCTTCGTCTCCCGCGACGTCGCCGAGGTCAGCGCCCGGGTCAGGTACGGCGCGCGCTCGCGTGCCCTCGCGGCCCGTTTCGAGATCCTGGCCGGGCGCTGGCAGTGCACCGCCCTGGAGTTCGCCTGAGCCCGGCTCAGCCGTTGACGCGCGTGGTGAGACCCGTCGGCCCGCCCGGTGCGCCGTGGCACTTCTTGAACTTCTTGCCCGAGCCGCAGGGGCAGTCCGCGTTGCGCCCGGTCCCGGCGTAGGGGTCGTCGGCCTCCTCGGTGACGACCTCGACGTCGCCGTCCTCGGTGGGCGCCGAGTAGGTGAGCTGCTGCGGGACAGCCGGCTTGCTGAGCCCCTTGGCCCGGATCACCGGCGCCTCGCGCTTCTTGTCCAGCTCCACCGCGGGCGCGCCGAGACCGCTCTGGCCCGGCTCCTGGTCCGCCTCGGCCGGGTCCTCCTCGTCGACCTCGTCGACCTGGACCTCGAGGTTGAACAGGAAGCCGACGGCCTCCTCCTTGATGGCGTCCATCATCACCGAGAACATGTCGAAGCCCTCGCGCTGGTACTCCACCAGCGGGTCGCGCTGCGAGTACGCCCGCAGGTAGATGCCCTCGCGCAGGTAGTCCATCTCGTAGAGGTGCTCGCGCCACTTGCGGTCGATCACCGAGAGCAGCACCCGACGCTCGAGCTCGCGCATCACCTCGGCGCCGACCTCGGCCTCCCGCTTGGCGTAGGCGTCCAAAGCGTCCGCGCGCAGGTCCTCGACCAGGCGCTCGCGGCTCAGGTTGGCGCGGCCACCGGCCTCCTTCTCGAGCTGCTCGAGATCGAGCGAGACGGGGTAGAGCTGACCCAGCGCGGTCCACAGGCCCTCGAGGTCCCAGTCCTCGGGGTAGTCCTGGGTGGACCCGTTGACGTAGCCGGTCATCACGTCCTCGATGAAGGTCCGCACCTGCTCGGCGAGGTCCTTGCCCTCGAGCACCTCGCGGCGCTCGCGGTAGATCACCTCGCGCTGGCGGCTCATCACGTCGTCGTACTTGAGGACGTTCTTGCGCGACTCGAAGTTCTGCGACTCCACCTGGCCCTGGGCACTGGCGATCGCGCCGGTGACGCGCTTGTTCTCGATCGGCACGTCGTCGGGGACCTTGAGCACGGTGAGCACCCGGTCGACCCAGTCGGACTTGAACAGCCGCATCAGCTCGTCCTGCAGCGACAGGTAGAAGCGGGACTCGCCCGGGTCGCCCTGGCGGCCCGAGCGTCCACGCAGCTGGTTGTCGATGCGGCGCGACTCGTGCCGCTCGGTGCCGACGACGTAGAGCCCGCCGAGCTCGGTGACGGCCTCGTGCTCGGAGGCGACCTGCTCCTTGATCCGCTCGAGCACCTCGGGCCAGGCCGCGTCGTACTCCGCGGCGGTGTCCCCGACCGGCTCCAGGCCCTTCTTGCGCAGCTCCTGGTCGGCCAGGAACTCCACGGACCCACCGAGCATGATGTCGGTGCCTCGACCGGCCATGTTGGTCGCGACCGTGATCGCGCCGCGGTGACCCGCCATCGCCACGATGGCCGCCTCGTCGGCGTGCACCTTGGCGTTGAGCACCGTGTGCGGGATGCCCTTCTTCTTCATCAGCGCCGAGAGGTGCTCGGACTTCTCCACCGAGACCGTGCCGACCAGCACCGGCTGGCCCTTCTTGTGGCGCTCGGCGATGTCCTCGACGACGGCGAGGTACTTCGCCTCCTCGGTGCGGTAGACCAGGTCCGGCTGGTCGATGCGCAGCATCGGCTTGTTGGTCGGGATCTGCACCACGCCGAGCTTGTAGATCTTGTCGAACTCGGCCGCCTCGGTCATCGCGGTTCCGGTCATGCCGGAGAGCTTCTCGTAGAGGCGGAAGTAGTTCTGCAGGGTGACCGTGGCGAGCGTCTGGTACTCCTCGCGGACCTCGACGCCCTCCTTGGCCTCGATCGCCTGGTGCAGGCCGTCGTTGTAGCGCCGGCCGGCGAGCATCCGGCCGGTGTGCTCGTCGACGATGAGCACCTCGCCGTTCATGACGACGTACTCCTTGTCGTTGCGGAACAGCTCCTTGGCCTTGATGGAGTTGTTCATGAAGGAGATCAGCGGCGTGTTGACCGAGTCGTAGAGGTTGTCGATGCCGAGGTGGTCCTCGACCTTGGTGATGCCGGGCTCGAGCACCGAGATCGTGCGCTTCTTCTCGTCGACCTCGTAGTCGACGTCCTTGGTGAGCTTGCGCGCGATCTTGGCGAACTCGCCGTACCAGCGGACCTCGTCCTGGGTGGGGCCGCTGATGATCAGCGGGGTCCGCGCCTCGTCGATCAGGATCGAGTCGACCTCGTCGACGATCGCGTAGTGGTGGGCGCGCTGGACGCACTCCTCGATGGAGCTGGCCATGTTGTCGCGCAGGTAGTCGAAGCCGAGCTCGTTGTTGGTGCCGTAGGTGATGTCGCAGTTGTACGCCGCGCGCCGCTCGTCGGGGCGCATGCTCGGCAGGATGACGCCGACGCTGAGACCCAGGAAGTGGAAGACGCGGCCCATCATCTCGGACTGGTACTTCGCCAGGTAGTCGTTGACCGTGACGATGTGCACGCCCTTGCCCGGCAGCGCGTTCAGGTACGCCGGCATGGTCGCGACCAGGGTCTTGCCCTCACCGGTCTTCATCTCGGCGATGTTGCCCAGGTGCAGCGCCGCACCGCCCATCACCTGCACGTCGTAGTGACGCTGGCCGATGACCCGCTTGGCGGCCTCGCGGACCGTGGCGAACGCCTCCGGCATCAGGTCGTCGACGCTCTCGCCCTGCTCGAGGCGCTCGCGGAACTCCGCGGTCATGCCCCGCAGCTCCTCGTCGCTCATCTTGACGAAGTCGTCCTCGATCGCGTTGACGGCCTTGGCGACGGCCTCGAGCTGTCGGAGGATCTTGCCCTCGCCGATGCGGAGGATTCTGTCGAGGATGGCCACGGGCTGAACTCCTGGATGGTGGACTGGGCGCAGCTGCTGCCGCACGGTGCAGGCACCGCGACACGGCGCCCCAGCGGTCATGCTACCCAGCACCGCCCACGGAACCCGACTACGGCGCGTCTGGGCAGGTCAGCGCGCTGGCCAGGGCAGGCGCGAGGTCTCCACGGGGCTCCACCACCACCTCGCCCACCCCGAGCCAGCCGGCCAGCTGGACCAGCTCGGCGGCCAGCTCGGCGGCCGTCTCCTCGGGGGCGTGCTCCTCGGCGTACGCGCCGCGCACCAGCAGTCGCCCCGTCGCCCGGTCGGCCTTGAGGTCGACCCGGGCCACGATCCGCTCGCCGAGCAGGAACGGCAGCACGTAGTAGCCGTGCACACGTCGCTCGGCGGGAACGTAGATCTCGATGCGGTAGCGGAAGCCGAACAGCGACTCGGTGCGGCTGCGCTCCCAGCACAGCGGGTCGAAGGGGCTCAGCAGCGCCCGGGCGCGCACCTTGCGCGGCAGCCGGGCGTCGCGGTGCAGGTACGCCGGGCGGCCCCAGCCCTGCACGGAGACCGGGAGCAGCTCGCCGGCCCCGACGAGCTCGGCGATCGCCGGCTCCACCGCCCCCGCCGGCAGCCGGTAGTAGTCGCGCAGGCACGGGGCGGAGGCGATCCCGTGCGAGCGGGCGGCCCGGCGCACCAGCTCGCGGTGGGCCTCCGCCTCGCCGGGCACGGGCAGCTCCAGCACGCTGCGCGGCAGCACCCGCTCCGGCAGGTCGTAGACCACCTCGAACTGCCGGTTGCGGCCCGCGATGGCGACGTCCCCGACCAGGAACAGGTAGTCGAGGACCTTGCGCGCCTCCGACCAGTTCCAGCCCCAGTGCTCGCGAGCGCGGGGCCGCCCGTCGTCGAGGTCGCGAGCCGTCACCGGCCCACGCACCCGCACCTGCTCCAGGACCGACGCCATCAGCTCGGGGCGAGCCGCCATCCCCGACCACTTGCCCCGCGCGGCGCGGTAGTGCTCGCGGCGGTGGTGCATCACCGGCCACAGCTCGACCGGCATCAGTGCCTGGGCGTGCGCCCAGTACTCCACCATCCGCCGGGGACGGCGCTCGCTGGCGCGGTGCAGCAGGTCGGTGTCGTAGGGCCCCATCCGGGAGTACAGCGGCATGTAGTGCGCGCGGGTCAGCACGTTGACCGAGTCCACCTGAAGCACGCCGGTACGGGTCAGGGTGCGGTCCAGGGTGCGCATCGTCGGCGGTGTGTGGCGCCGGTCCAGGAAGCCCTGGGCCCCCAGCACCACCCGTCGGGCCTGGGCCAGGGAGAGGCTCGTCCCGCTCATCTCGGCTCGCTCACGGCAGGTCGAGCAGCTTCTCCCGCACCGCGTACATCACGGCCTCCATCCGGGAGTGCAGCTGGAGCTTCTCCAAGATGTTGCGCACGTGGTTCTTGACCGTGTTGTCGCTGATGAACAGCTGCCGGGCGATCTCGCGGTTGTTGAGCCCCCGGGCGACCAGCCGCAGCACCTCGAGCTCACGCTCGGTGAGCCGCAGGCCCGGCACCTGGCTGCGCTCGGAGCGTGACATCTGCTTGAACTCGTCGATGAGCTTGACCGCCATCGAGGGGCTGATCAGCGACTGCCCCTCGGCCACCAGACGGACCGCCTGGGCCACCTCCTCGATCGAGGAGTCCTTGAGCAGATAGCCCGCGGCGCCGCTCTTCACCGCCTCGTAGAGGTCGCCCTCCTCATCGGAGACGGTGAGCATGATGATCTTCGCCGACGGGACCGCCTCCTTGATGGCCAGGCACGCCTCGATGCCCGAGCGGCGCGGCATCCGCACGTCGAGCAGCACGACGTCGGGCATCACCTGGGTCGCCAGGTCGGTGCCCTCGATCCCGTCCCCGGCCTCGCCGACGACGTCGATGCCGGGCTCCACCCCCAGCAGCATCGTCAGCCCGCGACGGAACAGCTCCTGGTCATCGACGACCAGGACGCGGATCGGCTCTGGTCCGGCGGTGCCATCTGGGTCGCTCACAGACGCATCATGCCCGCCCTCGGGGCTGAGGACCACCCGCGCCCACGCGCGCACGCCCTCCCGGACGCCGACGGGGCGGCCCCGTAGGGACCGCCCCGCCGCTCAGCTGATCAGGACCGCCAGCGGCCCCGGATGCTCAGCCCAGCTCGCTCGCCTGGGCCTGGAGGTCCAGCGAGATCACGCCGTAGTCGTAGCCGCGGCGGCGGTAGACCACCGAAGGACGCTCACTCTCCTTGTCCACGAACAGGTAGAAGTCGTGGCCGACGAGCTCCATCTCGTACAACGCCTGGTCCAGCGTCATCGGCGAGGCCGCGTGCGTCTTCTCGCGCACCACCAGCGGCCCGTCGCCGGTCACCGCGATCGGCCCGACGCGACGCTCGGTCACCTCGGACTCGTCGCTCTCGTCACTGCTGGGCACCACGTCGGCGAGGGCCTCCCCCACCGAGACCGGCGTGTGCCGTCCACGGTGGACGCGTCGACGGTCCGCGGCACGGCGCATCTGCGCGGCCATCTTGTCGATGGCCAGGTCGAGGGCCCCCATCTTGTCCTCGGCGGCCGCCTCGGCGCGGATCACAGGTCCCTTGGAGAAGGCGGTCAGCTCGACGCGCACGCTGCGGTCGGCCTGGCGCGGGTTGCGCTCCTTCTCCACCTCCACCTGGACACGCTGAATGCGGTGATCGTGCTTCTCAAGCCGGGCGAGCTTCTCGTCGACGTGACTGCGGAACCGATCCGACACCTCGCAGTGCCTGCTGGTGACCACGACGTCCATGGTGAACCTCCGTGCTTCTCATGTAGCAACCAATATGGCTGTTCCACCTCCCGGGCACGCCCCTGCGGGAGCAGGGAGCAGCGCGGGCCGCGCAGGGCCCGGTGCTCGGGTGGGATGGAGTCCGCCCGGCCGACCTGGTCTTCGTCCCCACAATCGCCTGCTGAGGCTCTCGCAGCTTGATGCCACTACCCACCTTCTCCCGCCCGTCGCCGTATCTGACGGCGGGGGCGAGGCAGGACTTACTTCTAAGCCGCACCGTGATCAGCTGCCCGATCACCTCGGACCCCCGCAGGGACGAGGTGCGCGTGCGGGCCTTACGTGGGCCGTTTCGCCTGCGACTGGCATCGGCTTGCCACCTGACGTCCGGGCAGACCCGAAGCGTCCCAGTGACGCAACCACGGACCCGGACGGACTCCATGACGTGACGTTAGTCCGTCGGCCTGACGGAAGAAAGGAGGGGTGTCTCAATGTGGTCGGTGACCGTCGTCACCACGCCGTACGGGTCCCTGCCGGACACCTCTGCGGGGCCTTCACCGAGGCGCGGCGGGTGCCGACGGCGGGTGGCCGCGACCGCGGCGACGCCGAGGACGCTGAGCCCGACCGCCTCCAGTGCCCGCTGCGCCTCGCGCGCGGTGGCACCGGTGGTGAGCACGTCGTCGCACACCACCAGGCACGCGCGCGGATGCTGCCTGCCCAGTCGGCGCAGCGCGGGCGTGGGGCAGCACAGCGAGCCGGCCAGGTTCGCCGCACGGGCCTGGGCCCCCAGCCCCGCCTGGTCGAGCACGCCGCGCCGTACGGCGAGCACCCGGCGCGCCGCAACCGCGAGCCCGTCGCCCTGCAGCAGGCGCGCCGCGTCGCGGGTCAGGGCCCAGGTGGGCTCGTGCCCCCGGGCCCGCACCGTGGCCCGGCGCGAGGGCACCGGCACCAGCACCACCGGTCCGGTCGCGCAGGCGAGCGCGCCGTGGACCGCGAGCGCCAGCAGCCGGGCCAGGTGCGGGCGCAGGGCAAGCCGCCGGTGCTCCTTGTGTCCGATCACCATCTCGCGCACCGCAGCGTCGTACTCCGCGGCCGCCCACGGCGGGGCGAGACCGGGCGGCACCGGGGTCGGCCAGGCCGGGAACGGGCGATCGGGGAGCGCCGCCGCGCAGGCCCGGCACAGCAGCCTGCCGGGTCGCCCGCAGCCCACGCACGAGGAGCCGGTGAGCAGGTCGGCCGCGGCATCGATCACAACGGCCATCGCAGCCCGCCGGGGCCGCGCTGGCAAGGCCCGCGGCCGGCCCTGTGGAGGACGCCCGCGATCCCTCAGCCCACGTAGCTCAGCGCGGTGATCGCCGGGTCGATGGTGGTGGTGCCCCGCTCCCGGTCGCTGAGGTCGAAGACCCCGGCGGTGGTGGCCACGTAGAGCTCCTCGGTCAGGTCCGGCGAGCTGATCAGCCGCCGGACGTCCTCGCGCAGCAGGATCGGCGCCACCTGGTCCTCCAGGCTTCCCGGGGAGCCGTCGGCCGAGATGGTGCGGATCTCGGCCAGGTCCTGGGTGACCACGTGGGCGAGGGCGAGCGCGGTGGGGGTGCGCCACCCGATGTCGCGGATGTCGAGCGCCTCGTCGCGCGGCCAGCCGATGCGATCGGCCGGCGCGGCGCGCAGCACCCGGCCGCGCTCGTCGCTGATGATCCGGCTGACCATCACCGAGTCGCCGGCCGCGGAGTCGATGACCACGACCAGGCGGCTGCCGTCGCGCGAGACGACGAAGTCACTGACCCGGCGCCCGCTGATGCCGGGCACGTCGACGACGCGCCGCCGATCGCCGACCAGCACCGACACCTCGGCACCCCGTCCGGTCCGGTCGACCAGCCAGAGCCGGTCGGCGAAGTCCCAGGCGGGCTTCAGCAGGTCGCGCGCGCCGACGACCGCCGTGGTGACCGGGCTGTGCTCGTTCAGCGACGCCAGCAGCACCCGGCTGCCGTCGCGGCTGATGCCGGCGACGTGCGTGGCCTGCAGGTCCACGGCGAAGTCGCGCAACCGGGCTCCCGGCGCTCCCAGGGGCCCGTCCAGCCTCTCGTCGTCGGCGCCCGGCGTCGCCAGCACGACCCGGCCCTCGCGCAGCCCGAAGACCTGGGCGCTGGCGGTGAGCACGGTGGGATCGACCTCGGTGCCGTAGGTGACGGGGAACTCGGTCGCCCCGCTGGGGGTGGCGACCGGCTCGCCGCCCACGAGCAGGCGGATCGAGCGGATCGTCGGCACCTGTCGCAGCGTCCAGGCCAGCTGGGCCATGACCAGCTCGGCCCCCTCCGGGGTCAGCGCCCCCGGCTCCCCCTGCAGGGAGACCTCCGCCATCCCGGCGTTGCTCACCGGGACCGACAGCTCCCAGCGGGTGCCGGCAGGGAAGAAGGTGCGCGAGACCTGTGCCAGCCCCGGCCCGGGGCCGTTGACCAGGCCCCGGGTGAGCGTGGTGGCCAGCTGGTCCCCGCGCGGCACGAAGACCGGCTCGGGCACCAGGATCCGCGCGCTCTGGTCGAGGAAGAACAGCGAGACCTGGCGGAACCTCTGCTCGAACCACGACGTGGGCACGACCAGCGCGTTCGGCGCGTTGGCGATGCGCCACTCCCCGTCCTCGACCGCCATGGTGAACCGCAGGGTGCGGCGTTCGCGGGGCAGCGCACCCAGCCAGGCTCCGCGCGAGTTCAGGTGGTGGGCCCCGCTCAGCTCGACCTCGAGGACGCCGGAGCCACGCGGGGTCCCCGCGTCCTCGTACAGGATCGTCTCCAACTCGGGGTTCCAGACGCTGCGGGCGTCCTGGGTGAGGAACTTGCGCGCCACCCCGGTCTGGACCGGGGTGGCGGTCATCGCCTCCATGAAGTGGCTGACGATCTCGGCCGCCGACTCGCCGGGCTGCGGCGGCCGTGGCTCGTAGCTGATCCCGGGCACGTCGGCGCCCTGCGTCTCGGTGTCGCCCTCGCGGACCGGACCGCTCTCCGGCAGGGTGACGCACCCGCTGAGCAGCGCGGTGATCCCCACCAGCAGCAGCGCCACGGCGAGGCGACGACCTCGGAGACGACCAGGTCCTGTCATCGCGCACGCTCCACGTCCGGCAGCGGGACCAGCGGCAGCGGGCTCTGGCCGAGGGTGGCGCCGGCCCGGCGAGGCAGCGTCAGCCGGAACTGCGCGCCCTCGCCCGAGCGGCCCCAGGCCTGGAGCCAGCCCCCGTGCAGGTGGGTGTCCTCCAACGCGATCGAGAGGCCGAGCCCGGTGCCGCCGCTGGTGCGGGCTCGGGCCGGATCCGCGCGCCAGAAGCGGTTGAAGACCAGCGCCGGCTCCCCCGGCGCCAGGCCCACCCCGTGGTCGCGTACGGCGATGGCCGCCGCATGGTCGTCTCCGGCCACGTGCACCACGATGTCTCCGGTCTCGGCATGGTCGATGGCGTTGGTCACCAGGTTGCGCACGATCCGCTCCACGCGCCGTACGTCCGCCTCCGCGAGACAGGGCTCCTGCGGTGCCTGCACGATCACCCGGGTGCCGCGCTGGCGCGCCAGCGGCTGGAGGGTGTCGACGATCCGCTGCGCGACGTCGACCAGGTCCACGTCCTCGAGCTCGAGCACCGCGGCGCCCGCGTCGAAGCGGCTGATCTCGAGGAGGTCCACCAGCAGCATCTCGAACCGGTCGAGCTCCTGCTGCAGCAGCTCCGCGGCGCGCGCGGTGACCGGGTCGAAGTCCTCGCGGGCGTCGTGCAGGACGTCGCTGGCCATCCGCACGGTGGTCAGCGGGGTGCGCAGCTCGTGGGAGACGTCCGAGACGAAGCGGCGCTGCATCCGGCTGAGCTCCTCGAGCTGGCGGATCTGGCGCTGGAGGTTGGAGGCCATCTGGTTGAACGAGGTCGCCAGTCGCGCCAGGTCGTCCTCCCCGGTGACCTTGAGCCGCTCCTGCAGCTGCCCCGAGGCCAGCCGCTCGGCCACCTGCCGGGCGAGTCGGATCGGGGCCACCACCTGGCGGGTCACCAGCCAGGTCAACCCGGCCACGAAGACCAGCAGCAGCCCCGCCGCGGTCAGCAGGGCCCGGGTGACCAGGCTGAGGGTCTCCTCCTGCTCGGTGAGCGGGAACAGGTAGTAGAGCGTGTAGGTCTCTCCGTCGGCCGGCAGGATGACCTGCGAGCCGACCGCGACGCCGGGGCCGCTGGTGGTCGCGCCGGCCTCGTCGGTGCTGGTGATCCGGGTGTAGGTCCAGGCCGTGTCCCCACCGCCCTGGAAGTGGCGTTGCAGCGACGTGGGCACGCTGCCCGGGCTCAGCCCCTGGGTGCGCAGGGCACCCGCCTCGGCGAGGTCGCCGGCCGGGGCGGCGGGGGGCGCGAGCACCACGCTGAAGCCGCGGCCGGCCCCGCGCAGGATGATCGGCTCCACCAACTGGGAGCGCTGGCCGGCGACGTCGATGTCGGTGCCGGGCACCGCCGCCAACCGCTGCGCGGCCTCGTCGGTCTCGTTGGCCGCCTCGGCCAGCACCTGCTCGACGCGCTGGTCCAGCAGCCCCTCACGGGTCTGCTGGAGCAGGAACCACCCCACCACGCCGACCACGGCCGCGGAGAGCAGGACGGTGCTCGCCACGACGCGCGCCTGGATGGAGCGGCGCCAGAACGTCAGCCCCCGCCGTACGGCGGGAGGGATGCGCGCAGCCATGAGGCAAGGGTGACAGGTCGCGCGGCTGAACGGGGGATCCGCTCAGGCGCCGCCGGCCTTGTAGCCGACGCCGCGCACGGTCAGCACGATCTCGGGGTTCTCCGGGTCGTGCTCGACCTTCGAGCGCAGGCGCTGCACGTGGACGTTGACGAGCCGGGTGTCGGCCGCGTGGCGGTAGCCCCAGACCTGCTCCAGCAGCACCTCACGACTGAAGACCTGCCAGGGCTTGCGCGCCAGGCAGACCAGCAGGTCGAACTCCAGCGGGGTCAGGTTGATCGGCGCGCCGTCGCGGGTCACCGAGTGCCCGGCCACGTCGATGGTCAGGTCGCCGACGGTGAGGGTCTCCGGGCTGGGTGTGTCGAGTCGACGCACCCGGGCCCGGATCCGCGCCACCAGCTCCTTGGGCTTGAAGGGCTTCACGACGTAGTCGTCGGCGCCCGACTCCAGCCCGACCACGATGTCGACGGTGTCGCCCTTGGCCGTCAGCATCACGATCGGCACGCCGGACTCGGCACGGACCTCCTTGCAGACGTCGATGCCGTCCTTGCCCGGGAGCATCAGGTCCAGCAGCAGCACGTCCGGGCGGTAGTCGCGGAACTCTGCCAGGGCCTGGTCCCCGCGCAGGCAGACCCGGCTGTCGAAGCCCTCCTGCCGCAGGACGATCGACAGCATCTCCGCGAGGGACGCGTCGTCGTCGACGACGAGGACGCGCCCCCGCGGCGTGAAGTCGTTCATGCTGGTTTCTTCCCTCACCGAGCTGCGGATGTGCCTGCGGCCGGTTGCCCGCAGGCGGTCAGTACCGGTAGTGGTCCGGCTTGAAGGGACCGGACACGTCGAGCCCGAGGTAGGACGCCTGCTCCTCGCTGAGGGTCGTGAGCCTCACGCCCAGCGCATCGAGGTGCAGGCGAGCGACCTCCTCGTCCAGGTGCTTGGGCAGCACGTAGACGCCGACCGGGTACTCCTCGGGCTTGGTGAAGAGCTCGATCTGCGCCAGCACCTGGTTGGTGAACGAGTTCGACATCACGAACGACGGGTGACCGGTCGCGTTGCCGAGGTTCAGCAGCCGGCCCTCGGAGAGGATGATCACCGTGTGGCCGTCGCGGCCGTCGGCGGCCGGGAAGCTGAACAGGTCGACCTGCGGCTTGACGTTCTTGCGCACCACACCGGGCCACGACTCCAGACCGGCCATGTCGATCTCGTTGTCGAAGTGACCGATGTTGCCGATGATGACCTGGTGCTTCATCCGCGACATCTGCTCGGCGGACACGACGTCCTTGTTGCCGGTCGCGGTGATGACGATGTCGGCGACGTCGAGGACGTCCTCCAGGGTGGAGACCTGGTAGCCGTCCATCGCGGCCTGCAGCGCGCAGATCGGGTCGATCTCGGTGACGATGACCCGGGCGCCCTGGCCGCGCAGCGACTCGGCGCAACCCTTGCCGACGTCGCCGTAGCCGCAGACCACCGCGACCTTGCCGCCGATCAGCACGTCGGTGGCGCGGTTGATGCCGTCGATGAGCGAGTGGCGGCAGCCGTAGCGGTTGTCGAACTTCGACTTGGTGACCGAGTCGTTGACGTTGATGGCCGGGAAGAGCAGCGAGCCCTCGCGCATCATGTCGTAGAGGCGGTGCACGCCGGTGGTGGTCTCCTCGGTGACGCCGCGCAGCTCGCCGGCGACCTTGGTCCACCGGTCCGTGCTCTCGGCGAGCGAGGCCTGGAGGACCTCGAAGACGACCTTCTGCTCGACGCTCTTCGCGCTGGCCGGGTCCGGGGCCTGGCCGGTCTTCTCCGCCTCGAGGCCGAGGTGGACCAGCATCGTGGCGTCACCGCCGTCGTCGAGGATCATGTTCGCGAACTCGCCGCCGGGCCACAGCAGGATCTGCTGGGTGCACCACCAGTACTCCTCCAGCGACTCGCCCTTCCAGGCGAAGACCGGGACGCCCTGCGGGTTCTCCGGGGTGCCCTCACGGCCCACCACCATCGCCGCGGCGGCGTGGTCCTGCGTCGAGAAGATGTTGCACGAGGCCCAGCGGACCTCGGCGCCGAGGTCGACCAGGGTCTCGATGAGCACCGCGGTCTGCACGGTCATGTGCAGCGAGCCGGCGATGCGGGCGCCCGCGAGCGGCTTGTCCTTGCCGTAGCGCTCACGCATGGCCATCAGGCCCGGCATCTCGTGCTCGGCGAGCGTGATCTCGGTCCGGCCGTAGTCGGCCAGACTCAGGTCTGCGACCTTGTAGTCCATGGATCTCCCCTTAAGGCGATGCTGGCTGCAGCGCGCGGCGGAGACCGACGGGCGCCTCAGATGACGTGCGCTCCAGATTAGGGCGAACCCGGCTGGGCGGAAGAATCCTCGCCGTGGCCGGCCGGAGCCTCGTCGTGCTTGGTCTTGGAGCCGTGACCGATCCCGAACGGCGTGAGCACCGCCACCACCACGGCACCGACCACCAGGCCGATCACGGCCGAGGCCGCCGTGTTGGCCAGCCAGCCCAGCAGCCCGCCGATCGCGGGAACGAGGTCGTGGGCCAGCTCCTCGAGGTGGTGCACGAGCTCGTAGGGCGGGTGCCAGCCCAGCTCGTCGACCCCGACCAGGAGGATGTGTCCGCCGACCCAGAGCATGGCCGCGGTGCCGACGATCGAGATCGCGCTCAGCAGCCGCGGCATCCCCTTGACCAGCGCGTGGCCGACCTTCTTGGCCATGCTGGAGCTGCGGGTGGTCAGGCGCAGCCCGACGTCGTCCATCTTCACGATCAGCGCGACCACGCCGTAGACGAGCACGGTGATGCCCAGGGCGACGACGACCATGATGATCGCGCGCGACCAGAAGGCCTCGTCGGCGACCTCGTTGAGGGCGATCACCATGATCTCGGCCGAGAGGATCAGGTCGGTGCGCACGGCACCGGCCACCATCGCCTTCTCGCGCTCGGGGCTGATCTCGCTTGCCAGCTCCTCGGGGTGCGCCTCGTGGCCGGCGATCTTCCCCCAGATCTTCTCCGCGCCCTCGTAGCACAGGAAGGTGCCGCCGGCCATCAGGATCGGGGTCAGCAGCCAGGGCAGGAACTCGCTGAGCAGCAGCACGACCGGCAGGATGAAGACCAGCTTGTTGCGCAGGGAGCCGGTGGCGATCCGCTTGATGATCGGCAGCTCGCGCTCGGCGGCCAGTCCGTGCACGTACTGCGGGGTGACGGCCGTGTCGTCGATGACCACGCCGGCGGCCTTGGCGCTGGCGCGGCCCGCGGCCGCCCCGACGTCGTCGATCGAGGCCGCTGCCAGACGGGCGAGGACCGCCACGTCGTCGAGCAGCGCGAACAGGCCGCCGCTCATCGCCGGCCCTCGCGGGTGCGGAGGGTGGCTCCCGGCAGCGGGGCGGCGTCAGCGGTGCGCGGGTCGCGCCTTTTCGTCGTCACCGGCAAAGCCTAGCCGCCCTCGCGAGGCCCGACGATCGTCTCCTCGAGACCGCGCCGCCGGTGCTCAGTCCTCGGCCAGGCCGGCGCGCAGGTACTCCGCGGCGTACGTGCCCTGCAGCACCAGGGAGGCGTAGCGCGACACCTCGCACTCCTCGGCGTCCGCGAGCCCCGAGGTCAGCGTCTCCACGCGGATGCCGCGGCTCTGCGCGGCCGCCTGGAGCCGGCCGCGCTGCTCGCGCACCGCCGGGTCCTCGGAGCCGTCGTCGAGCACGACCAGGACGGGGCGCATCTCGCCGGTCCCGTCGGCGCCCGGGTCACTGAAAGGGTCGGCGAAGACGTCGCGCTCGCGGGTGACCTCCAGCACCGGGAGCAGGTGCTCGGCGTCGCCGGCCAGGGCGGTGCGCCCGCTGGCGCGCCGGATCGACTCCGCCACCCGGCGTGCGGCACGCGCGGCGAGCACCGAGCCGCCCCACACCAGCGGGACGGTGTCGGCGAGCGCGATGGCCAGCATCTTCGCGGGGTTCACGGCGAGATCGCGCAGCGGCGCGCACCGGATCGCCACCGCGTCGAGCGCCTCGGCGACGGTCTGCGGGTTCGCGCTGGGGCCCAGCGAGACCCGGTCGAGGAAGTCGAGCATGACCACCGCGGTGGCCAGCTGGTCACCGGTGACGGTGGGCAGCACCGTGCTGTAGCGACCGGCGGCGTGCTCGGCGACCATCGAGCGCTCGGGGCAGGCGACCACGACCTGGCAGCCGCGACGCACCGCCTCCGCCACGGCCGACGCGGAGCCGACGTCGGAGCCCTCCGGGCACAGCATCACGACCAGGTCGAGGCTGCCGGCCCAGCCCGGGAGGCCGGGGGCGGGCCAGGCCACGAACGGCACCGGGCACCACGGCTCGAGCACCGCGCGCAGCAGCCTCGAGTCCGGCCCCGCGGCGACGATCGCGCGGGGGCGCTGGTCGCCGATGCGCTCCACCGCGTCGAGGATCGCCGCCGCCGCCTCGTCGCTCTCGCGGCGCACCCGGGCGCCGGACTCGGCCAGACGGCGCAGCACGCCGTCGTGCAGCTCGAGCACCGACTGGTCGTCCAGCCGGGACTCGTCGAACCAGATGCCCACGCCCTCGCCCCGTCCGCTCAGTCCGGCTTACGTGCCTCGTCGACCAGCAGCACCGGGATGTCGTCGCGCACCGGGTAGGCCAGGCCGCAGCCGGTGCAGACCAGCTCGCCGGCCGCCTCCTCGGGGCGCAGGTCGGCGTGGCACGCCGGGCAGACGATGATCTCCAGCAGCTTGGGGTCCAGGTTCATGCGTCTCTCCTGATCACCGCGAGCACCTCGTCGCGGATGCGGGTCATGGTCGCCTCGTCCTTGCCCTCGGCGTTGAGCCGGAGCAGCGGTTCGGTGTTGGAGGCCCGCACATTGAACCACCAGTCGTGGTGCTCCACGGTCAGCCCGTCCAGCTTGTCGCTGGTGATCCCGTCCCCGGTCCACGACGCCTCGAGCTCCGCCAGCACCGCCGCCTGGTCGGCGACCGTGGTGTTGATCTCACCCGAGGCGACGAACCGCTCGTACTGGCCGAGCAGCTCGCTGAGGGTGCCGTCGCTCTCGGCGAGCGCAGCCATGGCGTGCAGCGCGGCGAGCATCCCGGAGTCGGCGCGCCAGAAGTCGCGGAAGTAGAAGTGCCCGCTGTGCTCCCCACCGAAGATGGCGTCGGTCTCGGCCATCGTGGCCTTGATGTAGGAGTGGCCCACCCGGGTGCGCACCGGCGTGCCCCCCAGCTCGGTGACGATCTGCGGCACCGAACGGCTGGTGATCAGGTTGTGGATCACGGTCGAGCCGGGCTCGCGGGCGAGCTCGCGCGCCGCGATCAGTCCGGTCAGCGTGGACGGGGAGACCGCCCGGCCCTGCTCGTCGACCAGGAAGCACCGGTCGGCGTCGCCGTCGAAGGCGAGCCCGATGTCGGCCCCCTCGGCGAGCACCCGCTGCTGCAGGTCGACCAGGTTGGCCGCCTCGATCGGGTTGGCCTCGTGGTGGGGGAAGGACCCGTCCAGCTCGAAGTACATCGGCACCAGCTCGACCGTGTCGCCGAGCGCCTCGAAGACGGCGGGCGCGGTCAGGCCGGCCATCCCGTTCCCGGCGTCGACCACGACCTTGAGGCGGCGTCCACGCACCGGGGCCAGGGTGAGCAGGTGGGCGACGTAGGCGTCGAGCACGTCCTGCTCGGTGATGGTGCCCGGGGTCGCCGCGGCGGCGACCTCGCCCGCGGCGACCGTGTCCCGGATCTGCGCGAGCCCGGTCTCCATGCCGATCGGCACGGCGTGGGCCCGGCACATCTTGATGCCGTTGTACTGCGCCGGGTTGTGGCTGGCGGTGAACATCGCCCCGGCCTGGCCGAGATGGCCCGAGGCGAAGTACAGCTCGTCGGTGGAGGCGAGCCCGATCAGCACGACGTCGGCGCCGGCGGCGCTGGCGCCCTCCGCGAAGGCGCGCGCCATCCCCGGCGAGCTGGGCCGCATGTCGTGGCCGACCACGACCTGCGGTGCCCCCGTCACCTGGACGAAGGCGCCTCCGGTGCGTCGCGCCAGCTCCTCGTCGAGCTGGTCGGGGACGGTGCCCCGGACGTCGTAGGCCTTGAAGATCGCGGCGAGGTTCTCGGGATCGAGGGTGCTGGTCGGCGACATGGGGCTGAGCCTAGCGGTCCGCGCGCTCGCGCTGGCCCGGCGCGGCTCGCGGGCCAGGTCAGTCGGAGGTGAGGATGCGCAGGTGTCCGCGGCGACCGGTCTCGCGGCCGTGCTCCCCGCCGATCTGCGCCGACAGCCCGGTGGGTCCGGCCGCGGTAGGCGGAGCCGGACGGCCGGCCTCACGCACGGCGTCGGCCAGCGCGAGCAGGTCGTCACCGGAGGGTCCGGCCTCGCTGGTGTCGCGAGCCAGGCGCAGCACGTCCCATCCGCGGGGCGCGGAGAGTCGTTCGCTGTGCTGCTCGCACAGGTCGTAGGCGTGCGGCTCGGCATAGGTGGCCAGGGGGCCCAGCACGGCCGTCTGATCGGCGTACACGTAGGTCAACGTGGCCACCGCAGCGCGGCCACAGGCGGTACGCGAGCATCGACGGGCGGGGTTCACGCGACGAAGGTACCCCTCGCCGCCCCCGGACCGGATTAGGCTCGCGGGCATGGACCCGGTCCCGCCTCTGTCGCCTTCGCCGCACGAGCGCACGACGCCCTCCCCCGCCGGTCCGCGTGGACGCTCGCGCGACCGGCGTGGGCGCGGCGCGCGAGGCCCCGGCGTGCTCCCCCAGCTCCCGGGCCGGCCCGCCGGTCGGAGCCGGCGCGAGCGGTTCGACGACCTGGCCCTGAGCATCGTCACCGAGGTCGACCAGCGCTGGCAGGACCGTCTCGGCGTCGTCGAGTACGCCGTGGAGGACGCCCCCCAGATCCCCGACGACTGGCAGCCCGACACCGTGCCGCTCTCCTCCCTGGTGCGCGGCACCGGCGAGGAGCCGACCCGGCTGGTGCTCTTCCGCCGCCCGATCGAGCACCGCTGCGAGGGGCGCGCGGAGCTCGAGGCGATGTTGCTCACGATCGTCGTGGAGCAGGTGGCCGAGCTGCTCGGCCTCGACGCGGAGGACGTCGACCCGCGCTACGAGGGCGAGGGGTAGCCGGGGCTCCCGCGGCTGGGCTTTCACGAGTTAACTCGTGAAACCCGTACTTCCCACGTGAAGGAACACGTGGGAAGTACGGGTTTCGTGTGGCCAGTACGGCGCGCAGCGGCGCCGGCGGCTACTGCAGCGCCGGCGTGACCGCGGGGACCAGTCCGTCGAGCACCAGCGGACGCAGCACCAGCGACACCGCGCCCCCGTCCTGGGCCAGCACCGCCCCGGAGACCCGGGCGCGTTCGGCGGTGACCCGCAGCATCGCCGCGGCGGCTGGCAGCGCCACCGATGACGCGCGGCCGGGCGCCACCTCCACCCGCTTCGAGGTCAGCCGACGACCGGCGGCGTCCCAGGTGCGCACCCGCGCCGTGCCGACGCCGTCCGCGCCGAGCACCAGCCGGGAGCCGCCCTCGGGCAGCATGATCCCCGACTCCTGCCACGACTGCGCGGTGACGGCGTGCGAGAGGTCGTCACCGACCACGGAGCGCAGCGTCGCGGTGACCGGGGCGCTGGACGTCACCAGCAGTCCCCGCGCCCCCGCCTCGACCTCGCGCGCCACGACCTCGTCGAGCTCGACGGTGGCCACGCTCTGCGGCGCCACCCGCACCTCCTCGACGCCGACCGGGGCGAACGAGCTCTCCTCGGTGAGCACCTTCACGCTGACGCGGACCTCGTCGTCGCCGGGGTTGGCCACCGCCAGGGTGCGCGCACCGGAGCCGCCGGGCAGGCCGAGCAGGAGGTTCGCGACGGCCGGCTCGCGCTGCGAGGCCAGCCAGTCCTCGCTGCGCACCCCGCCGCCGAGCTCGTCGATCTCGTCACGGACGTGGCCGGACAGCCGCCCGCGCGAGGTGAGCACCCGCAGCGCGAGCTCGTCGCGCTCGGGTACCACCGCGGCCAGGTCGAGGCTCACCGACGTGCCTCCGGGCACCGTCACCCCGCGCAGCGCGGGCACGTCCAGGACGCCGTTCTCGCCCAGGACCGTGATGTCGGCGACCGCCGGTCCCGCGTCGGGGTTGACCAACTCGAGCACCGACGCGTGGGCGGCGCCGGCACCGAGGCCGGTGAACCACTGGGTCGGCTCGGGGGGCAGGCACTGGACCGCGGCCGCCCGCCCGCGCGCCGCCTCGACGCCGGCCAGCAGACCGGGCGCCAGCTCGTCGGTGCCTCGCACGACCACCGGCTCGTCGATGTCGATGCGCGTGGTCGCCAGCCGCTTGCGCAGCCGCAGCGCGTCCCTCTCGCCGGGGCCGCGCAGCGCGACCTCCCCGGTCGCGCCCTCGACGTTGGCCACGCTGACCTGGTCGCCCGCGCCCAGCCCCGAGGGGCAGGCCAGCGCGGTGGCGGTCAACGGGGTGCGCGAGGGCTCCCGGTCCGCGTCGGCCGCGGAGTCGGGGCTCCGCACCAGCGTCAGGACCGCCACGGTGAGCACCGGCACCAGCACCGCCAGCACGGTGAGGGGGTGGACCCGACGACCACCCCGGGCAGCCGCCCGGTGAGCGGAGTCCGGGTGGGTGGCCTCGGGTGGGAGGTGGTTCATCGCTTGTCCTTCCGGGTCGGTCCGCACAGCACCGCGACCACCAGCAGCGCCAGCCCCTGGAGGACGAGCAGCGCGGGCCGCAGCCACGAGTCGGAGCCCTGCACCGCATCGGTCGAGGGCTCCTCGGCGACCTCCCACGCCCGCGTCGAGCGATCCTCGGCGCTGGCCTGGACCAGGCCCTCGGATGCGTCCAGGGTGGCGGCGATCCGGCCGTCCGCGGGCGAGGGCAGTACGACGTACTCGATGCCGGAGTCCGCGAGCTCGTCGACCACCTCCGCGGTCGGTCGCGACACCAGGTCCGTGACGGTGTCGGTGAACGCGGCGTCCTCGTCGGCGAGGGCGAGGATCTCGTCCTCCCCCAGCGTCGTCCCGTCCTCGCGCAGCACCCGGTAGGTCAGCCCGTCCTCGACGCTGCCGCGCACCACGAGGACCCCGTGCTCGGGGCCCCGCAGCGCGCTCTGACGCATGTAGACGGGGATGTCGGCCTCGGCGTCCTCGTCGAGGGCGTCGGGGGCCGACACCAGGAACCAGCCGAGCCCGCCCAGCGGCACGACCAGCGCGGCCACGGCCGCCACCAGCGCGCCGGCCCGGACCGCGCCGATGCGCAGCCTCGCACCGCCGGCGGGCTCGCGGGTCGCCCGCACCGCGCGCACCAGGTCCTGTCCGGCCAGCGACGCGGCGACGACCCCCGCGCCCTGCAGCACGACGACGAACAGCCCCAGGCTCGGGCCCGTGTCCGCGGTGGCCAGGTCCAGGCGCACCCGGCTGAGCAGGGCCGCGACGACGGCCGCGACCAGGGCGACGATCCAGCAGACCACCACCGCGGCCCTGGCCCGCCGGGCGAGCAGGGCGGCGACCGCCAGCACCCCGACCAGGGCGCCGAGCACCCACGGAGCACTCTGGTCGGCGGCGGCCCCGACCAGCAGCCGGAACCCGTCGATGTCGGCCACGGGAAGGCGCCCCGCCTCGAGCAGCAGGCCGGCCAACGACCCGGTGCCGAACAACGGCACCAGCCAGGGCAGCAGGAGCACCAGGACCACCAGCAGCGCCACCACGGGCGGCGCCCAGACCGACCGGTCGCGCATCGCGCGCGGGGCCAGCGCGAAGCCGGCTCCCAGCACCGCCAGGCACAGCAGCGCGGCGAAGGGCCAGGTCACCGGGGCGAAGGAGGCGGCCAGCGCCAGCAGCAGCCCGGTGCGCCACGCCGCTCGCCAGCGACGGTCGGCGTCGGGGTCGGCGAAGCCGAGGGCGGCGTGGGCCAGCCACGGCAGCACGACGGCGGTGACCACCGTGCCGAGCCGGCCCTCGCTCCACGCGCCGCTGGTGACCGGCACCAGGGCGTACGTCGCCGCGCCCCAGGCCAGCACCCACCGGGACGGCATCCGCGGGTCGACCAGCCGGGAGACCACCCGCAGGAACCGCCAGGCTCCCCACATCGCCATCGGGACGGCGCCCAGCATCAGCAGCGACACCACGGCGCCGGCGTGGCCGAGCAGCAGGGTGGCGCCGAGCGCGAGCGGCAGCAGGTATGGCGGGGCGGGCACGTCGGTGCCCAGGCCGAGCGGGTGCCAGGACTCCAGGTACAGCCGCCACCAGTCCCCCGCCCCGTCGGGAGCCGGGGAGAGCGCGCCGCCGCCGATCGACCCGAGGGCCGCGCGGGCGCCCACCACGGCCAGCACCACGAAGAGCAGCACGCAGACCGCGAGCGGGTTGGTGAGGAACCGGGCGACCAGGCCGGAGTCCTCCTCCAGCATCTCCTCGTCGGCGCTGGGGGTGCGCGGGGCGCGGTGCTGCGCCGTCACCGGCGCCGGCCCCTCCGCCTCCAGTCTGGCGGCCCGACGGCGCTCCGCCACGTCGGCGGCCTGGTGGGTGGCGGCGGCGGCGAGGTCGCTGACGAAGTCCAGCCCGTGCCGGTAGGGCAGCCAGCGCGGCGCCAGCAGCGGCTGGACCCGTTCCGGATCCGCGCCCTGCAGTTCGCGACGCGCGCGGCGGGCCTGGCGGATCTGGCCGGGCCGGCGATAGAGGGAGACCAGAGCGGCCAGCTCGTCGAGGGCCTCGCCGACCGAGCGGACGAGCAGGAAGCCGACCATCCTCAGCAGCGTGCCCAGCGCGAGTCGCAGCGTGCGGAACGCCAGCGCCCGGCGCGGCGAGTTCGCCAGCAGCGTGAACAGGGCGGCGCGACGCTCGGCGTAGTGGGTGTGGCGCCCGGTCAGCGGCGTGCGCCGTACGCCGCGGTGCGCGGCCTCGGCGTGGAAGACCACCGCCTGGGGCACGCAGACGGTGCGGTGCCCGGCGGCGGCGGCGCGCCAGCCGAAGTCGATGTCGTTGCCGAAGATCGGCAGCTGCTCGTCGAACCCGCCGAGCCGTTCGAGCACCGAGCGGCGCACCAGCATCCCGGCGGTGTTGACGGCGAGGACCTGGCGCACCTCGTCGTGCTGGCCCTGGTCGTACTCGCCGCGCTCGAGCCCGCTCTCACGCCGTCCGGTCGCGGAGATCGTCACCCCGACCTCGAGCAGGCGGCGCAGCGAGGGCCACTCCCGCAGCTTCGGCCCGAGCACGTCGGCGGTCGGGTCGGCCTGCGCCGCGGCCAGCAGCGCCTCGAGGGCGCCGGGGTCGGGGGTGGAGTCGTCGTGCAGGAGCCAGATCCACTCCTCGGCACCGGCCCGCCCCTCGGCCGCAGAGTCGGCGTGGGCCAGCCCCAGCTCGACGGCGGCCGGGAACGAGGTGGAGCCGGGTGCCTGCACCAGGGCGCCGCCACCCAGGGCGGCGCGCAGCAGCTCGGGGCTCTCGTCCTTGCTGCCGGTGTCGACCGCGACCACGCGGTCGGGGCGGCGACGCTGGTCACGCACCCCGTCGAGGACCGTCGGCAGCCAGCGCGCACCGTCGTGGGCCACCAGGATCAGGGTGACGTGGGCGGGATGATTCTCGGCGTCACTCACGTCGGACCACCCTAGCCGCGCCCCTCAGAGGGGCGCGGCCGAGCCGTCGCCCCTGTGAGGGACGCGGCTCAGACAGCCTGCTTCTTCAGCTTGCGACGCTCACGCTCGGACAGACCGCCCCAGATGCCGAAGCGCTCGTCGTTCATCAGCGCGTACTCGAGGCAGTCGTCGCGCACCTCGCAGGTCAGGCAGACCTTCTTGGCCTCCCTGGTGGATCCACCCTTCTCAGGGAAGAACGCTTCAGGATCCGTCTGCGCGCACAGCGCCCGGTCCTGCCAACCCATGTCCTCGGCGTCCCCGTCGAGGAGAAACAGTTCTCTCACGGCTTCCGCCCTTTCGACCCGGCCAGCCAAGGGACTGGCCCTCGGAAACCCCCGCTTGTCGTCCTCATGTGACGCCCCCCTCATCCCTGCGGCTGCGACTCGCAGTCAGAGACAATGAGAGCACGAGTGACACTGTTGGAATTACATGCCTGTCGGATACCGGAAGTCAAGCCCGCATCTGGTAATGGACAACCGGTCCAGGCCCCCCTGGACTCCACCGTGCCCCCTGTGCGGCAAGGTATCCGCATGCGCGAAATCACGGTCCTCTCCGGCGGCATGGGCGGCGCCCGGTTCCTGCAGGGCCTGCTCCACGGCATCCGCGAGGGCCGGCTCCCCGGGGTCGAGCCCGACGCCCGGGTCACGGTCGTGGCCAACACCGCCGACGACCTGTGGATGCACGGCCTCAAGGTCTGTCCCGACCTCGACACGGTGATGTACACGCTGGGCGACGGCATCGACCTCGAGCGTGGCTGGGGACGGCGCGAGGAGACCTGGAGCGTGCGCGAGGAGCTCGCGGCGTACGGCGTGGAGCCGACCTGGTTCGGGCTGGGCGACCGCGACGTGGCCACCCACCTGGTGCGCACCCAGATGCTCGAGGCCGGCTATCCCCTCTCCGCGGTCACCGAGGCGCTGTGCCGGCGCTGGCAGCCCGGGGTGCGGCTGCTGCCGATGACCGACGAGCGCGTCGAGACCCATGTCGCGATCGCCGACGCCGCCGAGCCCAGCGGCCGGCGCGTCGTGCACTTCCAGGAGTACTGGGTACGGCTGCGCGCCGAAGTGCCGGCCGAGGCCGTGGTCTTCGTCGGGCTCGAGGCCACCCGTCCCGCGCCCGGGGTCGTCGAGGCGATCACCGGGGCGGACCTGGTGCTGGTGCCCCCGTCGAACCCGGTGGTCTCGGTGGGCACCATCCTGGGGGTTCCCGGGATCCGGGAGGCGCTCCTGGACACCAGCGCCCCCGTCGTCGGCCTGTCCCCCATCGTCGGCGGCACCCACGTGCGCGGCATGGCCCAGCAGATGCTGACCGCGATCGGCGTCGAGGTGTCGGCCGCCGCGGTGGCGCGCCACTACGGCGCCCGCTCGGCGGGCGGGGTGCTCGACGGCTGGCTCGTCGACGAGGCGGACGCCGCGGACGTCGCGTCGGTGGAGGCCGCGGGGATCGCGTGTCGCGCCGTCCCGCTGATGATGACCTCGCCCGAGGCGACCGCCACGATGGCGGCGGCCGCCGTCGCCCTCGCCGGCACCCGATGACGACCTCGGGCGGCCGCATCGAGGTCGTCGCGCCCGACGGGATCGGGGAGATCGAGCCGGGCGGCGACCTGGCCGCGGCCCTGCTCGCCGCGGTCGACCTGCGCGCGGGCGACATTCTCGTCGTCACCAGCAAGGTCGTCTCGAAGGCCGAGGGCCGGGTGCGCGAGGGCGATCGCGACTCCGCGCTGGCCGAGGAGACGGTGCGGGTGGTGGCGCGCCGGGGCCCCACCACCATCGTCCGGACCCGGCATGGGCTGACCATGGCCGCGGCCGGCATCGACGCCTCCAACGTGCGGGCCGGCTGGATCGTGCTGCTGCCGCTGGACCCCGATGCCTCGGCCCGCCGGCTGCGCGCGGAGATCCGCGGCCGCACCGGGCTCAACGTGGGCGTGGTCGTCACCGACACCGCCGGGCGCGCCTGGCGCGAGGGCCAGACCGACATCGCCGTCGGCGCGGCCGGCCTGCGGGTCCTGGAGGACTTCGCCGGGCGCGTCGACGCCTACGGGAACCCGCTGGCCGTCACCGCCCCGGCCGTCGCCGACGAGATCGCCGGTGCCGCGGAGCTCGCCCAGGGCAAGCTCGGCGCCCGGCCCTGCGCGGTCGTCCGCGGCCGGGCCGACCTGGTGCTGTCGCCCACCGACGACGGCCCGGGCGCCGCGGCGCTGGTGCGCGCCGAGGGAGGCGACCTGTTCGGGTACGGCGCCCGCGAGGCGGTCGTGCGCGCGCTGGCCGGTCGCCCCGAGGACCGCCTGCCCTTCGGCAGTCCCGCTGCCGCCGGCGAGCTGGCGTCCGCGATCAGGCTTGTGCTCGGCCAGGAGGCCGTCCCGGTCGACGACCCCGCGCTCGACACCGCCGACCGGGCGGGGCTGCGAGTGGCGGGCGTGGGACCCGAAATGCGCCCGGTGCTGTCCGCGCTGGCCTTCGCACACGGCTGGTCCCTCGCCGTTGCGTCGGCCGCGGACCGGGCCGGCGCACCGGCGCTCGGCGAGGTCTTCCTGCAGCCGCTGGACAGCACTCCGTAGGATCCTCCCTCGTAGGTCCCCTCCGAGGAAGCTGGTTTTCGTGGTCAAGCCCGCCAAGAACGATCGTCGCGCCGTCGTCGACAAGATGCGCAACCAGCAGAAGCGCGCCGACCGGCGCCGCGGCTTCGCGATCGTCGGCGTCTGTGTCGGCATCGCCCTGCTCATCGTGGCCGCGGCCGCCTACAAGCCGCTCAAGGACCAGTGGGACCGCAAGAAGTTCGAGGAGAAGGACCTCGCCGCCATCGGCGCCTCCGCGACGACGTGCGACGAGGTCATCACCAAGCCGGCCGTCGGCCAGCAGGACCACGTCCCGGTCGGGACCGAGATCTCCTACGAGGACGCGCCGCCGGCCTTCGGCCAGCACTGGGACCAGTGGGACTCCATGGACCGCAAGATGTACACCCCCGACGACCGCCCCGGTCTGGGCCTGATGGTGCACAACCTCGAGCACGGCTTCACGATCCTCTGGTACGACGAGACGGCCGCCGCGGACGAGGAGACGATGGACACCATCACCGGCATCGCGACCAAGTTCGAGGGCACCAAGAACTTCCGCGACAAGTTCAAGGCCGTGCCGTGGACCAAGGAGGACGGCAAGCCGTTCCCCGAGGGCAAGCACATCGCGCTCACCCACTGGTCGATCGGCGGCGAGGGCGAGAGCCCCGACAGCGGCAAGCAGAAGGGCGTGTGGCAGTACTGCGCCGAGCCGAGCGGCGAGGCCCTGGAGAAGTTCATGCTCGACTACCCCTACCTGGACTCCCCCGAGCCCAACGCCGCCTGATCGGCGGCCTTGACCGGGCAGCCTGACCGGCGGTCTCGACCGAGGCAGCCGGGTCAGGTCAGGTCGTCGCGGCCCGCATGCTTGAGGGCCGCGACGACCGCCTTGACGTCCTGGGCGCGCTCGCGGGTGGTGACCAGCAGCGCGTCGGGGGTCTCCACGACCACCACGTCGTCGAGGCCCACCACGGCGATCGTGCGCGACCCGTCGGGGACCACCAGCCCGCTGGCGTCGACCGCGTGGACCAGCGCGCGCTCGCCGAGCACCGCGACCTCCTCGCCCGGTGCGCGCAGCAGCTCGTCGAGGGAGCGGAAGTCGCCGATGTCCTCCCAGCCGAAGGAACCCGCGACGACGGCGACCCGCCCGGCGGCGGCCGCGGGCTCGGCGACCGCGTGGTCCAGGGCGATCTTGGGCAGCCCTGGCCACCAGCGCGCCAGGGCGGCCTCCAGCGCCCGCTGCCCCTCCTCACCCGCGGTCGCGTCGGCGCTCCCCCGCACAGGCGCGGGCACAGGCGTAGACGCGGGCTGGTGGGCTGCCGCGGCCAGGGCGCGCAGGTCGGCGGCGAAGCCGGGATGCCACTGGGCCAGCAGGTCCAGCAGGACGGTGGGGCGCACCACGAACATGCCCGCGTTCCAGCGCCGCGTCCCCGAGGCCAGGTAGCCCGTGGCCACCTCCAGGGACGGCTTCTCGACGAAGCCGAGCGCCCGGGCGGCGTCGAGACCGGGCAGCGGGTCACCCACCTCGATGTAGCCGTAGCCGGTCGCCGGGTGCGTCGGCTCGATGCCCAGCGTCACCAGCCAGCCCTCGCGCGCGGCGCCGACCGCACGCCGTACGCACTGCTCGAAGAGCGCCGGGTCGGTGATCACGTGGTCGGCGGCGAACGAGCCCATCACTGCCTCGGGCGCCCGGAGCTCGAGCAGTGCGGCGGCCAGGCCGATCGCGGCCATCGAGTCGCGCGGGGAGGGCTCCGCGACGACCGCGTGCGCCGGGAGCGCGGGCAGCTGGGCGCGCACGGCCTCGCGGTGGGCGGCGCCCGTGACGACCAGGAAGCGGTCCTCGGCCAGCGGGGTCAGCCGGTCGACGGTGTCCTGGAGCAGGGAGCGCCCGCTGCCGGTGAGGTCGTGCAGGAACTTCGGCGCCCCGGCCCGGGAGAGCGGCCAGAGCCGGGTGCCCGCGCCGCCGGCGGGGATCACGGCCCAGAAGTCGTCGAGCGACGCGTCGTCCATCATGGGCCGAAGCGTAGACGTGGGCTCGCGCACGGGTGCCCCTAGGCTTGGCCGGTGACCTTCACCAGCACGCTCACCGCCCTGCTCCGCCGCGACCCCGGCCGTCCCCTCGTGACGTTCTACGACGACGCGAGCGGCGAGCGCGTCGAGCTCTCGGTGACGACGTACGCCAACTGGGTCGCGAAGACGGCGTCGCTGCTCAGCGAGGAGCTCGACCTGGAGCGCGGCGACCGGATGCTGCTCGACCTGCCCACGCACTGGCTGGGCACGGTCTTCCTGGGGGCCGCCTGGACGGTCGGGCTCGAGGTGGTCTGGGAGGGCTCCGCCGACGTGGTCGTGTGCGGCCCGGACTCGCTGGAGACCTGGGCCCCCACGGCCGCGCAGACCCCCGTCGTGGCGTGCTCGCTGCGGCCCCTCGGCGTCCGCTTCGCCGAGCCGGTGCCCGGCCCGGTGCTCGACTTCGGGATCGAGGTGTGGTCCCAGCCGGACGCGTTCGCCGCCGTGGACCCGCCGAGCGACGACGACCCCGCCGTGGCCGGGGCCGGCTGGGCCGACCTGTGGGCCCGCGCTCGCGAGGCCGGGCTCGTCGAGGCCGGCGGCCGGCTGCTGAGCACCGCCAACCCGGCGTCCGCCGATGGCCTGCTCAGCTTCCTCAGCCCGCTGGCGCAGGCCGGCTCGGTGGTCCTCGTCGCCCACCCCGACCCCGCGCGCCGTACCGCGACGTACGACGCGGAGCGGGCCACCGCCCTCTACCCCGCCCCCTAACCCGCGCGCCCCCCGCGCTCCGGCGCCCGCGCTCCGGCGCCCCGCCAGCCCCCATGTAACGCGGGGTTATGCCCACTCCCGCAGCGTTATTTCGCTGTGGCAGTGGGCATAACCCCGCGTTACAGCCGGCGGTGGGCGGGCGGGCGGCGGGCGGGCGGCGGGCGGCGGGTCAGCCGGCCAGGTCGTAGCCGAGCAGCCCGTCGGCGAGGAAGCGCGGGGCCTCGAAGCCGCCCTGGCCGTTGTCGCGCAGCACCCAGAGGCGTCCGGTGCTGGACTCCCGCACGATCAGGCTGGACCGGCGGCTGAGCGTGACGTCACGGGTCTCGATCACCCAGTCGTAGCCGGACAGGTTCACCTTGGCGAGCCGGTCGTCGGCCATCACGGCGGGGATCCGCTTGCCGAGCGCCAGCGTGGCGCCGCGGCCCGGGTAGACCCACCTCTTGGCACCGACGCGGCCCATCAGGTCGGGCAGGCCGTCGCCGGTCACGTCGCCCACGGCGGCGAGTCCCTTGAGCTTGCCCATCCCCTTGGCCAGCAGCTTCGGCGGCGCGAACTGGCCGCCACCCTTGCCCAGCCGCAGGCTCATCGCACCCGACTCGGCGTGACGACTCATCACATCGCCGATGCCGTCCTTGTTCCAGTCGCCCACGTTGAGGACCAGGTCGGCCGTGCCCAGCTTGAGGTTGGTCGGGACCGGCTCGCCGAGGTCGTACTCCCCCAGGTGGCGCAGCACCGTCAGTCGCGCCCCCTGCAGGCCGACCAGGTCGGGGGCACTGTCACCGAGGACGTTCCCGCCACCGGTGACCGAGGAGAGCCCGGCGAACGAGCCGATCGGACCCAGCGGGTGGCCGAACGAGCCGGTGCCGGTCGAGGGCACCACGAAACCCAGCTGATCGCTGCGCCGACGCACGAAGAGGTCCGCGCGCCCGTCGCCGTTGTAGTCGCCGTAGCCGGCGATCACGTCGTAGCCGCCCCAACCGCTGCCGACGCGCACCCGCGCGGCCACGGTGCCGCCGGCGGCACCGGCGTGCATCCACAGGTTCCCCGAGCGGTCGCGGGCCAGCAGGTCGGGCCGCCCGTCGCCGGTCACGTCGCCGGTGGAGGTCACGTGGTTGTAGGCGTTCCACCCCTTGGTGAGCTGGCGGGCCGTGAAGCCGCCCTTGCCGCTGCCGGAGAACAGGAAGAGCCGCCCGTCCTTCTTGCGGCGTCCAACCAGGTCGTTGCGCCCGTTGCCGTCGAGGTCACCGACCGCGACGATCTGGTCGAAGCCGACGAAGAGCTTGCGCATCTGCTTGAGCCGCGTGGTGAACCGGCCGGCGCCGTTGCCGGCGTACGTCGTGGTGACCCGCGTCTTGCGGTTGATGGCGACCAGGTCGCTGCGTCCGTCGCGGTTGAGGTCGGGGCTGGTCACCACGAGGTGTCCGGCCCAGGCACCCGCACGGCGCATCGGCGCCGAGAACTTGAGCAGCCCGCGGGTCGGCAGGATCACGCCCTTCTTGCCCGTCGCGCTGCGCATCACGATGTCGGGGTGCGCGCTGCCGACCAGGTTCGAGTCCGGGGCCGGGTTGACGGTCACCGGGGTCTTCGGATCAGGCGTCGGCGTCGGCGTCGGAGTCGGCGTGGGCGTGGGCGTCGGAGTGGGCGTCGGAGTCGGGGTCGGGGTCGGGGTGGGCGCGTTGGTCTGGAGGCTGGCCGCCCGGGTCCGGATCGCACCGATCTTGGCGTAGAGGTAGCGGCCGGGGCAGGCGGTGGAGCCCGCGTCGCGGTGCCCGCTGATGGCCGCGAACGTGCCCGAGCCCACCTTCTGGCGCGCCGAGGAGGCGGAGACGCCGTGCAGGCCGAGCTTCCAGGCGAACAGGTCTCCGTAGGCGTTGACCATCGCCGCGGACGGCTGGACCAGCTCGAAGTTGCCGATCGCCGACATGGCGAACGCGTAGTCGTTGTAGCCGAGCGTGTGCGCCCCGACGACCGCCTTGGTGACGCCGCCGTAGCGTCCCTCCCAGATCCGCCCGAACCGGTCGACCAGGAAGTTGTAGCCCACGTCGCTCCAGCCGCGCGAGCGGGTGTGGTAGGCGTAGATGCTGCGGATGATGCCCGGCACCTCGGCCTGGGTGTAGTTGTTGGCGTTCACCGTGTGGTGCACGAAGCCGGCGGTGACCTTGCCGTAGCGCAGGGAGCCGTTGTCGCGCAGGCGCTCGTCGGCGCCCCACTGGGCGCGGGAGAAGATCTGGGGGCGGGCCGGCAGAGCGGCCGCCTGGAGCGCGATCGCCGGGTCCGCCGACTCGGCCGCGTCCGCGGGCTCCGGAGCCGAGGACGGCGCCGCGGAGGGGCTGGTGGACGGCGACACCGCGGCCGGCGCGCCGGCGCCGTACGCCGGCGTCTCGACCTCGGTGCCCTCGGCCTGGCCGGGCTCGATCACGGCCACCTTCATGTCCGCCGGCACCGCCGTACCGGCGTCGGTGCTCGCCCGGACCTGGACCTCGTCGACGTTGCCGACGAACAGCGGGTCGGTGCCGGGGCGGGCCTTCGCACCCTCGGTGGTGGACGGGTCAGGACCGTGCTCGTCGTGGTAGGCCAGCTCGGTCCACTCCGACCAACCGTCCGCCGTGCGGGTACGGGCCTGCACCGTGATGGTCTCGTCGTCGATCCGGTCCTGGCCGCTCCAGGTGACCCCGACCGCCCCGTAGCCGCTGACCCGCTCCGGCGCGCTGACGACCGCGTCGCCCGACTTGCCGCCCGGCTTGTCGCCTGGCTTGTCGCCGCTACCAGGGTTCTCCCCCTCGCCACCCTGGGGCGCCTCCCCCGCGCCGCCCTGGGGCGCCTCGCGGGGCGTCTGAGGCTCGGCGCCGCCCTGGCCGCGGCGCGCCGAGCCGGGGGCTGCCGGCGTCAGCCGGGTCTCGCGGACGACGGCGTCGACGGGAGCGGTCGGCACGACGGCCGTCTCCGGCTCGGCCCGATCCGCCACGGCCGCCGACCCGCTCGGCCCCTGGTGCACGACGTCCAGCGAGATGACGGTGGCTGCGGGCGCCAAGACCGCGAAGACGGCAGCCAGAGCCAGCGCTTGTTGGCAGGCAGTGACGTATCGGGCCTTGCTGGGACGCATCGTCTGCTACTCCAGTGCGGGGGAAGTGATTCACATGGGTAGCAAGTTTCACATCAGTCACACTGGTCACCGCAAGACTTCGCGAGTAACTACAAGAGTGTAATTTCCAGTCGACACGCCGACGGATTCGAAGTTTGTCAAACCGGGGCAGGTGATTGTGGGCTTTCCGACACCGTCTCGCCACCCCGACACGCCCGGGATCCCCCGCTGTCACCCCGGCCTGTCCCCGCGGACGAGGCAGGGTCAGCCGGCCAGCGACCGTTGAGAAGGAAAACTCACGAGCCCCCAGGGTCGGCCCGGCTGTGCAGGGGTCGCGTTTTCCTTCCGAACGGTCGCTGCTCCCCCACGCACACGAGTTCAGACGTCGTTGGCGAGCTCCTCGTCGGCGATCTCCTGGTCGGTGCCGGACGGGGCGTCGTACTTCAGGTAGTGGATGCCGGCGTCGACCTCGCCGTCGTAGGCGAGCCGGCCCTTCTCCAGCACCAGCACCCGGTCGCACATCTTGCGCACCGAGCCGGCGGCGTGGCTGACGTAGAAGAGGGTGCGACCGCTGTCGCGCACCTCCTGCATGCGCTGCATGCACTTCTCCTTGAAGGGCTTGTCGCCCACCGCGAGCACCTCGTCGGCCAGGAAGATGTCGGAGTCGACGTGGATCGCCACCGCGAAGCCCAGCCGGGCGAACATGCCCGAGCTGTAGTGGCCCACCGGCGAGTCCAGGTGCTTGCCCACGTCGGCGAACTCGACGATGTCGTCGAGCTTGCGCCGGGTCTCGGCCTCGGTCATGCCGAGGACCGCGGCGTTCAGGAAGATGTTCTCGCGACCGCTGAGCTGCGGGTGGAACCCCGCGCCGGTGGCGATCAGCCCGGCGATGCGGCCGCGGGTGAGCACCGAGCCCGAGTCGGGTCGCATGATCCCGTTGATGAGCTTGAGCAGCGTGCTCTTGCCCGACCCGTTGAGCCCCATCAGGCCGATCGACTCACCCTGCTCCACGGTGAAGGAGACGTGGTCGAGGGCCTGGAAGGTCTCGCTGAGCGGCTTGCCGCGCAGCGCCGCCACCGACATCTGCTTCAGCGTGCGGTGGTAGCGCAGGGTGAACGACTTGGAGACGTCCTCGACGACGATGGACCTGGTCATCTACAGACGCTCCGGGATCTTGTTCTCGAGTCGGGTGAAGACCAGCTGGGCCACGGCCAGCAGCACCACCGCGACCCCGAGGTGGGCGAAGCCGATCGCGAAGAGGTGGTCGGGCATGTGCTCGGCGATGGTGGCCGTCGGGTCGTCGGTGGTGCCGACCCAGAAGGCGCGCTGGAAGAGCAGCACGGCCTCGGCGATGGGGTTGAGCAGGTAGTAGTGCGCGAACTCCCCGAAGCGGTCGGCCACCATGCTGTAGGGGTAGATCATCGGCACGCTGAAGGTGGTGAACTGGGTCAGCGTCGCCACCACGTTGCCGAAGTCGCGGAAGAACACGTTAGCCGCACTGAACAGCAACCCCAGCGCGGTGCCGAGGACCGCGACCAGCGCGAAGCCGAGCACCGCCGCCGCCATCCCGGTCAGGTCCGGCGTCCAGCCCAGCCACAGGCACAGGGAGACGAGCAGTACCAGCCCGGGGACCACGTGATAGGCCGAGACCAGGGTGGAGGCGACCGGGAACATCTCCCGGGGCACCGCCATCTTCTTCACGAAGCCCTTGTTCCGCACGATCGAGCGGGTCCCGGCCCCGAAGGTCTCGGTGAAGAAGTGCACCATCACCATGCCGGCGAACAGGTGGATCGCGAAGTTCTCGATCCCGCGATCCAGGATCACCGAGATCACGAAGTAGTACATCGCCAACCGGAACGCCGGCTGCAGGTAGGACCAGAACAGACCCAGGAACGAACCCTGGTAGCGCGCCGAGATCTCCCGGCGCACCAACAGCTTGAGCAGGTAGCGGCGCCGGAACACCTCGAACAAGCCGCTGGTGGCAGACGGCGGGGCGAGGGGGGCGTCCACCACCCGCACCGCCTGCGCGTGCTCAGTCACCGAGTTGGTCCTCCCCCTCCGGGTCCATCCAGGGACGGAACGTCTCCTCCCAGGCCTGCGGAGAGGTCACCTCGTCGAGCGCGTCGCGGTACTCCTGCGCCAGTCGCGGCCACTCGCGGCGCAGCCGCTGGTGGATCAGGATCGTACGGCGCAGCAGGTCGCGGTAGCGCTCGGGATCACGCTGGTACAGCGCCGCGGAGGTGCCGTCGGGCATCGACACGATCGCCGAGTCGTAGCGCGCCAGGCGGTACCACTGCGCGTCCATGGCGGGGATCTCCGCCTCGGGGTGCTTGCGCGAGAGCGCACGCGGCCGCTTGAGCTGGCGCAGCGGGGCGACGCCGGCGGTGACCAGCAGCGCCCACCGCCCCGGCATCTCGGTGCCGTCCTTGCCCTTGCGGGGCGGCTTGGAGCGCCGGACCCGCGGGAACGCGTCCGGGTCGGCCTCGAGCTGGGCGTCGGTGAACTGCTTGCGGAAGGCGTTGATCTGCGGCAGCCGCACCGGCAGGTCGCGGTGCAGCGCGGCGGGCCCGGCCAGCACGTCCTCGAGCGCCTGGTGGCGCAGCTCGACGGTGGAGTACTGCATCGCGACCAGCTTGGCGATCTGGTGGTTGAGGCTCTCGCGCAGCATCCGCCCGCCGCGGTCGTACTGCGAGTGCAGCAGCGCCGCGATGAAGCGGTTGCGCTGGTGGAAGTAGGCCTGCCAGTCCAGCGCGTCGTTCTTGTCGGTCCACGGCACGTGCCACACCGCGGCACCGGGGAAGCTCACCGTCGGGTAGCCGGCCGCCTTGGCCCGCAGCCCGAACTCGCTGTCGTCCCACTTGATGAACAGCGGCAGCGACAGCCCGATCTCCTCGAGCACCACGGTCGGGATCAGGCACATGAACCAGCCGTTGAAGTCCACGTCGATGCGCTTGTGCAGCCACCGCGTCGAGCGCAGGTTGCGCGCGGCGAAGTCCCAGTCGGTGAAGACGCCCGGCGCGGACTGCCACCAGAAGCGCCACGGCTGGACGATCTCGCCGAAGCTGTGCAGCCGCGAGCGGGCGTACAGGCTGAACATGTGACCGCCCACGATGGTGGGGCGCCGGGCGAGGTCGCCGAAGGTGACCGCGCGGATGATGCCCTCGGGCTCGCAGACGACGTCGTCGTCCATGCACATGACGTACGTCGCGGTGCCCTTGCGCAGCGTCTCCAGCTGCCCGCGGGCGTAGCCGCCGGACCCGCCGAGGTTGCCCTGCTCGATCACCCGCAGCTTGTCGCCCAGCGACTTCTCGACGCCGGGGAACAGCGGGCTGTCGGAGACCTTCTGGGTGCCCTGCTCCATCACGAGCACCTCGTCGAGCAGCTCGTGCACGCCCTCGTCGTCACCGATCTGGGTGAGCAGCTCGGCGCAGAAGTCGGGGCGGTTCATGGTGGTGATCGCGATGGCGACCGAGCCGGGCGTGGCCCGGTCCTCGGGAACCTCGGCGTCCCAGACCGCACTGACCTCGGTGTCCTCGTCGCTGGCGACCACGTCGTACCAGTACCAGCCGCCGTCCACGAACGGCTTGAGCGGCAGGTCGAAGGAGAAGGTGGCGCTGTCCACGTCCTCGGTGCTGGCCTGGTCGACGCGCTGGGAGCGCCCGTTGGCGGTGGACTTGTAGACCACCACCGACGCGCCGCGCCCGCTCAGCGACACCGTCAGGCGCACCTGGCTGACCACCGACCAGCGCCGCCAGTAGCCGGCCGGGAAGGCGTTGAAGTAGGTGCCGAAGGAGAGCTTCGCCCCCGAGAGGATCCGCACCGTGTGGCGCCCGACGATCTGGTCGGGGTGGATGCTGTCGCCGCTCGAGGCGGACTGGCGCATGGCGGCCGCGTGCAGCGCCCGGGCGTTGCGGTTGGTGCCGATCTCGTACTTGTCGGCGTCCAGGGACACCGGCTGGGTGTCCACGTAGAGCGGCAGGACGTCGAGGTCCCGGTCCGCCGGCAGCACCTGGCGCATCAGCACCCGGCGCGGGCCGGTGCCCGTCGCCTGGCTCTGCAGGGTCCCGGTCGCGATCTCTGTGGTGCTCATTCGTCCACTCCCCCACTGGTCAACGGCGCACCCTCGGCGAAGTGCGGCTTGAGCTTGTTCTCGAACATGGACAGCGCCGAGCCGATCGCCATGTGCATGTCGAGGTACTTGTAGGTGCCGAGCCGGCCGCCGAAGAGCACCATCTCCTCCTTCTTGGCCAGCTCGCGGTACTTGAGCAGCTTGGCCCGGTCCTCCGCGGTGTTCACCGGGTAGTAGGGCTCGTCACCCTCCTCGGCGAAGCGGGAGTACTCGTGCACGACGATCGTCTTGCCCGGCAGGTAGGTGCGCTCGGGGTGGAGGTGCTTGAACTCCAGGACCCGGGTCCAGGGCACGTCCTCGTCGTTGGCGTTGACGACCCCGGTGCCCTGGTAGTCGTCGACGTCGACGGTCTCGGCCTCCAGGTCGATGGTGCGCCACGACAGCCGGCCCTCGCGGTTGTCGAAGTACTCGTCGACCGGGCCGGTGTAGACGATCGGGACCTTGCCGCGGTAGTCGTCGGCGACGTCGAAGAAGTCGGTCTCCAGGCGCACCTCGATGTTCGGGTGGTCCGCCATCGCGTCGAGCCAGGCGGTGTAGCCGTCGACCGGCAGGCCCTCGTACTTGTCGTTGAAGTAGCGGTTGTCGAAGTTGTAGCGCACCGGCAGCCGCGTGATGATGTCGGCCGACAGCTCCTTGGGGTCGGTCTGCCACTGCTTGGCGGTGTACCCCTTCACGAACGCCTCGTAGAGCGGGCGCCCGATCAGGGAGATCGCCTTCTCCTCGAGGTTCGTCGCCTCGGCGGTGGCGATCTCGCTGGCCTGCTCGGCGATCAGCGCACGCGCCTCGTCGGGCGTGTGGGAGCGGCCGAAGAACTGGTTGATCAGCGCCAGGTTCATCGGGAAGGAGTAGACCTGTCCCTGGTACTTCGCGAACACCCGGTGCTGGTAGTCGGTGAAGTCGGTGAACCGGTTCACGTAGGCCCACACCTTCTCGTTGGAGGTGTGGAACAGGTGAGTGCCGTACTTGTGCACCTCGATCCCGGTCTCGGGGTCGATCTCGCTGTAGGCGTTGCCACCGAGGTGGGCACGACGCTCGAGCACCAGGACCTTGAGTCCCAGCTCATCGGCACAGCGCTCGGCGATGGTCAGACCGAAGAATCCGGAGCCGACGACGACGAGGTCGGGCAGGGGCGGGTTGCCGGGGTCAGTCAAGGGGAGCTTCTCCTGTGGGTTGACGCGACCGTCAGTCTAGCGACGGGAAAGGGCACGCTCGGGCACTCGACGCATGGTCCGCGCCGAGCGAATGGCACGGATCACGTTCACCGCCTCCGCCCGTCCGCCGCGCAGCGGGCTGAGACAGACGACGGCGAGGGCGATGAGGTAGGGCTTGAGTCGGACGAGGGCGTTCTCGCCGTAGCGGAAGTGGACGACGAAGAGGTTGCGGAACATGTAGAACCCCTTCCACGTGTCCAGGGAGTGCTGCTGGTCGAAGTCGAGCTGGCGCACCAGCACCGCGTCGCGCACGGCCAGCACCGGGAAACCGGCGTGGCGGGCCCGCACGGCGAAGTCGACGTCGTCGTAGAAGATGAAGAACGACGGGTCCGGCAGGCCGATCGCGTCGATCACCCGGCGGTGCACCAGGAAGCCCTCGAAGGCCACGTTCTCGACCGGCACCGTCTCGGGCATGGCGCCCCGGTCGGCGTACGTCGAGTCGACGGTGGCCCGCTTGGGCCGGACCGCGAGCGGGTTGCGCAGGTCGAAGCGGACGGCCGCCTTCTCCACCAGCCGTCCGGCGAGGTCCTCGCGCACCGCGGCCAGGCACGGCGCGTCGTGGCGCAGCAGCACCTCGAGACAGTCCGGGGCCGGCACCACGTCGTCGTCCATCAGCCAGATCCGGTCGTGCCCGGCCTCGTAGGCCTGCTGGACGCCGAGGTGGAAGCCGCCGGCCCCACCGAGGTTCTCGTCGCTGTGGGTGAGCACCAGGGGCAGGTCGCGACGTGCCTGCAGGACCGCGCGGGTCTCGTCGGAGCTGGCGTTGTCGATCACGTGGACGGCATCGGGCATCCGGGTCTGGGCGGCCAGCCCGTCCAGCATCCGGGCGAGCAGCTCGGCCCGGTTGTAGGTCACGATGACGACCGCGACGCTCTCGCTCACAGGTACCTCCGGTGCCCGGTGAAGTCACCGCGCAGCCCGGCGTACATCGCGCGGGCGCTCAGCCGCAGGCGACGGACGCTGGGCCGGGTGAAGGTGTAGAACCACGCGGTCTTGGCCACGAACGCCAGCGCGTGCAGGCGGCCGCGGTAGTCGCGCAGGTTGAGCAGGTTGTTGCGCGCCATGCAGTAGTGCTTGAGGTCGCTCGGGCTGTGGTTGTACGTCGTGCGCCCGTGCGCCATCGGCGTGCCCAGGTCGTCGGTGGCCGGGTGCAGGAAGCGGGCGTCGACGACGGTGGCCACCCGGGCGCCGGCGGCGCGGGCGCGCCAGAGGTACTCCACGTCGTCGCCCCAGATGAAGAACTCCTCGCGCGGCAGGCCGATGCGCTCCACCAGCTCGCGGGTGAGCAGGACGCCGTTGAAGGGGATGACCACGTCGGGGATCAGCCCGTCGCGCGCGGCCGCCTCGACCTGCGCCATCGCGTGCACGACCTGGGTGGAGCCGGGCAGGCGGATCGGGAAGCACAGCCGGGTCGGGTCCTGCTCGGCCAGCACCGCGGGGCCCCAGAAGTCGAGGTCGCGGTGGCCCAGCAGCACGTCGAGGCAGTCCGGTTCGGGGACCCCGTCGTCGTCCATCAGCCAGACCAGGTCGGCACCGCGCTCGACAGCGGCGGCCAGACCGGCGTGGAAGCCTCCGGCGCCGCCCCGGTTCTCCGGCAGGGTGAGGGTCTCCACGCCCGCCGGGGCCGAGGCTGCCAGCCAGGCGCCGGTGCCGTCGGTGGAGGCGTTGTCGACCACGAGCACGCCGTCGAGCCGGCCGACCTGGGCGAGGCGGGCGAGCAGCCGCTGGAGCAGCGCCAGGCGGTTGAAGGTGACCACGACGGCGAGCACGCGCTCGTTCGGATGGTCGTCGGGGGGCACGGCATACACCCTAGGGCGTGGCCTGAGCCGGTCCGCACCCGCCGCCGCTCAGCAGGCCGAGCCCAGGTCCTCGGCCTGGTTGGCGGCGTAGCCCTCGCGCAGGGAGCCGATCGAGCCGCCGGTCACCGAGGTCGGCGACTGGGCCGCCTTCGCCTTCTTCTTCTTCGGCGCCTTCGCCGTGCCCTCGGAGGCGTCGATCGCCTCGGCGACCTTGCGGTGGACCAGGTCGATGTCGGGATCCGCGGTCTGGATCATCGGCGGGACCAGCGAGAGCGTCGAGATCTTCTGACCCTTGGCCTTGAGAGCCAGCGGGAGGAACCGGTCCAACTCGCTGCCGGGCAGATTCGTGGAGACCATCGCCGAGCTCGCCGCGGCGATCTTCTCGAAGTTGCGGACCGCCGTGGTCGGGCTGATCTGGGTGATCATCGCGTTCATCACGCACTTCTGCCGCGCCATCCGCGAGTAGTCGTCGGAGCCCTCACGGGCCCGGGCGAACCACAGCGTGTCGTGACCGTCGAGCTTGCGCTCGCCGGGCTCGATGTAGTGGAAGAAGTCGTCGTGCGGGAGGCCCACCGGGATCCGGTCGCGCACGTTGAGGGTGACGCCGCCGAACGCGTCGACCAGGTCCTTGAAGCCCTCGAGGTTGACCATCGCCCAGTAGCTGATGTCGAGGTCGGTGATGCCCTCCACCGCGGAGACGGTGGCGTCCATGCCGGGGTGCTCGGAGTCTCCGAAGAGCTCGGGGTTGTCCTCGGCCCAGGTGCTGACGCCGTTGAGGTAGCAGTCGTCGCAGTCGAAGCCGTCGGGGAACTGCTCGGCCATCGTCGAGCCCTTGGCGAAGGGGAAGTTCGCCATGTTGCGCGGCAGCCCGATCAGCACCGTGCGCCCGGTCTCGGCGTCCACGCTGGCCACCGTGAGGGAGTCGGGGCGCAGCCCCCAGCGGCCGGCGCCGGAGTCCCCGCCGAGCAGGAGCACGTTGAAGCGCCCGTCCGAGGAGCCGGCCACCTTGCCGTCGCCGAACATCGTCAGGAAGTCGCGCTGGACTCCCACCACGTGGGCGCCGAAGAGCAGCGTCCCGGCGACCGAGAAGCACAGCAGGCCGTTGACGCCGACGACCGCGAGCCGGTGGTTCTGGCGCAGGGTCAGCGGGGCGCCGAGGCGCCAGGCGTCCATGAACAGCACCGCCCAGCCGATGGCCAGCGCCATCAGCAGCAGCCGCAGGACCCCCAGCAAGAAGGTGTTGGTGCCGAGCCAGTAGAGGAGGCCGTGCCAGACCAAGCCGAGCAGCAGCACCGGCAGTGCGATCGCCAGCACCGCGGCGCAGGTCAGCAGGGCGATCCGCCCGACGCGCCGGTTGCCGGCGACCAGCTGCGCGGAGCCCGGCAGGACCAGCGTCATCAGCATCAGCGTGATCGCGCGACGGAACCGCACGCGCCCGGCACGGTCGTCCGCGCTCAGCGCGACCGGTCGTCCGGGGCCGGGCAGGTCGCCGTCTCGATCGGGCAACCCGGGGGAAGATTCGGGTGGCATCCGAAGTGCCTCTCTACTGATGGGTCCTGCTGAGCTGATGGGTCGTGCGGAGCTGGCCGACCCAAGACAGCCAGTATCACCAGTCCCAGCAGTCACAGGCGGGTACGACGCGCCGGTGTCGGCTCACTCTCCTCGCCGGACGGCCCGGCTCAGCGGTCGCGGCCGCGGTCGATCTCCTGCTTGCGGGCGAGCCGGTGGGAGCGCCGGATCTCGGCCTCACGCGAGCGCCGTACCTCGGTGCGGGTCTCGGGCACCAGGGCGGGCACGGGGCGAGCCGCGCCGTCGGCGTCGACGGCCACGAAGACGAAGTACGCCGAGGCGACGTGGCGGGGCTCCGCGGCGTCGTCCCAGGGCTGCGCCTCCACCCGCACGCCGATCTCCATCGAGGAGCGCCCGGCCCAGTTGACCTGTGCCGAGGTCCTGACGATGTCGCCAACCCGGACCGGGTTGAGGAACACCATCTCGTCCATCGCCGCGGTGACCGCCGGGCCGCCGCTGTGCCGCTGGGCGACCGCGCCAGCCGTCGAGTCGGCCAGCTTCATGATCTCGCCCCCGTGCACGTTGCCGAGCAGGTTCGCCTCGGCGGTGTGCATCAGCATCGCCAGCGACACCCGTGCGTAGGCCGGCGGATGCGCCAGTACCGGCTCCGCCAGTGCCGAATGGGCCAGTGCCGAGGGGTCCATCAGCTCGGTCTGGTGCTCGCTCATGCGCGGAACGCTAGTCGCGCCCGAGGGCCGCGGCGCCGAAGGGCCGCGGGCATCGGGCGCAGAAGTGGCGGGGATCTCCTCGAGCCCGCTCGGGGGGCGTGCGACCCGTGGACAGCGCGGCGCCCTTCTGCCATGGTCGATCCGGGCGTGGTGACGGGGCCGACGCCTGGCGGGGGGCCGAGGTGCTCCCGGACAGGGAGTGAACATGGAGCGACTCACACCGCTGGCGGCGGCCTTCTTGGAGGCGGAGGACGTCGATCCCACCGCCTCGATGGCCATCGGATCGTTCGCGATCTTCGAGGGGCCAGCCCCGGACTTCGACGAGTTCGTCGAGACGATCGCCGGCCGCCTGCCGCTGGTGCCGCGCTACCGCCAGAAGCTGCGCCAGGTCCCCTTCGACATCGCTCCCCCGGCCTGGGTCGACGACCCCGACTTCGACGTGCGCTGGCACATCCGCAACACCGCCCTGCCCTCGCCCGGCGGTCCCGCCGAGATCGGCCGGCTGCTGAGCCGGGTGATGTCACGCAGGATGGACCGCGGCCGGCCGCTGTGGGAGTACTGGTTCTGCGAGGGCCTGCCCGAGGGTCGGTGGGCGCTGCTGTCCAAGCTCCACCACAGCGTCGTCGACGGGGTCTCCGGCACCGACCTCTACAAGCTCGTGCTCGACCCCACCCCCGAGCCCCGTCCCGCGGTGCCCGACGACTGGCAGCCCGCGGCACCGGTCTCGACGGCGGCGTTCACCGCGCAGGCCCTGTGGGACCTGAGCACCACCCCGGCCCACACGGTGGCGGCGCTCGGCCGGACCGTGCGCAGCCCCGGCCGGCTGATGCGCTCGAGCCTGGACTCCGCCCGCGGGCTGCTGGCCCTGGCCGGCACGCTGCGCCCCGGCCCGGCCACCTCGCTGACCGGGGCCCTGGACGGCAGCCGCCGCTACGCCTGGACCGACACCCGCCTGGAGGACGTGCGCGCGGTGCGCAAGGCCTACGGCGTCACCGTCAACGACGTCGCGCTCGCCGCCGTGGCCGGCGGCTTCCGCGCGCTGCTGCTGCACCGCGGGGAGACCCCCGACGCGCGGGCCCTGCGCTCGCTGGTCCCGGTCTCCACCCGCGCGCCGGGCGAGGAGTCGATCCCCGACAACCGGGTCTCGATGATGCTGCCCCACCTGCCCGTCGACCTCGCCGATCCCGTCGAGCGGCTGCTGGCGGTGCACGAGCGCATCGGCAAGCTGCGCGCCAGCCACCAGATCGAGGCCGGCGGCAACCTGACCGCCGCGTTGGAGCTGAGTGCCTTCGCCCCGGTCGCCTGGGCGATGAAGCTGGGCCTGGGCCTGCCCCAGCGCCAGATCAGCACGGTGACGACCAACGTGCCGGGACCACGACAGCCCCTCTACGCCCTGGGCCGCGAGGCGGTGTCGCTGCTGCCCTACGTGCCGATCGCGGACCAGGTGCGCTTCGGCGTGGCGATCTTCTCCTACTGCGACACCCTGACCTTCGGGATCACCGCGGACTACGACGCGGCCCCCGACCTCGACGTGCTCGTCGACGCCATGGCGGCGTCGGTCACCGAACTGGTGGGCGCGGCGCGGTAGCGTCTGGAACATGGTTGACCGTCCCCCCAACGGCGGACCCGACAAGGGGACTCCGGAGTACGACTGGCTCTACGGCTCCGGCGCGACGGGCACGCCGCCCGACGACGCCACCCGGGCGATCCCCACCACGCCCCGCCGGCGCCCGCGCCCCGACGAGACCCAGGTGATGCCGGTGCAGCCGGCCCCCGGTGTCCGTCGGCCCGCCGCCGAGCCCACGCCGCGCCCGGCCCCTCGGCCCTCGTCGTCCACGCGCACCGCGCCACCGCGCCCCGCTCCGGCCCCGCCCGGCGAGCCGCCTCGAGGCCGCCGCTGGCGTCCGCGCCCCCGCCTGCGCTGGGTGTGGGCGCTGCTCATCCTGTGGCTGATCTTCCTGGTGGCGACCCCCATCTGGGCCCTGCAGAAGGTCGAGAAGGTGGACGCCACCCCCGAGGGCGACCGGCCCGGCGAGCAGCCCGGCACGACGTACCTGGTCGTCGGCAGCGACAAGGCCGACGACCTCAGCGACGAGCAGCGCAAGGCGGTGCGCGCCGGCGAGCGCCAGGGCCAGCGCACCGACACCATCATGCTGCTGCACACCGGCTCGGGCCCGAACGTGCTGATGTCGATCCCCCGGGACTCCACCGTGGAGATCCCCGAGCACGGGACCGGCAAGGTCAACGCTGCCTTCGCCTACGGCGGGGCGCCGCTGCTGGTGGAGACCATCGAGCAGAACACCGGCATCCGCGTCGACCACTACATCGAGATCGGCTTCGGCGGCGTGATCAACATGGTCGACGCCGTGGGGGGCGTGGAGATCTGCCCGAAGCAGGCGATGAAGGACCCCGCCGCGCGGCTGAACATCAAGAAGGGCTGCCAGGAGGTCGACGGGCTCACCGCTCTCGGCTACGCCCGCTCACGCAAGACCTACTCGGCGCGCGGAGACGTGGACCGTGCCGCGGCGCAGCGCGAGGTGGTCTCCGCGCTCGGTGCCAAGGTGCTCTCGCCGTGGACGGTGCTCAACCCGGTGCGCTACTTCCGCCTCAACACGGCGGCAGCCGACGCGGTGCGGGTCAGCGAGGGCACCGGTGTCTTCACGCTGGGCAAGTTCGCGATGGCGATGACCCGGGTGAACGGCGACAAGGGGCTCACCTGCGGCGTGCCGATCTCGGACCTGCGGGTGACCTGGGACGCGGAGCGCTCCCAGCAGATGTTCGACTACATCGCCGAAGACAAGACCGACGACATCCCCAAGAAGCTCTGCACACCGTCAGGACTCCCCAGATGACCTCCTTCTCCACCCTCGACTGGAGCGTGGACGCCGACGGCGTCGCCACGCTGACCCTCGCCCGCCCCGACGCGCTGAACGCGTTCACGGTCACGATGGCCGCCGAGCTCGAGCAGGTCTTCCTCGACGCGGCGCGCGACGACGAGGTGAAGGCGATCGTCGTGACCGGCGCGGGCCGGGCCTTCTGCGCCGGCATGGACCTCTCCGCCGAGGGCAACGTCTTCGGTCTCGACGAGGACGCCGACCCCACCCCGGAGGGGCTGCGCGCGCACCTCACCGAGGCGCCGTACGACCAGGGCGTGCGCGACACCGGAGGCAAGGTGACGCTCGCCATCCACGCCTGCCCCAAGCCGGTGATCGCCGCGATCAACGGCCCGGCCGTCGGCATCGGCGCCACCATGACGCTGGCGATGGACCTTCGGCTGGCCTCGACCAAGGCGCGGATCGGCTTCGTCTTCGGTCGCCTCGGGGTCGTGCCGGAGGCGTGCTCCACGTGGTTCCTGCCGCGCATCGTGGGGATCCAGCAGGCCCTGGAGTGGATCTACTCCGCCGACATCCTCACCGCCGAGCAGGCCCACGCCGGGCGGCTGGTCCGCTCGGTGCACGAGCCCGAGGACCTGCTGCCGGCCGCCCTCGAGCTCGCGCGCTCCTTCGTGGTGGGCCGCTCCCCCGTCGCGCTGGCGCTGGCCAAGCAGATGCTCTACCGCAACTCGGCCGCCGCTCACCCCCTCGAGGCGCACCTCGCCGACTCGCTGGCGATGTGGCACACCTCGGTCGGCGACGGCAAGGAGGGCGTGGCGGCGTTCCGCGACAAGCGTGAGCCGAAGTTCACCGGCCGGGCCAGCGACCTCCCGCGGATCTTCCCCGGCTGACGCCGCCCGCGCGACGGGCATGGATCGGGTCGCATCGGGTACCAGGGCGCCCATGGAGGCAGCCGAAGCCGAACGGCTCCGCGCAGCGGGCCTACGTGTCACGCGCCCGCGGGTAGCCGTGCTCGCCGTGCTCGAGGATGCCCTCGTACACGGGGAGCACCTGCCCGTCCAGGACATCGTGGCCCGCACGCGGGCCCGGGCCGGTGATGTCTCCATCCAGACGGTCTACGATTGTCTGGACGCCTTCGGACGCACCGGTGTCGCCCGCCGGGTCGAGACGGCCGGCTCCCCGGCCCGCTACGAGGCCCGGGTCGGCGACAACCACCACCACCTGGTCTGCCGCTCCTGCGGGCGGACCGTCGACGTGGACTGCGTGGTGGGTGCCGCGCCGTGCCTGGAACCGTCGACCACCGACGGCTTCGTCGTGGATGAGGCCGAGGTGACCTTCTGGGGCCTGTGCCCCGCGTGCGCCGCGTCCCCGGAGTCGTCGCGCGCGTGACCCCCGCCCGCACCCGCACGACCATCGACCGACGAGAGGATTCACCATGACCCAGGACGACGGCCGTCGAATGCTCACCACCCGCCAGGGGCATCCGGTCTACGACAACCAGAACCAGCGCACGGTCGGGTCCCGCGGCCCGGCCACGCTGGAGAACTACCACTTCCTGGAGAAGATCAGCCACTTCGACCGCGAGCGCATCCCCGAGCGGGTCGTGCACGCGCGCGGGTTCGTCTGCTACGGCGAGTTCGAGGCCTCCGGGAAGGTCGGCGACGAGCCGATCGCCAAGTACACCCGAGCCAAGCTCTTCGCCGAGGCCGGCAAGAAGACGCCGCTGGCGATCCGCTTCTCCACGGTGATCGGCGGGCGCGACTCCTCCGAGGCGGCCCGCGACCCGCGCGGCTTCGCGGTGAAGTTCTACACCGAGGACGGCAACTGGGACCTGGTCGGCAACAACCTGGGCGTCTTCTTCATCCGCGACGCGATCAAGTTCCCCGACGTGATCCACTCCCTGAAGCCGGACCCGGTCACGTTCCGCCAGGAGCCGGCCCGGATCTTCGACTTCATGTCGCAGACGCCGGAGTCGATGCACATGCTGGTGAACCTGTTCAGCCCGCGCGGAATCCCCGCCGACTACCGGCACATGCAGGGCTTCGGGGTGAACACCTACAAGTGGGTGAACGCCGAGGGCGTCTCGCACCTGGTCAAGTACCACTGGCAGCCGCGGCAGGGCGTGAAGAGCCTGACCGAGGAGGACGCCGCCAACATCCAGGCCGGCGACCTGGGACACGCCTCGAAGGACCTCTACGAGGCCATCGAGCGCGGTGACTACCCGCAGTGGGACCTCTTCGTCCAGCTGATGGAGGACCACGACCACCCCGAGCTGGACTTCGACCCGCTCGACGACACCAAGGTCTGGCCCGAGGAGATCTTCGAGCCGAGGTTCGTCGGCACGATGACGCTCAACCGCAACGTCGAGGACCACCACAACGAGAACGAGCAGATCGCCTTCGGCACCGGTGTCCTGGTCGACGGCCTGGACTTCTCCGACGACAAGATGCTGGTGGGGCGGACCTTCTCCTACAGCGACACCCAGCGCTACCGGGTCGGCCCGAACTACCTGCAGCTGCCGGTGAACGCGCCGAAGAACGCCCGCGTGCAGACCAACCAGCGCGGCGGCGAGATGTCCTACCAGGTGGACCTCGCCGAGGGGCAGAACCCGCACGTGAACTACGAGCCGTCCACGATGAACGGTCTCAGCGAGGCCATCAAGCCCGGGCACGTGGAGACCGGCCCCGAGATCAGCGGCCGGCTGACCCGGTCCCGGATCCCGCGGACCAACGACTACGCCCAGGCCGGCGAGCGGTTCCGGCTGATGGAGGACTGGGAGCGCGACGACCTGGTCGCGAACCTGGTCGCGAACATCTCCGAGGCCACCCGGGAGGTCCAGGAGCGGATGGTCTGGCACTTCTTCATGTGCGAGGACGAGCTGGGCCAGCGCGTGGGTGACGGGCTCGGCATCACTGCCGACGACGTGCGCCACCTCGCGCCGCTGGAGACCCAGCAGCTCAACGACGAGGAGAAGCGTCGCCTGGAGAACCTGGGCAAGAACGGCCCGCGCGACGTCACCGGTCACACGATGACCCACTGCGTCCCCAACGAGCACGTAATCGTCACCCGCTGACCCACCCACGCCGAGTCGGCGCGAACTCACCCGAGTTTCGCGCCGACTCGGCGTGAGCTCGCGCACGAACAACGCCGAGTCGGCGTGAGCTCGCGCCGTACGGCGGTCGAGTCGGCGTGAGCTCGCCCGGTACGGCGGTCGGGGGCCGATCCACCGGCGCCTAGGATGCCCCCGTGAGCGCAACCCTCGTCGCCAAGGATCTGTCCGGAGGGCACGCCCACCGCACGCTCTTCGAGTCCCTCGACCTCACGGTCGCCCCCGGGGACGTGGTCGGCGTCGTCGGCGCCAACGGGGCAGGCAAGACCACCCTGCTCCGGCTGCTCGCCGCCCTCGACGCGCCCCTGGCCGGGACCGTCTCCACCGCCCCCTCCGACGCGTTCGTGGGCTGGCTCCCCCAGGAGCACGAGCGGGTCCCCGGTGAGCGCGTCGCCGACTACATCGCCCGGCGCACCGGCGCCGCCCGGGCCACCGCCGCGATGGAGGCGAGCGCCGCGGCCCTGGAGTCCGGCGCCCCCGGCGTCGAGGACGCCTACGCCGTCGCGCTCGACCACTGGCTGGCCAGCGGCGCCGCTGACCTGGACGAGCGGATCCCACCCGTGCTGGCCGACCTCGGCCTCGACGTCGGCGCCGACGCGCTGATGACCTCGCTCTCCGGCGGCCAGGCCGCCCGTGCCGCGCTCGCCGCGCTGCTGCTCAGCCGCTTCGACCTCGTCCTGCTCGACGAGCCGACCAACGACCTCGACCTGGCCGGGCTGGAGCGGCTGGAGTCCTTCGTCCGCGGGCTGCGCAGCGGAGTGGTGCTGGTCTCCCACGACCGCGAGTTCCTGGCCCGGTGCGTCACCCGGATCGTCGAGCTGGACCTGGCCCAGCAGAAGGTGGCGGTCTACGACGGCGGGTACGACGCCTACCTGGAGGAGCGCGCGGTGTCCCGGCGCCACGCCCGCGAGTCCTACGACGAGTTCGCGACCAAGAAGGCCGACCTCGTGGCCCGGGCGCGCACCCAGCGCGAGTGGAGCTCCCAGGGCGTGCGCAACGCGATGAAGAAGGCTCCCGACAACGACAAGATCCGGCGCAAGGCCAGCACCGAGTCCTCGGAGAAGCAGGCCCAGAAGGTGCGCCAGATGGAGTCGCGCATCGCCCGGCTCGAGGAGGTCGAGGAGCCGCGCAAGGAGTGGGCCCTGCAGTTCACGATCGGGGCGGCCCCCCGGTCCAGCTCGGTGGTCGCGACCCTCAACGAGGCCACGCTGCGCCGCGGCGACTTCACGTTCGGTCCGGCGTCGCTGCAGGTCAGCGCCCGCGACCGGATCGCCATCACCGGCCCCAACGGCGCCGGGAAGTCCACCCTGCTCGGCCTGCTCCTGGGCCGGCTGACCCCCGACTCCGGCAGCGTCAGCCTCGGCGCCTCGGTGGCGGTGGGCGAGATCGACCAGGCCCGCACCGGGCTGGCCGAGGACCTGGCACTCGGCGACGCGTTCGAGGCCGTGGTGCCCCAGATGACGCCGGCCGAGGTGCGCACGCTGCTCGCCAAGTTCGGCCTCAAGGCCGACCAGGTGGCGAGCCTGGTGGCGCGCCTGTCCCCCGGCGAGCGCACCCGGGCCGCGCTCGCCCTGCTCCAGGCCCGCGGGGTGAACCTGCTGGTGCTCGACGAGCCGACCAACCACCTCGACCTCCCCGCGATCGAGCAGCTCGAGGAGGCGCTGGAGAGCTACGACGGCGCCCTGCTGCTGGTCTCCCACGACCGGCGGCTGCTCGACAACGTCCGGCTCGACGCGCGCTGGGACGTCGACGCCGGTCGGGTCACGCTCCGCTAGCCTCGCGAGCAAGCCGCCGGTGTAGGGCTCCGGGCGAGGGGGTCGCGCCCGGCGGGATCGCGGCCCAGACTGGGACGATGTCCGAACACTGGCAGAGCATCGCGGCCGAGCGCCGGGCGATGGCGGATCTGTGGGACACCCTCGGTCCCGAGCAGTGGGCGACCCAGAGCCTGTGCCCGGACTGGACGGTGCACGCGGTGGCCTGCCACCTGGTCAGCGTGCTGGAGGCGGACCGGCGCACGATGGCGGCCGCGTTCGTGCACGGCCGGGGGGTGCCGCGCCGGGCCACCCAGTGGCTCACCACCACCCTCGCCGACTGGTCGGGCGCCGACCTCGCCGCGGCGCTGCGCCGCCAGGCCGACAACCGTTTCGCTCCGCCGGGGCTGGGCTCACGCTCGTCGCTGACCGACGTGATGGTCCACCGCGTCGACATCGTCGTACCGCTGGGCCTGCCCGTCGACCGGCCCGTAGAGCACTGGTCTCCGGTGCTGGACTTCCTGCTCGGCCCCCTGCCGATGATGGGGATGATCCGGGGTGGGCGGCCGTCGCTGTCCTACCGCGCCGTCGACCTCGAGTGGCGGCACGGGAGCGGGCCCGAGGTCACCGGGCCGGCGGCGGCCCTGGCCACCACCGCCGCCGGGCGCGCCGCGCTCGCCGAGGAGCTGGCCGGTCCCGGCGCGCCGACGCTGCGCGCCTGGGCCGGCGCCTCGCCCTGATCCGCTCCCCCGGCAGTGGCGGGGGGCCGGGCGGCTCAGTGCGCGCCGGCCGGGTGCGTCTCTCGACGCGCCGCCACGAGGCAGACCACCGCGGCCAGCAGCAGCAGGGCGACGTTGGTGATCAGCGCGGCCGCGAAGGCGTCCTCGGGGGTGGCGCCCCCGGCGAGCCGGTGACTGAAGACCACGCCGAGGATCGCGGGGCCGAGCGCGGCGCCGTACTGGCGCAGCACGGTGTTGGTGGCGGCCGCCATGCCGGCCATCCGCAGCGGGGTCGAGTTGATCGCGGCGGTCGTCACCGCGGTCATCATCGTGGTGTTGCCGAGGCCGAAGATCGCCAGGCGCCAGCCGAGGTCCCACACACCGGTCTCGGCGGTGATGAAGGTCAGCGAGAACAGACCGGTGGCGCCGATGACCAGCCCGAGGGCCAGGACGTGCATCGCCTTGAGCCGCTGCATCAGCAGGGCCGCCAACGGCCCGACCGCGACACCGAGCCCGGTGGCGAAGAGCAGCCGCAGCGCGATCTCGAGCGCGTCGAGGCGCTGCACGAAACCCAGGAAGAGGCTGAGCAGGAACATGCCGCCGACGATGGAGAACATCGCGATCACCCCGGCGAACCCGGAGGCGGAGAAGGCCGGCGAGCGGAAGATCGCCAGGTCCATCAGCGGGGCCTCGCTGCGCCGCTCGATCACCAGGAACGCCAGCAGGGCGACCGCGCCCACGCACAGCCCGACCAGCGCCTGCCAGGACGTCCAGCCCTGCTCGCCACCCTCGATGATGCCGAAGATCGAGAATGCGATCGCGACCGTGGCGGCCAGCTGGCCTGGCCAGTCGAGGCGACGGCCCTCGACCGGGGCCGACTCGGGGAGCAGCCGCAGCGCAATCCCGGTGGCCACCACCGCGAGCGTGGTGGACGGGGCGTAGATCCAGTGCCAGGCACCGACCTGCAGCACGGTCCCGGAGAAGATCGGGCCGAGGGCGAGGCCGGACATCAGGCCCATCGACCAGAAGCCGATGAACTTGCCGCGGGCGCGGAAGTCCGGGACCGCCTGGGCGATCAGGGCCAGGGTGGTCGGGATCAGCAGACCGGCGCCGAGCCCGGCGATCGCCTGCCCGATCCACAGGACGCGCAGGGCGTGGTCGTCGAGGACAGCCGAGCCGAGGCCGGCGGTCGCGCCACCGAGGATGGTGAGCACCATCCCCACCAGGAAGACCCGGCGCCGTCCGTGGATGTCGCCGAACACGCCTGCCGAGAGCACCGCCGCCGCCATCGGGATCACGTACGCGTCCGAGACCCACTGCAGCCCGGCCGTCGAGGCTCCGGTGTCGGCGCCGATGGTGGTGAGCGCGACGCTGACGGCGGTGATGGGCACGTAGGTGACGAAGATGCCCAGGATCGCCAGCGCGATGGTGGCCCTGGCGTGATCGGCGTGTCCGGCGGGCAGGGCGGCGCCCCGCGGAGCTGAGGTGGTGGGTGACGACATCGGCGAGCAGACCTCCATTTGGTTCACGCTAAAATAGTCGCAGCGTTGAAGTAATGCCAACGAGGAGGTCCGATGGCGCAGCGACGAGACCGCGTCGACTCGATCCTGGACCACGTCCGCGGGCCGGGGGTGGACCTCACCGTGAAGGAGGTGCACACCCGCCTGCGCCGACTCGCTCACCATCTCGACACCGAGGCCCGCCGCAGGCTGGCTCCGCAGGGCATCGAGTTCTGGGAGCTGCCGCTGCTCTCCAGCCTGATCCGCTCGCCGGATCCGCTCAGCGTCGGCGCCCTGCAGGACCTCGCTCAGGTGACCCCGGGGGCCATCACGCACCGCATCGCCAAGCTCGAGGAGGCCGGCGCGGTACGGCGCGCCTTCGACAGCCGCGACCGGCGCCAGGTCAACGTCGAGCTCACCGAGGCGGGGCGCGCGCGCTTCGCGCAGGTGCTCGCCGCGGTCGGAGAAGTCGAGGCGGAGCTGTTCGGCGACGTCGACCGCGACCTGATGGAGCGCCTGGCCGGCGACCTGCGCCTGCTCACCCTGGCCACCGAGGGGCCCGATCCGGCGCTCGGCGAAACCCCGCCCAGGTGACCTGCTGGGCGCCCCAGCCCGGGCCCCAGCCCGTCACAGCTCGCTCTGCACCCCCGCCAGCAGCTGGCGTGCCATCACGATCCGCTGCACCTGGTTGGTGCCCTCGTAGATCTGGGTGATCTTGGCGTCGCGCATCATCCGCTCGACCGGGTAGTCGCGGGTGTAGCCGTAGCCGCCCAGGATCTGCACGGCGTTGGTGGTGACCTCCATCGCCACGTCGGAGGCGAAGCACTTGGCGGCGGCGCCGAAGAACGTCAGGTCGTCGTCCCCGCGCTCGCTGCGCCCGGCCGCGGCGTACGTCATCTGCCGGGCGGCCTCCACCTTCATGCCCATGTCGGCGAGCATGAACTGCAGGCCCTGGAACTCCGCGATCGCCTTGCCGAACTGCTGGCGCTCCTTGGCGTACTCCAGCGCGTAGTCCAGCGCCCCCTGGGCGACGCCGACCGCCTGCGCGGCGATCGTCACCCGGGTGTGGTCGAGGGTCTTCATCGCGGTCTCGAACCCGGTGCCCTCGGCACCGATCATCCGGTCGGCGGGGATCCGGACGTTGTCGAGGTAGACCTCGCGCGTCGGGGAGCCCTTGATGCCGAGCTTCTTCTCCGGGGCCCCGAACGAGACGCCCGGGTCCGACTTCTCCACCACGAACGCCGAGATGCCGCGGCTGCGCTCGGCGGGATCGGTCACCGCCATCACCGTGTAGAACTCTGACTCGCCGGCGTTGGTGATCCAGCGCTTCACGCCGTTGAGCACCCACTCGTCGCCGTCGCGCACCGCGCGGGTCTTCATGCCGAGTGCGTCGGAGCCGGCGTCGGGCTCGGAGAGGCAGTAGGAGAAGCCGCCCTCGCCGGCGGCCAGCTTGCCGAGGTACTTGGCCTTGAGCTCCTCGGAGCCCGCGATCTGCACCGGCAGCGAACCCAGCTTGTTGACCGCCGGGATCAGCGAGGAGGACACGCAGGCGCGGGCCACCTCCTCGATGATCAGCACGGTGGCCAGCGCGTCGGCGCCCGCCCCGCCGTACTGCTCGGGCACGTGGGCGGCGTGGAAGTCGGCGGCCTGCAGCGCGGCAGCCGCCTCACGCGGGAAGCGGACCTCCTCGTCGACGGCCGCGGCGTACGGCGCGACCTTGGCGTCGCACACCGCCCGGACCGCCTCCCGGATCGCCTGGTGCTCCTCGGAGAGGGCGTACAGCGGGTAGGTCGACGAGTCCTGGCTGCTCATGCGCCCAATGCTACCCGCGGGTAGTTGTGCCATGCAGCCAGACCGGGATGCCGGCCGAGGGCTTGCCGGTCGTCGTAGCGTGGCCCCATGAGCACCGACTGGCAGGATCCCGCGGCCGTGGCACTGATGCTCGACGAGCTCGAGACCTGGGCCGTCGTCGGGCTCTCCGGCGACCCCAGCCGCACCGCCTACGAGATCGCCCGGCTGCTGCAGGAGCGCGGCAAGAGGATCGTCCCGATCCACCCCACCGCACCGACGGTGCTGGGCGAACAGGGCTACCCGACGCTGGCCGACGTGCCGTTCGACATCGACGTGGTCGACGTCTTCCGCCGCTCCGAGGCGGCCGGTCAGTTCGCCGACGAGGCCGTGGCGGTCGGGGCGAAGGGCGTGTGGTTCCAGCTCGGCGTCATCGACGAGCTCGCCTTCCGCCGTACGACGCAGGCCGGCCTCGCGATGGTGATGGACACCTGCCCCGCCATCGAGTGGCGCCGCGCTCGCTGACGCATCGCCGCCCCGTCGAGCCGGCGGGCATGGCGCCACAGGGGTTTGCCCGCGGGTGATTGGGATACCGCCCCTCGCGCACCGGCCCCGGACGAGGAGAAGCGAGTGGAGACCGAGATCGAGCTCACCGTCGACGGGGCGCCCCGACGGGTCCGGGTCGACACCCGGACGACGCTGCTGGACGCTTTGCGCGAGCGCCTCGGCGTGACGTCGCCGAAGAAGGGGTGCGACCACGGCCAGTGCGGCTCGTGCACCGTGCTCCTGGACGGACGCCGGCACCTGACCTGCCTCGCGCTGGCCGTCGCCTTCGACGGCTCCGAGGTCGTCACCGCCCAGGGGCTGGCCGACGCCGCCGACGGTGAGCTGCACCCCGTCCAGCGGGCCTTCCTCGACACCGACGGCCTCCAGTGCGGCTACTGCACCCCCGGTCAGGTCTGCTCGGCGGTCGGCATGCTCGAGGAGGCGGCCCAGGGCCACCCCAGCAGCGTCAGCGACGACCTGTGCGCGCACGCCGAGCTCGGCGACGACGAGATCCGGGAGCGGATGAGCGGCAACCTGTGCCGCTGCGGCGCCTACGCCAACATCCGCGCCGCGGTGCGCGAGGCCGCCAGCGGGAGCCCGGCATGAGGGAGCTCGACTACCGGCGCCCCGACGACGCGGCGGGCGCCGTGGCCACGGTGAGCGCGGACCCCGACGCCGCCTTCCTGGCCGGCGGCACCAACCTGGTCGACCACCTCAAGCTCGGGATCGCCACCCCCACCACGCTGGTCGACGTGCGCCGGCTGGGGATGGACGCCGTCGAGGAGCACGACGGTGGGCTGCGCATCGGCGCCAACGTGCGCAACAGCGACCTGGCGGCCCACCCCGAGCTGCGCCGGCGCTACCCGGTGGTGGCGCGGGCGCTGCTCTCCGGCGCCTCGGGTCAGATCCGGCACCAGGCCACGACCGCCGGCAACCTCCTGCAGCGCACCCGCTGCGTGTACTTCCAGGACCTGAGCACCCCGTGCAACAAGCGCGAGCCGGGCACCGGGTGCTCGGCGGCCGAGGGCTACGGCCGCTACAACGCGATCCTCGGCGCGTCGCCGGAGTGCGTGACCGTGCACCCCTCCGACCTCGCGGTGGCACTGGCCGCGGTCGACGCGAGCGTCGTCGTGCTCGGACCCGACGGGGAGCGACGGCTCCCGTTCGCTGAGCTGCACCGGCTGCCGGGCGAGCACCCCGAGCAGGACACCACCCTGGAGCACGGCGAGCTGATCACCGCCATCGAGCTGCCGGACCTGCCGATGGCGGCGCTCTCGGGCTATCACAAGGCGCGCGACCGCGCGTCGTACGCCTTCGCGCTGGTGTCGGTGGCCGCGGCCCTCGACCTCGACGGCGACACCGTGCGCGACGTCCGCATCGCCTGGGGCGGGGTGGCGCACAAGCCGTGGCGTGCCCTGCGTGCCGAGGAGGCGCTGCGCGGCGCACAGCTCACCGAGGAGGCCGTCCGCGCGGCCGCCGACGCCGAGCTCGTCGACGCGGTGACCACCGAGCAGACCGGCTACAAGGTGGCGATGGTGCGCGGGGCCACGGCCCTGGTGCTGACCCGGCTCGCCGCCGCGCGAGGAGACCAGCGATGAGCCCCACCCCCGAGCACCTGGCCGCCCCGATCGCCGCCCGGTCGATGGGCACCCCCGAGCGGCGCCACGACGGCGCGGCCAAGGTCACCGGCGCCGCGACGTACGCCGTCGAGCGCGGTGCCGACGACGGCATCGAGAACCCGCTGCACCTGTGGCTGGTGACCTCGACGATCGCCAAGGGACGCGTGGTCGGCGTCGACGCCGGCGCCGCGCTCTCCCACCCCGGCGTGGTGGCGGTCCTCGACCACACCAACGCCCCCCGGCTGGCCGACACCGAGGACCGTGAGCTCGCCGTCCTCCAGGACGACGCGGTCGGCTTCCACGGCCAGGTCGTGGCCTGCGTGGTCGCCCGCACCTCCGAGGCGGCGCGCGAGGGCGCCCGGCTGGTCCAGGTGGACTACCAGGTCGAGCCGCACGCCGCCGACTTCTCCGACGCCAGCGAGCTCTACGCCCCCGAGGAGGTCAACGGGGGCGCGACCACCGACACCGAGGACGGCGATCCGGACACCGCGCTGGGCGAGGCCGAGACGCTGCTGGAGGCGACCTACCGGACCCCGCACGAGCACAACAACCCGATGGAGCCGCACGCGGTCACCGCGCTGTGGTCGCTGTCCGGCTCCGGGCCGCGGCTCACCCTGTGGGACTCCACCCAGGGGGTGCACGCCGTCGCCGCGACGCTGTCGGGGGTGCTCGGAATGGAGCAGCACGAGCTGCGGGTGGTGGCTCCCTACGTCGGTGGCGGCTTCGGCAGCAAGGGACTGCCGCACTGCCACGAGGTGGTCGCGGCGCTGGCCGCCCAGGCCCACGCCGGGCGCCCGGTGCGGCTGGCGCTGACCCGCCAGCAGATGTTCTCGCTGGCCGGCTACCGCACGGCGACGGTCTCGCGGCTCCGGCTCGGCGCCGACGCCGACGGCCGCCTCGACGTGATCGAGCACCACGCAAGCTCGCAGACGTCGGCGATCAAGGAGTTCGCCGAGCAGACCGCCACGGTGACCCGGATGATGTACGCCGCGCCGCACCGCCGTACCACGCACCGGGTGGCCGAGCTCGACGTCGCGGTGCCGTCGTGGATGCGCGCCCCGGGCGAGATGCCGGGCGCCTACGCGCTGGAGACGGCGATGGACGAGCTGTCGTATGCCTGCGGCGTGGACCCGATCATGCTGCGCTCGCGGAACGAGCCCGAGCTCGACCCCGAGACGGGGCAGCCGTTCAACGACCGGCAGCTGATGGAGTGCTTCCGCCGCGGCGCGGAGCGCTTCGGGTGGGCGCAGCGGCCGCCGCAGCCGCGCGCCACCGCCGAGGGCGAGTGGTGGGTCGGCACCGGCGTGGCGGCGGCGACGTACCCGGCGATGGTGATGCCGGGCAACGAGGCGACCGTGCGCTCACTGGAGTCGGGCCGGTACGCCGTGCAGATCGGCGCCGTCGACATCGGCACCGGCGCGTGGACGGTGCTGGCGCAGATCGCCGCCGACGCGCTGGACGTCGAGGTCGCCGACATCGAGCTGGAGCTCGCCGACAGCCACCTCCCGGCCGCCTCGGTGGCCGGCGGCTCCTCGGGGACGAGCTCGTGGGGCACCGCGGTGGTGGCCGCGGCCCAGGCGTTCCGCGAGCGGTTCGGCGACCGCCCGACGCCGGGCTGCGAGCTCACCGCGAGCCCCGCCAACGACCCGATGGCCGGCGAGTTCGCGCTGCACTCGTTCGGGGCGGTGTTCGCCGAGGCGCGGGTGCACCGCTTCACCGGCGAGATCCGGGTGCCGCGGCTGTTCGGCGTCTACTCGGTGGGGAGGGTGATCAACCCGGTGACGACCCGCTCGCAGCTGATCGGCGGCCTCACCATGGGCCTCTCCGCGGCGCTGTTCGAGGAGGGCGTGCGCGACCCGCGGTTCGGTCACGTGGTGACCCAGGACCTGGCGACCTACCACATCGCCGCGCACGCCGACGTGCGCGAGATCGACGCGGAGTGGCTCGAGGAGTCCGACCCGGCGGTGACCCCGATGGGCTCACGCGGGGTCGGGGAGATCGGGATCGTCGGCACCGCCGCCGCCGTCGCCAACGCGACCTACCACGCCACCGGCGTGCGGGTCCGCGACCTGCCCGTCACCCCCGACAACTTCGTCCAGTAGCCGGCCGCGCCCCACAACGCCGAGTCGGCGTGAACTCACCGCCGTACGACGCCGAGTCGGCGTGAACTCACGCCGACTGGGAGTGCCACTCCTCGGCGAGCAGGGCATAGCCGTAGCCGTCGAGCCAGGCGCCCGAGCGGTGCAGGGAGTCGCGGACACTGTGCGTCTCGCGGCGCATCCCGATCCGCTCCAGGAGGCGCCACGAGCGCTCGTTGTCGGCGAAGCACTCGGCGGTGACCCGCCGCAGCCCGAGGTCCACGAAGCAGATCCGCAGCAGCGCGCGGGCCGCCTCGGTGGCGTAGCCCTGCCCCGCGTGGTCCGGGCTGAGCCCGAAGCCGATCTCGGCCTGCACACCGGTGGCCCGATCGGCCACCTCGCGCTGGGCCCACGCGTCCTGGATGGACAGCATGAGGTCGCCGATGATCGCGCCCTCGCGCTCCACGACCAAGGTCCTGGCGCGCCGAGAGTCATCGGCGAAGAGCTCCTCGAAGGTCGCGAAGTCCGGTGCGGCGAAGCTCATCCAGTGGCTGACCGGCTCGAGGGAGCGGATAGCCCATAGCTGGGGCAGATCGTCGATCCGCAGCGGACGCAGGGAGAGCCGATCGGTGAGGACCGGCCAGGGGACGTCGTCGAGCATGGAAACCATGCCCCCATCGTCGGGGTCGACGCACTGTCTCCCACCGCCGACACCCCGCTTCGAGCCCCCCGCGTTCAACGCCCGCTCTCGCTCCGGCCGACCCGACGCCCGACGCCCGACGTACGGCCCGACGTACGACGTACAGCCGGCGCCCGACGTACGGCCAGCTGTAACGCGGGGTTATGCCCACTGCCACCGTGGGCTGGGTCTATCGGTGGAAGCAACGGGTCAGGCTGCTGGCGTTGTTGTCAGCAGCGCGGCCAGCGCTTGGGCTGGG